>NZ_AKJF01000109.1 GCF_000282475.1 Pseudomonas sp. GM78
AGACGTTCGCGCCGTCACCCAGGCGGTTCGGGAAATTACGGGTCGACGTCGACACCACGGTCGAGTTTGGCGCAACACGGGCCTGGTTGCCCATGCACAGCGAACACCCCGGCATTTCCAGGCGCGCACCGGCTCTGCCGTAAATGCCGTAGTAACCTTCTTCGGTCAGCTGGTGAGCGTCCATCTTGGTCGGCGGCGACAGCCACAGACGGGTTGGCAGCTGACCCTTGACCTGCTCCAGCAACTTGCCGGCAGCGCGGAAGTGACCGATGTTGGTCATGCACGAACCGATGAACACTTCGTCGATCTGCTGGCCTTGAACGGACGAAAGCAGACAGGCATCGTCCGGGTCGTTTGGCGCACACAAGACCGGTTGCGTGATTTCGTCGAGGTTGATTTCAAGGACTTCGGCGTATTCGGCATCCTTGTCCGCTTCCAGCAGCTCGGGGTTGGTCAGCCAGGCTTCCATTGCTTGAGCACGACGCTCCAGCGCACGCGCGTCGCCGTAGCCTTCACCGATCATCCAGCGCAGCAAGGTGATGTTCGACTTCAAGTAATCAGCGATCGACTCTTTGGAGAGCTTGATGGTGCAACCGGCAGCTGAACGCTCGGCCGAGGCGTCGGACAGTTCGAACGCCTGCTCGACAGTCAGGGTTTCCAGACCTTCGATTTCCAGGATTCGGCCGGAGAAGGCGTTTTTCTTGCCTTTCTTCTCGACAGTCAGCAGACCTTTCTGGATGGCGTAGTAAGGGATGGCGTGAACCAGGTCGCGCAGGGTGACGCCCGGTTGCAGCTTGCCCTTGAATCGCACAAGAATCGATTCGGGCATGTCCAGCGGCATGACACCGGTGGCAGCGGCGAACGCAACCAGACCGGAGCCGGCCGGGAACGAGATGCCGATCGGAAAACGGGTGTGCGAGTCACCACCGGTGCCGACGGTATCCGGCAAAACCATGCGATTGATCCAGCTGTGGATGATGCCGTCGCCAGCCTTGAGCGACACGCCGCCGCGATTGCGCATGAAGTCCGGCAGGGTGTGATGGGTCTTGACGTCCACGGGTTTTGGATAGGCCGCGGTGTGGCAGAACGACTGCATCACCAGGTCAGCAGAGAAACCCAGGCACGCCAGGTCTTTCAGTTCGTCACGGGTCATCGGACCGGTGGTGTCCTGGGAACCCACGGTGGTCATCTTCGGTTCGCAGTAGGTGCCCGGACGGATGCCGGTCACGCCGCAAGCCTTGCCGACCATTTTCTGCGCCAGGGTGTAGCCCTTGGTGCTTTCAGCCGGTGCTTCAGGCTTCTTGAACAGGTCCGCAGGTGGCAGACCCAGCTCGGCGCGCGCCTTCTCGGTCAGGCCACGGCCGATGATCAGCGGAATACGGCCGCCAGCGCGAACTTCGTCCAGCAGGACCGGCGTCTTCATTTCGAAGGTGGTCAGGACTTCGTCGGTGCCGTGCTTGCAGACTTTGCCGGCATGCGGGTACAGGTCGATCACGTCGCCCATGTGCATGTTGGATACGTCGAATTCGATTGGCAGTGCGCCGGCATCTTCCATGGTGTTGTAGAAGATCGGAGCGATCTTGCTGCCGAAGCAGAAACCGCCGGCACGCTTGTTCGGCACGTAAGGAACGTCGTCGCCGAAGAACCACAGGACCGAATTGGTCGCCGATTTACGCGAAGAACCGGTACCGACCACGTCACCGACGTAGGCGATCGGGAAGCCGGAATTGCGCATTTCTTCGATCTGCTTCATCGGGCCGGTGACGCCTTGTGCGTCAGGCACGATGCCGTCGCGCGCCATTTTCAGCATGGCCAGGGCGTGCAGCGGGATGTCCGGGCGGGACCAGGCGTCCGGAGCAGGGGACAGGTCGTCGGTGTTGGTTTCGCCAGTCACCTTGAACACGCGCAGGCTGATCTTGTCGGCCAGGGTCGGGCGCTTGACGAACCACTCGCCGTCAGCCCAGGACTGCAGCACGCCTTTGGCGTGAACATTGCCGTTCTTGGCTTTTTCAGCCACGTCGTGGAAGGCGTCGAACATCAGCAGGGTGTGCTTGAGTTCTTCGGCCGCTACTGGTGCCAGTTCGGCATCGTCCAGCAGGTTGACCAGGGTCACAATGTTGTAGCCGCCCTGCATGGTGCCGAGCAATTCAACAGCGCGCTTCTTGTCGATCAGGGGGGATTTGGCTTCGCCCTTGGCGATGGCAGACAGGAAACCGGCCTTTACATAGGCTGCTTCGTCCACTCCTGGCGGAACGCGATGGGTGATCAGGTCAACGAGGAAAGCTTCTTCTCCAGCCGGGGGATTTTTCAGCAGCTCGACCAGGTCGACGGTTTGATCAGTATTCAGCGCCAGCGGTGGAAGGCCTTCCTCGGCGCGTGCGTTTACGTGTCGAACATAGGTTTCGAGCATAGGGGTTCTCCTGTTGAGATGGAGGGCGCAAAGTCCGCTCTGGAATAAAAAAGTAGGAGCAGTATTTTCAGCCGAGGAGGGTGACCGCCCACACCGCTAGAAAATCCGACCTGCTCCTACGAAAACTGTAAATCACCGAGAATCAGCCAACCGGTGAAGAAAGTGTCTGCGGCCAGATCAGACGCACGGCCTCTCCCTCTGCGCGATAGGCATGGCAGGTACCAATGACCCAAGGCCTGGGCATCTGATATGCAGGGTCATCGTTGCACTTTTTCTTCTGGGCGTCCCGCTGCAGGAAAAAAGTGGTCTGGAAGGCCGTGGTCGCCATCGGACCCAAAAGTTCGGTCAGATGCGTGCAGCCCAGGCTGCCGCCCACCCGCTCCAACACACGTTTTTTGAAACCCGAGCCAATCTTCATGCCCACCAACTTGGCGTACACCGGGTTGATTTCGGCACAGTAGGGCGTAGGGCCAACGTCGGTATGGGCGGTGAGCGCGTGAATCACCAGGTCCAGGTCGATCGTCATGGTCAGACGCATCTGGTGGAAAGGCTCACCAGCCTGGACATATTTGAAAAACATGTCGGAGTCATCGACCTTGGTGTCCACTAACGTTCCCACGATGTCATACAGGCCATCACTGCGCTCATAACCGCTGCATACCACGTTGCGGGTATGCAGGAGCCTGCGTGTCGCGCGTTCGTTTATCTGCACTGTCATTACCGAAACCTTGTCATCGTTGTGAAAGCGCCAAACCGGCATTCGCGTTCAATTATTGGCTGTCGTCAGGATGAAAAAAACCACCTCTAGTGGGTTGGGGTCAGGATGCTCCATATCACTTAACCTGCGTTCCCAATGCCTGAATCACGCCAAAAACAAGAGGAGAGTTCTCATGCTGTCGGGTATCAAGGTGGTTGAAATCTGTGGGATCGGTCCCGGTCCTTTTTGTGCGATGCACCTGGCCGATCTCGGTGCGGACGTCATTGCGGTTGAGCGCGTCGATCAGGGTGGCGGTCGGACGAACCTCGTCAACCGCGGCAAGCGATCCGTTGCCGCCGACCTGAAGACGGTCGAAGGTCGAGAACTGGTGTTGAAGCTGATCGAAGACGCGGACGTATTGATTGAGGGCATGCGCCCGGGAGTTATGGAGCGTCTGGGCCTTGGACCTGACGTGTGCCGCGCGCGTAATCCGCGCCTGGTATTTGGCCGCATGACCGGCTGGGGTCAAGGTGGCCCGATGGCGCAGGCCGCGGGGCACGACAACAATTACATCTCGTTATCCGGCGCGCTGTACCACAACGGCACCGCTGCTGAGCCACCGAGTACGGCAATCACCCTGCTCGGCGACATCGGCGGTGGCGCGCTTTATCTGGCTGTCGGTCTGTTGGCCGGTGTGCTCAATGCACGGCAGACTGGACAGGGGACGGTCGTCGACGCGGCGATCCTCGATGGTTCCGCGCACATGATGCAGTTGATGCTGTCGACCCGTAATGCCGGCTTCTTCGGCGAAGGTTTCAATCGCGGCAACAACCTGCATGACAGCTCGCATTTCTACTCGACCTATCGCTGCGCTGATGATGAATTCATCACCCTGGGTTCGATTGAGCCGCAGTTCTATGCGTTGTTGCTGCAGAAACTGGGTTTGCAAGACGACCCGCGTTTCGCTCGCCAATGGGACGGCAAGCGCTGGGGCGAAATGCATCAACATTTCACCGAACTGTTTCAGACCCGCACCCGCGACCAATGGTGTGAATTACTGGAATACACCGACGTTTGCTTCTCGCCGGTATTGAGTCCGGATGAAGCTGCAAAACACCCCCATAACGTGGCCCGTCAAGTGTATTTCGTGCGGGACAATATGCTACAAACAGTGGCCGCGCCGCGCTTTGATGACCAGGTTGTAGTACCTGGTCCGATTCCGCGATTTGGTGAGCACACCGATCAGGTAGTGGCCGCGCTCGACGACGCTGCTACATCGGTATGGCGTTGAATCTTGCACAGAAGGGGAGTGTCGCTTTGCAGCGACAACTCTCCAGTATCAACGGCGCGCCGCGCACAATTGATGGTGGCGTATTGTTTGGCAATACGCCTCGTCGTTTGTGGTCTCAGTGGATGCAACCCGATCAGGACAACCTGGTCAAGTTGGCTTCGCGCGTCCTGCTGGTTCAAGAGCAAAAGCGAAATATCCTGGTCATGGCGGGTAGCGAATCTCTGCTGGCGCCACTGCCACGCACCTGCAACTGCCAGCCTAATGCTCCCAGCCTTTTGCATAATCTGGCCCGTCTGGGCTTGGGCGAAAACGATATCGATGTCGTGTTTTTGACCCATCTGCACACATGGCCTTCCCAGGACCTGTTGCGGGTTATCGAAGATGGTTTGGTGCAGCGCGTGCTGTTTCCTCGTGCCCATTACTTGACGGGCAAGAATCATTGGCGTCGGGCGCAACATCCTCACCCACATGACCGCAACCTATTCGTTCGCTGGATTGTGCGCCAACTGGAGCACAGCGGGCGCTTGAAGCTGCTTCAAGCAGGGACGAATGCGGAGCTCGGCGCTGGGTGGCACTTGCATGCGAGTGACGGATACACCCTCGGCCAATTACTGCCGGAGATCAGCATGCCGGGTGGGCCGGTGTTGTTCGCTGGCGACCTGATCCCCGCGATCCGCTGGCTGGATCTATCCCTCACCGGTGGTTACGACCGTAATCCGGAATGCCTGATCGGCGAGAAAGAGCGCTTGCTTGATCATGTGATCGACCGTGGCGGTCGCTTGTTTCTGGCTCGCGACCAACAGGCTGCAGCGGTCAGGATTTTTCGTGATCGCCAATCGCGCTATTCCCCGTATGACCAACAATCTGCGTTGAGCCGCGAAGAGGTTTGACCGTCGAGGCCATCGGGTCGAAATCGTTCGACCCGATGGCCTCTCTGGACCGGCGCATCGCTTACAGCGCGCGCGCAATAATCTCTTTCATGATTTCACTGGTGCCGGCATAGATCCGCTGGACGCGGGCGTCGGCATACATGCGGGCGATCGGGTACTCCATCATGTAGCCGTAACCGCCGAACAGTTGCAGGCACTCGTCGATGACCTTGCCTTGGGTTTCGGTCGTCCACAACTTGGCCTTCGAGGCGGCGACCGTGTCCATGGTGCCGTCGAGCATGCGCTGGATGCAGTTGTCGGTGAAAACCCGGGCGAGGGTGGCCTGGGTATCGGCTTCGGCCAGTTTGAAGCGGGTGTTCTGCAGGTCCAGCAAGGGTTTGCCAAACGCTTTGCGTTCACGCACGTATTCCACGGTCAGGCGCACCGCTCGCTCAATGGCCGCCGTGGAGCCAACTGCGCAACCGACGCGCTCATAGGCCAGGTCGGACATCAACTGGCGCATGCCCAAACCTTCTTCACCGCCGAGCAGGTTGGTCACGGGCACCCGTACACCGGCGAACGACAATTCGGCGGTATCGGCGTTGTGCTGGCCGAGTTTCTCCAGGCGTCGACCGACACTGAAGCCTGCCTTATCCCGGGTCTCGACAATGATCAGCGACATGCCTTTGCTACCTGCATTCGGATCGGTCTTGGTCACGACCACCACCAGGTCTGCCATCGAGCCATTGGAGATAAACGTTTTGGCACCGTCAATCACGTACTCGTTGCCTTCGCGTATGGCACGGGTGCGGATGCCCTGTAAGTCGGAACCGGCACCCGGTTCGGTCATGGCGATGGCACCGATCATCTCGCCCGAGGCCATTTTGGGCAGGTACAGGCGTTTCTGGTCTTCGGTGCCGTGATTGAGAATGTAGTGAGAGACGATGTGGTGCACCTGCACGCCAAAACCCCAGTCACCGACCGCTGCCTGCTCTTCGAAAAACACCGCCAGGTGTGCAAAGGTGCCGCCGCTGCCGCCGTATTCCTCAGGCATGTCCAGAGCCAGCAAGCCCAGTTCACCGGCCTTGTACCAGAGCTCGCGGTCGACGTGATGTTGCTTGTACCAGAGCTCTTGATGGGGCACCACTTCTTCGGCGAAGAAGCGCCGCACGTTGTCGCGGAACAATTGCAGTTCAGGGTTCATCCAGGGAGAGGTATAGGTATGGCTCATTTAAAGGTCACCTGAGTGTGTTGTGGGGAGGAGTTACCGGCGCTTGCTGGCCTGTTCTTCGCTGAATCTGGCGAAAACCGTCTGCATCTCTTCCGAGCGCGCCGCCAGCGCCTGGGTCCGGTTTTCAAGTTCGATGGCGGCGTGCAGGGAGGTTGCGTCGACGTTCGTCTGCAATCCCTGTTTGGTCAGGCGCATGGCAAACGCCGAGTTGCGGGCAATTTCCCGAGCCAGCTGATAAGCGCTGTCGATCAGTTCATCGGCCGTCATTACGTGGTTGACCAGGCCGATGCGCGCGGCCGCCTGCGCGTCGATGATGCGTCCGGTGAGCATGAGTTCACTGGCGGCCCCCAGGCCAACGATACGAGGCAGCAGCCACGACATGCCGACATCGCACGAAGACAGCCCGAGACGAGTGAATGCCACGCCCATACGTGCCTGCTCGTTGGCCAGGCGGATATCGGCCACCAGTGCCAGGGCGAGTCCGCCGCCGGTTGCCGCGCCATTCACCGCCGCAATCAGCGGCTTGGGCATCAAGCGCAAGGCAGCGATCGTGCTGCCGGCCAACTCCTGGATATGCATGTACTGCTCAATGCTCAAGCCCGAGAGTTGTCCGGCTACCTCCAGGTCCAGACCCGCGCAGAATCCGCGGCCTGCTCCGGTCAGAATCATTACGCGGACCTGTGGATCCGCCTCGGCAACCACAGCCAGGCGCTTGAGTTCGGTGAACATTTCCAGGTCGATGCTGTTCAGGCTATCCGGGCGGGCCAGGGTGACGAGGGCAACGCCATCCACGTCCGGGCCGGTTATCTGCAGGCGTGTGAATAGCGTCCGGGCGAGTGATTCGCTCATGGCAGGTGTCTCCAATGGGATGATCGGCAGCGCAAAAAAAAGCATCGGCGGCGATCGCACACCGATGCAAAAGGGAACTCAGTGGGTTGTCAGCCCTTTGCCCGAGGTTTAGTCAATTTTGTCCACATCATTGAGCACCCAGCTGCGGTCAATCATTGCCTGCTGGGGACCGTAGATGCGGAAGAGGGTGAAGAAACGCTGACCCGTCTGGGTGCTGATCCAGTTGTTCTCATGGCCGGGCGGGGCTTCAGGCGCGAAGTACAGGTCCACCGAGCCATCGACGTTGCGCTTGAGTTGCTGGTCGTAGGAGTCGAGACCGACCACTCGGGCCTGGCGGATGAACCCACCGGTGCTGACGTCATAGGCATCCACCGACCAGAAATCATTCGCGGGTACATCGGCCGGCACCCGCAGGCGGTAGCTGTGATTGCCGTCCAGTGGTTGCCCGGTCGATGTCGCGTAGGACTTCATATAGACCTGGACACCCGGTGGCACGATGGGCCCGAACATCGCGAACCAGGCGTAGGCACGCTCATCGAGCAGGACGCTCTGCCCGGGCTGGACGAAACTCAGCCTGGTACCCAGCGTGGTTTTCGGATCGGCCAATGACCGCCATTTACGTTGCTCCCCCCAGATCGGCACCCCCGACTGCTCGTAACCGCTCATGAGGTAAAACTGCGCCTGTTTTGCTTGCTGACTGAGCAGTTGGCGCCGTTGGCTATCGGGGTTGTAAGACAGCCCTTTGCCAATGTCCAGGGAACGCAACTGCCCCATGATCGCCAGGTCTCGCTCCTGAACTGGCTCTTCGGCGACCATTCTGGCAATGGCGTCATAGAAGCTGTCGTCAAATTTGGCGATGCCTTCATAAACCTTGTCCGCCATGTCGATGTAGCGATTCGCCGGTTCATTCCCGGCGCTCGCCAATGGGTAGACTTTCAAGTTCTTGAGGTAGTCCACACCTTCAGCCAGGTCCTGTTTATCGGTGGTTTTGGTGATCACCCGAAGCAGGCTGTAGTTGTTGAAGGTATTGCTTTGCACAGGGATGTAGCCTGCGGGGACTTGCCCCTGGTAGCCCGGTGGCAGCATCAGGTATTTGCCGCCTTTTCCCTGGTCCTGGCCCTTGTTGCCAACATTCAGCAGGGGCGTCGTCCAGGCGTCGATTAATGTCCCGTACAGCCCCGCCTGACGGGTGGCCGGGATGTCTACGACCACCGGCCCGTCCTTGAGGTTGACAAAGAACATCACGTACAGCGTGGAATGGTTGGGCGTGGTGGTCTGGTTGCGCCAATCCGAAGGACGGGACCAGAACATGATGTCGTTGTACTGTGCACCGGCATCGCGGAAATAGGCCTGGCGCATGGCATCGAAATTCACCAGTGGCATGCCCCAGACCGCTGCTTCAAAGGCCCGCCCTGCAACGAACTGTGCCTCCAGTTGCTGCTTGTCGGAGGCTGGTGCCGTCTGCAATACGGCGATCAACAAGGCGCTCAACAACACCGCGGCACACAGCTTCACTTTGTTTGTTTCAGGCGTGTTTATTCTTGTCATGATTGGCATCGACCCAAAGATGATTGCATCTGCGATGAGCTGCCCCTTGGCGCGCCAGGGGCAGGGGATCAGGCGATGTTGCGCTTGCGGTCGCCCCAGAAAGGTTTGCGCAATTCGGTCTTGAGCACTTTGCCCACGCTGGACAGCGGCAGGGCATCACGGAACTCGACGCTGCGCGGGCATTTGTAGCCGGCGATGCGTTCGCGACAGTGGGCGATGATGTCTTCGCCGGTGGCAGCTTCACCTGGTTTGAGCACGATCACTGCATGCACCGTTTCGCCCCATTTGGAGCAGGGGATACCGATGGCGGCGATCTGCGCGACAGCGGGATGGCTGGCGATGGCGGTTTCGACTTCGGCCGAATAGATGTTTTCACCGCCGCTGACAATCATGTCCTTCAGGCGATCGCACACGTAGATGAAGCCGTCTTCGTCCATGTAGCCACCGTCGCCGGTGTGCATCCAGCCGTTGCGCAGCGCTTCAGCGGTCTCTTGCGGCTTGTTCAGGTAGCCGAGCATGACGTTCGGACCGCGCACGATGATTTCCCCCACGGTGCCGCGTGGAACCTCGTTGTCATGGACATCGACAATACGCACTTCGACGCAAATGGCAGGGCGACCTGCGGAGTACATCTTGCCGCTGTCGTGATGCGCTTGGCAGTGATACTCGGCCGAAAGGGAAGTGGCCATGGGCGCCAGTTCGGTCATGCCGTAACCCTGGAAGAAGCCGGCGGCGGGGAATGCCTCCCGGGCTCGATCAAGCAGGACAGGGGTAATGGGCGATGCGCCATAACCGATGGCCGTCAGCGAGCCGAGCTCAAGGCTCGCCAACTGCGGATGTTTGTCCCGGCAATCCAGAAGCATCTGGATCATGGTCGGGGCCAACAGGATTTCGCTGATGCGCTCCTGTTCGATGGTTTCCAGCACCGTTTGCGGAATGAAGGAGGGCAGGACGACGTGAGTGCCACCGCTGAAGAACAACGCCGTCATCGCGGCGAAGTCCGCAAGGTGAAACATGGGCATGACATGCAGGAACACCGCATCGGCGCCATAGGTCCCCATGTTCAAGGTGGCCATTGCGGAAAATGCAACGTTGCTGTGGCTAAGCATCACGCCCTTGGGAAATCCTGTCGTGCCGCCGGTATAGAAAATACCCAGCAGTTCATCACCGCAGCGCCGCGCATCTTCGATCGGATGGGCGGCTTCCAGCAGCGCCTCGTAGTTGAGCATCCCGCTCGGTGTCTCGCCCTCTCCAGCGTAAATCACCGTGCGGATGGTTTTGGCCTCGGCTGCGATTCTGCTGCCCAACGCCTTGAACGTATCGTCGACGATCAGCACCGTGGTCTCGGAATCGTCCAGCGAATAGATGATTTCTGCCGCGCTCCAGCGAATGTTCACCGGGTTGAGTACGGCATCGGCCCATGGCACACCCAGGTAGTACTCGATGTAGCGCTGTGAATTGAGCGATAGCATGGCAACGCGATCGCCGAGGTTCACACCCAGTCCTTGGAGGACGCACGCCAGGCGCGCAACGCGGTCGCCCAGTTGGGCGTAAGTGATGCTGCGACCCTCAAACCGTACGGCGGTCGCGTCCGGCCTGGCTTGCAGATGCCGATGCAATCCTTGAGTGATGTACATGGGGAGACTCCAGAATTTTGTTTTTATCGTTGGTCGTGTAGCCATGTCCGGTTCGGCGCGGCTACAGGCAGCCGCGCACGTACCGGCAAAAAATCTTCAGTGCTTCAGAGCGAACGCCCTACCAGCTCCCGCTGGATTTCGTTGGCGCCACCGTAGATACGCGCTACCCGGGCATCGGCCCACATGCGGGCAATCGGGTATTCGTTCATGTAGCCATAGCCGCCGAAGAACTGCAGGCAACGGTCCAGGACCTCACTGTTACGCTCGGTCAACCAGAATTTGCCCATGGACGCGGTGGCGGAATCGAGCTTGCCGTCGACCCATTGCTGGATCAGATAGTCGCAGAAGGTCCGCGAGGCCAGTACCGTGGCTTTGACGTCCGCGAGCGTGAAGCGGGTATTCTGGTAGTCCAGAACGGTCTTGCCGAACACGGTACGTTCCTTGGTGTATTCCAGGGTCAGCGCTAGGGCCCGTTCCATCTGTGCCGCCGCACAAATCGCGATTTGCGCGCGTTCGTAAGGCAGTTGCTTCATCAGTGTATAGAAACCCTTGCCTTCGACGCCGCCAAGTAGACATTCGGCTGATACCTCGACATCGTCGAAGAACATTTCCGAGGTGTCGGAGGACTGCAGGCCGACCTTGTCCAGGCACTTGCCGCGACGAAAACCCGGCAGTCTGGTATCGACCAGAAAGATCGAGATGCCCTTGGAACCGGCACTCAGGTCGGTTTTCGCCACCACGGCGACCATGTCGCTGAGCTGGCCGTTGGTGATGAAGGTCTTGACGCCGTTGATGATGTACTTGTCGCCTTGTTTGACCGCGCGCGTGCGAACCGCCTGCAAGTCGGAACCGGTGCCGGGTTCAGTCATGGCAACGGAGCAGATCACTTCACCCGAGGCGATTTTCGGCAACCAGTGCAGCTTCTGCTCTTCGGTGCCGTCATCGAGGATGTAGTGACCGACGATATGGTTGATGCCCAGGGAAATCCCGCTGACACCGGCGTAATTCAGCTCGTTGACCACGGCCGCGACGTGGGCGGCCGTGCCACCGGCACCACCGTATTCAACGGGCACGTCCGGCAGGATCATGCCCATTTCACCGCAGGCCAGCCATGACTCGCGGTCTGACTGATGCTGCTCGCGCCACTTTTCTTCGCGCGGGGCCAGGCTCTGGGTTACAAAGCGACGAATGCTGTCGGCGAAGGGTTGTACGTCTTCGTCCATCCACGGCGAACGATAATTTTCCAGCATGGCGTGTACCTCGGGTTCATCGAATGTTCAGGGTCCGTTCGCCCCCGCACCGGAGCAGGGGCGAACGGGAAACGGTGAGCTTAGAGGCTGCCCATGCCGCCGCCGCAGACCAGGGTCTGGCCGGAGACGTAGTTGGCTTCCGGCAGGCACAGCATCACTACCGAACCTGCGGCTTCGTCCGCGGTACCCGGTCGGCCCAGCGGGATGTTCTGGCTGGCGCCATCAATCATCGCCTGTTGCACGCCGACCTTGATTTCGCGCCCTTCGATGTTCACGGTCTTGCTCTCGGTACCGGCCAGCGCCTGGGTCAGGCGGGTATCGATAAAACCGAACGCCACGGAGTTGACGCAAACCTTCATACGACCCCACTCGCGGGCCAGGGTCTTGGTCATGCCGAGGATGCCGGCCTTGGCCGAGGAGTAGTTGGTCTGACCGGCGTTACCACCTGCGGCCACCGAGGAAATGTTGATAACCTTGCGGAACACTTCCTTGCCTTCGGCGGCTTCTTTCTTGGCCTGGGCACTGATGACTGGCTGGGCGGCACGCAGGATGCGGAAAGGTGCGGTCAAGTGGCAATCGAGGATGGCGTACCACTGCTCGTCGGTCATCTTCTGGATCACGTTGTCCCAGGTGTAACCGGCGTTGTTGATGATGATGTCGATGGCACCGTAGTTCTGAACGGCGGTTTGTACAAAACGATCGGCAAAATCGGCTGCGGTCACGCTCCCCACACACGCCACAGCTTCACCGCCGGCGTTGCGGATTTCTGCAACCACTTCCTCGGCTGGAGCGGCGTCGAGGTCATTGACCACCACGCGAGCGCCGTAGGCGGCCAGTTGCAGGGCGACGCTACGACCGATACCACGACCGGAACCGGTGACCAGGGCGACTTTACCTTCGAGCTTTTTCATTGTGCTTGACCTTCTATTGTTGTTGGTTGGAGGAGGGGATCAGTTCAGCGCGACGATGGCTTCGCCGACGAGTTTGTCTTCGCCGTATTGGTTGGCGCAGCGGATCGACAGGCGAACGCGTTTCTCGCCATCAGCTTCGAATTTCTCGACCACCTGGCCGGTGCAGGCCGGCACGTGGCCCAACTGAGTAATGCCGGTGAAACGGATCGACAGCTTGCGCACCTGCTGCTGCGGCACCCATTGGGTCAGGAGCCGGCCCAGGTAGGCGGCGGACAACATGCCGTGGGCGAACACATCGGGCATGCGCGCCTTGCGGGCGAAGTCGAGGTCGATGTGGATCGGGTTATGGTCGCCGGAAGCGCCGCAGTACAGCGCCAGCGTGGTGCGGTTGACCGGCTGCAGCTTGAGCAGCGGGATTTCATCGCCAACCTGAATATCGGAGTATTGAACGGTAGTCATCGACGGTTCCTTAACGCTGTACCAGAGAGCAACGGAGATCGGCGATGTGCTCGCCATCCTGGTTGGTGACGCGGACTTCGTTGACCACGAATTGCAGACGGCCGCCCGCTTTTTCGTAGACATCGACAATCTTGCTGTCGAAGGTCAACACGTCGCCTGCAACCGCTGGCTTGTGGTATTCGAACGACTGCTCGGCGTGGAGGATGCGGCCCAGGTCGAATTCATAGATCCGCAGTTGCGCTTCGATATCGCGGCCTTCGCCACTGAGGCACACCAGGAAGGTCGGCGGTACCGGCAGCGATTTGTAGCCGGCTGCCTTGGCGGCGGCTTCATCGGTGTACACCGGGTCGGTTTCGCCAATGGCCTTGGCGAAGAAACGCAGGCGGCCTTTTTCGACTTCGGCGGTGGTTACGCCGAGCGAACGACCGATCAGACTCTTGTCTGCCATCTCAGTTGATTCCTATCAGTAGTCGGGAAAACGCGCCGGAAACCCGACGCGCTTCATTTATCAGCCGCGGCCGAACAGGGTGACGATGCAGGCGCCGCCCAGGCCGAGGTTGTGTTGCAGGGCGAGGTTCACGCCCTCGACCTGGCGCGCTTCGGCGGTGCCGCGCAGCTGATGAGTCAGCTCGTAGCACTGCGCCAGGCCGGTTGCGCCCAGTGGGTGGCCCTTGGAAAGCAGACCGCCGGACGGGTTGGTGACGACCTGTCCGCCGTAGGTGTTGTTGCCATCGAGGATGAATTGCTCGGCTTCGCCGACCGGGCACAGGCCCAGGGATTCGTAGGTGAGCAATTCGTTGTGGGCAAAGCAGTCGTGCATTTCCGCCACACGGATGTCCCGTGGATCGACGCCGGCCTTTTCATAGACTTCTTTGGCCGCGCGCTGGGCCATGTCGAAACCGACCATCTGGATCATCGACGGCGGATCGAAAGCGACCGGCTTATCGGTGGTCAGCGATTGGGCCAGGATGACCACGTCAGTGCGCAGGCCATGTTTTTTCGCAAAGGCTTCGGTGCAGACGATTGCGGCAGCGGCGCCGCAAGTAGGTGGGCATGCCATGAGGCGAGTCATCACCCCTGGCCAGATCACCTGATCGTTCATCACGTCTTCGGTGGTTACGACCTTGCGGAACATCGCCAACGGGTTGTTCGCGGCGTGACGGCTGGCCTTGGCGCGAATGGCGGCGAAGGTGCTCATCTGCGTGCCGTACTTTTCCATGTGCTCGCGGCCCGCGCCGCCGAACATTTTCAAGGCCATCGGCAGTTCCGCCGCATCGGAGGCCAACTGGTCGACGATGGCGATGCTCTTGCCCATCGGGCCGGGGCGATCGTCCCAATGGCTCTTGAGCGCACCGGCCTGCATCTGTTCGAAGCCCATGGCCAATGCGCATTCCACCGCACCGCTTTCCACCGCCTGGCGTGCCAGGAACAACGCGCTGGAGCCAGTCGAACAGTTGTTGTTGACGTTGATCACCGGGATGCCGCTCATGCCGACGTCATACAACGCCGCCTGGCCACAGGTGGAATCGCCGTACACATAGCCCACGTAAGCCTGCTGGATCAGCCCGTAGTCCAGGCCGGCATCCTTGAGCGCCAGGCGCACCGCTTGCGAGCCCATTTCAATATAAGTCCCGCTGGTGCCCGGCTTGACGAAGGGAATCATGCCGACGCCGGCCACGTAGATTTTCTGCGACATCTCAAACTCCATGCTCAATTGATGATGCTTCGCCACGAACACTTGGCGAGGCGTCAGCGGCAGTGGATGCCGCCACACTTCAAATGTGACTGAACACGTCAGGGGCGTAACCCGGTCAGGATGGGTGGGGCGAGAGGGCGGGGAGCGCAGGTGGTGCCAATACGTAGTGGGTGGTTAGGTGGGCGAACGCCTTGTAATAACCTTTTTGCCGAGTGTCTGCGTGTACGGCGGGCGCATTCTTTATCGGAGCATCCATGACTCTTCTTCAAAGCACGCTTCTTCAAGACAAGGTCGCGATCATCACCGGCGGCGCCTCCGGCATCGGTCGCGTCACAGCTGAGCTGTTTGTGAAAGAGGGCGCCCGCGTGGTGATCGCCGACATGGCCAGGAAGGAAGGCAATGAACTGGTCGAACAGATCAAGGGGCAAGGTGGCGAGGCATTCTTTCAATACCTCGACGTGTGCAACGAACGCGATTGTGCGGCCTTGATCGACACCACGCTGCAGCGCTATGGGCAACTGGACATTGCCTTCAACAACGCCGGCATCTTTGCCACGCCGGCACTCACAGAGGATCAGGGACTGGGTCTCTGGCGGCGCGTCCTCGACGTCAACCTCACCGGGGTCTTCAACTGCATGGTCCATGAGCTACGCGCCATGAAGGGCCGTGGCGGCTCGATCATCAACACCGCGTCGATCGCCGGCCTCTCCGGCACACCGGGCAGTTCGGCTTATTGCGCCTCTAAGCATGGCGTGATCGGTCTGACCAAAAGTGCTGCGCTCGAATACGGCAAACAAGGGATCCGCATCAACGCCCTTTGCCCGGGCCTGGTGGTGACGCCCATGACCCAGGGCCCGGAAAGCAGCTTCAGCAACAGGATGATCGACATGGCCGTCAACAATGCCGCACTGCGTCGACAGGCCGAGCCTGAAGAACTGGCGCAGATGGCGCTGTGGCTCGCGTCGGACAAATCCTCCTACGTCACCGGTGCGCAGTTCGTCGTCGATGGCGGCGCCACCGCGTAAAGCAAATGGTTTCCCAACAAAAACAATTCGGAAGGAGCTTTAGATGAGCCTTTTGCAAGGCAAGGTCGCCATTGTCACCGGTGGTGCATCGGGTATCGGCAAAGCCACGGCGTTGAGGTTTGCCGATGAGGGTGCCCAGGTCATGGTCGCCGACACTAATGAGGCCTCGGGCCAGGCGGTGGTCAAGCTGATCACCCAGACGGGCGGACAGGCGTACTTCCAGCAGGTCGATGTACGCAGCGATGCGCAGTGCGCGCTTCTGGTCACTGCAACCCTGGCCCGTTTCGGCCAGCTCGATATCGCCTTCAACAACGCCGGCATCAGCGGCACCCCTGCATTGACGGAAGAGCAGGGCCTGGAGCAATGGCGGCTGGTGCTGGACGTGAATCTGACCGGGGTCTTCAACTGCATGGTGCATCAGTTGCGTGCGATGAAGGCCAAGGGTGGATCGATCATCAATACCGCCTCGATCATGGGCCTGCAGGGGACGCCGGGGGCTGCCGCCTACAGCGCTTCCAAGCACGGCGTGATCGGCCTGACCCGCAGTGCTGCGATGGAATATGGCAAGTACGGCATCCGCATCAACGCGCTATGCCCAGGCTATGTCACGACGCCAATGACCGTCGGCCCTGAAAGCGAATTCAACGGCAAAGTGCTCGAGCACGCCGTTAAGACCACGGCCTTGCGCCGTCTTGGCGAGCCACAGGAACAGGCCGAAATGGTGTTGTGGCTGGCTTCGGACGAGGCCTCCTATGTCACCGGTGCGCATTTTGTCGTCGATGGCGGCGCCACTGCTTAATTCCCATGCCTGACGGAGGTTTCATGCACTACGCACATTACAAATTCATCGCATTTGAACTGGACACTGGCGTGTTGACCATGCGTCTGAACCGGCCCGAGGCGATGAACGCCATCAACGCCGGCCTGCACGAAGAGTTGTCCCGGGTGTTTGCCGAGATCGCCAGCGACCGCGAGGTGCATGCCGTGGTCCTGACCGGCGAAGGACGCGGTTTCTGTGGCGGCGGCGACCTGAGCTGGTTCCGCGACATCACCCCCGAAGGGGTCGACAAGTTGTTCCGTGAAGCACGCAAGCTGATCATCGACCTGCTGGAACTGCCGCAGCCGATCATTGCCGCCATCAACGGTCCTGCGGCCGGGCTGGGTGCGACCCTTGCGTTGTTTTGCGACATCATCTATGCCGCCGAGTCAGCCAAAATCGCCGATCCGCATGTACGTATCGGTGTGGCCGCGGGGGATGGCGGTGCTGCGATCTGGCCGTGGCTGGTTGGTCCGGCACGGGCCAAGCAGTACCTGTTCACCGGTGACAGCCTGACGGCCACCGAAGCCGAGCGCATTGGTCTGATCAACGAGGTAGTGCCTGGCGATGCTATGCTGGAACGCGCCACGGCCATGGCCCGTCGCATGGCCGACGGTCCGCGCCTGGCCATCGCTGCCAGCAAGGCGTCGGTCAACAAGATCCTGCGCGATACGGTGAACCTGGTGCTGGACACCTCGCTGGCGCTGGAGAAGGAAAACTTCTACAGCGTCGATCACAAGGAAGCGATCAAGGCCTTCCTGGATAAACGTCCGCCGGTTTACCAGGGGCGCTGAGGTCATGCCCCGGTGGGGCTTGCCTTTCCACTGTGGGAGCGGGCTTGCCCGCGAAAGCAATGTGTCAGTCACCGATGATGCTGAATCTGCCGACGCCATCGCGGGCAAGCTCGCTCCCACAGGTTTGGGTTTGGCCGCGATTTTTGTGTTTGGCACAAATTCACTGTGGGAGCCAGCCTGCTGGCGAAAGCGGTGTGTCAGTCACCGATGATGTTGAATGTGCTGACGCCATCGCTGGCAGGCCAGCTCCCACAAGGTATTTCCTGCGTTATGAGGTTTCGGGTTTGTTAGAGCGCTTGCGGGCGATGATGATCGCTTCGTACCGGCTGGATACGCCGAACTTCATGAAGATATTGCGCAGGTTCCACTTGACCGTCTGATCGCTGATATTGAGCGTTCGGGCGATGCGTTTGTTGGGCATCGATTGCTCAAGCAAGGCGAGGATGTCTTCTTCTCGTTTGGTCAACGCGACCCCATCGGCGACAATGGTACCTGGCGCACCCGGACCCTCACAATCCGCAGATGTAAACTCCGTTTCCTGCACCTGAGCACAAAGCTGCTTCTGATAGGCTTCGATGGCTTTGCTTTCGAATGTTTCGAGCTTCGCCAGCGCCAGGCACAGCACCTCACCTTCGTCCAGGAACGTGCGCACCAGACCGAGACGGTAGCCCAGCGTCAGTGCTTCCTTAAGGCAGGACTGCGCTTGCGCTTCATCGTCAAGATCAATCAGCACCAATGCCTTGAGCAGGTGGGCCTTGACCAGCAGTTGACCGCGTCCCAGCAATTGCCCAACGCTGAATACCTCATCGAGCGCCTCAAGCGCCTGCTCGGGCAGGTGGCTGGCGCGTGTCATCCTTGCACGAGACATTGCCGCGATGGCACATATCTCTCGATCGCGAGCCTTTTCTCCCGAGTGCTGATCAGCGAGCTCATCGAGCTCCGCTTGCAGCATTTGCCCATGGCGCCAGTCACCCCGTTGCCAATCGTCGTTCATCAGTTCGATGCGAATCTGCTCCGCCAACATCAAGGCAATGCCACGATCGAGTTTGCGTGTGCGGAAGTGTTCGGCGCGCTTGCCCAGATAGTCCATGGCGGCGCGGGGTGTTTCCTGCAGCAACTGCAAGCGGGCGTAGATCACGGCGGCGCTGTAAGTGCATGCCGGTACGGAAAAGCTCAGGACGTCCAGTCGGTTGGCCAATGTTTCACGGGCATCATCAATGCGATCTTGCTCATATCGAACTTCTGCCATGAGCGCGGCACAGGTGCAGGCACTGATCGAGCGTCGGCCATAGGCGACTTCAGCTTGGGCGAGGAGGGGCGCCGCGTAGCGCTCGGTTTCCAGCACATTGCCTTCGAGCAACGTGGCGACGGCCATGGAACTGCGGGCGATCCACAGCGGTTCTTCAGTGCCGGTGAAATTGATCGACCTGTAGGTGGCGCGGGCCAGGGCATAGTTGCCGACCATGGCCTGGTTACCGATGATTAGGCCCAGGCGAAAGTGTTCCAGCAGCGGATTGCGCAAGGGCGAATCCATGATGGGCGCAATAGCTTGCAGGCTGCGCTCGGAATCGTCCTGCTGACCGGCGATCATGCCCTTCACCAGACAAATCTGCGCGGCGTACCGTTCCCCGCACGATGCTTCGAGCAGTTCGAGCCAGCGCACACTTTGATCGATACGAGCGGTCAATGCATAACCCCAGACACCGAACATCACCAGGCGCGGGTGGCGCATGAGCAAATCCTGCGGAACCTTTTCGATCCAGCGCAGGAATGTGCCGAGGTGGCTGATATTGCTCAACGGATGCAGAGAATGCTCCAACAACTGCACGACGGCGTCGAAATCCTCGCTGAGCAGGGCATGGCGCAGAGCCTCCATGACCAGCTCCTGATCACCGAACCACTGCGCCGCACGATGATGAAGCTTGCGCACATCGGTGCCACTTTGCAGGAGTTGCTGGTTGAGGAACTCTGCGAACATGGGGTGCAGGCGGTACCACTGGTATCGATCCTCCATGTCTACGGGGAGCAAGAACAGGTTCAGCGACTCAATCGTTGAAATCAGCTGCGCCGCGTCAGGGCACTCGGTCAGATGGGCGGCCAACTCGGCATTAAAGCGCCGCAGGATGGAGACCTTTTGCAGGAAGTCGATCAGGCCTTCGGGCAAGTTGGCGATGACGTCCTCTGACAGATAGGCGCTCAGGTCGGCGCTGTTGGGTGCCAGTGCACTCAATCCCGTGCGTTTGCGCGGTGCGGACTTGAGCGAGATCGATACCAGCTGCAAGCCGATCGGCCAGCCATCGGTCTGGGCATGGATGGCATGGGCGGCGTCGAGGTCGATTTCTGCATCGAGGTGTGTCTTGAGAAAGGCCAAGGACTCCCTGAAGTTGAATGACAGTTCGTTGCCGCCGATTTCACACAATTGCCCCATGGCCCTCAGCCGGCCGAGCAGCAGGGCAGGAGCAACCCGCGAAGCAATGATGAAATGCAGGTGGGTCGGCGCACTGTCGATCAGTGTTTGCATGAGCTGGTTGATACGCGGATCAGCGACATGATGAAAGTCGTCGATGATCAGGTACAGCTCGGTGTTTAACCTGGCCAGGGAGTTTATCAGTGCCGAGCCGATGGCCAGCAGGCCCTCGCTGCCACCGCTGTCGCCCAACAGCAACAGATCGTCCTCGAGCGGCAGCCCTACCTGCTGGAGGGCGCCGACCAGGCTGGCGGAAAACAGCGTGAAGGCACCGTCGTCGGGCGTCAGAGACAACCAGCAGACAATCGCGCCTTTCTTGATCAAATCCAGGCGCCACTGCGCCAGCAAGGTGGTTTTGCCGAATCCGGCACTGCCGCAAATGATCGAAACCTTGCTGTTAAGGCTCTGGTGACGATGTGTGCCAAGGTCTTCGCGCACCACGTTTTGGGCGGAGAGCCGCGGCGGGGCGAACTTTGTAGTAACCAGCAGAGAAGTCGACTTCATCTATTCAAGTATTCATTTGTTCTTGTTATCGGCAAGTATGGGGCACTGCCCCCCACCTTTCCCACCCCATTACGGGCGGGTTTTTTTAGCTGTTATATCGGTTACTTTTGAGCTTTCATCGATGCTCAAGAGCCCAAGTTGAAGATCCCACAACTCACCGACATTCAGCGACTGTCAATCGACAGCATGCGCACTTTTGTTCAGCAGGACGTCAAGCCGAACGAATCACTGCTTCGTTTTGGCACGCCTTCGCGCGAGCAGGTTCTGGAGCTGACCCAGGCGGTCGCCGAATTCGGACTGCCGGGGCTGGCCGTGCCCAAGGCGCTCGGCGGCTCGGGAATGGACTGGGTGATTCAGGCCAGGTTGTTCGAGGAACTGGTCAAAGGTAGTGTCGAACTGGCTACCGTGGTCCTGGTGAACATGGTTGCGGTGGAGCTGTTGCTGAGTCAGCCGGCGCTGTGCGGTCAGTATTTGCCAGATCTGCTTGCAGGTCGCAGCATCGCCGGCCTCGGCTCTATCCTGTCCGACAGCGGGCATGGCAAGACTCTGCAAGCACAACGCAAGGGCGGGCATCTGCTGCTCAACGGCAATATCGAAGCAGTGACCAATGGCCAATGGGCTGACTTCCTGTTCAGCGCCGTCGCGCTGGACAAGCACGAATCCTGCTTTGTCTTGCTGGACAGGCGCCGTGATCGTTATGAAACCCGCCATGTTTCCCGGGATAACGATGTGGTCAACGCGCGGGTTCAGGTGACCGGTACCCATCTGTCCGAGGATTTCCGTCTCGGGGAGGCCGGGGCCGGTTCGCAGTTGTCCCGCAGGTTGCTCGACTTTCTCAGGCTCCACGAGGGCATTGCCCGGGTCGCCCAAGGGCAGGCCATTCTGGACGCCGCACTGGCTGGACAGGCAAACCCGGTAACGGCGGCCAAACCCACCGCCGGTGAACAATTGATCAGCCTGCATCTGGCTGAAATGATCACCCAGTTGGAGTCAGCCCGTTTGATGTGTCATCACGGACTGGTCCTGGCCCAGGAGGGGCAAGACTGCGAAATGGAATCGAGCATGGCCAGGTTTCTGGCCCAGGGTGCGGTGGAGCGGGTCGAACGGCATGCCGCGTGGGTGCATGGCGGTGAAGGCGAGCGACGCCAAACGAGCCCCTTGCAGTTGCGTCCGCTGGCGTCCGACAGAGCCAGCGTGGATGTTCGCTCGATCGTAAGTCATTGGGTCCATTGAAACCTGCCTCGTAATACCGGTTTCTGATCTGTAGGAGCCGGCTTGCTGGAGATTTGGACGATGGTGTGCCAGACATGCGGCCATCCTTGCCAGCCAGCTTCCATCATCATTGCGCTCAATTCAAAAACTCGTGTCGTTCAGCCGGCTCCCGTAGCGGCAGGACGCTTTGTGCTGCCTGCCGGTTTTGCATGGGTTGGGTGTCACACCACCCATTTCTGGCTGGGCCCCACCTGCCGCTAGTGGGTGGTTTCAGCGCTGCCCCAAGCCCTTAGGCTGGGTTCAAGGGGATTGTCCCCTTGGCAAGGCCATTCCACACAACGAATAAGAAAGTGCACTGCACAACATGGAGGGGTAATGAAGTCTGCTCACCTTTGGGTACGAGAAGGCCAATTCCAGAAGGCTGTCCTCGGTATCGCTGTCACCGCCATTTCCTCGGGCATGCTGCAGAACGCCAGTGCGATTTCCATCGATACCGGCAACCCGGATATACAAGTGCGTTGGGATAACACCATCCGCTACAACCTCGGTTATCGGGTGGAATCCCAGGACGACACCATCATTGGCAACCCGAATTTCGATGACGGTGATCGCAATTTTGACAAAGGTCTGGTCAGCAATCGCCTGGACCTGTTGAGCGAAGCGGATATCGTCTTCAATCAGCGCTACGGTGCGCGCGTCAGCGCTGCAGCATGGTATGACCAAGCCTACGAGAACCTGGACAACGATAGCCTGGCGACCTCCAACCACATGACGTCCAACGGCCAGCCGGCGCTGGGCCTGAGTCGCTACGCAGATCGTTACTACCACGGTCCGTCGGGAGAAATCCTCGACGCCTTCGTGTTCGGCCAGTTCGATGTCAGCGACGTGCAGCTCAACGGCAAGCTGGGTCAACATTCCCTGGCCTGGGGTGAAGCACTGCTGACAGGCGGGGCGATCCATGGCGTGTCCTATAGCCAGAACTCGCTGGACCTGGGCAAGGCGCAAGCATCACCGGGTATCGAGGCCAAGGAGTTGTATCGCCCGCAACCGCAGATTTCGATGCAGGCGCAGTTGACTCCGGAATTCTCGCTGGCCGCACAGTACTTTTTTGACTGGGAACGCATGCAAATCCCGGAGGCCGGTACTTATTTCGGTGGTCAGGACATCGTCAACGAAGGCGCCGAAAGCCTGGTCGCCCGGACAGGTGTGCCGGGTGTGCGGCTGCTTCGTGGACCGGACATCATCAAGGAAGAGCATGGCGACTACGGCCTGGCCGCACGCTGGCGCCCCACGTGGCTGGACGGCACCCTGGGTTTCTACTACCGAAGTTTCACCGACAAATTGCCCCAGGTTTATCAGCAGGCCTCCACCCGCCGGTTCGGCCTGGCGTATGGCGACGATATCGATATGTATGGCCTGAGCCTGTCCACCGTGGTGGGTGGCCTGAGCATCGGTGCCGATCTCAACTATCGCAAGAACATGCCGTTGGTCAGCGGCGTAGCGGCACTGCCGGGCGGGGCCTTGCCTGACGATACGCCAGGTGCGCGGGGCAATACCGTGCACGGCCTGGTCAACGCCGTCGGCACCTTGTCGAACACGCCGTTGTTCGACTCCGCTTCCTACGCCGGCGAACTGACCTGGAACACCTGGACGTCGGTCACCGAGCACAAGGACCTGTTCAAAGGCAACGACGCCTACCACGCCGTCGACAAGCCAGACAAAAACGCCATCGCCATGGGACTGAACTTCACGCCGACCTGGTACCAGGTGTTCCCCGGCGGCGACCTTTCGCTGCCACTGAGCTATTCCCAGGGACTGCGTGGCAACTCGGTGGTGACTTTGGGCGGCAACGAAGGCACCGGCAGCTATTCGGTGGGCCTGGGCCTGGACTACCTCTCACAGTACCGGTTCGATCTGAAATACGTCGACTTCTTCGGCGACGTCGACAAGGACGCCAACAACGTGGTGTCCGTGGCCAATGGCACTTCGGCGATCCTCAAGGACCGCGGGCTCATCACTTTCACCTTCAAGACCACCATTTGAAGCGAGATCAATGACATGAACACATCACATAAAGTGCTCGTTGCCAGCCTGCTGTCGCTGGTCGGTAGTGTCGCCCTGGCGGCGCCCGACTACAGCCAGCTGGGCAAGAGCCTGACCGCCGTGGGCGCGCAACAAAGTGGAAATGCGGATGGCAGCATCCCGGCATACACCGGCGGCCTGACCAGCGCGCCTGCGGGCTTCGACAAAAACAGCTTCGTTCGCCCGGACCCCTTCGCCAACGAAAAGCCGCTGTTTTCGATCGATCAGAAGAACGTCAGCCAGTACGCCGACAAGCTCACGGCAGGCACGGTGGCCCTGATCAAGCGCTACCCGAGCTTCAGAATCGATATCTACCCGACTCACCGCACCGCAACGTCACCTCAGTGGGTGCTGGACAACACGATCAAGAACGCGGGGAAGGCGACGCTGGAGGCTGACGGAACGTCGGTGGCCGGAGTCCACGCGAGTATCCCGTTCCCGATTCCACAAAACGGCAACGAAGCCATGTGGAACCTGTTGATGCGATACAACGGCGACACGATGGACTTCCGCAATTTCAAGGCCTTCAACGTCAATTCCTCAGGCCAGATGAGCATGTCCACCCAAGGGCGGTTCCTGGTCGAGTCGGAGTATTACAACCCGGCCAAGGTTGACAGCAGTTTCCTGCAGCGTACCCGGCTGGATTACACCGGGCCGGCTCGCCGTGCAGGGGAGGTCGCCATGGTGCTCGAACCGGCCATGTACACCAAAACCGACCGCCGCGCCTTTCAGTACCTGCCCGGGCAGCGCAGAGTGAAGCTGGCTCCGGACCTTGCCTACGACACACCCAACACCTCCACGTCGGGCATGTCGACCATGGACGATGTCGGCCTGTTCAACGGCAAGCAGGATCGCTTCGACTTCAAGCTGGTGGGCAAGAAGGAAGTGTACGTGCCTTATAACGATTACCGCCTGGTGTATGCCGACAACCCGCAGGCGATATTCACGCCCAACCATATCAATCCTGACTATGTGCGCTGGGAGTTGCACCGGGTCTGGGTGGTCGAGGCGACACTCAAGCCGGGTGCACGACACATCTATAAAAAGCGTGAGTTCTATCTCGACGAAGACAGTTGGGCACCGTTGGCAGTGGACCAATACGATGCCCGCGACAGCCTGTGGCGTGTGGGTTTCAACTATCCGACCCAGAGCTACGATGCCTCGACGTTTTCCAGTTTCACCGTCGGGCACTATGACTTGATCGGCGGCAACTACTACATCCACCTCTGGCCGGGCACGCCTGGTTTGCGTATCGCTTCCGAACACCAGCCTGACAACTACTGGTCGCCTGACTCCATGGCCGGCAGCGGCATTCGCTAAGTCAACTGACTGCTGGACCGCGCGCAACCCCCAGGTGGCGCGCGGTCTGCCGATTTTTCCGAACGAGGATTTTCGCCATGTTCCAACAATGGCTTCGGCCTGTGATGGCTCTGGCTGCACTCAGTTGTTTGCCTGCGCTTGCCGAACCGGTATTCCAGGACCCGTTGGATACGCCCGCGATGCATAGCGTTCTGGCCACGTCGGCGCCACTCAATGCGGTGGCCAGGGCCGGTGATCGACTGGTGGCGGTCGGGTTGCGCGGGGTGATTCTGTACAGCGACGATCAAGGTACGTCCTGGGCGCAAGCCGAATCTCCCAGCAGTGTGGACCTGACTTCTGTTTATTTCGTGAACGCCCTGCAAGGCTGGGCGGTGGGGCATCAGGGTTTAGTGCTGCACAGCACGGACGGTGGCCGTACCTGGCTACGTCAGCTCGACAGCCTGCGCATTGGCGCACTGTTGAACCAACACTCAAACCGTGAAGCAGGTCAGGTGCCAACCGAGGGCAGTACGGATTTCCCTCTGCTGGACGTCTGGTTTGAAGATGCACTGCATGGTTTCGTCATTGGTGCGTTCAACCTTGTTTTCTACACCGAGGACGGCGGGCAAAACTGGAGCCCGTGGTCGGCGCACATGGACAACCCGCAGGGGTTGCATCTGTACGCCATTCGCCCAGCGGGCGACACGTTGTTCGTGGCGGGTGAGCAAGGGTTGCTGCTGCGATTGAATCGTAAAAAACAACGCTTTGAAGCGCTACCCACGCCTTACAACGGCAGTTACTTCAACCTGATTGGTACTCCGCAACTGATCCTGGCGATCGGCCTGCGCGGCAACGCCTACCGCAGCACCGACAAGGGGCAGACCTGGCAAAAGGTTAATACCGGCCTGGCGGCGAGCCTGGCCAGCGGCACAGTCCGCGCCGACGGTTCGATTGCCTTGGTCAGCCTGGCAGGGGATGTGCTGGTCAGTGATGACCAGGCGCAGTCCTTCAAACGCCTGAAAGTCGAGCGGTCCGCGCCCTTTTTTGGCGTGGCCGATATGGGCTCGGCCGGGCTTAGCCTGGTCGGCATGCGTGGCGTACGCGTAGCCCGATAACAAGAAAAACGGAGACTGCTGTGGTTACTGGCAAGAACACCCTTGATGACATGCCTGTCGTGCAACGCCTCGACGATTTCAACACCCATTCCGGTAACCGGCTCGAACGGTTGATCTTCAACTACCGTTGGGCAGTGATTGTATTTTGCGCCGTGATCAGCCTTGTGCTGGCGTATTCGGCAACGCGGCTGGTGCTCAATGCCAGCTTCGAAAAAACCATCCCGCAAAGTCATTCCTACGTTCAAAACTATCTGGAGCACCGCAGCGAGCTGCGGGGCCTGGGCAACGCCATCCGCATCGTGGTCGAAAATCCACAGGGCGATATTTTCGATCCGCATTATCTGGCGACCCTGCGCAAAATCAATGACGATCTGTTCCTGACCCCAGGCGTCGACCGCGCCTGGGTCAAGTCGTTGTGGATGCCGGCGGTGCGGTGGAACGAAGTCACTGAGGAAGGCTATTCGGGTGGTCCGGTGATGCCGGACTACTACGATGGCTCGGCCGCCAGCATCGACAGCCTGCGACAGAACATCGCCCGCGCGCAGCTGCAGGGCAACCTGGTGGCGGGCGATTTCAAGTCGAGCATGATTTTCCTGCCATTATTAGATAGGGATCCGGGCACTGGCCAGTCGCTGGATTACCGGCAGTTCTCCCGCGACCTGGAAAACCTGCGGGCCAAATACGAGCAGGGCGCGGAGACCGGCACGGTGCCGGTGCGCCTGCACATTGTCGGCTTCGCCAAAGTCATGGGCGAGCTGCTCGATGGCGTGCTCAAGGTCATGAGTTATTTTGCCGCTGCGGCGCTGATTGCTGCCCTGATCATCTACGGCTATACGCGTTGCGTGCGCAGCACCGTGCTGGTGCTGAGCTGTTCGTTGATCGCCGTGCTCTGGCAATTGGGCCTGGTGCAGGCCCTGGGTTACGAACTCGATCCCTACTCGATTCTGGTGCCGTTTCTGATCTTTGCCATCGGCGTATCCCACGGTGCACAAAAGATGAACGGCATCATGCAGGACATAGGCCGTGGCACCCATAAACTGGTCGCCGCGCGCTATACCTTCCGCCGACTCTTTCTCGCCGGCTTGACCGCGCTGCTCGCGGATGCCGTGGGTTTCGCCGTTCTGATCTTCGTTGACATCCCGGTGATCAAGGACCTGGCGATCACCGCCAGTATCGGTGTCGCGGTGTTGGTGTTCACCAACCTGATCCTGTTGCCGGTCATGCTGTCCTACTTCGGCGTGCGGTCTGCTGCGGCGCGGCGCGTATTGCGGCGCGAGGGTCGCGAATCGACGGTCTGGGCGCTGTTGGAGCGTTTTACCACCCGCCGCTGGGCCATCGTGACCATCGTGCTGTGGTTCGGCGTGGCCACGGTCGGCTTCGTCATCAGCCATCATTTGAAGATCGGCGACCTCGACCCCGGCGCACCCGAGCTGCGCCGGGATTCGCGCTACAACCTCGATAACGGCTACATCACCGATCACTACACGCTGTCCAGCGATCAGTTCGCGATCATCGTCAAGGCAGGCCCGGATGGTTGCCTCAAATACCCGACCATGATCGATATCGACCGACTCAGCTGGATGTTACAGAACACCCCTGGCGTTCAAACCACCAGTTCCTTCGCCGATGCCGCCCGGCGCATCACGGCGGGTTCTTTTGAGGGCAACAACAAGTGGCTGACTATTTCGCCGGTTCAGAACCTGCTCAACTACGCCGCGCGCTCCGCAGCGGCGAACAATCCTGATTTGTTCAACGAGGACTGCTCGGTGATCCCGGTGGTGGCTTATCTGACCGACCACAAGGCGGTGACCCTGGATGGCGTGGTCAAGGCCAGCGAGGAATTTGCCGCGGCACACAACAGCAACGACCGTCAGTTCCTGTTGGCCGCCGGGAGCGCCGGCATTGAAGCGGCCACCAACATCGTGGTCCGGGAGGCCAACCGCAGCATGCTGTTTTTCGTCTATGGCGCAGTCATCGTGCTTTGCTATGTGGCCTTTCGCAGCTGGCGAGCGGTGATCGTGGCGGTGGTGCCGCTGGTGATTACCTCGATCCTGTGCGAGGCGCTGATGGTGATTCTCGGCATGGGCGTGAAGGTGGCCACGCTTCCGGTCATCGCATTGGGCGTGGGCATTGGCGTCGACTACGCGCTGTATCTGCTCAGCGTGCAGCTGGGGCAACAACGGGCGGGTGCGACCTTGCGCGAAGCCTATCGGCATTCGGTGGATTTCACCGGCAGGGTGGTGGCATTGGTGGGCCTTACCCTGGCTGCGGGGGTTGTGACCTGGGCCTGGTCGCCGATCAAGTTCCAGGCTGACATGGGCATTCTGCTGACCTTCATGTTCGTGCTGAACATGGTGGGGGCCTTGGTGTTGATTCCGGCGATGTCGTATTTCCTGTTGCCGGATACCCGGTTTCATAAGGTTAGTCCGGTAAAGAACACGACTGGCTCGAAGGTTGAACAGAGCGCGTTGGTCTGAACTTCTGGAAAACAATGAAAACAAGAGGAGAGTTCGATGAATACACGGCGTGAATTTTTGCTGGGCAGCTTTACCGTTCTAGCGGCCGCGGTCGCGCTACCGTTGCTCCCCGGTGCAAGGGTGTTCGCGCAGTCCGCGATCCCACACATGCCTGGGCTCAACCCGTTCCTGGCAAAAGGCGCGTTTCCCATTTCACACAGCAACCCTGGGGCAACCGAGGCAGTGCCGCACGCTGGGCCGACCAAGGGGCGGCAGCTAACCGCGGCTGACGTGAAGACAATTCCCAATGTCTTCACCTCCCATCCGACTGTCAAGAACGTCGGTGGCCAGCGGATCATCATCGCATCGGGCGTCGACGGTATTCGCAAGATCCTGGCGACCGGCGACGCCTTTGAACTGATCGATTTCATTGCTTATCCGGGGCATGAGGACTATGTGGCGAAAGCCACGCCCGCCGCCATCGAAGCCGCCCTTGAGAAAGCCGATGCGGCCTACCGGGAGAAGGACGATACCGCCATCATGGCCCTGTCCGGACCGATGTCGGACATTGGCTTCAACCGGCGGCAAATAGCCGGGGGCGCTTACAACATGATCGACAAGGATGGTTTCCACTACGCGCCGTCCGGCGGGTTGACGATCGTCAAATCCACTGACGACAACCAGCCACGGGGCAAGCTGCGAATAGTGAAATCCAAGGATCTGGCTGCAGACGTACCTGCTGAGCTGAAAGCCAGCGTGACCTACATCGTCGGCATCACCATGAGCTATGCGGGGGATGTGATAGTGGCCGCCCACGGTGCAGTGTTCCTGCTTGACCGCGAGCTGGAGTTCAAAGCCCTGCTGCCGATTCCCGGCGAGGCTATTGAGAACAGTATTTGCGCGGATGAAAAGGGCATCTATGTCGTCACATCCAGGCGAATGCTCAAGGTTGTATGGACCGGTACCAAGCTTTCGTTCGACGAAACGGACGGCGGCTGGCAGTCGCCCTACAACACCATGAGCCCGGAAAAGGCGAAAGCCGCGGGCGCCCTGACGGTATCCGGTGGTTCGGGCACTACGCCTTCGCTGATGGGGTTTGGTGACGATCCGGACAAGCTCGTGGTTATTTCTGATGCCGATCCCGAGGGCGCACAGGTCGTAGCCTTCTGGCGCGATGAGATACCGGCCGATTTCAAGCAGCAACCCGGCACCCAATCGCGCCGTATCGCGGGCCAGATCAGGACCGATATTTCCAAGGTCACGATTGAACCCTCGTTCTCGGTACTTGGTTATGGGGTCGTGGTGCAGAACGGCGCCTATCCGCAACCCGTCCCCGACATCTGGAGCAACGCCTTCACTGCCGGTGTCACCCGGCCTGCGCCACAGGGCATACAAAAATTCACCTGGAACACTCAGACGCGAGCATTCGAGAAAAACTGGATCAATCAGGAAGTCGATAACACGGACGTGATGGTGCCCGTCATTGCCGCCGCCAATCGCATGATTTATCTGGCAAGCAAAAAGGATGGTATCTACGAATACCTCGGCGTCGATTGGGACACTGGCGAGACCAAAGCGCGCTGGCCGTTCCCCGACGACAGCCGCAAGTGGAACGCCTGGGGCGGCATCACAGCGCTGCTGGAAGACGGCGATCTGTTGATAGCCGGTGTATTCGCTATCAAGCGAGTCAACATCGGCGGTAATGGGCAATCGATCGCATAAGGAAGGAAATCAATGTACCGGGCAACTGAAGCATCGCCCGGTACATGATGTTCACCGTGACACTCAACACGACATCGCGTAGACAGGACGCGCAGCGACGTCCTTTGAAATCCTCCTCAACGATTCGGCCTCGTTCAACAACACCTCAATGATCCCGAGCACATTTTTACCCTCCGCAAGCGTCAGTTGATGAACGATACCCATCAAATCGAATGCGCAGTTTTTGTTGAGTGAAGCCGATCTGATGAGCTTCAGTTGCAGTTGTTGACTTTGAAGCAAGGCGTCCATCGATCATTTCCTCGTTAACGCGCCATAGGTTGTAGCCGTCTGGTTGTGCATCTGCACCACCCAGGCGAGGTTCTTTTCCTCTTCCTCTTCCACAGCTCGGGCAAGCGCCTCGCTGGCGCTACGCCGGCTCGCTCTCGTCGAGCTTGCTGCGCAGAAACTGCGACGGCGGTTGTGCCGGATCACTCGAACAAAAGGGTTCATGGTTTATCTCTGCGAAGGGGGCGGTGACGGCCTGAGAATTCAGGAAGATGCGCCCCTTTACCTGATGTTTGAACCATGTTCTCACTCAGCGGTGGCAGCGAGGTATCGGGGAATCACGAAAGTGCTGTAGTGCAATAACTACAAAAACGAGCCCCGATACTGGATCGGGGCTCGCGTCAGTTCAGAACTTGACCTTGATGCCAAGGATGCCTTCGTAGCTTCGGCTATCGCCTTCGAAAGCCTTCTGGTACCCCACCGACCCGGTCACGGAAGTGCGGTCGTTGATCTGGTAGTCGACACCGAGGTTGAGTTCACCCCAGGTACCGCGCATGTCATTGGTGAAGGGTACGTATCCGGCGGCCGAGGAGAATTCGGTTTTCGGCTGGCCCTTGAACTCATGCCAGACGCTTGGGCGCACCCAGGCGTTGATGCGTTGCAGCTCGCCTTTGTCGTCTTCACGGAACCAGTCCTTGTCGACCCGCACGCCCAGGCGGCCAGTCAGCGAGTCGACATCGTTGAAACGGACCTCGGCAGCACCGTCTTGGGCATTCTTGATGTTGGACTTCGAGTAGACCACTTGCGCCTGGGGTTCGATGTACATCTCCTTGTCGGCGTCGAGGATGAACGGCCGGCCGACTTCCACCGAAGCGGTCACGCCATGGCCACGGGTTTTCAGCTTGTCCGCGTCGCCGGGTTTGGCCTCGGCTTTGAACCGGTGCAACTGCAATACGCTGTCGACGTAGCTGCCCGTCGGGGTGTAGTGGGTCCAGTAGCCACCCAGACTGATGGCGCGCAGGCCATCAGAGCCGGCGAACTTGCCATCCGTACGATCGACGCTGCCGTCGATGCTGCCGATGCCAAGGGACAGGCCAGCCTGATTGGTGCGACCAAAGGCGTCCTCGCTGTGATAGAGGTCGATACCGACCTGGAAGGCGCGCACCGAGTAGTCGTGGTTGAAGCTGGCAGAGGAATCCTTGCCGTTGCTGTAGATCACTCGACCCCAACCCAGCGATGGGCCGGCAGTGCGTTCGTCTTCGTAGAGCAACGGGTCGACGGTGGCCCGGCGGCGTTCTTCGCCAACCCGTTCGTGCAGCGTGTCGACCATGGCCCGGCTGTAGTGCAGCGCCATGGCCGGGATGCCTTGGTACAGCGATGTTTCGGCGCGGTAGTTGGGCGCCTGTGGAAATACCGGCGCAGGGGAGACCGGCACCTCAGGATCAGTGGGTGTAATCGGATTTACAGGATCGGTCGGTATGATCGGATTTACCGGGTCAGTCGGTACGTCCCTGGTCGAGCGCAGATACCAGGCCTGTTCGTTGCTGTCGTCCTGGCTGGCGCGGTGCAGGGTGTACTCGTATGGGCCGGCCTTGACCTGGCTGAGCAGACGAAATGCTTCAGGTTGGGTGGTACCGCCGTTGACCGCATCGACCACCATGATGCCGTTGCCTGTGGTCAATGCACCGGCGCCGCCGGCGTTCTTGATCTGCAGGTTGGTGCTGCCGCTGGCCTGGCCACCGTCCACCACCAGCCGATCCGAGGGCGAGCCGTCATCGAACAGATAAGTGTTCAGAGCAATGGTGCCATTTTCGCCGTGATAGTTGTTCACGGTCAGTTGTTTGAAGGTGTTGCCCACGGGTGCACTGAAGTCGATCAGGCTGGCGTTGTTGCGCAGGTGGCTCAGGTTCGAAGGCCCTGTGAGTTGCCATATGCTGATATCACGCAGGGTCACATCGGACTGACTGCCCGCGGCCGTGGTGGCCGCGCCACTCACGACCGAGCCGGAGAGGTCGATGTGCGCGTTGCCGGCGGCGGTCGGCGAGGCCGCCGTGTCGAGCCACAGGCGGCTGCCGCCAACGCTTGAGTCAGTCAATTGCAGGGAGGCGGGTCCACGAGTGCTGATGGTGCCGCCATCGATGTTGCGCAGAATGCCGTTGTTGACGCTGGCTTGCGGCGTATAAAAATCGCTGCCGCTTAGCGCCAGGGCTGCCGAGCCTGCACCCGAGGCGCTCAGGGTGACGCGGTCGGCATCGATGCGTGCATCGTTTTCCGCCATTGCCGCGTGTGCTTTTGCGCCGGAGGTGGTCGTGCTGACATTTTCAAGGGCAATGACACTGGGAACGCCTGCGGTAAATTCACCGTTGCTCAGGCTGTACGCACCATGAGCGCTGGCGCCGGTGGTGTTGATCACGCTGTTGGTAGCGGCCAGCACACCACCGTTGACGGCATTCAGGCCTGGGGCATTGCTGCCGCTTGTGGAAACTGAAGCGTTGTTGAGTGTCAGGGTCGCCTTGCGTTCGCCGTGCGCCACGCTGTCTTGCTTGACCATGGCACCGGCCGCGCTGGCGCCGAAGGTGCGGACATTGACATTGTCGGCAAACAGACCCGCGACAATATGGTCCCCTGGCCATTCGACCAGCGAATACAAACCGTGGGCCGATTGGCCTTCAGTCGTGACCGACAGATTGTTCAGATAGGCCATACTGCCGTCATCCACGCCGACACCATGGGCCATGCGACCAAAGGTGTGGACGGCGGTACCGTCGGCCCACAACGTAGTGGGTTTGCTGGCGTCCCCGCTGGGTTTCAAGGCGATCCCGATGGCGCGGGTACCCGCGAGCAGATCCGCGTCGCCATGGGTGGTCACCGAGCCGCCTTCCAGCCGAGCATGCGCGCCGGTACTGAGCACCAGGCCTTCCGACTCACCTTTACCGAACGTCTCGATTTGCATATTGCGGGCGTTCAATGTGCTTGGCGGCAGGCCAGCATCCTGAACGACGCCATTGATGCGCACGCCTTGGGTGTTGTCCTTGAGTGCGGTGATCGAGCTATTGGTGACGTTCACTTCAGCCTGGGATTGAGCCAGGATGCCGTGCGCGCCGGCTTTCTCGGAAACAATTTCCGACTGGTCCAGGGTGAATCTGGCCCCGGCATCGTTAACGTTCACGCCCTTGCTGCCATTCCAGACATCTTCCTTGATGGTCAAACGGCTGTCGGACAGGCTGGCTGCAGCACCGCCACTGACCACCACACCGTGGGAGAGCCCGTTGACCGTACCGCCGGCCAGTCCGTGCATGACGATATCGGTGTTTTCCACGTCGATGTTCGAACCGGCGCCTTTGGCGAACAGGCCGTACATGCCGGCACCGGTGACATCCAGCGTGCTGTGTGCACCGCCTACTGACACGGAACCGCCGGACTCGGCATGCACGACACCCATGCCGAGGCTCTTCACGTTGTTTGGATTGCTATAGGTCAGCTCGCTGTTTTTCAGGGCGACGGCCGCACCGGACTCGACACGTACCGCGCTGGTGTTGGTTGCGGTCATATCCACTTTGACGCCGTTGCCATCGATGCGGCTGCCGTCATCCAATGCCAGCAGCCCGTGGCTGCCTGACCCGGTAGTAGCGACTTGAACATTGTTCAGTTGCACCTGGCCGCCGTCCAGGGCCACCGCGCCACGGGAGCCCTTGGCAACCGTGCTGACGTCGCCGCCCTTGAAGTCGATCCGACTACCGGCGCCGCGGGCGATCAGGCCGGTGTTGTTGCTGCCTGAGGCGCCACCCATGCTGATGGAAGCGTTGGTCAAGTCGATTTGGCCGCCATTCTCGGCAATGACGCCGGTCATGTTGCTGACATTGAGCGGTACGTTCGCCGTGTTCTTCGGAATCAGAATCACGTTGGCATTCCGCGCTTCGATACGGCCACCGTCGGCGGCGTGCAAACCACGCTGACCGTTGGCCGAGACCGTGCTGGTGGAGCCACTGTCCACCTTGCCGCGATCGAAGTTGATTGCGATGCCTGACAGCGCTTGCACGCCGGTGGCGTTCGCGGCACGTAGCGTGACCGATTCGTCGCTGTGGTCACCGTCAGTGGCGATGCCAACACCGCCGGCCGTGGTCACGGTGGCACCGAGCAGGAAAACCTGAGGCGCGTTGCGCAGCGCCTCCATGGCGATTGCAAGGTAGAAGGGTGGAGTGTCAGGGGTGCCGGGGATCGTCGCCCAATCTGCGGTTTGCGCCTCGGTGATATTGATGTTGAAAAGGCCGGCCAGGATCAGGCTCAGTGCAGTAGCCAGCTTGTTGCGACGCAGGTGGGTAAGGGCACCATGCGTGGTATTTGTGTAAGTAGTCATGGCGAAATCTCTGATGAATGGTGTTGCTCAGAGTTTTCGCCTCAGGGGTATTAGGGTCTGTCGTAGCTTCCTGTGTCTTCTGTAGTGCAATCCCTACAGGAATATCTTGCGCGTCAACCCGACTGGGTGAACCGCAGGGAGAGGAGGGCGAGCGGGAGCTCAGTCGCTGGCTGTTCGAGTTCCAGAGAACCGCCCATGAGTGCCGCAAGGTGGGAGCACAGCGCGCGTCGCGGGTTGATCGCATCCAGGTCCAGACCGTCGGCGAGTCCCTCGGCTCGCGACGTTGGGCCTGGTTCCACGCTCAACTCCCAGAGTAATTCGGCCTGGGTGGATGCAGTCATCCGACACACTACCGTGAGTTCCGGTAGTCCCAGGTCAATGCAATATTCCAGCAGCGCCCGCAGTAATTGCCGGTAACGGGACGCGTCAACCCAACACCTGGCGGGCGATGGAGCCAGGGTCAAAAGAACTGACCCCGGATACCGGCTGTTGAAGTCGGCGATTTCGAGATCGGTCTGTCGACCCAGCTCAGCGGCGCGGGGCATCAGCACGAGGGTTCCCCGTTCGATGCGCACCAGATCCAGCAACACCTCAAATTGTTCGTGCAGTGTCTGCAGTTGGGCCTGAGCCTTGATCACATTTTCGTTATCAGGCCATTGAACGGCCAGCGGGCGTACGGACTTCTGAATCGATCGGATCATGGTCAGCAGGTGCTCACCGGTATCGTGTAGGAACTGAGTGCGGGTGCGGCTGATTGCCTTGCCTGACTCGCGGGCCTGGGTCAGGGCGGTGATTTGCTGGTCCTGCTCGGAGAGATCTACCGTCGAGCAGAGCATGCCGATCAGGGTTCCCTGGTCGTCACGAAAAGGTACCTGCCAAGTTCGAATGGCAATACGTCGGCCTTGGTAGTCCAGGATTTCATCAGAACAGTAAGGTTGCTCCAGCGCTATGTTCTGCAAGTAACGGGTGTGGAGTTTGAGTGCTTGTTCCGGCGGCAGCATATCGCTGTCGATAATGCGCATACCCGTGGCCTGTTCCGGGCTGATGTCATGGAACTCCAGGAACCGGCCATTGCAGGCCAGCAAGTAGCCTTCGGTATCGCGTAGGGCAACAGGGAAGGGCATGGCATCAAACATGTGATGAAATTGCGCGTTATCCAGCCCGCCGGTTTCTGACTGCGTTGCAATACCCCCCAACAGGCCTTGTCGCCACGCGATCTCCAACAGTTGGGCCAGGGAGTCGACATTCAGCTTTTGCTGAAGGCGTGTCTTATAGGTACTGACCGTGCGATCACTGAGGGCCAGCTCATCGGCGATTTCCTTATTGCTACGGCCATTGGCCAGGTAGCGCAGCACAGTCAACTCGCGGGCGGACAGGCTGCGCAATTGCTCTGCTTCGGCCTTGAGACCAATCTGCGGCGCGACGCTGCCCACCCAGTGACTGGGGAAATAACTGTGACCGCGCAGCAGCGTGCGTACCGCTTCGCCCAGCTCATCGAAGTCATCCTGTTTGCTGATGAACCCGGTGCCGCCGGCCTGCAAGGTCAGCCCGGCGAAGTGTTCGCTGCTTTGCGCCGTCAGCACCAGGACGGGCACTTTGCTACCTTGCTGGCGCAAGCGCTGAATCACTTCCAGCCCGCCGAGGCGTGGCAGCACCAGGTCGAGGATCAGCAAGGACGGCTCAAGCCGCAATGTTTGTCGTAAGGCATCCGCGCCGTCATCCAGCTCGGCAACAATCGAATGCCCTTGTGCCTCCAGTACCTGGCGTATGGCGTGACGAATCAGCGGCTGTTCGTCGGCGATCACAATGTTGCTCATTCCGGGCCCTCCTGGCTGGAGTCTGGTCAGTTTAGTCGCAACCTTTGATCCGGCAATCGGGCAAACCCCGGATTTGGTGCTGAACTCAATCGCAGCACTGATCAGGAGGGATCACCATGGCGACCATGAAAGCTGCAATATTCGTCGAGAAAAACCGGATTGTTCTCGACGACAAACCCATTCCCGAAGTCGGGCCCCTGGATGCACTGGTGCGCATTACCACCACCACGATCTGTGGCACCGACGTGCACATCCTGCGCGGCGAATACACAGTGGCCAAGGGCCTAACTGTGGGCCACGAACCGGTGGGCGTGATCGAACGCTTGGGCTCGCAGGTACGCGGCTTTGTCGAAGGCCAGCGCGTGATTGCGGGTGCGATCACCCCCAGCGGCCAGAGTTACGCCTGCCTGTGCGGTTGTGGTTCGCAGGATGGCCCAGACACCCGCCATGGCTTCCGGGCCACCGGCGGCTGGAAGTTCGGCAACATCATCGATGGTTGCCAGGCTGAATACGTGTTGGTGCCGGATGCGCTGGCCAATCTGTGTCCGATTCCGGATGGTCTGAGCGACGAACAGGTGCTGATGTGCCCGGACATCATGTCCACCGGATTCTCCGGGGCCGAGCGAGGCGGGGTGGAGATCGGCGATACCGTCGCGGTGTTTGCCCTGGGGCCGATCGGGCTCTGTGCGGTGGCCGGTGCACGGCTTAAAGGCGCGACTACGATCATTGGCGTTGATGCTGTGGGTGAACGCATGAGCGTCGCCAAACAACTGGGAGCCACCCATGTCGTCAATTTCAAGGACGGCGACGTGGTTGAACAAATCATGGCCCTGACGGATGGGCGCGGCGTGGATGTGTCCATCGAGGCGCTGGGCACTCAGGGGACTTTCGAGTCGGCGCTGCGGATTCTGCGCCCCGGTGGCCGGCTCTCCAGCCTCGGCGTGTACTCTAGCGACCTGCGCATTCCTCTGGACGCATTTGCTGCCGGGTTGGGAGATTACAGCATCATCACGACGTTGTGCCCGGGTGGGAAAGAACGCATGCGAAGGTTGATGGCGGTGGTGGAGAGTGGCGGGGTGGATTTGTCGCCGTTGGTGACTCATCGGTACAAGCTGGATGACATAGAAGCGGCGTATGAGCTGTTTGCTCACCAAAGGGATGGCGTCATGAAGGTTGCAATTGCCCCATGAGGTTTTATGAAAAAATGAGACTCCATGTGGTTGGCTCTACTGGTCTTATATTCACCGGCTTGCAGTTGGGCTACTTACCGGTTTTGACCGATAGTTATCCTTCATGAAGGGTTTCTATTCCATGACTTGTCGACCGCCAGTCTGGATTCACTACGTACTCATCAAATTCAAGCCGCTTGCGCCCACCGATGCGTTTGAACCGTTGCCGGCATACGACTTATGGACACTCCGCACAACCAAGTATCTTTCAACTGCGCGGCAGCTGTCCTCAAAACTCTAAAACCGAAGTTTGCAGGGGCAAAACTGAATCTGTAATGCACCTGTGCCGTACCCAAGTCGCTTGCACAAGCCTGGGATAGGTACATTGCGGGACCGGCAAGCACAAATTGAACCGTTAGCTGGGGGCCGTCGACTGCAAGAGTTTCAGATTTGCAGATCTCTTTGCACGACAGTTTCAAATTTATCTTTCATTTGGGGGGCGTTACCGGCATTTCTGATGGAAAAGTTTCAAATTCATGAAGTCGCAAGGCAGTAGGGGTGCCGGAAAACGACGTGTTTGCCGCCGCGGATGCGGTGTTGGCCCGTGGGGAACGGCCAACGGTGGAACGTGTCCGCCTGGAACTGGGGCGCGGCAGTCCGGCGCGGGTCGGTGGCCTGCTCGATCAGTGGTGGGCACGCTTGGCCGAACGCCTGAGTGGCGAGATCCGCTTGCCGGCATTACCGAACGAGGTGTCACAAGCTTTTGTTGCGGTGTGGCAACAGGCAATCCTTCTCGCGCAAGGTGTCGCCGAACAGGCATTGGACAAACAACGACAGGTAGTCGCCGCAGAGCGTGAGCGGGTCGCTGCCGTCGAGGAGCAGGCGCGTCAGGATGCGGCGCAGTTTCGGCAGCAAACGGTGGAGGCAGTGGCGGGACGCCTAACCGTCGAGACGCGACTGGCTGACCTCGAGTTGTTGCTGGCGCAGCGTCAGACTCAGATCGAGGACCTGCAGCAACAGCGTGAAGACCTGTTGCGCGAGCGCGGCGAGGCTCAGCAACAAAGTCAGACACTCCAGCAGGAAATGCAGGCGCTGCGGCTAAAGATGGAGCAGGAGCGCATCGCCCAGGAAAGCTACGTCCGTGGCGTCGAAAATCGCGCTTACCGCGAGGTCGATCACGCTAGGGAGGAGGGCAAAGCGATGATGATCCAACTCAAAGCCACCGGGCGGCAGGTCGAGCAGTTACAACGGCGGCTGGAGTCGACTCAAAACGAGCTCAGTCAATCTAGGCAATTGACTGCGGCACAGCAGGCCCGCGCCGAAGCCCTAGAACAACAATTGACGAAGGTGCGTCAGGTTCCCGCCGTCAAGCGTAAGCCCAAATCCCGAAAATCCGTAGTATCGACCGATTGAATCCACAGCCATCAGCGGCCATTCCACACTCCGGCTTGCAGCCTGCGATCCCGATGCAGCAATCAGCTGAACTGAACCTGAGGTTCAGCTTCAGTCCATGAGCGACTGAATTGCCTTAACGGCCTCATTCCTTATTGGATAGGCATACGGATTATGCCAGTTGAGCCGCACCGACTGGATCAAGCCATGATCGCCGCAGCCCGTTTTCCGCTTCGTAGCGATCCGGCGAAGAGCCAGTTCTGCGGCTAAGAGCCCTCGGAACCGGGGGCTGAGGGATGATCGGGGGTGAATCTAGGTGGTGACAGCAGGATTGACACAGCGATTATGGATTGACTATTGTTCATCTGCGCCTAGGCGTGAACCACAGGGTGGTTACAGGGATCTTCGGATCGCACCCCTCTTCTGATGAAAGTCAGATGGCCCAGTGCCAGGTAACAGCGTCCTGCCCCGTCGAACGCATGCAATCGACGGCTGAGAATCCCGCCTAAAGCGGGATTCGTCGTTTCTGGCCTTTCAACTACCCGGAAGTAAATATCGAAATTTCTGGCATGTAAATATCCAAAACCGTGTAGCTCCTTCCGGTTTTGGATATTTACTTCCAACACGTCGCTGTGTGAAAACTGCATAAGCGTCCGGTAGCCGGACGCTTACGATCTTTCCAGTAATCCACGACCTTGAGGGCCATGCCAATTCTCCGGGGTGAGCTGCCGCTCGCTGGCGAAATCATCGAAGGATGGCGTGTCGATGAACCCTTCATGGGCGAAGGAAGACTGCACGCATAGGAGATCGGCCGACCATTTGAGTGGCGGCCACGATACCGGGCCGGCCCTCTGGATCCTCAGGCGTCCCGAAAGCTTCTCGGCGGTGTCGCGTCGATCCCGATCACTCGAATAAATCGCCTGCGATCCTGCCCTTCTAATTCAAGAGCCCGGGTCTGAAGCAATTTAATGAGCTCACTGAATGTCATTCGATCGGAACCTGTAGGGTAATGCCATTTTCGATCTTTCTCCTGCAGCACAATGACTAGGAAGCCTGTCGTTGCATTGCGGTTGCGCATGTACTGCCCCACCAACTGGTGCTCGAGTGCTTCCAAATACTGGGGCACGGTCCAGCGCATGGACATCTTGAGTTCGATGGAGGCGTAGTCTGAACCTTTCCGACAAAGCACATCCCGTCGCGTGGCCTCTGCTGTCTCGGACTCCCGAGTGACGGTATAACGAGCCCCCGCGAGGTGATTCATTTCACTCCCAAGCAAGGCCTGAAAATCGGCTTCCAACGCGAGGCCTTCCTTGTCGGTACTGATGCGAGAAAAGTTCACGGCGCTGAAGAACCGACGAAGACTGAACTCACCTTTTTCAATGCTGTACTTCACGGCCAGAAGGTCTTCCTGGACCGCCAGCGCCAGCGAAAGTGTGCCGGCGACTGGCTGCCTGAAGTCGTCATCGAACTTGTCAAAATCCCGTTGCAATACTGGCGAACGACTGAAGCGTGCTTCCTGCATGTCGAATAAAACACTGCTCAGGTACTGTACTTGCTCGTCGCCCGCAACCTTGCGAATTGCCTCAAGGGCTTCATAGGCTCTTGTCGACCCTGCTGCAGCAATGGCGGGTATGAGCGCATCACGCAGTTGCTCGGCAGCATCCCGATTACCTGGCGTATACACACTTCCTTCAGGATGCTCGATGTCGTTCTCAGGTCGGACGATACCGAAGGTCCATCTATAAAGGGCGGCCAGTGTGTCAACCCCGTCGTCACTCTGTTTGGCGAGCCCGATCACTTTCGACCCATAGTCCTTTCCGAGGTAGGCCGCCAGTTCGAAAACAAAACTCTGTGCTTGGGGACGGGCGTCAACCAGCCACCGCTCAAGATGGGATTTGAAGGAATCTGGATGGGTAGTAAGCCAGAAAGCCCCCCACATGACACTTTGTGCCACTGTTTCCAGTAGAGCGGGCTGAATGACGCTCTCGCCTGATTCAGTAAGCATGGCCGTGCTGAATGTCGCCTGAAGTCGGCTCGACGCCTGCGCCTCAATCACGTCTTGAGTTGTTGTGCCAGGAACATTGCTTACCAGATTGAGGAGCGACTCGGTCGTGTGATTTCTGCACCGTGGCTGTTTAAGAAGAAAGGACCAGGCCGCCGGCGCCAACGCTGTCTGAATGCTCTCCGGTGCGTTTTTTAATTCAACAAGCAACTCTTCTGCGTGTTCGAAGGAGGTTGGCCCCCGATCCGCGCGCGCGATCAGCTGCTGTAACTCGACAATCGCCACAGCCTGGTGTGCGTCGACCAATGGCCAGAACCATTTAGGAAATCCGTTGATTTCAAAGCAAGCGTATTGAATGGCCTGTCCTACCTGGCTCCCCGACAAGGTCGGCAAATCGGTGCCGTCGCGAAGCTCTTGGCATAGGCCCAGCAAGCCAGCCACGGTGATGTGGTACGTAGACCTTGGTTCATCCTCCTTAAACATTGGCAGTTGATCGCGCCAAAGCGTGGACAGCCCGGCCTTGAATGCGGTTGCCAGGTCAGCGCCAGCGACCGCCGCCACGGGCTCGATGCTAACGTCGCTGTAGCGGGACGACGTGTTTGCCTGCAAAAGCCAGCTAACCAACCAGGCAATTGTCTGACGTCCAGAGCCGTCACGGATCAGCTCAATCTCTTTGTGCAGGGTTGCCAGTGATGTGGCGTCCATGGTCAAGCGACTCTGTCGAATTTCCTTGGCCGTCGGCCGGGGCTTTTTGCCAGCCGTGGTGTTAGCTTGAGATTTCAGAATCGCGGACCGCAGCGGGTCTGACATGAGCGTCGTGGCGTCCTCCAAGGTGGGTTCACAGATAAAGCCAAAGCCAAAAATTGCTTGCATGAGCAATTCAGCATTTGGGACTGTTAGCTGTAGGATTTTCCGAAGGAGTTCCAAGCGTACCGCCGGGTTCTGGCCAAGCGCTGTGCGCAGAGCTGAAAAATCACTCGAACCATAAAAGCATTCGCGGAAAAACCGACGGATGATGAGGCAAAGGAGAACTACGCGGGCTTCATAGCGGATCCCTAAACGAGTGATAAGCGAGGCCAGTACATCGATCACAAAACTGATCCTACGATCGGAGAAGTCCGAATAGACTTTCTTTCGGGCGTCGGGCAGATGACGGTCCCGGACCAAGCGAATTACCAGCGAACGCGCCAGCTAATAGGCCTGCTGATCATCCGCAGCGTCGAGAACCGGACCAGTGATAGTGGAGGTCAGGCGGTAAGCTCCTTGACCCCGGTCAAACTGTCGTTCGACCAAGGTAACGATCTGGGCCACCGTCAGGTGCGACCAGGCCAGGCGGATAATCGAGGCGGAGATCAGGCTTTCATGTAGATCAGTTTCCTCCATCAGCGCGGTTGCGATGCCTTGAAGGTCCTCGTTGACGCCAAGGTCCAGCAGGTAATACAGGTCGAGGCCCTGTCGTTGTTTCATGAGCAGGGCGAGGTCACACTGACACGCCTTCAGCACCTGCTGGCGCAGAATGTCTGATTGGCTGTAGGTCGCAATATTGATCAGCGCACTTCGGGCGCGATGATTTGAACCATATTGCTCGAACAGCTCGCTGATCAATGGCAGGTTGCAGTCTGCGCCAACCTGCCAGTAGTTTTCGGGTGTGAGATCGTAATGTTTGCGCCCAAGGCGATCCCCTTGTGTGGCCACGAGTTGAATACTTCGCCTGATCGCCTCGTGGGCATCAGCCATAGGGATGTCCCGGTTACGTAAGTCACCAAAAAAGGCGACCACTTGCGGGTCGCGCGGCAAAAGTTCTGCCCGGCAGTAGGCGCTCAACGTCGCCAGCCAACCCAAAATCGGCAGCAGCCGACGCTGTACGCCACGCTCACCAGTAGGGGCGTCCCAGGAAAACGCATCGACCAGGCGTTTGGCATCTTCGGGTGATTGAACCCGCGAGGCGAAATGTTGCGCGGCAAGAAATGGAACAAGTTCCTCAGGGTAGAGCTTGACCTGGTGGTGGCCAGCATCAATGAATAGTTGCGATGTCAGCAATTGCTGCAAGCCCGACTCGGAGAGTTGGGTACCCGCAATCAGTCGCGCGGAAAGCACAGCGTCATCCACGCCGAACTGTTCCGAGGGCATCTCGATGTTTATCCGCTGACAAACCATTGAGGCTGCCGCAATTCTGCTTACAACCGCCACCTGTGCAGAGGGAGTGCCAGCAGTTGAAAGGCGATCGTCGCGTCCTTGTTGGAGTTCGACAGCCTGGACCACCCCCTTGTAGACGTCCGTTAGACACTCTGGTTGGCGGTTTGCCAGATCGAGGTGGGCAAGGATCGCAAGTCCGCCAGGGCTCTTCGTGAACCCAGGCAGGCCCTTGTTGTGGGCTACCTCGAGGAGTGTGGCTGCATCATCAACCCCTTGTACACGCTGTAGGTAGGTTTTGGCTTGGGTTGAGGTTAGCGAAGCAAGGGAGAAAATGGACAAGGCGGCCTGGCTGCTGCTTAGACGGGTGGTTATGGCCTTGTTCGCTTCATCATCAAACAGCCCTCCCAAGTCGGCCTCCTCCTTGGAGGTGACCTCAAGGGGAACATCCAGAATCTCTGAGAGCTGGCTCAAAACATCCTGAGAGAGTACGGCCGGGCGTGTAGAGATGATCCACTGGGTGTTACTGTTTGGCCATTGAACCGCCTTGAGGACCTTCTTCAGGGCATGATGCAGGTCGGCCCGCTGCTTGGGCGAAGCCTCATCCAAGGAATCGATGAACAGGGTGACTGGCGCATCAGGAACCTGCTGCCAGGCCTCGAAGGCATCGACCTCAGACGGGATCAGTGAGTCCTCAAAGGCACCCCGGTCAAGCACTTTGCGCAGTTCGATAAACACCGCGTATTTCCCCGCCGCGCGTTCACTCTTTGCCTGCTCTTTGAGTTCAGTGGTTTTCCCGAAGTTAGCCGGCGCGACGATAATCGCATAACGGCTTGCCAGAACCTCACCCCATGACAATTTACGACCGTTGAGGTCTGACCGCAGTAACTCCTCCTGGTCGTATTTCCTCCGTTGGACGAAGCGTCGGTCTAGATTGAGGTACGGCATAGGCAGGCGCTCCACGAAAACGGTGCGATACGTTAACCTCCAGGGCCCGGAGTTGAAAGCTCGCGATCAGAGGCTTGCTTGATATGAAACTACACTTGCAAGCCTGCGGGGGCACTCCATGATATGCGTGTGATGCTCAGGTTTGCGCCGAAACGGGCCGGCACGGTGATGTAAAGCGGCATGGGGTCCGATGTTCGGGCTCGGCAAGAAAGGTTGATTAGCCGTGGATGACGCCGGCCCCTCATCCACGGCCGCTTCCACAACGCATATTGGCGCATCGATAAGTAGGTCTTGCGGTCGCTTGCCACCAAGGTGGCTGTTCACTGATTGCAGCAATCCGCCAGAAGTGTGGGTTGGGGGAGAGGTGCATCAGTCAATCCGGCGTTGCCACAGTGCAAATATCGCGGCCCCTGTCGACAGGATCGCTATGAACTGAAACCCATCGAGATAACTCATGAAGATAGATTGGTCGGCAACCAGCTTCAAGATCTGCGAAAGCGCCAAATCATGGGCAGCCGATAGACTTTGGCCCGCCTGCTCGAAGTGATGGGTCAACTTCTCCATCGCGTGACCAAATACTGGATTGTTGGCGCTGACATTTGTCGACAGGTTGGTCTGATGAATAGCCACGCGATGTTGTTCGAAGACGATGATCGTGGCTGTCGAAAACGAGTAGGCCATTTGCTTGACGATATTTTTGATGCGATAGCTGTGGGGGTACAGCTCCATTGCGAAGCTCTGAAAGGCGATATTGGCCACCGGCAAGGCAACAAACATCAGCAGCAGACCGCGCAGGGTCAGAGGCAGCAATAGCCAGGAAGTACTGGCATACGGCGGCATGCTTGCCATCCATCCGCCGATAAAAGCGGTAAGCAGAAAACCTGGGACGAAGATCCATTTCTTGTGGCTGACAAGACCGGCGTAACGGAAATAGATCAGGGCTCCGCCGAGAGATGCGAGGGACGTCATACCCACCAGGTGTCCCGCATTTTCCACGGGATATCCAAGCCCTCCTTGCAGGAATCGGGAGATCAGGTACCCGAGGGCGTTGTTGATAAAATAATAAAGTGCATACAGCATCAAGCCGGTGCGAAAGGTCGCCTCTTTCAATCCGTGAAAACGCAACAACGGTCGCGGATGATTCCACTGCTGCCATACGAATACGCCGAGCAACAATAGGCCGCATGCGGTAAGCCCCTCCAGCAGGGGGGAATCGCTGAATTGGGCAAAGTTCAGTTGCTGCACCACGACTTGCAAGGCCCCGAGTGCCAATGCCGCTACGATTCGACCGGGCACTACTTCGGCGATCAGGTGCTGATCGAGGTGGCGCAGCGTATGACCCAGCAGGTTCGTCCCGGCGCTGTCTTGCTGGCGAATGATGGGGATCTAATCGCGAGCCTCGCCAGAACCGCACACCCTGCGACTTCTACAGGCGATCAGTGACAACATAGAGCATGCACCTCCGCCCAGTGAACCGTACGTTGTTGAGCGTTTGGGAGACCTACTTCCTCGCCATGCGGTTCTTGTGGCTCGAATTGCTACTCAACTTATTCAGCTGTGGCGAGACCGTCTTACAAATGTGGGATCTGCGCTCGTCTTTGCAGGAAGAGAAATCATGGACCTTGCAATCACGCTCCACCGAACGGAAGGAACAAAGCTTGAAGGTTTGCAGATGTTCGAGCAGCTTATCGAGATGGATGCCTATCAGGCTCGCGAAGTTCTGAACGAACTTGATCATCGTGTCAAATTGGGTGCCAATCCGCTGCGTCCTCGCTTGCCACGTAGAGTACGTCGAGGCGCTGCTTGAATGATCTGACTATCGAACTGCCAATCACCTGGTACGAAGCCGATTTCGCCCGGTGTCTCAATAGATCGCCCCCACGTTGTGGCAGTCATTCTTGAACGTGATGTCCAGTATCGCCGTGAGCAGGGGCGGGATGCCGTTTTGCTTTCGGGTGTCGGGATCCAGAAGGGGTGGATTCGACAAAGCAGCCACTTCACTTATAGGATCTTCTGCCGCCCCGCCCGTGATCCGCACCCGCTTCCCACAACTGCCTCTCGCCAAAGGACTGTCGACTTCGTTCCCATTCGTGGTTACCGCATCTATAAAGATTTCACCCAGGGCCGTTGAGCAGATAATCACTGGCTGCCAGGTAGGTGCCACCCTCCGCGTAGCGGGACGCTTCCCAATCCAGATAATACTGAGCCTGCAATGCAAGGTTGCTGTTGAGGTCTATCTGGGTCGAGATTTGTGACAGCGGCAGATAGAGCTCCTTGGCCTCAGTACCAGGGTTGGCCTGCGCTTTTGCCAGGTCCATGGGGCCCTGGGAGTAGGCAATGCCGTTGGTAGCATTAAAAAGCGACTCACCCCAATAGACGTTATGGCGGCCCGCTTTAACGCTCACAGTGATCTCGCCGGCATTGAATTGGTAAAACGCGAAAGCGTCGAGCAGTTCTCCGCGACTGAGCTTCCGAGGGAGCCTGCACCTATCAATAGATCTCTACGCCCGCACATCTCGTTCTCGGCAGCCCCCCTCGTTCGTAGTTGGTCGGAGGCCCAGTTGGCTGTTCGCTGCCACTTCAAGGGTTCCTTGGACGTAGCAATCTCAGCATCCCAGTAGCGATGGTTGCGCTCGCAGGACCTGAAACCCTTTCGCCGCGCTGTCTTGCTGGCGAATGATGGGGATCTAATCGCGAGCCAATGCCCCCGGGATGGTGCTAACCCGACCATTCCGCGATCGGGAACCCGAGAAGTAATACCCAGGGAGGGGCTCACCGAAGACTTCGCCTATACAAGTGGGCCATGTCATATGTTCATAGGCAGGCCGTTACTATGTTCTGCGGCACGTCCGAAGGCTATTGGCATGGAAATGTTCATCGGTCCAAGTTCATGGAAACCGGGCAGCAGCCTGCGAACTGTGCGGCTCAGCAGAACATCGAAACGGCCGTACACCCCAACCATTCACCCGTGCCCGAGTCACTTGGATTTGTGCGTCGGGCACAACGTGATCCTGTAGTTTCTCGAAAGCCTGCGGGCGGTCGGTGTCAACCATGTGGGTTTGAATTTCCAGTACAGCGAACGCGATGCTGTACAGGAGGTGGAGAATTGGTCGAGAAATTGCCGCGAGTCGAGAAAGCGAAGTCAGGCAAACGGCGGCCATCTGATACTGTTTTTTATGTTGGATCTGAGCCTTTTTTTGGTTAGTCAGTGCTCTATAGAGTGCGCGTCCGACGCACTAGCGGACAGTGATCGGCCGCCCACTTTTTCAGGCTCTCTGAAGACCGGACGACCTCGAGAGTCTTCAGGAATCACCGTGAATACTCGTCCCAGCTTTCACAGCAAGGCACTCCCCGAGTCTCAACGTGACATTCTCGGCATGATCGCGACCGACCATCATCTGAGCGAAATACTCAGCGCCATCTGCCAGATGCTTGACGATCAGGCCCCCGAAACCTTCTGCTCTATCCTGCTCACAGATGCCGAGGGCAAACGCTTGCTGAGCGGCGCGGCGCCCAGCCTGCCGGTGGAATACAGCGAGGCGATTCATGGCATGGCCATTGGTCCACACGAAGGAACCTGCGGCACCGCAGCGTTCCGGCGCGAACTGGTGGTCACCGAAGACATCGCCCGGGATCCGAACTGGGAGCGTTTCCGCAGCCTGGCGCTGGGGCATAACCTGCGTTCCTGCTGGTCGGTGCCGTTGCTCTCCCATCAAGGAAACGTGTTGGGCACATTTGCCCTGTACCAGAACCGCGCCCATGCGCCGGACGAGGCGCAGATTCAACGGCTGGCCTGCGCAGCACAACTGGCAGTCATCGCGATCCGCCATGAGCGTGACGGCCAACGTCTGGAGGAAAGCGAGCAACGTTTTCGTTCGTTGTTCACCTACAACCCCCACCCTGTGTTCGCTCTCGATCTAGGCGGCAACATCCAGAGTGTGAATCCAGCAGGCCTGAAGCTGAAACCGCACACCGCAACCGATTTCATTGGTCATCACTTTTCCCATCTGGTGCTTGAAGAAGACCTGCAACGGGTCAGTCAGCATTTTTCCGCAGCCCGCGCCGGAGAGCCTCAGCGCTTCGAGGCGCGGGTTCGCGACGAGAGTGAAAAGCTGTTGACCATGGACATCTCTAACCTGCCGATCATGGTCAACGGAGAGATCGTCGGGGTATTTGGCATTGCCCGGGACATCAGCGAGCAAAAGCATTTCGAGCGCCAATTGAGCTTCAACGCCAGCCATGACCGTCTGACCGGTTTGCTCAACCGTGTCTCGCTTGAAGACCGGCTTGTTCTGGATTGTCACATCAGTCGTCGGCGTAAGCGTCGTCTGGCGGTGATGTGCATAGATCTGGATGGATTCAAATCCATCAACGATTCGACCGGGCACTACTTCGGCGATCAGGTGCTGATCGAGGTGGCGCAGCGTATGACCCAGCAGGTTCGTCCCGGGGATACCATCGTGCGCATGGGCGGTGACGAATTTATCGTGCTATTGCCGGACCTGCTTCGTGATGAGGACGTTGTACCGGTGGCCGAGCGCTTGATGGCCAGCATTGCCAGACCCTACTGTGTCCAGGGCATTGACTTGCACGTGAGTGCCAGTATCGGCATCACCCTGAGCGATGGTCACATCGAGCAGCCGATGCAGCTGATCCAGCAGGCTGACATGGCCATGTACAAAGCCAAGCAGCAAGGGCGCAACAACTTTCAGTGGTACACCAGCGATCTTAATCAGCGCGTTTGTGAGCACGCGAGCCTGCGCAATGACCTGCAAAAGGCTATCGAAACTCAATCGTTACAGCTGCATTATCAACCGCAGATAGACGCGCGCACGGGGCGGGTGGTCGGGATCGAAGCGTTGCTGCGCTGGGAGCATCCGGAAAAAGGATTCATCTCTCCGGCGGTGTTTGTGCCAGTGGCAGAGGACAGTGGTCAGATCATCCCGCTAAGCCTTTGGGTTCTTGATACGGCTTGCGCGCAGTTGCGCCAGCTAGGCGAGCAGGGCATCACCGGCATCTCAATGGCCGTGAATATTTCGCCGATGCATTTTCAGCGTGGCCATTTCGTCCAGTGTATCCAGGCTACCCTGGACAAACATGGTCTGCTGGGTGAGCAGTTGGAGCTGGAGATCACCGAGTCGCTTCTGCTGCATAACGCTGAACAGGCGATCGACACGTTGCACCGGCTCAAGGCGTTGGGGGTGCGCATTGCTCTCGATGATTTCGGCACCGGTTTTTCCAGCCTCAGCTATCTCAAGCGTTTGCCCATCGACAAGATCAAGATTGACCGCTCGTTCATCCAGGAAATCGCCACCGACCATCACGATGCAGCGATCACCCAAGGCATCATTTCCATGGCCCATCACCTCAGCCTGACGGTGGTCGCCGAAGGCGTGGAAACGGCTGCCCAGGTGGATTTTCTGGAGGTCAGTCGCTGCGATATTTTTCAGGGGTATTACTTTGCCAAACCGATGCCCTTTGCAGAAATCGAAGCGTTCCTGAGCCATCCTGTTTCCCTCTCCCTGACCGGCAATTGTGTCGGGTCCCAGACCTGAAAATCAGACGCTAAGGCAAATTTTCAGACCCCAGCGCAGAACTCCCTCTCCCCAGGCAAGGCGCTCCATGCGCCTTTCTCACACACTCGGCTCTAACGCTATCGCGCTGCAAAACAACAAGAGCCGCGAAAAATGACTAGTTTCCAACCTGCTACCGAAAGCCAGACCGGCCACATCGGCGCCCGTCAGACCCGTGTCGAGGACGCCGCATTGTTGCGCGGCCTTGGCTGCTATGCCGATGACGCTGCGATCCCGCCGGGTACGCTACACGCGGCGATCATCCGTTCACCCCACGCTCATGCGCGGATCACCTCGGTGGACTTTTCCAAAGCGCTGCTGATGAAAGGCGTGCACGGCGTACTGGTCGGCGAAGACGTCAAACGCTGGGCGCTACCGTTCCCGGTGGGGGTGCGGCAGCCCATGGAGCACTGGTGCGTCGCCGTCGACAAGGTGCGTTACGTCGGAGAGCCTGTGGCCGTGGTGATCGCCGAGAGCCGCTATCTGGCCGAGGACGCCATCGAAGGTGTGCGCGTTGAATACGTGCCGCTGCCCCCGATCATCGACCCCGAACTGGCCACCGCCGAACAGGCGCCGATCCTGCACGAAGCCGTCGGCAGCAACGTGGTCAACGAACGGCGCTTTCGTTATGGCGAGCCGGAGCAGGCTTTCGAGCAGGCGCCGCACAAGGTCTCGCTCAAAGTGAAATTTCCGCGCAGTTCCTGCACACCCATTGAATGCTATGTGGTGCTGGCTCAGTACGAGCGCGCCACCGGCATTTATGACGTGTTGGCCAATTTCCAGGGTCCCTACGCGTTGCACACGGTCATGGCCCGTGCACTGAATGTGCCCGGCAACCGCTTGCGTTTGCGCACACCGAAAGATTCCGGCGGCAGCTTTGGCATCAAGCAAGGGGTTTTCCCTTACGTGGTGATGATGGGCCTGGCGTCACGCAAGGTCGGCGCACCGGTAAAGTGGGTCGAGGACCGTCTGGAACATTTGCAGGGGGCTTCTTCGGCGACCAATCGGGTGACCGAAATTGAAGCGGCGGTGGAAGCGGATGGCCGCATCACCGCTTTGCGTTATGACCAGATCGACGATTGTGGTGCCTACCTGAGAGCGCCTGAACCGGCGACGTTCTACCGCATGCACGGCAACCTGACGGGCGCCTACGCGATCCGCAATTTGCAAGTGCGCAACCGAGTGGTGCTGACCAACAAAACCCCATCCGGCCTGAACCGTGGTTTCGGTGGCCCGCAGGTGTATTTCGCCCTGGAGCGGCTGCTGCAACACATTGCCGTGCAATTGAACCTTGATCCGTTGGACGTGATCCGCCGCAACCTGGTGCCGGCCGATGCCTTCCCTTATCGCGCGGCCGCCGGTGCGTTGCTCGATTCCGGCAATTACCAGGCAGGCATTGCCTTGGCGGCGGCTGACGGTGGACTCGACGAGTTGCTCAAACGTCGTGATCAGGCCCGTGCCGAAGGCCGGATCTATGGCATTGGCTATGCCGCTGTCATCGAGCCTTCGATTTCCAACATGGGTTACATCACCACCGCGATGACGCCCGAAGAGCGGCGCAAGGCCGGTCCGAAAAACGGCGCTGTCGCAACCGCCACCATCAACGTCGGCCCGTTGGGTGACGTCAGTGTGCACGTGTCCTCGGCGCCGCAAGGGCAGGGCCATCAAACCACCGTCGCTCAGGTCGTCGCCGAAGTGCTAGGCGTCGCGCTGGAATCCATCGTGGTCAACGTCGAGCTGGATACCCAGAAGGACGCCTGGTCGATTGCCTCTGGCAACTATTCCAGCCGCTTCGCGGGCGCTGTGGCCGGTGCCGTCTATAAGGCCGCGCTGAAGATCCGCGATCGCCTCGCCGCGATTGCCGCCGAGCAATTGCAGGCCAGTCCCGAAGATATTCGTTTCGCCGGTGGCAAGATTTTTGTGGTCAATGGCGGGGCGGTGGCGCCATTCCATCGGATTGCTGGTGCGACCCACTGGTCGCCGGGCTTGCTGCCGGAAGGTGAAAGTGGCGGACTGCGCGAAACCGCCTTCTGGAGCCCGCCGCAATTGGTGGCCCCGGACGACCAGGATCAGGTCAACAGCTCGCTGTGCTACGGCTTTGTCTTCGACATCTGTGGTCTGGAAATCGACCGCATGACCGGCGAGATCCACATTGATCGCTACGTCACCTGCCATGACGCCGGCCGCCTGCTCAACCCGGCGCTGGTCGATGGCCAGATTCGTGGTGGCTTCACCCAAGGCCTCGGCGCGGCGCTGATGGAAGAGTTCGCCTATGGCGAGGACGGCAGTTTCCTCTCCGGGACCTTCGCCGATTATCTGGTGCCGACCGCACCGGAAGTGATCGAACCGGTGATCCTGCACATGGAAACGCCATCGCCATTCACCCCACTGGGCGCCAAGGGTGTGGGCGAGGGCAACAATATGAGCACGCCGGTGTGCATCGCCAACGCGGTGGCCGACGCCCTTGGCCGCTCGGACATCCGTCTGCCACTGACGCCATCGAAAGTACGCACGCTCATCGGGATCGACGAGCCGCCACGGCCCGCCGGTATGGAGCCCGATGAAAACCTGGACGCGGCAGCTGCCGGTGGACCGGCACTGCGGGCCAACGACTCGGTGGTGATTCCTGCTGCGCCGCAACAGGTCTTCGATACCTTGCTCGACCCGCAGACGCTGGCGGCAATCATTCCCGGTTGCCACGACCTCGTGCTTGAAGGCGAAAACCGTTACCGCGCAGACGTCACCGTCGGCGTCGGCATGATCCGTGCGCGCTTCGAGGCCAAGGTTGCCCTGAGTGATCTGGACCCGCCGCATTCATTGCGTCTGTCCGGTTCCGGCAGCAGCTCGATGGGTTCGGCCCAGGGTCAGGCCAAGGTTCGTTTCGTCCAACTGGAAAATGGCCACACACGTCTGGAATACCAATACCAGGTGGCGGTCAGCGGCAAAGTCGCTGCGGTCGGCGGCCGAATGTTGCAAGGGGCCTCGAAAGTGATCATCGGACAAATCTTTACTCGCCTGTCGCAACGGGTCAGCGGCCAAGCCATCTCCACCGGCTGGTGGGCGCGACTGCGGGCCTCGCTTGGCGCGCTGTTTGGCAAGGGAGGTGCGCAATGAAACCGGCTGCTTTCGATTACGTTCGGGCTGACACCCGTCGTCAGGTGGTTGAGTTGCTCGCCGAGTACGGCCAGGACGCTCGCATCATTGCCGGTGGCCAGTCGCTGATGGCGGTGCTGAACATGCGCCTGGCTCAACCCAAGTTGCTGATCGATATCAATCATGTGGCTGAGCTGACCTATATCGAACTGCGCAAGGATTGCCTGGCGGTAGGCGCTGGGGTACGCCAGGCGCAGCTGCTGGCGCGTTCGACCCTGATGGACGAGGTTCCTCTGTTGGCACTGGCGATGCCCTGGATCGGTCACTTCCAGACGCGCAATCGCGGCACCGTCTGCGGTTCGGTGGCTCACGCCGACCCCAGCGCCGAGTTGCCGCTGTGCCTGGTGACGCTGGGCGGCGAGATCGTTCTCGAGTCGAAAAAAGGCAAGCGCATCGTCAAGGCTGCCGACTTCTTCCAAGGCATTCTCACCACCGACAAGCGTGCCGATGAACTGGTCGTCGAGGTGCGTTTTCCGCTCAAGCGCGAAGGCATCACCTATCGCTTCCGCGAAATCGCCATGCGCCACGGCGACTTTGCCATTGTCTCCCTGGCCGCGGCCATCGGCGCGGACCAGGTCGAACTCGGCATCGGCGGGGTCGCCGACCGTCCGCAACGTCGCAGCCTGCCACGTGGTGCGGCGCTGCCGGACGCGCTCAATCAAACCGCCTGGTCGCTCGACGCTCAAGACGACGTGCAGGCCAGCGCTGCCTATCGCCGCCAACTGATTCGCGAGCTGGGTCATCAGCTGATCGAAGGAGTCTGAACATGCGTGTAACTGCCGACCAAACCTTTCCGATTCGCCTGGAACTCAATGGCCGCTCCCGCGAAGCGCTAGCCGAACCGCGGACCCAACTCTGCGACTTCCTGCGCCACGACCTCGGTGCCACCGGTGTCCATGTCGGATGCGAACACGGTGTCTGCGGTGCCTGCACGGTGCTGGTGGACGGAGTCGCCATGCGTTCCTGCCTGATGCTCGCAGTACAGGGACACGAGCGGCGTATCGAGACCGTCGAGTCCCTGGCCGACGACGACACTCTGAGCGACCTGCAACAAGCCTTTCGCCGTCATCACGCCTTGCAGTGCGGCTTTTGCACTGCGGGCATTCTCATGTCCTGCGTGGATTTCCTGGAACGGGTACCCAACCCGGACGAGACCCAGGTACGCGACATGCTTTCGGGGCATCTATGTCGCTGCACGGGCTACACCGGCATCGTCCAGGCCGTGCTCGAAGTCGCTGCCCAGCGCCAAACGAACAAAGGGGTATAACAATAATGTTCGATCTCGGACGCAGTTTCCTCGCTGCTGTTGAACGCCGGCCGCACGCCGTGGCGGTCAGTGACGGTGCGTTGAAGAAAACCTATGAAGACTGGTTCGTCGATATCCAGAGCGCCGCTTGGGGCATGCAATGCCTTGGGCTGCAACGCGGTGATCGACTGCTGGTAGCAATGCAAAACCGCTGGCAGATGGCAACCTTGCATTGGGCCTGTCAGTTTACGGGCATCGTCATGACCCCTTTGAACTGGCGTTCGACGGCCGATGAACTGGGTTACTGCATCGAAGATGCGCAAATCCGGGCAGTGGCTTACGACGACGCTACCGTGACCGCCGTGGCCGGTTGCAGCGCCGCCACAAGGCTGCCTCGGATCGCCGCCGGACTTCGTGCCGCCAACACCGACCTGAGTTTCGAGGAACTGTGTTCGCAGACCCCCTCCGGCATCATTTTGCAGGCCGACGCCGAAGACTATTCACTGCTGCTTTACACCTCCGGAACCACCAGCAAGCCCAAGGGCGTGCCCCGTCGGCACCGTTGCGAACGCGCCGCGGCGGTTGCCCACGTGGCGCAAAACCTCTACCGCCAGAGCGAGTGCACGCTGGGTGTCATGCCGCTTTACCACACCATGGGCGTGCGTTCGTTGCTGTCCATGGCGCTGATTGACGGACATTTCGTCTGTGTGCCGAAGTTCGACGTGGAAGCCACGCTGCAGGCCATCGAGCGGGAAAAAGTCAGCAACCTTTACCTGGTGCCGACGCTCTACCACATGCTCATCGAACACCCGGCCTTTGCTCGCGAGCGAGTTGCCAGTGTGGAGAAAATCGGCTTTGCCGGTGCGCCGATGAGCGACGGCTTGATGCGTCGTGTCGAGCAGGCGTTCCAGCCGCAATTGTTCGTCAATCATTACGGCAGCTCGGAGATCTACACCTTCACCATCGACCAGCAAGCCAACCGCAAACCCGGTTCGTCAGGGCGCAGTGCAATGAACCAGCGCGTGCGCGTGGTGCCGATCGATGCTGAAACGGCGGATGTGCAGGTCAACCCATTGGAGGAGGGCCAGATCATCGCCGACCTGGCGAGTGACGAGGCGTTCGAAGGCTACCTGAACCGCCCCGAAGCGACCGCCAAGGCATTACGTGACGGATGGTATTTCACCGGTGACATCGGCTACTTCGATCTGGAGGGCGATCTGTTCGTCACGGGGCGTGTCGATGACTTGATCATCACCGGCGGCGAAAACGTCAGCCCGGCGGAAATCGAAAACATGCTCTCTCTGCACCCGGCAGTGGAAGAAGTGGTGGTGGTCGGTCTGCCCGACGAGCAGTGGGGCAAGATCATTGCCGCGTTTATCAAGCCGCGCGCCGAGGTCTCGGAAGGAGACCTCGATGCCCATTGCATCGCTTCGGGCCTGGCCAAATTCAAGCGGCCACGGCGTTACCAGTTCATCGATCAGATTCCCAAGTCTCCAGTGGGCAAGGTGCTGCGGCGCGTGCTGCTCGCCCAATTCCAGGAACAGGCCTTGAAGGCCATCAGCTAATCATCCAGAGGACACTCTCATGCAACAACAAGCGATCCAGCAATTTCTCGACACTCAGTTCGATGGCTTCCAGGTTGAAGTCGATGTGTCCCGCGAGCGCGCCGACATCATCCTCAACCGGGCGCCATTGAACGTCATTTCCATGGGGCAGCGCGATCAATTGCGCCTGGTCTTCGAAGCCCTCGATGCACACAAAGACGTGCGCGTCATCGTGCTGCGCTCGGTGGGTGAACACTTCTCCAGCGGCGGCGACATCAAGGGTTTCCTCGAAGCCTCGCCCGAGCACGTTTCGAAGCTGGCCTGGAACGTCGCGGCACCGGCACGTTGCGAAAAACCGGTGATCGTCGCCAACCGTGGTTACACCTTCGGCGTCGGTTTCGAACTGTCCCTGGCCTGCGATTTCCGTATTGCTTCGCAAACCACTCGCTACGCCTTGCCTGAGCAGAACCTGGGTCAGATCCCGGGCTCGGGTGGCTCCGCGCGCTTGCAGAAAATCATCGGCATCACCCGCACCAAGCACATGGTGATGCGCGCCAAACGCATCACCGGCGACCAGGCCTATGCCTGGGGTATCGCTACCGAGGTCGTGCCGGATGCCGAACTGGAAAGCACCGTCGATGCATTGGTCGATGAACTGCGGCGATTCTCGCCGCTGGCTCAGCGCACGGCGAAAAAACTGATCAACGACAACGAAGATGCGCCGCTGACCGTCGCGATCGAAATGGAAGGTCACTGCTATAGCCGTCTGCGCAGTTCCAAGGACTTCAAGGAAGGCGTCGAAGCGTTTCACAGCAAGCGTGAAGCCGTGTTTATCGGCGAGTAAATCGTACCGGCGAACAGGCCCGGGAGTATGTTGGTAACGGCGTACGCCTTACGGAGCAGGGCCTGCCGCTCCTTTTGATTCACCGCTTGTGTGAGGCAACCATGACTACGACAACAACAATAACTGCATCACCCACCAGCGCCGCTATCGATACACCGCAGATTCCACCGGGTAAGGCTTTGCTCGCGGCATTTGCCTCGACATTCGGCTGGGCGCTGGATTTGTTTGACCTGTTCATTCTGCTCTATGTGGCGCCGATCATTGGCCGCCTGTTCTTCCCCTCGGACACCCCGACACTGTCGCTGGCCGCCGTGTACGCCTCGTTCGCCGTGGCCTTGCTGGTGCGTCCACTGGGCTCGGCGATCTTTGGCGCGTATGCCGACAAACACGGTCGCAAGCGTGCGCTGATGGTATCGATGGTCGGCGTCGGTATTTCCACGGCACTGTTTGGCGTGTTGCCAACCATTCACCAGGTCGGGGTGTTGGCCCCGATACTGTTTTTGGTATTGCGGGTGATTCAGGGCATTTTCGTTGGCGGCATCGTCGCTTCCACTCACACCATCGGCACCGAATCCATCTCGCCGCGCTATCGCGGCTTGATGTCCGGGTTGATCGGTGGCGCCGGTGCCGGCATGGGCGCGTTGTTGGCGTCAGCCACTTATCTGGTGTTGTCGCAGATCTTTCCCGGAGGTGAATTTGATGTCTGGGGCTGGCGCTGCATGTTCTTCTGCGGTCTGCTCAGCACCTTTTTCGGGCTGGTGATGTTCCGTTACCTGGAAGAAACCCCGGTCTGGCAGCAACTGCAACAAGCGCGTAAAAACAAGGGGCCGACGGTCGTGGTCGTGTCGCCACTCAAGCGTCTGTTCGGTCGTGAGTACCGCGCCGTGATGCTGGTCAATCTGCTCATTACCTTCGGCGGCGGTGCCACGTATTACCTGGCCTGCGGTTATCTGCCGACATTGCTCAACGTGGTCGCCAAAGTGCCTCATACCCAGACTTCGCAGCTGCTCATGTATGGGTCGGTGGCAACCATTGTCGGAGCACTGGCCTTCGGTTACCTGAGTGACCTGATCGGTCGCAAGAAGACCTTCATGCTGCTGGGTGTGATCAACCTGGTGGGCCTGCCCATGATGTTCCTTGGGGTCGCCGAACCGGGTTCGCTGACCCGCACTGCGCTGTATTGCATGGGCATAGGCTTCATGGGCGGGGCGATCATCGCGCCTATCCTGATCTTCCTCAACGAACGCTTTGCCACCGAGCTGCGAGCCAGCGGCACCGGATTGTCCTGGAACATCGGTTTCGCCCTCGGCGGAACCATGCCGACCTTTGTGTCTCTGGTCAGCAGCAGCCCCGCGCAGATCCCCATGGTACTGGCGTTTTTTGCCGTCGGTCTGTCTGTGATCTACCTGATTGGCAGTGTGGTGATTCCAGAAACCCAAGGCAATTTCAAATAAAGGCGGGGAGGTGCTCCAGGAATTCGCAGATCAGCTGCAAGGTCTGCTCGGACGCTTCGGTCTGGGGAAAGTGCCGACAGTTATCCAGTAACACACATCGGCAGGGTCCAGGCACCTGCCGCTGGATGACCACCAGTTGCTCGGGCGTCGCGTAGTGGTCTTCGCGACCCTGGATGACCAGCAGCGGTTTTTCGATATAAGCCAACTGCGTTTCGAGATCGTCCAGGGAAAAGTCCGGGTGCAACCAACTGTCGCTCCAGCCGTGAAAAGCACCGTCGACATTGCTCCCATGGTGGCGCGCCAGGCGTTCGCGCAATTCGCCCTGATGCCAAGCCTCAGTGGTATGGCGAATGCCATCGAGGCTTTCGGTCTCGACAATCACGTGAGGCGCCAATGCAATGCTGCCCAACACGCGCGGAACGTTGGCGGCGGCATAGGCCAGGACGATGGATGCGCCGTCACTGTGACCGAGCAAGACCACTTGCGGCAGTTGCAAGGCATCGAGCAGTTGCCGCAGTTCACGAGGCCCGTCGCTGCTCAGGTAGTTCAGCGGACGCGGCAGGGTTACCGGGCTCGATTGCCCATAACCCTGACGGCTGTAAGTGACTACACCGTAACCGCTGGCCTGGGCCAGGCGCTGGGGAAAGTCTTTCCATTGATCGGCGCTTCCGAGGCCTTCGTGCAGCAGCACAAGCGTCGGTCGCGATGGGTCAGCCGCAGGGATTTGGCGATATTCCAGGCGCAGCGGCCCAAGTTGCAAAAATTGTTGTGGCGACATGTTGAATCAACGATTGAACAAGGTTGCTCGCAGGTTACCGTAAACGTAACCCTGCATGCAGCACCACGCTTTGCTTGAGGTACAGAAAACATGCGTCATCTCGATGTTCAGGTGATCGACCAGGCACTGCAATGGGCTCGCGCTGGGCAGGCACAGTGGCTGTGCACGGTGCTCTCCACCTATGGCTCGGCGCCGCGTGCGCCGGGTGCGATGCTGGTGACCAACGGCTCGGGCGAACACGTCGGCTCGCTGTCGGGTGGCTGCGTCGAAGAGGAGTTTCTCGAAAGTCTGGCGCGCGGCGAATTACGCGAACCGGCACAGATCGTCAGTTATGGCGACAGCGTCGAGCAACGCCACCGCCTGAGGTTGCCCTGTGGTGGCGTGCTGATAGTGCTGGTCGAACACCGCGCTGCCAGCCTTGAATGGATCGCACACCTGGAGAGTCTGCAAGCGGCGTTACTCGGTCAGCGACGTCTGCAGCGCCATATCGAGCTGAGCAGCGGTGCCTTGCGCCTGGATCCGGACGCGGGCCACGGCAGCGAACGGGTACAAGTCGACGACGAAAGGGTGCGCATCAGCGTTGGCCCGGCGTTACGCCTGATTCTGGCAGGGCTCTCGCCGGTCGCTGAAGTTTGCGCCAGTTTCGCCCGAGCCATCGGCTGCGAAGTTATCGCCTGCGACCCCCGGGAAGAGATGCTGCATGTACATCTTGAAGGCGTGGAGATGCAACGTGTGCTGCCCTCAATGTTCATTGCCGCCGGAGGTTGCCACGCGGCGACCGCGGTAGTGGCGCTGACTCACGATCCGCGAATCGACGATCTGGCACTGATGGAAGCGGTGCACACGCCGGCGTTTTACATCGGCGCCATGGGGTCCCTGGCAACCTCGGACAAACGCGCCGAGCGGCTCAAGCGCATCGGTGGTCTCACGGATGAACAGATTGCCCGTTTGCACATGCCCATCGGCCTCGACCTGGGCAGCAAAGCCCCGGCGGAAATCGCCCTGGCGGTGGTGGCCGATATCCTGCGCGTGTATCACGGCAAAGAGCGTCATGCCTTGTAAGACGGTTTTTCCGACGAGTGTGGGGGCTGCGAAAGTCGAGGTAGACGCTCGGTCATTCGCGCGCGATAGTGGTTTGCTGAACCATAGAGCGATCGCCGGTGTTGAGAAATAGATAGACGCCCCGATGATATGCATTGAGGTCGATAACGATATCGCTTCATGCGAGCGGAGAAATCTGATGTCCATTGCCCAACGGGTTTTCCACGGCAGGTTTGGACGGGTCGCCTTGTTGAATATGGATCGTTCGCTGGTCACCCACACCCATTCCGAATGCCATGTGCTGGTCAAAGTGTCTGGCGAAGACACTTACTTCAACGTTAACGGTCGGCGGGTACCGCTCAGCGATCGCACGGCGGTGCTGGTCAACGCCTGGGAGCCGCATTTCTACGATCCGCAGCCGGATGCCGGTGCCACCCTGATCCTGGCGCTCTACATCGAGCCCGCCTGGCTGGCCACTGCCCAGCAGTCGCTGGCGCTCAGCGGTCGGCCGGACTTTTTTGCCCAGTCGTGCATCGAGCTGTCGAGTCGTAATCGCACCTTGGCTGACATCCTGGTTGCCGAAGCGCATGGCTGCGGGATTGTTCCGAAAGAGCGCATGGAATTCATGCTGTTTGATTTCCTGATCGAGCTGATCGAGGACTTTTCCAGCTGGCGGCATTTGTCGCTACTGGGTGCGCCGAACTCAGGTGAGTTCCGGGACGCACGCGTGCGCCGTGGCACCGCCTGGTTGCTTGAGCACCTCGATGATCCGAACCCGATCGACAACGCCGCACGGGCTTGTGGTCTGTCGCGGGCGCACTTTTTTGCGCTGTTCAAGAAAGATACCGGCATGACGCCGACCCTGCTGCTTAACGACGCGCGCATGCGCCGGGCTTTTGCCTGGCTTGAGCGTGAGCGCAGTGGAACATTGGGCCTGTTGTCGGAGAACCTCGGGTTCTCCGAGCAAGGTCATTTCACACGGTTTTTCCGTCAGCACATCGGAGCTTCACCCAGCCAGTATCGGCGAGTAGTGGATTGTTATCCGACGGTTTGAATCGAGAGAAGGGCGGGGTATTGGGCAATACTCCCGTCGGTGAAGTTAGTCGTTTATCTACAGCATTGGAGGCGTGTATAGGCTACGAAAGTTATAGAGTGGACTAATCGTCCAGAAACTCATAAATCTCTTTCATGCGTTCTTCACGCATCAACTCAAGCTCTTCATTAGTGTTGGCTACCCATTGGAGAGTGAAGTCCCAACAATCGCAGTCATGAGCGTCTGCTTCTGTTTCAAATGCTTCTTGCAGGAATTTCTGGCGATATTCTTGGGGCGACAGCCCGCAACTTTCAGCGAGGCTGTAGTTCAACTCGCTGAGTTCAAGCTGGAGCCATAAGTTGGCGTCCAGGAATTTCTTCAGAGCGTGTTCGGCTCTGAATTCTTTTGCGATCATGAAATATTCTCTTGTGGCATGAAAAATGTGGCGGGTTGTACGAGGTCGGCCCAGCGCTAAATCGGACTATGTCAATTTCCTGCCATCATCCATCCTCGAACGCCATGACTCTCACTCAACTCTTTCACGACTCGAGCTGCGTCTTGTTTTTGTCTATACGGGCCGATGACGACAAAGTTGTTTTCTTTACGCGCTACCGGTAATTCCAGTTGCTTAATGGCATTTGTGGCGCGATGACGGCTGGGTGTGTTCAACGCTATTTCGATCACCCACAAGCCGGATGAAGGCGTGGTTGAAGCTTCTTTTTTAGCGTGGAGAATATAGCTACCGCACGTTAAGCACGGGCTTTCCAGCGTGATTAACGACCCAGGAACGGAGCGAAAGACGTGCCATTGCGGATCAGAGGTTTTTTTGCGGGCGAAGAGCACCAGGAGCAGGCCGGTAGAAGCAATCAGGCCGCTAAGGATAATTGTCCAATTGCGTGCTTGTGTGGGCAGTGAAGGCAGCGAAAAAACTGGCGATTCGTCTGGATTTTCGATCAAAAACTGTGCGGCGTGAGCCTCCGTTGAGTCGGGTATGGGGGATTCGTTTTCCGCAAGGGGCGTGAGCCCGTCGGAATATTTCGTAGTGAGGTTTGTTACAACTTCATTAGCGGTGTCATCGATGAGCTGTTTTAGCTTTGTCACGTTTTTCTGGATGTATGAATTGTCGACATTGTTTTCACAAAGTGGTCCTATGGCTGTGTACGTCCATAATAATGCTGATAGTTGCCCTACAACGCCCGTTACCAGGAAACCCAAGCCAAGCTTTCGCACGGCACCATCTCCAAATCAAATGAATAGTTATTTGTCCCATTTCTTTCTGATAAAGCATGGTTCTATTGTTTATCCTGGGATGGTCTGGATTCTTGAGCGCGTCAGTGTGCCCAAGCGCCAAAATAAGTTGGCTTCTTTTTTGTTGTTTTAAAGAACATCGGGCTTGCACTTTATAGAATGCTGGTTGACGAAAAAGGCTCAGGTGAGCGAAAAAAAATGGTATCAGATGGGTTGTTATGCTGGCCTATTGAAACACTTGTATTTGAGGTGAATTTTGTGGCCGAAGTAACTGGCCAAAGATTTAGGTCATACCTATGCACTTGCTATAAAGGAAAGGACTGTTAGCCGGCCCTTTACGGTACGGACAGGGAGAAGCTATTGAATTTTTTGTCACCCTTTCAAACGATGCCGGTGCCCAGCGCTACATCAATTGTCGTCATTCGGTTCAACTGCGCTTCAGCGCAGAAAACTGACCACTCAACCACGTATAAAGCTGGGAAACCGCAGGGCTGATCTGCTTGCGATGCGGGCACACCAGACTCAACGGCGAAGCTTCGCCAGGAAAATCCGGCAGCAGCACAAGCAGGCGCCCAGTGGCGATATCGGCACTGACATCCAGCCAGGATTTGTAGGCGATACCTTCACCGTCCAACGACCAGCGTCGCACGACATCGGCGTCATCGCTGAACAGTGGCCCTGAAACCTGCACGGTTTGCCCGCCCAGGTTCCACTTGTCGTAGACCCGGCCATTTTGCAGATAGAGCAGGCAGTGATGCTTGCTCAAGTCATCCGGCGTTTGGGGAGAACCGCAGCGTTGCACATACTCTGGCGAGGCAACAAGCACCCGCTGGTTCCACGGTGCAAGCGGCAGTGCCACGTAGTTGGCGTCTTCATTCGGGCCGTATCGAATCGCCACGTCCACCGGGTCGCGAAACAGATTGGCCATCTGGTCTGACAGGAAAAAACGCAACGTCAATTCTGGATGCTGACGGCGGAACAGCGTCAGCCACGGCAGCAGTATGTTGCGCCCCAGATCGGAGGGTGCTGTCACCTGCAGGACGCCCCGCAGCGTGGCGTTCTTACCACGCAAATTTTCCTTGCCTTGCTGCAGGGTCTCAAGCACTGAGTGGGCGGTGGGCAGATATTGCTCGCCTTCGGCAGTCAATCGCAGGCTGCGAGTGGTGCGGGCGAACAGGCGTACGTCCAGCTCGCGCTCCAGACGTTTGATGGCGGCGGCGACCTGACCAGGCAATAGATCAGCCTCCAGCGCCGCTGCGGTGAAACTGCCCAGCGCGGCGCTGCGGATGAATAAACCGAGATCATCGATGCGGATCATTTTCACTCCTGCAGTGAAAGTGTTGGCGCATTCTGCTTGTTTTTCTTTGTACTTGGGAAGTCGAAGATGGCTGCAAACGAGTGCATCACCCTTCAGACAGCGAGTGTTTATGAAAGCCATCACCTTTACCGAACACGCTTTGCCCATCGACAATCCACACGCATTGATCGACATCAGCCTCCCGGTGCCCACGCCTGGTCCACGGGATCTGCTGGTCGAAGTTCGCGCGGTGTCAGTGAATCCGGTCGATACCAAGGTGCGCGCCGGAACTTTCACAAAAGAACCGAAAATCCTCGGCTGGGATGCCACAGGCATTGTCCGCGAGATCGGCTCTGAAGTGACGTTGTTTCAGCCGGGCGATGAAGTGTTCTATGCCGGCTCGATTGCCCGCACCGGCAGCTACAGCGAATTCCATCTGGTCGATGAGCGGATCGTCGGGCACAAGCCTCGGTCATTGAGTGCCGCCGATGCGGCAGCGTTGCCGTTGACCTCGATCACTGCCTGGGAATTGTTGTTTGACCGGCTCGGTGTCGTCGAGGCTTCGGGGGAGGGCAAGTACCTGTTGATCACCGGAGCGGCTGGGGGCGTCGGTTCGATGCTGGTGCAACTGGCACGACAGCTGACCCGCCTTACCGTCATCGGAACTGCCTCACGCCAGGAAACCGCTGATTGGGTGCGGCAGTTGGGCGCGCATCACGTGATTGATCATAGCCAGCCACTGCTCGCACAGTTGCAAGCGCTCGGCGTGCCGGAGATCGACTATGTCGCCAGCCTGACTCACACCGAACAGCACTTTGCACAACTGATCGACGTTCTCAAGCCGCAAGGGCGTCTGGGTGTGATTGACGATCCCGACAGCCTCGACGTGATGCCGCTCAAGCGCAAGTCGCTGTCGTTGCATTGGGAGCTGATGTTCACCCGCTCGCTGTACGAAACCCCGGACATGATCAACCAGCATCACCTGCTCAATCGGGTCAGCGCTCTGATTGACCAAGGTGTTCTGCAAACCACTGTGGGCGAGCACTTCGGTGCAATCAATGCGGCAAACATGCGTCGTGCCCATGCGCTAGTCGAGAGCGGCAAGGCCCGGGGCAAGATCGTTCTCGAAGGTTTCTGATTTCACTTAAGGCGGGTCGCTTGCGGGCCCGCTGAACCGCCTGCGGCATCACTTGCCATTTTTCAATGTTGGAGCGTTGACGATGAATTCGTCCAGTAACGTGTTGGTATCGATTGCCGTGCTAAAGGCCAAGGCAGGCAAAGAGCTGGCATTGAAACAAGAACTGCTGGCGTTGGTAGAGCCGACCCGAGCAGAGCCGGGCAATCTCGATTATGTGTTGTTCAAGCTGCGCGACGAGCAGGACACGTTCTACATGCGCGAGGCTTTCAGGGATCAGACGGCGCTGGATGCGCATTTTTCGATGCCTTACTTTCAGCGCTTTGCCGCCACGGCACATGACCTGCTCGAAGAGCCGTTGCAACTGATATTCCTTGAGCAGGTATCGGCCTGATGATTCAACCAGTTGAACCGCACCACCTCGGCCGGCGTGGAGGCGGCCGGCGGATCAATTCGCTTCAGGACGCGGCTGTACTCCGAATTGCGGAACGATGTGAGTGCCCAGCTCCTCAATGACTTGCGCAGCAGGGCGCTTTCCGTATTTGAGATTCAGGATAACGTGGTCCACTCCGATTTCCTCAAGCGACTCCAGCAAAAACCGGAGATGGTAGTGTCCAAGTTTGAACCCCAAATGAATGCGAGTGGGCGGCGTGGACGGGTTCTCATCGAGGTCGATGTAAAGCGACTGAGTGAAGGGCTTATAGACTGAACCACATTGCTTCATGACCTCCAGCCGCCAATCTTCCACGATCAGTCGCTGCATTTTCGGTTGGCGTGGATAGTTGATCCATCCGGTGCTTTCGCGCGCGATCCAATCCAGTGACTGGCGACTATTCCCGGTCACGAGCATTGGAATAACTTGGGTCGTGGGTTTCGGAATGAGGTCTGCGCCCTGCATCTCACCATCGCTCCAGCGAATGGGCTCGAAGCTGGTGCTGTGGGCTTTGCGAATCACCTCGTAATGCTCCCGAAAGATTTCTGCGCGCCTTTCGGGATCAACGCCAAAAGCCGAAAACTCAACAGGGCGATCGCCGGAAGCTACACCCAGAATCAAGCGACCTGCGCTCAACTGATCGACGCTGGCTGATGCCTTGGCCGTGTGCAGAGGATGGTGTAACGGGATGGCAATGGATGCGGTGCCAAGCGCTATCTCCGACGTATGAGCGGCCATATAGCCCAGGTATACCCAGGGGTCGAAGACTTGGCCGACATCACCGAAATTAGGGTCCCGAAGAGGCACATCGCGAAACCAGAGCGCGCAGAAGCCCAGCGCCTCTGCTCGTTTGGCCAATGCGACCTGGTTGAGCATACTCGGAGTGTCCCCATCGAAGGCCTCCAAAGGAAAGAACAATCCCAGGCTCAAATGACCCGGAGTGAAGGTTCGGCTGAACCCTCGATGCTCCTGATAAGGAGTCGTGCTCGGCCGATACATACTCATCTTCCTCAATGGGGAGAACGTGAACAGCGCCCCTGTTTCCAGAGGTGCTGCGGCATCGGTCGCTTGGGAACGACAGGTGGGGTAGTGGGTGCAATCTTTGCCCGTTGCGCCGTACATGCTGATCGGGTCGACCGGGTGAGGGACAGTTGCTGGCAAAACGCGCGGGCAGGCCCGGATTGGCGATGAACGGACGGTCAAAATAAATTAGATCGTTCCGGCCCGATACATCGCCTGAGCAAAAGCATGGGGACCATCCAACAAGCGTAGGCGGCATTGCGGGGAACCGCCATGTTCGTCGTCCGTCTCGGTACCTGTTGCAGATGATTACACCGCAGTCTGGGCCTTGGACGTCGTGATCGCCGCGCCGCGGGTTGCTAGAGAGGACAGTCGTCAGGTCAGCCCGCTGAGCCTTTGGATACTCGACCGACAATTGTGTCCGGCCCCAGTCCTGAAATTCAGACGATAAGATAAATTTTCAGACCGCAACGCAGAACTCCATTTCCCCAGGCAAGGCACTCCCTGCGCCTTTCTCACACAATCCGCTCTAACGCTATCGCGCTGCATAACAGAAACAGGTGCGATGAGCGACTTTGGAACTTGCATTAACAATATTAACTTGATGCAGGAGGGGCGAGGCATCGTCGATTTCTCGTTTTCAGCAGGATATTAAGAATAATAAAAAACGCGCACCTGAAAATCTTGCGTTGCTTCTATTACTTTAAAATAACAAATGGAGCGCTATATAAATGAGTGGAAAAACAATAACTGCAAGTTCGGTGTTTCTTAGTATTACCCTGAGTGCCCAGGTGCATGCGGACTTCCTGAGTGACAGCAAAGCCACCTTGGGAATGAGAAACTTCTACTTCAATAACGACAACCGCGATGGCGTTGCCGCACCTTCCAAAACCGAAGAATGGGCGCAGGGTTTCATGCTGGACTTCAAATCGGGCTATACCGATGGAATTGTTGGCTTTGGTGTCGATGGCCTGGGGTTGCTGGGAGTTACCTTGGACAGTGGCAAAGGACGGCATGTCGGTAGCAGCATGATGCCTTCTGACGGTGACAACCGTGCCGTCGAAGAGTGGAGCCGGCTGGGGCTGACCGTAAAAGGCAAAATGTCGAAAACTGAACTTCGCTACGGCACTTTGATTCCGAAACTCCCAATTCTGGTCGCCAACGATGGGCGCGTACTTCCACAAACCTTCGAGGGCGGTCAAATCACCTCGAGCGAGTTCAAAGGGCTGACCTTGACTGGAGGTCGTATCGAACATGCAACAGGACGTGGTTCGAGCGATCAGACGGGGTTGGCCGTTGCCGGTGGTACGCGGGAAAGCAATCAGTTTGACTTCGCCGGGGGCGATTGGAACATCACCAAGGCTCTGACAGCTCAGTACTACTACGCCAGCCTCGACAACTACTATACGCAGCATTTTATGGGATTAATTCACACCCTTGCCCTCTCGGACAATCAGTCCCTAAAAACCGACCTGCGCTATTTCAAAACTGACTCGTCAGGGGCAAATAGCTCCGGTACGTCAGGCTACAGAATGAGTGGCTACACCAAAGACGGTAGTGGAGAGATCGACAACCGCACCTGGAGTGCCGCGTTGATTTATACACTGGGTGGCCACGCGATTACTGCGGGGTACCAAAGTGTGTCGGATGGCAGCAACTTCACTCAACTCAGCCAGGGTAGCCTGGTAGACAAGGGCGCCGGTGGAGCAAGCCTGTACTTGTATACAGACCGCCTTATCCAAACTTTCACCCGCGCAGGGGAGCGCACAGCTTTCGGTCAGTATGCTTACGACTTCGCCGCTCTGGGTGTCCCTGGCCTGAAAGGCTCTGTCATGTACCTCTCCGGTGATAATATTAAAACTACCTCAGGCAACAACCAAAAGGAATGGGAAAGAGACATTAGTCTGGACTACGTCCTTCAATCCGGAGCGCTCAAAGGCGTAGGGTTCGGCTGGCGTAACGGCAAGTCCAACAGCGAAGCATCTCGTAACGTAGATCAGAATCGTGTTTTTGTGAGTTATAGCATTCCGCTTTTCTAGATAGTCGTGCGGGAAGTTTGATTCAACCAACGTCCGAACCCGTCATGGCAGACAAACGAATGTAAAGGGCGGGCCGGGATATCGGATGCTCATGATCGGCGCAGACCCGGAGTGCGACGCGCCAGTCATGGTCAAGCTGGTCGTCGATGCCGAGGTAACAGTGGTCCTTTTTTACCAGTCGGGAGCCATGCACCTCGGGCTAAATTTGATAGTGTCCATTCGAAGGCATACGATTGAGCGGGAAGGTGCCTACGTACAAGTTACAGCTCCGCCACGGTGACACCACGCCTGAAGCGGTCAGCAGACTGGGAGGTGTTACTTGAAGCACACAACTGATACGCCCGCTAGCGTCATTACGACACTTACCTACCTGGTCAAGCACGATGCGAAGCCCTATGTGCATACCGAGGCGCTGACCGGTAACAGTGAACCGCACTATTTTGCTGAGCAGGAGGAGCGCGAGGTCACGATACACAACGGTCGTCCGTTGGCAGACAGCCTGTCTCTGGACAAGCAGGGGTTTGAACTCCATCGGCGGGATACGGTGGTCGACGATCTCTACGACGATACCTCAGTGGAAAGCATCTACTATGACGAGGTCAAGGCCTTGATCAAGGAGTTGACGGGCGCGAGCCGGGTCGTCATCTTCGACCACACTAGGCGCAGCGACGCCGAGCGGCGGGATATTCGCGGTCCAGCCAGCCGTGTGCATAATGACTACACCGACCGCTCGGGGCCTGAGCGTATTCGCGACGTGCTGGGTCAGGATCAAGCCGCCACACTGGTGTCGGTGGCCCAGATTAACCTCTGGCGCCCGATGAGCGGGCCCGTCAAGCGCTCACCGCTGGCCGTATTGGACGCCTCGACACTCAACTCCAATGACCTGCTGGCCACCGACTTGGTCTATCCGGATCGTATCGGTGAGATCTACCACCTGGCCTACAATCCGCAACAGCGCTGGTACTATTTTCCGGACATGCGCCGTGACGAAGTCTTGCTGATCAAGGGGTATGACTCACGTCACGACGGCCGTGCCCGCTTCACGCCCCATACCGCCTTCAAAGACCCCAATACGCCGCCGGGAGCCCCGCCGCGCGAGAGTATCGAAGTTCGCACCCTGGCCTTCTTTGATTAGGTTTTTGCCGCTTGGCGCGGGCCTCCCGCCGCGCGGTGTTTCCCCCCGTGCTTTACCATGCGACCACCCGCTTCTCGTTGGTAGGGATGTATAGCGACTGGGCGAAGGGTTTGAACAGCTAACCACATTCAGCACGATCCGCAGTGCGTCAGTCCTCGACAATCAGCTGCTGAGTCTTTGGTGCGCGCGGATAGCTGATCCACCCGTGATATGGCCCAACTTTAAAGATTCAACGATACCTGAAGTTTAATAAAACATAACAGATCATGGTTACTGTCAGGCCGACCAATATGTACTCGACGCGGGGTAGGAATATAACCAAACCACCTAGAGAAAACACGATCAAGGTGTTTTGTAGTATGTATTTCCTTATTTTAGGTACCGCTATGAAGTAGCCATATTGCTTGCCTAAGAAAAATAAGGCCATGCCGATGATTGACGTAATCTGGAAATCGCGCATTGCAATGTCATTTAGGATCGCATGCCTGATCAAATTTGCGAGAAGTGCTAGCCCCATAAATAGAAAAAGGTGCGAGTAGATTAATGAGTGTCCACTCATACTACTTTCATTTTTGCTCAGTAGGTAAAAGCTATCAAAATAGATCCACCAGATACTGCAAATCATGATAAATCCGGTGATTGCCGCCATCACATTATAACGATCCCATTGGATGTCAGATAACCCTCCAGAAAGGCTAATTACCGACTCGCCCAATAAGATAAGGGTGAGTAAACCTAGTCGTTCAACCAAGTGTTCTGTATGTGCGGGTAATGGCTTTAGCTTACCCCAAGAAAATAAAGGGAGCAGAATGTCGAGAAAAATCCCAATGTAAGCGACAAGGTAACGCATAGGTGGGTCAAAAAGAATGGATGAAAGACTAATCACTGCGCTAACTAACAGGGCGAAGCCAAGCCTGGAGGAGAATTCGCTACGGTGATCAAATTTATTTATGGACGAAATGTACATAATGCTGATGATGGCACGTATACCAAAATAGCAGGCAATAACAAGCGCATAGTTTACTTCCAATTCTTCCCCAATCCGTGCAGACAGCACAATGAGCAGCAACATTAAAAATAATGTTGCCAAGCGGTGAAGACTACTGTCTGTATCAAACCTATTTGAGTAAATCGTGTGGCTGGACCAGATCCACCATAATGGAACAAAAAGCAGTAAAAATGTCCATAATTGCTCCTGTTCAAAGTGGCCGTGATGAAGATGTCCGAGAGTATGAGTAACCTTGCCAATTGCTACAACAAAAATCAGGTCAAAAAACAACTCTAACCATGTGGCGTGTCGATTTTTTTCATAATACTTCAAAGATTTCATTCGCTGCTGGCTCCGTGTGCACCTCTTTAATGTAGAAGGAAACTAACGGATAAGCGAACGGGTGGACGGGTATAGGCGTCAACCTTGCGGCGGTCGCAAAAACTGAGTGCAACACCTGACCTAGTCCACCACCACGTCTGTTAGTACGGTCAATACAGAATCCAGCGTGCCATCGGGCCGATAGCAACATTGCGCACGGGCGGACCTTAACGGGCAACTGGGCTGCTGTTCCGCCAACCATTCATTCAGCGCCTCGACCAGGACACGCGCCTCGACTATGGAATCTTCCGAGTTGTCAAAAATTAACATCGCCATTTTTTATGTCCTCGGTTCGCTGGGCTGATATTTTCGTGCCGCTGCTTTATGAGCGATGCTTATCGTTGGCAGCACCGTGGATTCTTCAATCTCCCGTATTGAAATATTATCGAATGCACACCTGGTGCGCTGCGCAATGGGGCACGTTCGCCCTCGGCTACGGTGTGGGTGATGCCAAGCGATTCACTATCTAGCGATTTCGTCAACTCACTAACGAAAGCTCAATCATCTGACTCATCTCGGTGAACTCTGGAGCCCCGTCATAGCGAAGCCCGTCAATGTAAAACGCTGGGGTGCCATTCACGCCGCTCCGTACGCCGCCATTAAAATCGGATTTTATTTTGGGTACGTAGGTACCGTCTTGCATGGCAAGATAGAGTTCTTCGTCGGAGAGGCCATGTTTTAGAGCGATGGCCCGAAACAGCGGCAGGCCCAATCGATCCTGATTTTCATACAATTCGTCGTGAGCCTCCCAGAAGAATCCTCGACTCCCGGCATACTCAGCGGTGACGGCTGCACCCATCGCATGCGGGTGAGCGGTGGTCAGTGGAAAGTTACGGAACACAAACTGCAGATCATCGCGAAAATGCTGCTGTAGCTTTTTGACGACCCAATACGCTAAACCGCAGTAGGGACATTCATAGTCGCCAAATTCCACCAAGGTGACTTTGGCATGCCCACTTCCTTGGCGATGGTCGTTGGCACTTACCGGGACTTTGAGAGTGGCCATGTGATCACCTGCTAATTTTTGGTTGGCGCGCTTTGGGGCGAACTCGCCAGAGCATCCAGCGCATCCAGAATGCCGTCCGCCCCAGGGTTGATTGCCATCGGTGAGATGTAGCTCCAGGCGATCACTCCCTCCTTGTCAATCACGAACAGCGCCCGCTTACAAACTCCCAGGTGGGAGTCGTACGCTCCATACTGTCGAGCCACAGCCCCTTTGGGCTCAAAATCGGCGAGCAGGCTGAAGTGAAAATTCCGATCTTTGGAAAAGGCCTGATGACACCAAGCGCTGTCAACCGAGATACCCAGTAGCGTCGCACCGTATTCTCTGAATGTGGGTAGCAACTGGTTGTACAAGGTCAGTTGGTCGCCACAAACCGAAGTCCAGTCTGCGGGATAAAACGCCAGTATCACGGGATTTCCCTTTAGCTCGCGTAGCGACAACTGCTGATCAGGGGTTGCGTACAGAGTGAAGTCGGGCGCGACAGTGCCGGCTGACAGCGGTCCCTGAACCAGGTCGTCATTCGTTTCTTTTGCAACATCCAATTCTGAAGTGTTCATTGCTTGAGCCCTGATAGATAGGTGGGTGGGATCTACTCAGGGGGGATACGACTTTCCCGGCGGGATAACTCCATCCACCATCAAGGGATTTATTAAGGCAACGATGCCTCGATCTCAGCCTGAGCCTGAGTGTTTTCGGCAGCGAAACGTTCACGATCCGCGTCAAGAAGCACGACGACGTTCGCCGTGTTTTCGCGGTATTTGGATTGAGGGCCATGTGGGTAGCGCAACGGCAGGATTCGCTCTGGCTCACCAATGACTATAGTCGCTATTGTCGCTTGCCGTAGTCGCTGAACGCATTTTCGGTTTCCACAGCAAGGCCTCGCGCTAATTCTGTTGCCCATCCGCCTTCACCGTAATCGCCCGGTCCTCTCATTGCTGATCGATTCCCCCCGCGAATCCCGACATCGAAGCGTTGCTCGATCACTGGTGATTCCCTAGCCTCATTTGCTGATGAGTTGGTGGTTTACGACTGGCGGTATTTTTGAGCACGAATTTATCAGACGTCGTTCGTCGGTATCCTGGGTCGCCCATAGCGTGTTTTGATGAGATCCGACTATCTTTAATGGATGGCGTCGTCTGCCGAGTCTGCCATTCCCTCCCACGTAATCGTCTTCCTGACCAAGGTCAGCGTACTGCGGATCTCATGCCCCTATTTCTTGAGCACCGTTTGCGGGTACGTAGATCCATCTGAATGAGTCCGTGTTATCCATCTTTGGAGACAACTCATCATGGCTACTCTCTGTGAAATATGTAATGCGAGACCAGCGGTCGCGCGAGTGACCGTATCGCAAAATGGCCAAGCCAGGACAATGTCGATTTGCGACCACGATTACCGTCAACTCTTACGCCATCAAAGCATGTTGAATCCATTCGATTCTCTGCTGGGCGGGGGAGTGTCTCGCTTTTTCGACAGCATGGGCGGAGCAAAGGATCAGGGGGGCGATGACCTCAGGCTCTCTGCGCAAGTGCCTCGTGAATCTGTCGATGCAACCGATGCATTCAGTTCCCAGACGCTGGAAATCCTGCAACGCGCGGGTGAGAAAGCCCATGAGCTCAACCGTAGCGAGCTCGATACCGAGCACTTGTTGTATGTGCTGGCGGATACCGATGTGGGTACGGCGTTGCTCAAGGAGCTGAAGCTTTCTGCGGACGAGATCAAAGGCTACATCGATCAACATGCTCAGAAAGGCACGGCGCAGGACCAGTCACCGGTGGACCGGATGAGCATTTCGCCCCGGTTGAAGAAAGTGTTCAATTCTGCGTTCCAGGCGTCTCGTGATTTAGGACATTCGTACGTTGGCCCGGAGCATCTGTTGATCGGGCTTGCCTCTGTACCAGACAGTATTGCCGGGACATTGCTTAAAAAATACGGCGTAACGCCTGAAGCCTTGCGGCAGAAGGTGGTCAAGGTAGTGGGTAAGGGCGCTGAGGATGGGCGAGTCGATACCCCGACGGGAACACCGACACTCGACAAGTTCGGTCGCGACCTGACGTCACTGGCTCGTGAGGGCAAACTCGATCCCGTACTGGGGCGCGCGCAGGAAATCGAAAATACCATTGAGGTGCTGGCGCGGCGCAGAAAGAACAATCCAGTTCTTATCGGCGAACCTGGCGTCGGTAAAACCGCCATCGTCGAAGGGCTTGCACAACGAATAGTGAAGGGCGATGTCCCTGAGATCTTGCGTGGCAGACGGCTTGTTGAAGTCAATCTGAACTCAATGGTTGCAGGCTCCAAATATCGTGGTGAATTTGAGGAGCGAGCCAAGCAATTGCTTGATGAAGTCGCCGCAAAAAGCTCGGAGCTTATTCTGTTCATCGATGAGTTACATACGATCGTCGGTGCGGGGCAGGGTGGTGAGGAGGGCGGCCTGGACATTGCCAACGTGCTGAAACCCGCATTGGCGCGCGGGGAGCTCAGTTTGATCGGTGCGACGACACTCAATGAGTATCAAAAGCACATCGAAAAAGACGCAGCGCTTGAACGACGTTTTCAGCCTGTGCTGATAGCCGAGCCCACCGTCGAACAGACCATCATTATCCTGCGTGGGCTGCGCGACAAACTTGAGGCTCACCATCAGGTCACATTCGCCGATGAAGCATTTGTGGCGGCAGCAGAGCTGTCGGATCGTTACATCACCTCGCGCTATCTGCCGGATAAGGCCATTGACCTCATCGATCAGGCAGCGGCCCGCGTTCGAATCAGTTCCTCCTCGAGGCCGGCTGGCATTCAGGAGCTGGAAGCCGAAATCACCCAACTCAAACGTGAACAGGACTATGCATCCTCCCGTAAACGTTTTGATGAATCCAAAGGCTTCGAAGAGCGCATTGGTCAAAAACAAGCGCAACTGGGAGAGGAAACAGAAGCCTGGGAGCGCAAGACAGGTTCCGAAACCCTTGAGGTGACCCTCGAGTCGATTGCCGAGGTGCTGTCCCGTCTCACCGGTATTCCTGTGACCGAGCTTACGCAGGAGGAGCGTCAAAAGCTGATGAATATGGAAGACACGCTGCGTGATCGGCTGGTCGGGCAGGAAGATGCTGTTCGCGCGGTCAGCGATGCCGTTCGTTTGTCTCGAGCCGGCCTTGGCCAGGCCAACAGACCGATTGCCACGTTTCTCTTTCTTGGCCCTACGGGCGTCGGCAAAACCGAACTTGCCAAAGCGTTGGCAGAAACGGTGTTCGGTGACGAGCAATCGATCATTCGTATTGATATGTCGGAGTACATGGAGCGTCATGCGGTTGCCCGGTTGATCGGTGCGCCACCCGGTTACGTGGGATACGACGAAGGCGGGCAGTTGACAGAGCGTGTCCGCCGCAAGCCCTACAGTGTGATTCTGCTCGACGAGATCGAGAAGGCGCATCCCGACGTGAACAACGTATTGCTGCAGGTATTCGACGATGGGCGTCTCACGGACGGCAAGGGACGTGTCGTGGATTTCAGCAATACGATCATCATTGCCACCAGCAACCTGGGCTCTCCCGTGATCATGGAGAATCTTGAGCGCCCAGAAGATGAACGCCTTACGGATAAAGCGTTACGTGATGAATTGATGGGAGTCCTGAAAGGGCATTTTCGTCCCGAATTCCTGAACCGTATTGATGACATCATCGTGTTCCATGCCCTTACCCGTGACAACATCCGATCGATTGTGAGTATTCAGCTTGATCGGGTCATTCGAACCGCATCTGCACAGAACATCACAGTGAAAATTGCTGACTCACTCATTGATCATCTGGCGGATGTTGGTTATCAGCCTGAGTTTGGCGCGCGTGAGTTGAAACGTCAGATTCGCCAGGCCGTCGAAACGCGGCTTGCGAAGGAAATGCTCGCTGACAAGCTGCAAGCCGGCGACAGCGTTGAGTTGGGTTACGACAAGGAGCGTAGCGAAGTGGTCTTCAATAAGGTGGAGGTGGATGCGCCAAAGACCGCCGAAAAGGGTAGTCCTCCAGACCAGCCAGATGATCTGGCACCTGTTGCGGAGACTGGGACTTAGCCTCAACACACTCACGTAACCTGGGAGCGGGCCTGTTGATCACGACGTGCAATGATCTACTGGATCCTCAAATGCCTGGATGAGCCCGGCAGACTGAAGACGCAAGTGTGGAGGATTATCGTGCCAAAGCCTGATTCTGAAGGGCGTGAGTGCAACTCGACGCTGAAAAATTTCAGACTTCAGTGGGCGCTGATGAATGCGTACGAACGTTTCGAACAATTGGTTGTTCTTGCGCTCAGTCTCATCATCGCGTCTGTGATCATGATGGCGCTACTGCAGCTCTGTCGCAGGGTTGTGCCGTTGGTGATCGGTGGTGCGATTGACCCTCTAGATCACGATGTTTTCCAGGCCCTCTTTGGTTCAATCTTCACCGTGCTGATAGCCCTGGAGTTTAAGCATTCGATTGTACGCCCGGCCCTACGACGCAACAGCATCGTTCAGGTTCGCACAGTGCTGTTGATCGCCTTGCTGGCGCTCAGCCGGAAGTTCGTTATTCTCGATTCTGCCGCTACTCCTGCGCTCACCATTGCCGCACTAGGATTTGCCACCCTGGTGCTCGGCATCGTCTGCTGGCTCTTACGAGAGCGTGATAAGGATGACTTGCGAGAGAGTGATAAGGATGAATAGCTACAAGGGTTACGCAATGCCGACATTTTTTTAGCGAGAGCACCCCGGTATAGCCGTGCCGTACGCATTATCAGTGACACTGTGTGGCGGAACCGCACCGTATCTTATGGCCGCGATGGCCGCGATGGCCGCGATGGCCGGATGGGGCTATGGGCACTTGTTCTGGATCTACCTGACGGTGATCAGCGCCATCAGTGCCGGGGTCTATTTGCGCATGCCAGAAACCAAGGACCTGCCACTGCGCTAATTGTTTAGAGTTACACCGATACAACCAAACGCCTGATGCACCGCATCGGGCGTTTGGTATTTCAGTAATGAATAAGAAGGGCGAGGGCGGTTTTCGCTGTTGCACAATGCTTCAATGCGATTAAAATCTATCCAAACTTAGCTCAACTAAATAGATGTTTAGTTGAGTTGTAGTTTTCGAGTTACCAATTTGCGCCTTGAAGAGACCTAAAGTACCGGTTTGCAATCGATGGTTTCGAAAGCACACGTATCACCAGCATGGAGCTCTCAGCTAAGAGCTTTCTTGCTGGCTTGAAAAGCGTAGATCTCTAGCATCCTGTAAACCTGTTTTTTGATCTGTTAACTACAGTGGTTAACAGATCAAAAAACAGGTTTACAACGGCAACCGCGCTTCTGGGCCTACGTGATGAGGCCGGACATGTGGATGCGGTTTTGGGTCGGGGACAGGCCGAGGACCAGTGCACGTTATTGAGCTTTTCAATAAACCAAATCCTGGAGCAGCTCCCAGGGAAGCTGGTGGCCACAGTAGCTCTACGGACTATCGGAATGTAAATCAGCCGGGACTGTTCATTTCCGCGAATGGCAGGCCTTGAAATCCGTGCACCAACTCCATGCTGAACGCTGCAGATTTCACACAGCGTCGTGCTAGTAAGTGGGCGCTGCAATGTCAGTAATACCGTAAACGAACAAGCTGTCTCCAAAAAATTACTCAAATCAAACGAATAGGCGAATTCGCATACGGTGCATGATCAGCCGATCAAGGGTGACATTTCTGGATTCGCTGCTCATGACGTAAAATCGGGCACGATAGCGGCCGCAAAGGCTGTGCCAGAGCCTGTAGCGCGCAGATGATTGCCGGACAGTTATCTGTAAGCATCCGTGAACATGAGGCGAATGGCTCGATTTACACAATTACTTCCCATTTTTTTACACGTTACTTCTGCGAACTGATGGCTTGATCTCCAGCACAAGTATTTCTGCGCAGTAGAAGGTTCAGGAACAAAAGGTCGCATGGGCCGCACGGAATGAGCTCTGAAGCCTGCAGAAGTAAAGTCTTTTCATGGCAGCGAAGCACCCACGCTAGGGATTTAGTTCTCAAAATGAAAAGAGATTACTTCCGAGAGCTGTTCTGGCAGGATTAAATCTGGCCGGCAGACGCTCCCACGTCAGGATAGATCACTACGCATAATGTATATTATGTTAAATAGCACATCCTCTCCGTTTCCCTACCGTCCACTTCTTGCGACTCCGCCAATTTGAAACTTTTCGTGCTGAGTTCGACCTCCGCTGACCCTTCTGTGATCAAAATTTGAAACTCAAACGGATGGCATTCGGTAAAAGTGAAACTCTCCAGCACGCAAGAAGAACTGATTCTTCAGATAAATCCAAGCGCAATCGTTTGATAAGCATCGTCAGAGACTAATCACTCGTTTGGTTTCACGGTGCTAGGCCAATCTCAGTCACCAGAAAAAATGGTCTTGCCCGGCGTTGCGTTGCAGATGGACGGCGTGCCGCTTTGGGTGAGACTGCCTGTGTGCCTTCTCCTGTGTGTGCTACTTTATGACAAATACTCAGGGAGCGTTCTCGTGCGATCCCGTAGACGCGTAAGCTTTCAATTGCAATTTCTGACAAAGCGCTGCTCGATCGACTGCGATCTGATGCTAAACACTTACTACGTCATTTTCCTACGGTTAATGACATGATCCTAGCCGGGAGAATTGAGGAGGACCGAGAACTGCTCTCGAGGGATCTTGTCGAACCGGTTTTCAGCTCAATGATTGACGACTAAAATGCTGCAATTGATTTGTTATCCGCTGAGTCAGTCGTACATACATATCTAACTATGAAGGTTTCGAGATAAGCATGAGCAAGAAATCTCCGTCACTCTCTGTCTCTGACATCTACGATAGCCGCGGTGAGCTGTGGCGTCTCCAGGAAGAATACCTGGCTCCCTACCATGATGCAGAACTTACCTACTTCGCCGGTGAGGCCACCTACGACTTGATTGCTGGACGTTATGCGGTCAACAACATCAGCAATGGTACCAAAACCAAATGGATCTGGAACGAGCAATTGTCCAAGTCAAACTTCACGCCAGCGGAACTCAAGCGCATCGGTAAGTAAAAAAAAGGGGAGCCTTGAGGCTCCCCTTTTTTTGGATAGTTTTCCTGCTTCACCGCTAGCGTTACATCCCCATTACTACGTACGGCTAATAGGTGGAAATGCGCGCCATCACGGGCGCGCAGTTGACGCGTCAGTTGCGCCCGTACAACGTGACAACACAGGTGCCACCCAGGCCCAGGTTGTGCTGCAGGGCAATGTTAACGCCCTCAACCTGACGTGCGTTGGCGGTACCGCGCAGCTGATGTGTCAGTTCATAACATTGCGCCAGGCCCGTAGCGCCAAGCGGGTGCCCTTTGGACAGCAGACCGCCGGACGGGTTCGTCACTACCTGGCCACCATAGGTGTTCTGGCCATCCAGAATGAATTGCTCTGCACCACCTACACTACACAATCCCAGTGCCTCGTAGGTGAGCAATTCATTGTGCGCAAAGCAGTCATGCAGTTCTACAACACGGATATCCGCCGGATCGACCCCGGACTTCTCATAGACTTCAGCAGCGGCGCGTTGCGCCATATTGAAACCTACGACTTCGATCATCGACCGTGCCTCAAAGCATACTGGACGATCAGTGGTCTGAGCCTGCGCCAGAATCACGACATCAGTACGAAGCCCGTGTTTGCGTGCAAACTCCTCAGAGCAGATGATCGCCGCGGCGCCACCACAAGTCGGCGGACACGCCATAAGGCGAGTCATGACGCCGGGCCACATCATTTTGTCGTTCATCACATCTTCAGTCGTGACGACCTTGCGGAACAGGGCCAACGGATTGTTCGCTGCGTGACGGCTCGCCTTGGCGCGAATCGCCGCGAAAGTGGACAGCTGGGTGCCGTATTTTTGCATGTGTTCACGACCCGCCCCCCCAAAGGCCACGAGGGCGCCCGGCACGCCGACGGCGTCACTGGTCAACTCATCAATCAGATCCTGGGTCATGTGGGTCGAAGCTCGGGGACGATCATCCCAATGACCTTTCAAGGCGCCGGCCTGCATTTGCTCAAAGCCAAAAGCCAGCACGCAATCGGCAGCGCCGCTTTCGACGGCCTGACGCGCAAGAAACAGGGCGCTGGAACCCGTAGCGCAGTTGTTGTTGACGTTGAAGATCGGGATTCCTGACATACCGACGTGGTAGAGGGCTGCCTGGCCGCAGGTCGAATCACCATAGACATAACCGGCATAGGCCTGCTGAACAAGGCCGTAGTCAAGGCCAGCATCCTTCAGGGCCAATTTTACGGCCTCAGCGCCCATCTCGATGTAAGTGCCACTGGCACCCGGTTTGGCGAACGGAATCATACCAACACCAGCAACGTAAACTTTTCTCGACATCATGTTCTCCGCAGTTATAGAGGTTGCTGCTCGCCTTTTTCGCGAGTGAATTGCAACCGGTTCATTACCAGCTTTTATCGTTACGAAGTGACTGGGTCCGCGTCCCTGCCCACTATGGGTGGGTGAGCGGGACTAACCGATCTGGAAAGCGCTGACCCACCCACAAAAGGTGGTGTTTTCTGATGTCGTGGAAGCCAACACTTGGCAGCTGTCGATTTGGTTTCTCCCGCTGGGTGACCGGATTCGCTTCCTACAGTTTTCGTAGGAGCAGCCTCATTTTCGACGTTGCGGGCGGTCACCCTCCTCTGTCGGAAAAAGAATCTGCTCCTACTTTTTTATTTCCATTCTGGGCTCCCCCATTCACTCCAACAGGAGACTCCCCAATGCTCGAAGCCTATGTTCGACACGTACATGCACGCGCCGAGGAAGGCCTGCCGCCTCTGGCGCTGAATGCCGATCAAACCGGCGGCCTGGTCGAGCTGCTGAAAA
>NZ_AKJF01000110.1 GCF_000282475.1 Pseudomonas sp. GM78
CTGGCTGCTGATCGTCCCTTCCGCCGCCGCGACGCGAGTGGTCAGGCTGTTGACCGCCGAGGCATCGGCCTTGGTGTTGGCCACCGACAAGGCGTTGGCGGCTGCCGTTGCCGCATCGGTTGCCACTTTGTCCGTCACTGCTGCCCACGCCGATCCGTTCCAGCGCTTCGGCGTGTTCGCCCCGCCGGTGATGTCGATCCACAGGTTCTGCACCAGCTGATCGGCTGCCGCCGGCGCCGCCGTCTGCACCAGCACCTTGCCCTTGCCACCGGCCAAGGTGTTCGCCGCGTTCGCCGCGTTTTGCGCGGCGGTCACGTTGCCGTTGGTGGTGGTCAGGCTGTTGGTCAGCCCAATGATCGCCGTGCCTTGGCTGGTATTAACCCCCTCGATACTGGTGATTTTGGTTTCAGTGATGTTGACCCGAGCGGCCAAGCCGTTCGACTCGGACACTACTTGACCAACGTCCACCCAATAGGTCGCATTCGGCGGCGACTTCGCGCCGCTGGCATCCGCCGGTACCGCGATTTTGGCTTGGTACAGACGATCATTCAGGCGCGTTGAGGCGCCGGCGGCGTAGGCTTTGTCCTTCTGGTATTCGGCCGACTTGGCGAGTGTGGAGACCTGATCGATTTGCAACTGAAGGTCGGCTTGAGCTTCGCTGAACGCCTGCTGCGCTTCGCTCAGCGCGACTTGCCCTTCGTTCACCAGCTCCTGCAGGTGATCCGTGACTTCGCCGATCTGCTCGCCCAGCTCATTCACTCGATTGCTGACCGATCCCGGCAGGGTTGGCGGGCCATCAATCAGATCGATCCGCCCCAGCAGATGCTGGCCGAGGTGAGAATCTGTTATTTCCCCCTCCAGCGCGTCGAGGTAAGCGCCGACATCATTCGAAGTTGATGCGGGCACGTACAGAAATGCGCTTTTGCCATAAGCATTTGACGACCGAACGAAGTAGTAATAGTTGGTGTAGAAGCCGAGTCCGGTATGAGTAAAGGAAAGACCCTGCCCCAGATACACCGCATCATCCGGGTCAGATGACGGAACCGTGCTGAAGAAGTATTCATAGGTCCCGCCATTCAACCCGCGCAAGGTGTTGGACGGAATCAGGGTGATCGAATCAATCGACGACTGCACCACACAGGCTTCAGGAATGGGCGGACCATTCACGCTAACGGAAATAGTCGCCTCGCCCGACCGAGCCATCGGCCCCACTGCCGCCACACTCATCGTGTAGCTACCCGAAGGCAAGCCATTGATAGCCCGCTCGGTGGAGGTCGCTGGAACATTGTGCGATTGGATCGCAGTCGCACCCTGGCGAACGATGACGATGTATTCCTTCACAATGCCGGACGGAGGCACCCAGGAGAGGATGCCCTGTGTCACCTCGGCCGATGCATCCTGCGTCCACTTGAGGTTTGTGGGTGACCCTAGGCCACCGGTCGGCAGGTTGATAAAGCCAAGTGGGTTGTATGGCTGACCCACGGCATCATCGAATATCGGCGCCTCGTATTGTTTCACCTGAACGGTACAGCCTTCGCTGTCACCCATCGACCAGTCAGAAACAATGAATTCCCCGAGTATATTCAGAGACGGCAGGTTCACCCGTACCACGCGGCCCGGCCGACAGTTGTAGCCGGCGAAATTCATTGGGATGCTGATTGCACCACCGGCGCGACGACGGCGCAGCTCCATATTTGCCAGGCGCTGGGCCTGGTACGGATCCGTGACGTAGGAATAGGTGAGCGTTTCCGCCGCCTCTCCACCGTCTTCTACAACCCACTGATCCACTTGCACTTCGGGATAGTCGGTTTCGGTCCAGGACTGCGAAGGGTCAATGAAGGTGCCGCGCACGGTATTGATGGCGGAATCGTTGCTTGGCTCGGTGCTGCCAGTGATGGTGCCCACCACCATGTCTTCAGTGATCTCGAAATCATACGGCCCGTAATACGCGCCCGCCTGGAGCATCCAGCGGCCACCTACACGGATCAGCTTGCCTGCGCACGCCGCCTCAAGCTTTTGCAGCACACCTGTGCGCTGTTCGTCGGCACCGATCACGCAGGCAGTTCGATAGCGCTGACTGGTCGATCCGTCGGCATTGGTCAGGGCTTCGTCGCAGAGGTTGGCTGCACTGGCAAAGGTTTCGAAAACAATCTCATCGTCCGGCACACCGCAGCGGGCACGCAGAAACCAGAGCAGATGCAGCGCGGTGTTTGCGCTGTAAACGGCGGTGCCCGTGCGAGGGTCGTAGAGGTCATTTCGACCTCGAACGACAAACCGTGTGTCCGGAATACCCGAGGGGAATTTCTCGGCGCTGTACTGCAGCGACACGCGAACAAAGGAAAGTCCCCGTCCGATCTGACTGTCCTTCCAATCCGGGCAGTTGGCCTTCAGGAAGGCGTTGACCTGGGTCGGGTTGACGATCAGCTCGTAGCTCGCCAGCGGTCCAAACGAGCTGATTTCCTCTTCGCCCAGGTAGATGTTTTCCAGCGCATCAATGGCGCCTTCGCACAGAACGTAGACCAGGTGCAGCCACTCGCCCTCGCCCTGCGCGCCCGCTTGCTCCTGCGCCCAGACCAGCACGCCACCGGTGGAAACCCGGCCAAGGATGAACCGCACCGGCGCCTTGGAGGAACGTACGGTCTGTGCTGACGGCTCGTTGTCGCGCAAAGGCGACTTGGTGTTGAGCTTTTCCTGCTGTTCGGCTGCGTAGAAGGCCAGCGCCGCACCAGCGACCGCGCCCCACGGGCCGCCCTGAAAGCCGCCGATGACCGCGCCAACGACTACCTGCGCGAGTTTTTTAACGCCGCCACTCATTCAACCCTCCACGCGGCCAGTGGCTCGCATTCGACTCGGGCTGCGCCGTCGTCAGTTGTTGCCCAGAAATCACCTGCCCAGAACACGGCCATGCTTCGCCCGCCAGGCGCGTCGTACAGCACTACGTCTCCGCGCTGAATGAAGGTCAGCGGCACCCTTGCGAAACGGGCATCCCATGCCGCTTCGAGGCTGCCGTGCTGCTTCTTCAGTTGCCGCTTGGCACCGGTCTCGGTCGTGTACTTGCCGCGGTAGTTTTCGGCCGGGTCCACGCCACAAATGGCCAAAGTGCAGTCAGCCGCGAACAGGCAGCAGTCAAATTCACCCCATGAAAAAGGCCGCTCTTGGGCGGCCTTGATCACGTCGTTCAGACGGGTTGTCCAGTCTCGGTAGCGCATGGCTAACTTCCATAAGTGAATGTCGGGGCGTCCTTCTTCGAGCCCCAGTAAATGGGCCACTCGGACATCTGGGCGATGGCGTAAAAGAAGCGGTCGCCGTCATGACGCGCACGGTGGTTTTCGTCGGTGAAGCGCTCGGTACCGGTACGGCTCCACTCGGCCATACGGTCGATCACCGGAACGGCGATGCTGTTGCCTTCCTGACCATTACCAGCAAAGGAAAACTTGGCGGCATCCATGCGCCCCGAGAAAAGGATGTCAGCGGCATAGGTGCCGTTCTCGTCGAACACCACGAACATCACCTTGGCCAACCGCCCGCGACAACCGCGCACATTGGTTTCGGACAGGATGTAGGCATCGAGGCCGCTCAACGTCAGCTCAACCGACATCGGCGAGCTTGAGTTGTCGCTTTCCTGGGACTGACTCACCTCGCCGAAATTGCCGACTCCCAGATAGGTAATGCCGTCGATTACGAGATCGCCGGTGCCGGTGTGCGCGAAGACCATACCGTCGACAAAATCCAACTGCACGGCATAGACGGGCATGAACTTACCGGTGGCGATGATGTTCACCACGCTCTGGCTGAATGGGAATGCTGACGGCATCAGAAAGCCTCTCGAAACTGAAAGCTGCCGTTGGCCACGACGGGCTGAACAGTCAGCTGATTGGTGTCATCCACACGGCGCATCTCGGAATAGGGGTTGCGATACTCAACGGCAGCCCCGGGCGTGATAGCCCGGCGAATCCGTTTGTTGAGAAACACCTGAACCCGGCCCTGAGCGTTCGACATGGCATCGTCCACCACCTCAAACATCTCACCGGCGATGGAGATGTAGTCGCCAAAAGAAAAGACCTTCTGGTTCGGCGTCACCCCGCCCAAGATCATGTTGGTGGCCTGGGCATTGGCTGTGACGACTACCGGCGCGCCAATGTTGTCGGACCTGGTGCGCGTGAAGGCAGGAATATTCACCGTCCCAAACATGCCCTGAAGGCGGCCCAGCAGCGCCGTTACTTCGCGCTCGTCCTCATCAAACAGGCCATCAAAGCTGAGCGTGCACAGCCAGTAGGCCCCCGGATAGCCCATGATCTGCTGAGCGTTGGACAGCGTCGACGTGAAGGCCCGGTTGTTGTAGACCATGCCCCAGGTCATTTGCGACGGCCACAACGCAGCCGGCCAAGCGATAGCCATGAAGTACTCCTACAGCCGTTTACCGGCGATTGATTAGCTGACGGGCGGGGCCGTTTTGTTTGAGGTCCTTGAGCATCATCTGGTAGCCGCCTTCGGCACCACGTCGCGCCGCCTCCTGGATGCGGGCGAGCGTGGCTTCATCAGCACTGCCCTGTACGGTGATGTGCTGCGTGATCCCGCCAACCGACACCGTTGAAGCGGATTCAGCGGCTGACGCCCCTGATTCGCCAATGGCCCGAACGCCGAGCGACCCGTCAGCAGCCCGGGTCAGCGGCATGATTGCCTCGGGGCCAGCTTCTGCGAAGATGCCGGCGCCCTTGGCGAAGGCGAAGGTCTGCGGCGTGTCGTAGACACCGCCAGAATACGATGACAGGCTGGCAGAGCTGTAGACCCCACCTTTGGCGTTGGCCACCATCGCGCCTTCGCTGAAGCCGGTCATGGTTCCACTGCCAGCCCCCCAACCCGTGAATGCGCTGAATGCACTGCTGAGGAAACCAGCGGCGGCTTGCCGCACCTGAATTCGGATCAGGTCCTCAATGATCGAATCGGCCATGTCCTTGAAGGACAGCTTCCCCGTTTTAACGAAGTCGACGATGCCATCCTCCAGCCCACTAAAGGCACTGGTGAACAGCTGCTTGGTTTGGCCGGCAACATCGGCAGCCTGGTCAACGTAGTCCTGCAGTGCATCCGCCGCACCGTTTGACCAGTTGGCCTGGGCGGCATCCACCTGGCTGAAGTAGGTCTGTTGGGCGACCAACCGCTTGCCGAGCTCATCCTGCAGAACTTTCGTCTCGCTGGCATAGAGCTCTGGCGAGATCTGTCCGGTGTTGCGTTGTTCGTTCAAGCTGGCCAAGTCAGCCGCATACTTTTGCCGAAGCGCCAGATCCGCACGCATCCGGTCCCGGGCCTTGTCGCCCATGCCGATGCCGGCCAGCTCCTGATCGAAACCGTCCTGTGTTGTCTGCGTGCCGGTGGCCTGCGCCGCCTTGAAGGCCGTCAGCTTCAGATCGTCTTCGTTGGCTTTTTTGATCTTATTCAGCGCGTCGAGCTCGGCAGCCATGCCCAGCAACCGTTTTTTCTGCGCCTCGGTCAGCTTTCCGAGTTTGCCCTCCTTCAATTCGAAGGAAAGCTTCGCAACCTCGGTGGCATCCTTCTGCTTTTCACCGGTGGTGTTGATCAACTCGATCTGACGTTTGTAGCTTTCCTCAGTCGATTCGAAAGCTTTCAACTGCTGCTTGGCTGATGATTCCGATTCGCTGATGTGCTTTTTCGATGCTTTGGCCGCTGCATCATCAGCAGCTTTTACCGCATCCTTCGCGGCTGCGGCTGAGCGGATCGCTGCGACCTGTCCTTCCGTGAGCAGGGTGTTCTCTTCGATATAACGGTTGGCTGCTTCCAGATTGGTCTTGTCTTTCGATGCGGCCAGCTGTTTAAGCAACTGATCAAGATACTTCTGCCCTTCCTGCACCGCCCCTGCTCGTGCTGCAGCATTTTCACGTTCAGCACGGGTGTTGGCGTCCGTTTCTCCCGTAAGTTCCGCAAGAGCGGTTTTCAGGCTTGCTACTAGCGCAGCTTTTTCTGCTGCCGCGCCGCCGCTGCGCTCGAGCGCATCAATCATTTCAAGCGTTACACCAGGAACTGTTCGGACCTGGTCAGATACTGCTTTCCAATCCACGACCATGCCGGAAGACTGATCGGCCGACGCCTTGGAAATTACGTCCATAGCGGCCTGGAACTCGGCAGGCAGTGGTGCAATACCGCCCATAAAGCCAGAGGCACCCGCCAATCCTGCGTTGGTCAGACTGCTTTGAAACTCAAAAGCAATTGATCCGGCCGCTGTAGACAAATCTTCTTCAGCATCTTCGATCGATGCTTTCAGCTCGCGCAGGGTGACGGACTGAGTTGCACGGTTGAGCTTGTTGAAGCGCTCGATCAACTTGTCCAGCGGGTCACTGAGGTTCCCCAATTTCTCCTCGAGCACGCTGGTGTTATCTCGCAGAGTGAGGAACGCAGTGGCGGCGCCGACCGCCAACATCGCGATTCCTACCGGACCGCCAAGTATGCCTAAAATTGTCCTGGCTGGTCCCACTACGGCTGCCTGGGCAGCAGCGACAGCGTTGGTGGCACGAGTTTCCGCCATCCTTGCTTCTGCCAACTGAAGCGACAGCTGCGTCTGTACGGCCGTCCCCTTCGCTGCCAGTGACTCTTTTTCAGCTAAAAAAACCGCTGTTTGAGCTTTTTTCTGGTCGGCTTGTGCGGCAAGCAGAACTGACGCTGCCTGTGCTCGGCGAGCCAGAGAGTCTTCAACTGCTGCTTTGGTAGCGATAACTGATGCAACTGCGGAGGCAGCTAATCCGCGGACAAAAACTGCCATAGCCCCAACTGCTGCTACACCGGCAATTTCTGCAAGAGTTTCAAAGTTGTCCCCGAGACCGCTAATCCCGCTTGCGAGAATGCCAGTACCGTCTGTACTTTCGTTGACTCGGCCGACATAAACAGTGAATGCATTCGAAAGGTTTTGAATCGCATCCCGCACCGCGACACTCATGCTATCCGCCAAGACACCATTTGCCTCAGATGACTTTTGCAGGCCTTCGGTTAAAACGTCCAGGCTTAGCTGGCCTTGGGCACCAAGGCTACGGATTTCCTCTGCTGTCTTACCGGTAGATTTAGCGATCGTATCTACCACTGTAGGCATGGCAGCAAGTATCGACTGCCAACCATCCGCCTCTACCTTGCCGGTCTGGAGAGCTTTTGAGTAGGCATCGATCGCCGAGCTGGCCTTGTCAGTAGAAGCGGAATTGGTGACCAACAAGAAACTGAAGCTATCCATGACGTCCAGCGCTTGGCCAGTGTCGTAGCCCATCGACTTAAGGCTGTCAGATGTGCGGATATATAATTCTTGCGCCTCGCTCAGTGGGCGGTAAGTACGTTTGGCGGTTTCCAGCAATCGCTGTTGCACCAGGTCATACTCACCCACGCTACTGGTTGCCATCCCAATTCGGTCTGACATCTGCCCGTAGGAATCGGCTGTTTCGATAATCTTGCCGATAGACGCAGCACCGATCGCTCCAGCCAGCGCGTTCTTAATCAATCCAGCAGCGCTATGGGCACTGTCACCTGTTCGGTCAAAAGCCTCATCAATATCGGCCAAGCTCTTGTCGATCTTTCCAGACGCTTGGGCAACGCTCGAATCCGCACGGGCCATTTCCTGCCGCAACTGCGCAGTGGTCGCTTCGATGCGAACCAACATCCCCTGAACGTCTGTATCAGCCATGGTTTACTCCGGGCAACAAAAAACCTGCCGAAGCAGGTTTCTGTGAGTATTGAATGGAGCTACTCCTTCCTGGAGTTCGCCCTATTTGCAGCGTCAGTAATTTTTCTGATCCGCCGTTCTTCTTTCGCTTGCCGCCTAATTGGGTTAGATGATCTTTTTTCCCATACATAGATGGCCGCGAGAATCGTCAGTACCGATGCCAGGGAAAATACAACGACGTCTCCCGCTGACATCACCAAAGCAGCGAGCCCGAGGAAAAACCCAGGTGCCAGTGCGATGGCAATGACGAGAAGTAGTAAGACTATGAGGAGTTGCATTGTGTTTCCCTGCAATCAAATCTCAAGCCTATCAAATAAGAGCGTGCCATCCCAATCATCAACCCTTTCGACCAGTTAACGCTTGTCGTAACTTTGCAGCAACAGTAGAAGGCTTTGGCTTCTCTTGCGAATCAGCAGGCTTTCCACCGAACGGGTTCGTCATTTGCGCCCATTCGATTCTGGCATCCATCGCCAAGAACAACTCCGGCAACGCCGTCCGCCAAGCAACTTCTGGAGGCCACCCCAACCAGCCCGTGGCTACCGCATATAGCCGATCAACATAGCTGCCGTCCTCGACAGCACTCACTCCTTCCCCGCTTCGCCCTTTCCCGAATCCTTCCCCCGCGGATTGTAAAGCGCGACCAGATAAGCATTGAGCTGAACGGAAACCTCAAGGACCCCTGCCTGCCAGACTTTTTCGGCCAGCGCTTCAGCAGCCTTGTCCGTTAAACCAGCGCCTGCAGCGACGATGCGGGCGCACCCGTCAACACTCAATGCATTCACCACTTGCGAAGCGCCCCGCAACCCACCGAAGTGCGCCTCTATTGCGCGGACAGCGCCCAGAGTAGGCACCATGGTGTACACATCATCACCGACGGTGACCTCAACAGTGCCGTGGAGAGTTTTACTCATTGGATCAATTCCTTGGAAGTTTGGGGCCGGAGCCCCACCAGTCACGTCGGGAGAATTTCAAGGATGTCGGAGTTGATGCCGATGGTGACATTGCGGCGCACCACGTTGTCTGCGGCACCGGCAGCGACGGTGTTGTTCATGACCTTGCCACGCATGTAGAACGTAGTCGGGAGAATGGCCGGGGTTGCATCAGGATCGCCGTCATTCAGGGTGACTTTGATGTTGTAGTCACCTTTGCTGCGATCCTTGTGGGCAACTTTAAGCTTGGCCTGGCCGAGGTCGCCATTGTCCAGACCCACGGTCAGTGTCAGGTCGCCCGCATCGGCGGTACCCTTGTATTTGCGAACACGACCATCGCGCAGGGACGTGAAGTTCACAGAGCTGAAAGTGTCGCCGAATTCGCCGAGGTCTTCGATCTCGCCGACTTCGACATAGGTGTCGGCCTTGTAGAGCGCTTCGGTATCGGCGCCGTTCTTGCTGCCGATCGAGAATCGGCAGCCGGCGGCGGTATTGAGGTTGTCATCGGCCATGGGGGTTCCTCCAAAGGCACATTGGATAAAGCCGCGAGGCGGCCGGATTTAAATTAATGAGTGGTGATAACGCGAACAGCGATCGAACCTTGATAGGTGACACCATCCGCATCGCGCTGAGCATCGGCCTGCTCAACTCTTACGGAGACAACCCGGCCAACTGTCAACGGTAACCGGCGCTCGTCCAGGGCGGCGACGACCTCGCCGTTGATGCGTTTGACTTCCGCCTGGCCGTGAGCATCAGACCAAACCGACAGGTAGAGCATCCGGGTTTCGCGTTTACGGCCGGAGATGGGCCGAGTATTCACCGAGACTTCGCGATCAAACGAAATGTATGGCATCGGCGTATCCATCGGAGCACCGTCGTACACAGGACACGAAACCTCAGCTTCCAGTCGCGCGACCAGCGCCTCCTGCAGTGCAACAGACGGATCAGCCATCGGTAATGCCCTCACTCGCTTTGCTCAATGTCCTTGCCACGGCGGCACGGATATTGGCCAGGACAAATTCACGATTCACGGCCATTGCAGGTCGAAGCCATGGATGTGCGGGCCGAGCCGGAATATCCGGGTAGTTGCCGTAAAAGTGACCACCATCACTTTTATTCTTGGTAGGTCGCTGGTTCAGGGCATTGCGGCGCCCCTTGAGTTGCGACTTATCCCGGTTGTTGGTGTGCTCACCGCCGATGGCGTTGGCATCCGCCCGTCGATAAAGCGCGCCGCTGTAACCCTTGGTGCCGTACTCAAGAAAGCGCAGATAGAAGAACCGACGCATGTCCTTTTTACCCCGGATACCGATCTGCGCATCCAGGCCGCTTTTGGAAACGAAGGTTCTCAAAGCAGACGCAGCGGCGCCGGTATCTTTCGGTACCAACTGCCGCATGGTGGTGAGGATCTGGTCCGCTGACTCCTGCATCGCCGGGACCAATTCGTTATCCATTTTCAAGTGAATGTTGCGCAATGTACGTCGCAACTTGAAGTCACCGGACATGCGCGAGCGGCGAGCAGGCATGACCATTACTCCTTGGCTGCTTCGGCCTTTTTGGCCACCGGCGACTCGAGCACTTCGCGAACAAGCCCGCGATTGACCAGTTCGGCGCCTGTCTTGGCATCGACAGTGAACTCCTCGCCCTTGGATTTTTCACCAGTGGCGCCGGACAGGTTGCCCAATGCAATTACTTTCATGGTTCACCTCTAAGAATGGGGGACGTTTGAACAGAGGAGTCGAAGCATCGAGCGGGCGTTATCCGGCAATACCGCCTCGATGAGGTAAGTCATGGCGATACCGCCGACCACATGCACCAGGCGATTGCCTGCGACCGCATCCGCGCGGGGCCGGATGCGAATTTCAGCTGACACAGTCGCCTTCAGTTGCTCAGCAACAGGGGCGATGCGTCCGGAGGGCAGCGCGATATCAGCCCAAAGCTTGCCGACTTCTGCCCAGGTGACCTCGAAGCCGGCAGATGTATTTTTAACGCGCACCGGCCTTTGCATGGCACAGCGATGACGCAAGGAACCGGCTCTCACTACACCCCCCAGCCAATGCGATATGGCGTTAACAACGATCGTGAACCCATGGGTAGCTCGGAAGAAATCGTACCGACGACGACATCTTCCCGGTTTGCGTAGAGACTGCCGGCGATCAGCAAGCACGCCGCACGAATAGATGGATTGATGACAATCGGCTTGTCGCCAGCAGAGCCATCCGACACTGCGGCAGCAAGCGAAAGTTCATCCGCATAAAAACGTCGGTTCAGAAACTGCGCCGCACTGTCTTCGGCTGCCGCCAGCAGCAACTCCACATACGCACGATCGTCTTCCTCCGCACGCAAATGCTGCAGTGCTTCATCGGTCGATATGGCGTTCATATCAGGCCTTTGGATCTTTATCAGTCGCGAGGCCTGCAGCGATCAGCGAGGTCGCGTCATGCTTCGGCGAAAGATAACCGGCACCACCCCGGCGGCGGATTTCTTTGCCGTCCAGGTAGCTGCGCAGCGGGTAAATCATGATCGAGTTGTCAGTAACCGCTCCGCCCGCGGGAGACGTGGCCACAGACGTATCAGTGAAATTGTCATTTTCCGCAGGCGAGCTTGAAGTATTACGCGCCATATCGATCTCTCCTAAACGAGCAAGGCCACCGAGCGGTGGCCTTTTAATTGGGGATTAAGCGGCAGTCAGGTCGCCGGTAACGAACGCTTCAGGTCGGTACACGGCGAACGCCAAGCGTTCTTCTGCACGGATGGTGACCATGTTGTTTTCGAAGTCCTTGTCGTTCTCGGTCGAGATGAGCACCTCGATGCCCATGCGGTCGAAGATCTGCGCAGCAAGGCTGAAGGCGCCGACCAGGAACTGGTCTTGTACGATGGCCTGAGTTTCAACCACCGGCAGGTTCCATAGGCGAGGCGCGGTACCGTCCTGAGGCTTGCCGATGATGTAGCGACCCTCGCCGTCCTTCAGGAGCTCGATAGCAGCCCAGTCGATCGGGTTAAGAACCACGCCGGTCGATGGGAACTCAGCCAAGGTCGCCTGCAGCAGCGCCAGGCGAATGCGGTCGATGCGCTGCTCGGCGGCCACGGTGATTCCAGCCGGTGCGGCATACGCCTGAGCTTGAGGAATGATGCCGTTTAGGTTGTTGCCGGTACCGTTGCCATACAGCAACTGGGCTTCTTCGGCCAGCAGCAGACCGTAGCGCGCACGGGCGTCAATGTAGCTTTGCAGTGCCGCGGCATCATCCAGAATCTGGCGGCTACCTTTGAACAGGTGAGCAATAGTACGAACGTTCGCGTTCTCCAGCCCGAAGGTCAGGTCGCTGTACGGTTTGGCCAGGCCTTCGCCGACGATTGCGGCGTTATTGGTAAAGCCGGTCTCCCGGACGTACTCGACAGCGTTGCTGCCAGTCGTACCCGGCGCGACCAAGTCGCGAATAGTCAGGCGGCGCTGAGGGGCAATAATCACGCCGACGCGGTCAGGGGCGACCAGGGCGCCGCCGGTGGCAGTGGTGATGGCGGCGCGCGGAACCTCGACGCGGCGCGAGCCGCGAAACGAACTCGTCACGCCCTCTTCGGTCATCTTGGCGGCCACCAGGTGACCAGCAGACTGCTGCACTTCTGGCTCATGCTGCTTACCAGCATTGACCAGCTTCTGCTCCGCCTCCTGCACACGGGCTTGCAGCTCGCCTTGCTTGAGCAGCAGCTCATCCACCTTGCCACGGGTTTCCGCCTGCATCTCACCGGAAGCTTTGATTTCCTTCTCGGTGCGCTCGGCATAGGTTTTGATTTGATCGCCAACCGCTTTTAGGTCGGCCTGGGTTTGCTTCTGGGAGGCTTCGATTTGAGCGTAATCCGGAGCTGGCATTTTTTGGTCCTTTCAGAAATGAAAAAACCGCCACAGGGGCGGTAGGTAATCGGGTGTGTTTACAGCCGCTCAGCGGCTCGGGAACAAACTTCGAAGCGCTGACGCCTGGTTTGCGGTTTCTTCAAACGCGGATACATCTAGGGCAGCGCTGGGCATGCCCGGCACGACAGCGCGAAGCGTGTCGCCGCCAGCAGTGCTAGACGTGCTGGTCTTGATTTCGGAAATGAGTTTTCGCCGTTCGCTACGAGGCATGCCGGACTTCGCCAGTGCCGCGTCGAGCTTACGCGCTGAATGGGCCTGCGCCCCCGCTTCGCTTGGCGCTTGCTCAACCTCAGTTGCGGAAATAAGACCGGTAGCGAATCCCTTCTCGACGGCGTTCGATCCGTTCATGTAGGTCTCGGCGTCGAGCATTTTCTCTACCGCAGCTTCCTCTTGCCCGCTGGTGTCTGCGTACAAGCTGATCATGGCGCGATCGAACTCCTCCATGGTGTCGGCCAGTTCTCGGATGGCGTGCCGGTTGCCAGCGAAGTACGTCCAGCAGTTGTGGATCATCAGGAATGCGGTCTTGGCAACTTCGCGTTTGGCGCCTGCCATGGCAATTACGGATGCCGCCGAAGCGGCCA
>NZ_AKJF01000111.1 GCF_000282475.1 Pseudomonas sp. GM78
GCCAGGGCTCATCAAGACGTCCCATCTGCGACTGAACTGGAACCCGGTGGCCAGTGCCGATGACTTTTCAAAGCGGGAAAATCCCGAATACCTGGTCTATGCGCTCGAACAACGCCTGGGCGTGAAAGCCAGTCGCTGGCGGCGGACATCCAAGCCGATCTGGGCAAACTGCTGTGGGCCGACCTGTTGATCCTGAACTTCCCGATCTTCTGGTTCTCCGCCCCGGCCATGCTCAAGGTCTGGATCGATCGGGTGCTGGTGTCGGGTATCTGTTATGGCGGCAAGCGCTTCTACGATCAGGGCGGCCTGGCCGGCAAAAAGGCCTTGGTTACCGTGACCTTGGGTGGGCGTGAACACATGTTCGGTGAAGAGGCTATCCATGGGCCGTTGCAGGACATGTTGCGGCCGATTTTGCGTGGGACGTTGGCGTATGTCGGGTTTGATGTGCTGGAGCCTTTTGTGGCTTGGCATGTGCCGTATATCAGTGATGAGGCGCGGCAGCAATTCCTGGTGGATTACACCCAGCGTCTGCAACACCTGAGCGACGACCTGGCACTCGTGTTTCCGAGGTTGTCGCAGTTTGATGGGCAGTTGTATCCATTGCCCTATGGTGCCTGACATACTTCACAAACCTTGCAGGAGCGAGTTTGCTCGCGATTAGGCCATCAGACTCAAAATGTTGTCTGATCCGCCGAAGACGTGAGCAAACTTGCTTATGTGTTTTTGTTGTTTTGTTTGTAATATTTCCCTAAGAGACTTCAAAGCGGATTTCTGCAGCGTTTCTTATTACCTGAATATCTCCAATTCCTGAGCCGAAGGCCGTTGGCAAAGGTTCGCCAGCCTGTCTGTAGATCTCTATTTGCCTAGGTACGTCCATCATGAAATTTGATTTTCCAGGTCTATGCACCACCCTTAAGTTTGCTGTTACAGAAAATTTCCCTTCAGATATCAATACCGAAAGTTCGTTTGCTCTCTCGGGCAGAACACCATTCAATTCACCTCTTAATCCTGCACTAATTACTTCGTGCGTTGGCGAGCTATGTTTTTGGTATTTGACGTGCTGCTTTATATTGTGCAGTCCGGTTTTCTGGTTCCAGGCTTTGACGGAGCTGCTACTTTCACCGCTAAGCAGGGCTTCTATCCGGCTACCTGGTGTTGCACCAAGCATTATTTCAGTATTACGCATGGCTAGATCATTTGGTGAGAGTGGGCCTGCTGTTTGATCTAAATAGTCCGCAAAATTATATTGGTTTGTGAGGTGTTTACTAGATACTTGTGATATGGAAGAATTTTTGTACAGGTCTGCCAAAAAATTGAATCGGCTATGACCATTGAAATCACCGAAATTAATTGGATCCCCAAGGCAATATGCATAGCAGTTTAATCCACCTTTTCCAAATGGACTCAAATAGTCTGGACTATTAAATCGCATCAGCACCGGATTAAACGCTCGATACCCGTTACCCAACAAATAATGTCCGGTCACAGGGTCTGGTCGTTCGCCATTGAATCCCAGCAAACTGAGCGGGCCACTCAATGCAGTCTGATGTCCGTAGGGACTGTAGGCGCTGGCTCGTCGTTCGCCGTCTTTCTTGAGTGTATGCAGTACCGAGCGCTGCACGTCGGTAGCCAATAAAGTGGTATCGAGTGCATTGTCTTCACGCTGTTGCTGCGCCAACAAAAAGTCACCGTGCTGGACGATGGAGTGCCCGATTGCACCCTGAATCTCGGTGGCCAGTCGGTTTTTGCAGTAAAAGCGATGGCGTTCCGGGGTATCGGACAGAGAATGGCTGGTCAGTTTATCCAGCGGATCGTAGCTGTAGCAGATGAGCCAGGGTTGCTTTGGATTGGACATTGGGCGCTCCGAGCTTTCAGGGTCTGGGAGGGCTTGAGTATCAATGGGATTGTTTGAGGCGGGAACTAGCAGAACTGATAGTCGAAAACCTGTGTACACCTGAGAATACTGTAGGAGCGAGGCTTGCCCGCGAAGAGGCCGGTACATCCAACATCGATGTTGGCTGACCTGACGCCTTCGCGGGCAAGCCTCGCTCCTTCAGTTTGATCTTCAGCACGTTCGTATCCCCGCCCCATTGTTCTGAATACGCAAACACTGATGTCGCCGAGAATGGAATTGTTGGTGCAGTGGCCGGCTTGTAGCCTCCATCACGCCGAACACCGGGATCGGCCAACGATCCGGTGGAGCTCCAGCCAGGGCTCATCAAGACGTCC
>NZ_AKJF01000112.1 GCF_000282475.1 Pseudomonas sp. GM78
ACAACCAGACCGGCCAGATGCTGGCGGCACTGAGCGGCTACGGTCAGGGCACGTTCGCCTCCAAAGTCGAAATCAGCGGCGACAGCGTGGCTGTCACCCGTGAAATCGACGGCGGCGCGCAGACGGTTTCCCTGAAGCTGCCGGCCATCGTCACCACCGACCTGCGTTTGAACGAGCCGCGCTACGCGTCTCTGCCAAACATCATGAAAGCCAAGAAGAAGCCTCTGGAAGTCGTGACTGCCCACGCGTTGGGCGTTTCCACCGCCTCCACCAACACAACCTTGAAAGTCGAAGCCCCTGCTGCACGCAGCGCGGGTATCAAGGTCAAGTCGGTGGCTGAACTGGTCGAGAAACTGAAAAACGAAGCGAAGGTGATCTGATGACTATTTTGGTAATCGCTGAGCACGACAACAAAGTGCTGGCCCCGGCCACGCTGAACACTGTGACTGCCGCGGCCAAAATCGGCGGCGACATCCACGTTTTGGTGGCCGGTACATTCTTGGGCGCCGTGGCTGAAGCCGCTGCGCAAATCGCTGGCGTGGCTAAAGTGCTGGTGGCCGATAACGCCGCTTACGCGCATCAGCTACCGGAAAACGTCGCACCACTAATAGCCGGGTTGGCCAAGGGCTACAGGCACATCCTGGCTGCCGCCACTTCCAACGGCAAAAACATCCTGCCGCGCGTTGCCGCTGCACTGGACGTTGACCAGATCTCCGAGATCATCTCGGTCGAAAGCGCTGACACCTTCAAGCGTCCGATCTACGCCGGTAACGCCATCGCTACCGTGCAATCGAACGCTGCGGTCAAAGTGATCACCGTACGTGCCACCGGTTTCGACCCGGTAGCAGCTGAAGGTGGTTCGGCTGCCGTTGAATCGGTTGCTGCTGCTCACGACGCTGCGATCTCCAGCTTCGTTGGCGAAGAACTGGCCAAGTCCGATCGTCCGGAACTGACCGCTGCCAGGATCGTCGTTTCCGGCGGCCGTGGCATGCAGAACGGCGATAACTTCAAGCACCTGTACGCCCTGGCCGACAAGCTCGGCGCGGGCGTGGGTGCTTCGCGCGCCGCGGTCGACGCAGGTTTCGTACCCAACGACATGCAGGTCGGCCAGACCGGCAAGATCGTTGCTCCACAGCTGTACATCGCGGT
>NZ_AKJF01000113.1 GCF_000282475.1 Pseudomonas sp. GM78
ACATCATTACCGGCGGGGTCGGTAACGACACCCTCAACGGTGGGCTCGGCGCGGATGCCATGAATGGCGGTGCCGGCAACGACACCTTTGTGGTCGACAACGTCGGTGACACCGTCACCGAAGCCGTGGGTGGTGGTACCGATCTGGTGCAGACCACCCTGGCCAGCTATACGCTCGCTGCCAACGTGGAGAATCTGACCTACACCGGTGCCGGTAACTTCACCGGCACCGGTAACGCCCTGGCCAACACCATCACCGGCGGGGGCGGTAACGACGTCCTCAATGGCGGCGCGGGGGCTGACCAGTTGGTGGGGGGAGCCGGCAACGACACCTACGTCGTCGATGTAGTCGCGGACGTGGTGGTCGAGGGGGCGGGTGGCGGTACGGATACCGTGCAGACGTCGCTGGCCAGCTACACCCTGGGTGCTGATGTCGAGAACCTGACCTATACCGGTGCCGGTAACTTCACCGGTACCGGTAACGCGCTGGACAACATCATTACCGGCGGGGTCGGCAGCGACGTCCTCAATGGCGGGGACGGCAACGACACCCTCAACGGTGGGCTCGGCGCGGATGCCATGAATGGCGGTGCCGGCAACGACACCTTCGTGGTCGACAACGTCGGTGACGCCGTCACCGAGGCAGTGGGTGGCGGTACCGATCTGGTGCAAACCAGCCTGGCCAACTACCTGCTCGCTGCCAACGTCGAGAACCTGACCTATACCGGCGCCGGTAACTTCACCGGTACCGGTAATGCCCTGGCCAACACCATTACCGGCGGGGTCGGAAACGACGTCCTCAATGGCGGTACGGGTGCTGACCAGTTGCTGGGAGGAACTGGCAACGACACCTACGTCGTCGATGCAGTCGCGGACTTGGTGGTCGAGGCGGCGGGTGCCGGTACGGATACCGTGCAGACGACGCTGGCCAGCTATACCCTGGGTGCCAACGTCGAGAACCTGACCTATACCGGCGCGGGCAACTTCACCGGTACCGGTAATACCCTGGCCAACACCCTCACCGGCGGGG
>NZ_AKJF01000114.1 GCF_000282475.1 Pseudomonas sp. GM78
CAGGAATGGATATGTACACCTGAAAGAGAATGGTCGGCTGTCAGGCCGCTTTCGCGAGCAAGCCCGCTCCCACAGTAGATCGGGTACAGCCGTGAGAGATGGGTCGGCAGTCAGGCCGCTTTCGTCGGAACGCCGCCCGGAGCATGCTCGCTCCTACAGTGGAACGGCGTGAGCACTGGACTTGTGTTCGAGCTTGCTGACAGCCCCCGTCGAACCGACAATTGATGATGTGATGCGAACCGACAGGCGTTGATCGCCTGGGGAGGTTTCAAATGAATCACTCATCGCAAACCCTCCTGCGCGACCGCACCGACGCCGGTCGACGCCTGGTGGAGCCGCTGCTTCCCTATGCCCAACGCGCCGATGTGATCGTCCTGGCCTTGCCCCGGGGCGGGGTGCCGGTGGCCTATGAAGTGGCCACGGCGCTCGGCCTGCGCCTGGACCTGATGCTGGTGCGCAAGCTGGGTGTTCCGTCCCACCCGGAGTACGCCATGGGTGCCATTGCCAGTGGCGGTATCGAAATTCGCAATGAGCAGGCGCTGCGGGCACACCCCATTGACAAAGCCGCGTTCGAGGCCGTGGTCGCCCGGGAAACCCGGGAGCTGTTGCGTCGCGAGCAGGTTTACCGAGGCTCGCGGGCGCCGGTGCAGCTCAAGGACCAGGTGGTGATTCTAATCGACGACGGGTTGGCGACTGGGGCCTCGATGCTGGCGGCGGTGCGGGCGGTGCGTGGGCAGGCGCCGGCGCGCATCGTGGTGGCAGTGCCGTTGGCGCCGGTTGAAACGGTCGAGTCGTTGCGCCGTGAGGTGGATGAGCTGGTGTGTCCGATCATGCCCGATTGGTTTACGTCGATCGGGCATTGGTACATGGATTTTTCCCAAACGTCGGACAAAGAGGTCATCGATCTGTTGCAGCGGGCGTGGCAGCGTGAGGCCTGAAATCGCCTTCGCAGGCAAGCCAGCTTCTGCAACAGATGGTCGCAAATCCGTGCGGCCAGTGGAATAAACGGCCGTTCTTTGCTTTAGTCCTCCTACTGCTGGCTTGCGTGTGTTCGACACTTTCCCATGAGGGCGCCCCGGCCCGGAGTGTTCCATGAACCCTCGATTCCTGCGTTTCATACCCCTGGTTGCCCTGCTTGCGTTGGGCGTTCCTGCGCAGGGTGGTGCAGTTGAATACTCGGATGTGAATGCCAAGGCCAGCACCATCAGGTTCACCTACAACCAGATGGGCACGCGAGCCTTTGGCACTTTCAAGGAATTCGTCGGGGACCTTGATTTCGATACCGCCCACCCCGAGGCAGCCCGTGCCAACTTGACCATCGATCTGACCAGCATCGACGCCGGTAGTGACGACGCCAATACCGAGCTGCAAAAGCCTGCCTGGTTTGACACCGAGCGCTATCCGCAGGCCACCTTCGAATCAACGCGCGTCAAGGACCTCGCCAACGACCGCTACCTGATTACCGGCAATCTGACGCTGCGGGGCCTGACACGCAAGGTGGATGTGCCGGTTCTGCTCAAGGCCGACGGCGGTGTCGGGATCTTCGTCGGCGAGCTGACGCTCAAGCGCAACGACTTCAAGATCGGCGAGGGGGAGTGGGCCGACAGTTTTGTTTCCAACGACATCAATATCCAGTTTCGCATGGTCGCGCCACAGCGCTAGCGAGTACGCAGGGGGTGAACAAGATCGGTTGATGGCTTGATTGTGCGGCGCCCGGTCCACATGGCATGGACCGGGCACCAAGCGCTTCAGTGCGCCACTATCGGCACCGTAACTGTCTGCCCGAAGACCGAACGTATGATTGCGGTCGGGCTCGATGTCGGGCCGGCGCCGGTGGTACTCACCGACACCCTCCAGCGCGCTCCGGAGCCGGTTGGCGTGAGGATTGCGTTACCGAGGTTGAGCGGGCCAGCGGTGGTGGTGACGGTCACCGTCAACGTGTTGCCCGTGCCCTTCGACGTGGTCCCGGCCAGGTCCCAGGTGTAGCGATTGTTGCTGCGCACCGTGACAGTCGCACTGGTCGCCACCAGCTCTTCGTTGACCGTCGGTGCCGGCGTCACCGCCACGGACACCGTTGCCGGTTCCGACACCGCGTTCTTCGCGTCGCTGGCCTGATAGGTGAAGGCTGCGGTGAAGGGCGCACTGATGCTGGCCGGTGGTGTGTAAATCACGCGCACACCGTCGGTGCTGACCACGCCCTGGCCGGAGTCCGGTTGGCTCAGGCCCACCACTTTGAGCGGCAGGTTACCGTCCGGGTCGGTGTCGTTGGCCAACACGTTGATGGTCACCGGCTGGCCGTTGCTGCTGGCGGCGCTGTCGGGGTTGGCGACCGGTTTCTGGTTCTGGTTTTCGTCATCGTCACCGTTGCCATCACCGTTGCCCGGTGTACGGAAAGTCGGCAGCGCCGCGGAAGCCACATAGGTCACGCCGTCCCAACCGGGCAGGGGCGTCGGCATCAACTGGAACTGCCCCGGGTGCTCGATATCCCAGCGCAGCAGCATCGAGGTGTCCTCGTGCTGGGTGTTGTGGCAGTGCTCCATGTAGGTCCCGGCGAATTCGCGGAAGCGGATGGCCATTTCCACGTCCACCGAACTGTCGATGCCTTCGCCGATGCGATACACGTCCTTGCGTGCCCATTTTTCCCATTCAGGTGGCGCCTTGCCGTCACGGCTGAGGATGATGCCTTCTTCGAAATGCACGTGCACCGGGTGGTTCCAGCCATTGCCACCGTTCTTGATTTTCCACACCTCCAGCGTACCGTCGCCGCTGTAGCCGCCATCGGTCGGTCCGGTGGACAACTGCGCCGCCGCACTGATGCGCCGGGAGTCCATGTCGTAGCCAAAACCGCCGTCGGTCTTGATCGTCCACGGTGCTTCGTCGGTGCCGTCGGAACGGCCGAAAATGAACTCGCGATGCCGCGCCACTTTGATTTTGGCAAGGTCGGCGGCGTTATCGCGATCGAGAGTCAGCGGGATCATTTTCTTGCCCGCCGGTTTGCCCGGTTTGGCCGGCTCATAAGCGACCGGGTCCATGCTCAGGTCCTGGCCGGTGTAGGGCTGCACGATCATTTGCATGAACTTGCCCACCACCGGGTCGCCCTTGTCCCATTCCGGTCCTTTGCTGCCCTGCTTGATCACCGCCTTGTACTTCTCGGACAGTACGTCGGCCAGGCTCAGGCCGTTCTTTTCCGGACCCTTGCCGGTCTTGTGTTCCATCAGGTTGACGAAGTACAGCTTGTCGCCGGTCTTGATCCCGTTTTTCGCGAAGTTGACGATGATGTCGAAGCGCTCGGCGATGCCCTGGGTCGGCAGGATGCCGTTGTGGTTCTGTTTATCGCCATCACCGTCCAGGTCCATGCTGCCGTCGAACGGCACGGCGTGTTCCATGATGTTGCCGTCGTTGCCGATCAGGTGGAACGGCACCCGGCTGTAGGACACCCCGGAACCGGAAGGCCCTGGGAACTCACCACCGTTGCCGGCGATTTCACGCACCAGGGCGATGCGGAAGTAGCGCGACACCGAGCCGTTGAGAATGCGGAAGCGGTAACTGCGTGCGCGCACTTTCAGGCGTGGCTCGTACTGCCAGTTGACCAGGATCTGATCGCCGAGAAAACCGTCGGTGTTGAACGGGTTGAACCACAGTTGGCCGTTTGCGTCCCAGGCTTTGTCGGCGACCACCAGGTTGACGTCGTAGTCGCGGTTGCCCCATGGCATGGCCGAGCCGCTGGGCAGGCGCAGGTTCACGCCGTCTTCGATGGCTTCGTTGCCGCGGTCCAGGGCGCTGTAGTAGTTCATCATCACCGCGTTGCCCTTGTAGACGTTCTGCGCGGTGAAATCGAGCATGTGGTCGTGGAACCAGTGGGTGCTCATGGTTTCGCGCCAGTCGCCACGGATCTTGATCGTGCCGTTTTCACAAGTCTTCAGGCCGGGGCTGGCGTCGTTGACGAACAGCTTCTCACCCGGTGCGCAAGGGAACGCCGCGCGCGGGTCTTCAGCCTTGGTGTTGATGG
>NZ_AKJF01000115.1 GCF_000282475.1 Pseudomonas sp. GM78
GGCGATCCGACTTGCCGGCGAACCAGACGCTGCTGTGTGTCTGTTGTACCGCGTTATCGTTCTTCGCCGGCAAGCCTGGCTCCAGTTCAGTGGGATCGCGGACAGACCTGCAATCAGGTCGGCTTTAAGGCCGCCTCGCTTTCGCGTTTGATCTTGATCTGGCTTTTGATTTTCTTGCCCCCTCGAGAGGCCGAGTGGAGGTTCTGCGCAGTGGGTAAACCGGCATGGATGCCGGTTTAGCCGCGCTGGGCCATGGATGGCCCATCGCGGCGACCCACGGAGCAGGACCGGAGCGAGGGCATGCCGAGCATTAGCGAGGCACCGAACGCCAGGGGCAAGAGCCCTTGGTTACTTGGGGCTCTTCCAAGTGACTCGCTGTAAAAGCGAAACCATAAGTGGTCGTTACCGCAGGAATGGATATGTACACCCCAAGTTTTTATACACAACCCTATGCTTAAGTGAACAGCATCCCCCTGCACACCGTCCTCACAGGAGCGGTGTACAGGTCAGCCGCCGAGGCCTACTTGGGTTGCGGCACCACACGCAAATACGGTTTCAGGGTCTTGAACCCATCCGGATACTTCTTCCTGGCATCCTCATCGGAAACCGACGTCGGAATGATCACGTCTTCACCCGGACGCCAGTTCACCGGCGTGGCGACGGTGTGCTTGGCGTTCAGTTGCAGCGAGTCGAGCAAGCGCAGTACTTCATCGAAATTACGCCCGGCGCTCATCGGGTAAATCAGCATCGCCTTGACCTTCTTGTCCGGGCCGATGATGAACACCGAACGCACCGTGGCGTTGTCCACGGCGGTGCGCTGGCCGCCGCTGGCATTGGGGTGAATCATGTCGTAGAGCTTGGCCACCACCAGGTTGTCGTCCCCGATCATCGGATAGTTGACCGCATGGCCCTGGGTTTCCTCGATGTCGCCGATCCAGGCGTGGTGGTCGCTGACCGGGTCGATGCTCAAGCCCACGACCTTGGTGTTGCGTTTGTCGAACTCCGGCTTCAACCGGGCCATGTAGCCAAGCTCGGTGGTGCAGACCGGGGTGAAGTCTTTCGGGTGCGAAAACAGGATGGCCCATTTATCGCCAATCCATTCGTGGAAGCGGATCGGCCCTTCGGTACTGTCGGCGGTGAAATCCGGTGCCTCATCGCCAATGCGGATAGTCATGTTCGATCTCCTTTTGGGTAATGGTCGGGGATGTCTTGCATGCTCAGGTTTTTCAAACCTCAATCAGTGTAGTCAGGAACCCGCCTTTCAAATCCTGCGTTAGCATCAATCCACCAAGGCGATCAACTGATGACGCTGTGCATCGGTGAGCATCGGGCCGAAACCGGCGCTGGCGTTTTCTGTCATGTAGCGCGGGTTGCCGGTGCCGGGGATGACGCAGGTCACCGCCGAATGCGACAACAGGAACTTGAGGGCCAGGGGCGGCCAGCTCTTGATCCCGACTTGCGCAGCCCAGCCGGGCAACGGTTTACCCTTCAACCGCGCGATCAAGTTACCGCCGCCGAACGGCCGGTTGCAGATCACCGCCACGCCGCGGTCGCGACACAGTGGCAGGATGCGTTTCTCGACGCCGCGATCATCCAGCGCGTAGTTGATCTGCAGGAAGTCCAGGGCCTCGGCCTTGAGCAGCGCCTCCACTTCGTCATAGGCCGACGCCGTGTAATGGGTGATGCCGATATAGCGAATGCGCCCTTCTTCCTTCCATTGGCGCAAGGTCGGCAGATGGGTTTGCCAGTCCAGCAGGTTGTGGATCTGCATCAGGTCGATGCGATCGGTCTGCAGCAACTTGAACGATTGCTCCATCTGCGCAATGCCCTCTTCGCGGCCACGGGTCCACACCTTGGTCGCCAGGAAGGCCGGCGATCGTGGCTCGTGAATCGACAGCAGCTCGCCGGTGGTCTGCTCGGCGCGGCCGTACATCGGTGAACTGTCGATGACCTTGCCGCCCTTTTCGAACAACGCGTCAAGCACGGCGGGCAAGCTGCGGTACGCAGGATCCGAAGGCGCCACGTCGAAGCCGCGATAGGTGCCCAGGCCGACAGCGGGCAAAGGCTCTTTGCTGGAAGGAATGACGCGGGTCATCATGGTCTTGCCTCCTGTTCCCGCCGCTGGCGAGGTTTGCGCACCGCTCGGGCCGAGCGTGAAGACCGCCGAAGCCGCGGCAGCCAGCGTGAGTATTTGCCTGCGGGTCAAACCTTGCGCATGGCTCATGACGTTTCCCTCACCGGTGGCCCGGCTCCTGTGGCCCAGCTTCGGCCATTCGCGCCTGGCGCCTGGCCAGCCACAGGCACAACCCACCCCACACTCCCGCCACCGGCACGACCGCCAGCGCAACCAGGCCAAAGCCTGCGCCCACGGCCGTCAAACCGGCCGACAACCAACCGCTGGCGGCATCACCGCCACGATAGACCAGGGTTTCGATCACATTCTTGGCCTTGTACTTCTCTTCACGGCTGACCACCGTCCACAGCACTTCCCGCGCCGGCCGCACAATGCCGAACTCCACCGCGCGGCGCAGTCCCTGGGCCAGTGCCACGCTGGCCGGCACCGGCGCCAGCGCCATGGCGCAAAACGCCACGACGGTCGCCAGGGGCAACGCCAGCAGCGCGCCACCGATGCCCAGCAGGCGGATCAACGGTGCCGTCAGCAGCAACTGGCAGATCAAGGTCAGCGCCGACACCAGCAAATCGACCACGGCGAAAAATTGCGTCCTGCTGCCTACATCAGCGTAGCTGCCAGCGACGATCCGTCCCTGCTCGAAATACAACAAAGTCGCGGCGCTGGTGTGCAGCAGCATGAAGGCCACCAACCCCAACAGATAAGGCGAGTGCAGGATCAGCGTGATCCCGGCGAGCATGCTGCCGCCCAGGCGCCGTTCGTCCAATAACCGGTTACCCTGCTGCGATTGCGTCTGCGCCAGCAGCCCTCGATAGCAACGTACCGCCAGCTCCAGCAGCAACGCCGCACCGACGGTCAACGCCAGCGGGCCCAGACGAGTGGCCATGGTCGCCGCCAGCAAGGGCCCGATGAAGGTGCCCAGGGTGCCGCCGGCCGCGATGCAGCCGAACAGCCGGCGCCCTTGCTCGCTGGAGAAACGGTCGACCAGCACGCTCCAGAAAATCGAGACGATGAACAGGTTGTAGAGGCTGATCCAGACAAAGAACACCCGCCCGACCGCCACCGGCGCGACGTGGTTGCCGATCAACAGGCCAAACACCAGCATCGACACGGCGATCGCGCGGTAGATCAGCGGCACGAAGCGCGTGGCGGGCAGGCGCGATGCCAGGGCGCCGAACACCGGCACCATCAGCAACATCACCACGAAGGTGGCGGTGAACAGCCATTGCAACTGGTCGACACCCCCTTCAAGGCCCAGGGCATCGCGCAACGGTCGTACCAGGTAATAGCTGGCCAGCACGCAGAAATGGAAGGCGAAACCCAGGGCCAGGGCCGCTCTTTCCACAGGCAACACGTTGAGCCACTTGAGCGCGATGGGCATCGGTGCCCTCCTATGCCGCCAGCTACACTTTGACGGCACCCCGGAGCCGTCAATGTCGCCCACTAACGTTAGCCGAATGTCCCGAACCCTGGTGTTACTCGTCGTCATCGCCGCTGCGCTGTACCTGGCGCTCTGCGCGGCCCTGTTCGTGTTTCAGCGCGCGCTCATCTATTACCCGCAGCCCCGCGCCGTCGACGCGCCCGGGACGTTGCTGACGTTGCCGGTGGACGAGGCCCAGGTGCTGGTGTCGGTGCGCCCGCATGCAGGCCCCAAGGCGCTGATTTATTTCGGCGGCAATGCCGAGGACGTCTCGCGCAGCCTGCCGACGTTCGACCGGGCCTTCCCCGACCATGCCCTGTACTTGCTGCATTACCGTGGCTATGGCGGCAGCAGCGGTTCCCCCTCAGAAGAAGCGCTTGCCCGCGATGCGATGACCTTGTTCGACAAGGTCTACGCCGACCACCCGCAGATTGCCGTGGTCGGGCGTAGCCTGGGCTCGGGGGTGGCGGTGCGCCTGGCCAGTTATCGGCCGGCGACGAAACTGCTGCTGGTCACGCCGTACAACAGCCTGGAGGAACTGGCTGTGCGCCAGTTCCGCTGGCTTCCGGTGCAGTGGCTGCTGAAGGATAAATTCGAATCCTGGCGCTACGCCGAACACATCAGGGTGCCGACCCGCCTGATCGCCGCTGAGCACGACGAAGTGATTCCAGGCGCAAGCACCCGGCGGCTCTACAGCCATTTCCCCCCGGGCGTGGCGACGCTGCAGGTGATTGCGGGCACCGGGCACAACTCGATCGGCAACAGCCCTGAATACCTCAAGGCGCTGGAGGATGGTTTGTAACTAACTGTCTGTTGGAGCCAGGCTTGCCGGCGAACCGAAGCACTGCGGTGTATCTGTAAGACCGCGTTATCGTTCTTCGCCGGCAAGTCGGAACGCCGCCCGCTGGCTCCTACAGGCGAACCAGACGCTGCGGTGGATTTGTCAGACCACGTCATATTGTTCGCCGGGTTCGCCGTCAGGCCGGGACGCCCAGGATGATGTGCGAAGCCTTGATGACCGCCGTAGCGCTGACACCCGGTGCCAGGCCCAGTTCTGCGACGGCGTCACGGGTGACGATCGAATACACCTTCGCACCGCCCGCCAGCTCGATCACCACTTCGGCGTTGACGGCGCCGTCGTTGACGCTCAGCACCTTGCCCTGCAGGCAGTTCCGCGCCGAGAGGCGAATGTCGTCGGATTCGGTCATCAACATCACCCAGGGCGCCTTGATCAGGGCGATCGCTTCCTTGCCGACGGCAATCCCCAGGTTCTTGATGCTCTCCATGGTCACGACGGCCACCAGTTGCTCACCGCCGGGCAGGGTCAGGCTCACCTCGGCATTGACCGCGCCGGCCTGAACGTGACTGACCTGGCCTTTGAATACGTTGCGTGCACTGACTTTCATGGGAAGCTTCCTTTATTGACTTTGGAGTTAGGTTTTTACCAGATTACCTGCATAACCGCTGTGTAGGAACCACCATAGCGCTCTCGTAGCGTTTACGTGGGCGAACCGACCAGCTGGTTCTTTCCCTCTTACAGCACCGCTGATCGGCGATTTCAGCCACATCCAATAAAAACATATTTATATGCTTTAATTGATATTGTCGAACGTTCCCCACTCTCAGAGGGTGCTGTCATGAATATCAAGATCCTTGCACTGATCCTCCTGGCTTTCCTGGCGCAACCGGTCTGGAGCCAGACCGCCCCCGCGCCTGCCCCAACCGCCGATAGCGCCGCGCTGACCACGCGCCTGGCGCTGCGCGACCTATGGGTCGAGCACATCTTCTGGATCAGAAACTACGCGCTCGCCAACCAGGCCGCTGACCGCCAGCAGGCAAAAGTGGCGGCCGACCAGGTGGTCGACAACGCCACCAAAATCGCCAACAGCATCGCACCGCTCTATGGCCAACCGGCCGCCGATCAACTGCTCAAGCTGCTTGCCGGTCACTGGGGCGCGGTGAAACACTACAGCGACGCTACGGTGGCCAAGGACAGCAAAGGCAAGCAGGCCGCCGTTGCCGATTTGACCAGCAATGCCAAGGCGATTGCGGCGTTCCTGGCCGGGGCCAACCCGAATCTGCCGGAGGCGACGCTGGTCAATCTGCTGTCGGCCCATGGCGGTCATCACATCGCCCAGATCGATGAATTCGCCGCGCACGATTACGCTGGCGAAGCGCGTACCTGGTCGATGATGCGCACGCACATTTTGGCGCTGGCGGACGCACTGACCGCGGCGCTGGTCAAGCAATTCCCCGACAAGTTCTGACACGGCGCGAGGCGACACCATGCTGCAAGGACTGGGCCGAACCCAGCAGGACCTGCTCAATGCGCTGCTGCACCATGCCAGCGGCATGAGCATCGACGAACTGGCCGAGCACCTGGCCGTCACGCGCACGGCGATTCGCCAACACCTGGCGGCGCTGGAGCGTGATGGGCTGGTGTCGCGCGGCGAAACCCGGCCGACGGGGCGTCGTCCTGAGCAGCTGTATCAACTCACCGACCACGCCAGGGAGCAGTTCCCGCGCCAGTACCAGCTGCTCGCCAGCGCGCTGATCGATGAAGTGGCCGACATCATCGGCCCCGAGGCGCTGGCGACGCTGATGCGCAGCCTGGGCCGCAAACTGGCCCTGGACCGCGAACAGCAGGTCGTCGATGAAGCGAAGATCGTGCAGCACATGAATCAGGCGGGCTATGAAGCCGAGGTGTTTTTTCGCTCATCCGGCGATCAGGAAATCGTCGCCCACAACTGCGTGTTTCACCGTCTCGCCGCCGCGCACCCGGTCGTTTGTGAACTGGACCTGGCGTTGATCGGCGCACTGGGCGGCGCTGAAGTCGATCACACCGAATGCATGGTGCGCGGCGGCGATGTCTGCCGCTTCAAACTACGGCCGACGGAACCACCGACCCATCACTGACCTTGCAGCCCGGGCATCTGCATCTGCGCCCGCAGAAACCCCATCAACTCGGCCGCTGCCGGCGACAGGCTATGGCCCTTGCGGCACAAAATACCGATCTGGCGTTCCACCCGGGGCTCGGCCAGGGGCAGGAACACCAGCTGTTCATTGCCCTTGGGAAAAGCCAGGGACGGCAACGTGGTGATGCCGATGCCCTCTTCGAGCATCGCGATCAGCGAAATCATGTTGGAGACGAACAGCAGGCTGCTGTCGAGCAAGCCTTCCGCATCGGTTCCCGCCAGCAGGCGCGAGGTGCCGTTGCGCACCAGCGGGTAGGCTTGCAGGCTGGACCAGTGCAGCGCCCCGCCGCTGGCCACCAGCGGATGATCATGCCGACAGACGACCCCTACCCGGTCACTCAGGATCGGCACGAACTCGATGTTTTCATCCGCCACCCACACGCTGCTGATGGCAAAGTCCACCTGCCCCTGGACCAATAGCTGCTGCACGCTGTCGGCGGTGCCGTCCTGGATGCTGATCTGCATTTTCGGGTGCTCGCTCACGAACCGTGCGAGCAGGTTCGGCAACAAGCGGCTGGCCACCGACGGCACCGTGGCAATGCTCACCTGGCCGATTTCGTGCCGCGCCAGCAGGCTCACTTCCCGGGCGATGCGATCGTGATGGGCGAGCAAATCCTGGAACAGCGGCAGGCAGTGCGCGCCAAACGGCGTCAGCTCGGTTTTACCGCCCTTCTCGAACAGTGGCTGGCCGAGCTTCTGTTCCAGTTCGCGCACCGCCAACGACAACGCCGGTTGCGTGCGATACGCCTGCCGGGCCGCGCCGTGGAAGCTTTTAAGCTGGGCGACGAGCACGAAATAACGCAGTTGAGTGATTTTCAGCTCGGGCAACACGGTTAGTTTTCCTTATCGTTTCATATTTATTATTAATTTTTATTTGCAGAGTAATACTCTCAAGATGGGACCAACGCAATCGGAGGTTCCCATGGCACTGCAACCCTACAAAAATTTCATTGGCGGCAACTGGTGCGAAGGCCAGGGTCTTATCGCCAACCACAGCCCTTCGGATGTCGAAGACCTGATCGGCCACTACCACCAGGCCAGCGCCGAACAGACCCTGGACGCCATCGCGGCCGCCGGTGATGCCCAGCCGCAGTGGGCGGCCAGCGGCCTGGAACAGCGCCAGCAAATCCTGATGGCCATCGGCGACGAGCTGATGACGCGCAAGCAGGAACTCGGCGAACTGCTCTCGCGCGAAGAGGGCAAGCCGTTGGCCGAGGGCATCGGCGAAGTCCATCGCAGCGCGCAATTCTTCCACTACTACGCCGCCGAAGTGTTGCGCCAGATGGGCGAGACGGCCGCCTCGGTACGCCCCGGGATCGAGATCGAAGTCCAGCGCGAACCGGTGGGCGTGGTCGGTATCATCACCCCGTGGAACTTCCCGATGGCCACCGCCGCGTGGAAGATCGCCCCGGCCCTGGCCTTCGGCAACGCCGTGGTGTTCAAGCCGGCCAACCTGGTGCCTGCCAGCGCCTGGGCCCTGACCGAGATCATCAGCCGCCAACCCTTGCCCGCAGGCACCTTCAACCTGGTGATGGGCAGTGGCAGCGTGGTGGGCGAAAGCCTGATCCAGTCGGCCGATATCGATGCGCTGACGTTCACCGGCTCCCTGCAGACCGGCCGCCGCGTCGCCGTGGCCACCGCCGGCAACCTGGTGCGCTGTCAGCTGGAGATGGGCAGCAAGAACGCCCTCGTAGTGCTGGATGATGCCGAGCTGGGCATCGCCGTCGAATGCGCCTTGAACGGGGCCTTTTTCGGCACCGGGCAAAAGTGCACCGCCTCTTCGCGCCTGATCGTTTGCGATGGCATCCATGACCGCTTCGTCGAGGCGCTGGTCGCGCGCATGCGCCAGTTGAAGGTCGGCCATGCCCTCGGACAAGGCGTGCAAATCGGCCCCGTCGCCGAAGCCCGGCAACTGCAACAGAACCTTGATTACCTGCGCCAGGCCCAGGAAGACGGCGCGACCCTGGTCGAAGGCGGCGACTTGCTTGCCCTGGAACCCGCCGGGCACTACATGCGCCCCGCGCTGTTCACCCATACCACCAACCAGATGCGCATCAACCGCGAAGAAGTGTTCGGGCCGATTGCCTGCGTGATCCGGGTGAGCGACTACGAGCAGGCCCTGGCCGTACTGAACGACACCGAATATGGCCTGACCGCCGGGATCATCACCCAGTCGCTGCGTTTTGCCAGCGACTTCAAGCGCCGCGCCCGCACCGGTTGCGTGATGGTCAACCTGCCCACCGCCGGCACCGATTACCACGTGCCTTTTGGCGGCCGCAAAAACTCGAGCTTCGGTCCGCGCGAGCAAGGGCAATACGCCCGCGAGTTCTACACCGTGGTCAAGACCACCTACGTGCGACCTTGAACGGGAGATCACCATGCACGATTTATTGATAATCGATGGCCTGCAATATTCCGCCTGGAACGAAGACATCTTCCGCCAGATGCAGGCCGGCGGCCTGAGCGCGGTCCACGCCACCATCGCCTACCACGAGAACGCCCGGGAAACCCTGTCGCGAATCGGCGAATGGAACCGCCGTTTCGAGACCTGGCCGCAGCTGATCCGTCCGGTGCGTGAGGCCTCGGACATTCGCCTGGCCCACCAGGAAGGCCGCGTCGGGATTTTCTTCGGGTTCCAGAACTGCTCGCCCATCGAAGACGACATCAGCCTGGTCGAGGTCTTCCGCCAGCTCGGCGTGTTGATCATGCAGCTGACCTATAACAACCAGAGCCTGCTGGCCAGCGGCTGTTACGAGAACGAAGACAACGGCATCAGCCGCTTCGGCCGCCAGGTCATCGCCGAGATGAACCGCGTCGGCATGCTCATCGACATGTCCCACAGCGCCGAGCGCAGCACCCTTGAAGCCATTGAGCTGTCGAGCCGGCCGGTGATCATCTCCCACGCCAACCCGTCGAGTTTCCACGCCGCCAAGCGCAACAAGTCCGATGCCGTGCTGCGCGCGATCGCCGAGTCCGGTGGCCTGCTCGGTTTCAGCACCTACCCGTTCCACCTCAAGGGCGCGTCGGGCTGCAGCCTGGAATCGTTCTGCGACATGGTCGCCAGCACGGCCGAACTGATGGGCGTGGAGCACATCGGCATCGGCACCGACCTGTGCCAGCAGCAACCCCTGCAAGTGCTCGAATGGATGCGCAACGGGCGCTGGAGCAAAGACAAGGACTACGGCGAAGGCTCAAAGGACAACGCCCACTGGCCGTCACCGCTGCAATGGTTCCGCGACAGCCGGGATTTCCCGATCATCGCCCAGGGCCTGCGTGACCGTGGCTTCGCCGAGGACGAGGTACGCAACATCATGGGACTCAACTGGTTGCGCCTGCTGGAAAGCGCGACCACCGCGCACAACTGACCCTTGATCCACTGACCCTGGTTTCACACCGTGAGGACAGCACAGCATGAAAAATAACAACAATAGCCTCCCGTTCATCCCCCCGACCGGCGATGCACAGCCCCAGGCGCGTATTTTGGAGGCATCATGAAAACCACCACCACACTGCAAGCCGACAGCCAGGCGCTGCAACCTGCGGCGCCGAAAAAAGACATCGACTGGCCGCTGTTCCTGATCAGCGGCGGCTTCCTCGGCGCCTTCCTGATCGCGGCCCTGGTCGACATCCAGGGCGTGTCGCTGCTGGTCAACACGCTGTTCGCCTGGTCGACGAAATTCTTCGGCCTGTACTGGCAGGTCCTGATGCTGGCGACCTTCGCCATGAGCCTGTTCATCTGCTTCAGCAAGTGCGGGCGCGTCAGGCTCGGCGGCGTCGACCAGCGTCCCGATACCAGTACCTTCAACTGGATCGCCGTGATCATGTGCGCCCTGCTCGCCGGCGGTGGCGCCTTCTGGGCGGCGGCGGAACCGATGATGCACTTCGCCAGCCCGCCCCCATTGTTCGCCGGCATGCAAGCGCACACCGAAGCGGCAGGCCACGCCGCGCTCGCGCAATCTTTCGTGCACTGGGGCTTCCTCGCCTGGGCGGTGTTGGGCAGCTTGCTGGCCATTGTGCTGATGCACCTGCACTACGACAAAGGCCTGCCCCTGGCACCGCGTACCTTGCTCTATCCACTGTTCGGCGAACGTGCACTCAAGGGGCCGATCGGTACCCTGGCCGATGCCACATCGATCATCGCCGTGGTCGCCGGCACCATCGGCCCGATCGGTTTCCTAGGCCTGCAGATCAGCAGCGCGTTGCACTCGGTGTGGGGCATTCCCAATGACCTGATGGTGCAGTCCATCACCATCGTGCTGGTCACGGTGATGTACACCATCTCCTGCCTGGTCGGGCTCGAAGGCATCCGCTTCGTCAGCGGGATCAACGTCTGGCTGATGATCGGCCTGGCGGTGTTCATGGTGCTGCTCGGCCCCACCGCGTTCATCCTCGGTGGTTTCCCCACGGCGTTTGCCTTGCACATTGAACAGTTCATCCCGATGACCCTGTTCCGCGCCGACCCGAAATGGCTCGACTGGTGGACGGTGTTCTACTGGGGCTGGTTCATCGGTTACGCACCGATGGTGGCGCTGTACGTGGCGAAGATCTCCCGGGGCCGGACCATCCGCGAAGTGATCATGACCCTGTCGATCATCGCCCCGCTGGTGACCATGTTCTGGTTCACCATTGTCGGTGGCGCCGGCATCGGCATGGAACTGCAAACCCCGGGCATCGTCACCGCCCACGGTGCACAGCCCGAAGACTTGCTGCTGGGCGTGACCCAGAACCTGCCGCTGGGCGGACTGATCTCGGCGCTGTTCCTGTTCCTGAGCTTCATTTCGGTGGCCACCAATGGCGATGCCATGGCCTTCACCGTGGCGATGGCAATGTCGAGTAATGACAAGCCCAAACCATGGCTGCGCGCATTCTGGGCAATCGGCATGGGCCTGGCCGCCGTGGTGCTGATCACCATCGGCTCGGGTGGGGTCACGGCGCTGCAATCCTTTATCGTAATTACTGCCGTACCGGTTTCGCTGCTGATCCTGCCGTCGCTCTGGGATGCACTGCGCATCGCCCGGCAGATGGCTCGTGAACAGGCAGTCTGATGATGAACAGTCCAGGAATCGCAATGATGTCGCACACCGACACAGACACCTCTTCGGCCTTGCGCCCTGCCGTCCGGGTCATGGACCTGGAGCGGCTGGGCAGTCACTTCCAGAGCCGCCTGAGTTTCGTGCGCAGCAGCATGCGCAAGATGATGAACGAGCAATGGCGCATCGAGCGCACCCGCTTCGATCTCGACGCCGAAGGCTTCGGCACGGCGATCTATCGGATCGCCACCGCCAGTGCCCACTATCACTGCGTGATTTTCTCGGCGTACCTGCCGCCGGAAAAACGCAGTGACCGGGTCATCGCCGATCAGTGGGACGTCAGCTTCGTGCTGCTGGCCGGTGATGTCGACGAGGCGCAACTGGCCGACTTGCGGCGCAACGTGCCGTTGCAGGAAGCCGGGCGTTACGATGCGCGGGTGCTGGTGCTGTCACGGGCCAACCGCAGCCTGCGCAACTTCGAGCGTTTTCTCGGGGCGCTGGCGGAAGGTTGCCAGCCAGACCCACGGCAACTGGCCGAGGTCGGCTACCTGTATCGCACCACCGCCGTGTACGGCAACGGCAAGTTCGGTATCGCCGACTTCCATTGCTTGCAAGACACTGCCGACTTCACCCAACCGTTCAGCGCGCAGATGTTCACCGTGTACCTGCTGCGGCATTTCAGCATCGATCAGATCGAGCACATGGCCCGGGCGCGCAATCCGCAACGGGCGGTCGGGCTGGACATCGAGCTGCAACGCTACCTGGGGGTAGGCAACTCCACGGGGCTGGGCATGGCGCCGTTCCTGATCAATCACCCGCAACTGGTGGACCAGTGGGTGTTTGCCCGTGAAACCGCACTGGCGCGGGTGGTGGCTGAACCGGCCGACCTTCCCCGAACACAGCGTTTCCAGGTACTGCTGCAGCGGGCTCGGCAGCATCTGCAACAAACCAGCACCGAGGACCAAAGGCAAAGTGCAATCGACCAACAGACCCTGGCCGATCTGGATCAACTGAGCCAGTGGTTCGCCAGCCAGCCCGTCAGCGCCGATCTGTGGTCACGTCTGCAGGGTTGGGCCGAGCTGAACGCCGGCTTCGGCTGCCAGGAATTGCTGGTCAGCCTGCTGCTGGAGCTGTACCCCGAACAGGTCGATCCGCTGGCCGAACAGATGTCGGTCAACGAGGGTTTCCGCCTGAACGCCGAGATGCCGCTGGACGCGCTGTGCAACCTGATCGAGACCCGCTACCGCTGGGCGCTCGACTACGACCTTGGCGATGCCGAGGCCAATCACTTTTTCTGGTATCGCTCGGCGGAAAAGGAAGAACCGCGCCTGGGGGAACGCGCCATGGAACCTGGTGCGGAAAAGGAAATGCAACTCGGGATCGCCCACAATATCCAGCGTTGCCACCGCGCCTTGCTGGCCTACCGCGAACGACAACCGCAGCATCTGACCGCGCATTTCCTGCTCGCCCAGCCGTCGTTCAAAGGCACCGTGTGCCGGTTGCAGGGCATGGGTCGTTGCGCCTTCGGGGAAATTCGCGCCAACCTGATGGACCGCAACATGCTGCCGATCCACTTGCTGCGCTGCAAACTGGCGTTCTTCGGCGCTGGCAAGTTCGATCCCAAGTCCAGCCGCTGGGTGCGCATCACCTTGTTCCAGGGCGCTCCGCTGGTCAGTGAAATTGGCCAGCCGTTCGCCGATGACTGGAATTTCGCCGTGATGCCAACACTGCCCACCGCTGCCGGAGAACACTGATATGCGCGTCTCGCTCAATGAAATCCAGGTGATCTGCCGCAAGGCCTTCGAGGGCATCGGCTTCGCCCCCGGTGACTGCGACGACGCCGCCGAGATGATCGCGCGCCTGCAACTGCAAGGCCTCGATGGCATCGGCGCGTTGAAAAAGGCCCTGGCGTTTCTCCACGACGAAGTCGATCGCCCGATCGAAACCTGCTACGAAGACGCCGCGCAGTTGACCCTCGATGCCCATGGCCAAAGTGTCTTGCGCTGCGCCGCCCAGGCGGTCGAACTGTGCGTCGGCAAGGCCTTGCGTGGCGGCAGTGCGTTGATCCGCATCCGCCATTGTCACAACCGCATTCTGCTCCTCGGCTACCTGGCGCGTTGTGCTCCGCAGGCACTGAATTTTTGCGTCTACTGGCGCGATGCACGCCAGGAAACACTTGCCACGTTCAGCGCTGGGCAAGCCTGCCCGACCCTGCGGGTATACGACCTGCCGCAACCGGCGCAGAGCGACGAACAAAGCATCAATGTGCTGATCTCCCGGCACTTCGCGCTGCTGCCGCGACTCAGTGCCGAGGATGCCTTGCCTGCCAATCACTCGCAGCCCGCTGAGGGGCTGGTCGTCGACGACGAAGTCTGGGCCCAACTGAAAAAACTGGGCGAGCGGGTACTGGTGGAAAGCACCGAAGAGTCTCGTCGGCGTGGTGCCGGCGAAAGCAGCGATGCCCGATAAAACCTTGCAATGCATCAGGAATCAATCAATGAAACACGCGATCAAGACCGACCTTTTCGCCTCGCGCGCGCCGCTGGAATGGGCGGTGGTCGGCAGCGGCACGCTATACACCGCACAGATCCCCATCGACCGCGAAGGCCAGGTCGTCAGTGGCGGCATCGAGGCGCAAACCCGGCAGACCCTGGACAATCTGCGTCATACCCTGCAAGCCGCCGGCAGCACGCTGGATGCGGTTACGCAGGTGCTGATCTACGTCACCGACCGCCGCTACCTGGCGACGGTGAATGCGATCTACGGCGAGTATTTCCAGGCGCCCTACCCCAACCGCGCGGCCATCGTCGTGGCGGGTTTGGCTCGGGAGGAGATGCTGGTGGAACTGGTGGTGTACGCCTGCCTTGACTTGTAGGAGCCGGCGGTGTGGCGATCCGATTCGCCGGCGATGACGGCCTGACAGCTGACCTATTGTTTGCTGACTGAGTACATATCCATTCCAGCGGTAACGGCCACCTATGGTTTCGCTCTTACAGCGAGTCACTTGGAAGAGCCCCAAGTAACCAAGGGCTCTTG
>NZ_AKJF01000116.1 GCF_000282475.1 Pseudomonas sp. GM78
CCTGCTGGCGATGGACTTCCAGGCGACGCGTTCATCCAGACAGGGCGCGTTATCGTTGACGTCCATCGCCAGCAGGCTGGCTCCCACAGGGATCAGGTACAGCCGTAAAAGTCAGGTCGGCTTTAAGGCCGCCTCGCTTTTGTTTTTGATCTGGGGTGCCCCGTTAACCACGATGGCCGAACGCAGGCATTGCGCAGTGGGGAAACCAGACACGACAACTACCTTGACGCGCACCGGTTTGGAAAAGTGAGTCGCCGTAAGGGCGAAACCATAAGCCGCCGTTACCGCAGCAACGGATATACCCCCAATCCAATTCTCAAATACATCCCAGCGGGCACTTTCGATCGGATGGTTGCGAGTCTGGCAATCCCGGCCTATGGTCCAGACACAACATTGTCACGACCGGCGCGACAACCCGACGCCGGCCTTTTTTGTCCATCCATTGTGCTAGCGCAACGAGGTGACGACATGCCCAACGACTCCCGCCCTGCCGTACTCGAACTGATCGGCAACACACCCCTGGTCCGCGTCAGCCGTTTCGATACCGGCCCCTGCACGCTGTTTCTCAAGCTCGAATCACAGAACCCCGGCGGTTCGATCAAGGACCGCATCGGCCTGGCGATGATCGACGCCGCCGAGCGCGACGGCCGCCTGCGACCCGGTGGCACCATCGTCGAGGCCACGGCCGGCAACACCGGCCTGGGCCTGGCACTGGTCGGCCGCGCCAAGGGTTATCGGGTGGTACTGGTGGTGCCGGACAAGATGTCCACCGAGAAGGTCCTGCACCTCAAGGCCATGGGCGCCGAGGTGCACATCACCCGCTCCGATGTCGGCAAGGGCCACCCGGAGTATTACCAGGACGTTGCCGGGCGCCTGGCGAGTGAAATCCCCGACGCCTTCTTCGCCGACCAATTCAACAACCCGGCCAACCCGCTGGCCCATGAGTGCAGTACCGCACCGGAGATCTGGGCCCAGACCCAGCACGATGTCGATGCCATCGTGGTCGGCGTGGGTTCGGCCGGCACGCTGACCGGGCTGACCCGGTTCTTCAACCGCGTGCAACCGGAACTGGAAATGGTCCTGGCCGATCCGGTCGGCTCGGTGATGGCCGAATACAGCCGCAGCGGCACCCTCCCCACCCCCGGCTCCTGGGCGGTGGAAGGCATCGGCGAAGACTTCATTCCGTCGATCGCCGACCTGTCCAGCGTGCGCCACGCCTACTCAATCAGCGACGAGGAAAGCTTCGACCATGCCCGCCAATTGCTGCGTGCCGAGGGCATTCTCGGCGGTTCGTCGACCGGCACCTTGCTGGCGGCGGCATTGCGCTATTGCCGCGAGCAGACCCAACCGAAACGGGTGGTCAGCTTCGTCTGCGACACCGGCACCCGCTACCTGTCGAAGGTCTACAACGACCAGTGGATGAACGATCAGGGGCTGCTCAAAAGCAAGCAGTACGGCGACCTGCGCGACCTGATCGCACGGCGCTTCGAGGATGGCCGGGTGATCAGTGTCGGCCCCGATGACACCCTGCTTACGGCATTCCAGCGCATGCGCCTGGCGGATGTGTCACAACTGCCGGTGCTGGTGAACGGCAAACAACTGGTCGGTGTGATCGACGAGTCCGACATCCTGCTGGGCGTGCATGAAGACGTTACGCACTTTCGCGCGACCGTATCCAGCGCCATGACCGACAAACTGCAAACCCTGTCCCCCAGCGCCTCATTGGCGGACCTGGAGGCGGAACTGGGCCGTGGACTGGTGGCGATCATCCAGGATGCCTCGGGCTTCCACGGCCTGATCACCCGAACCGACATGCTCAATCACCTGCGGAGATCCCTGCCATGAGTCAGCACGATGAAAATGCCCCGCCACGGGGCTTCGCCACCCGCGTGATCCATGCAGGGCAAACGCCGGACCCCTCGACCGGCGCGCTGATGCCGCCGATCTACGCCAACTCCACCTACCTGCAGCAGAGCCCCGGGGTACACAAGGGCCTCGACTACGGGCGCTCGCACAATCCGACGCGCTGGGCGCTGGAACGCTGCGTGGCCGATCTTGAAGGCGGCACCCGGGGCTTTGCCTTTGCCTCGGGGCTGGCGACCATTTCCACGGTGCTGGAACTGGTAGACGCCGGTTCGCACATCGTCTCGGGCAATGACCTGTACGGCGGTACCTTCCGCCTGTTCGACAAGGTCCGCCAGCGCAGCGCCGGGCATCGCTTCAGCTTCGTCGACCTGACCGACCTCGCCGCCTTCAAAGCCGCCTTGCAGGACGACACGCGCATGGTCATGGTCGAGACGCCGAGCAACCCCCTGCTGCGCCTCACCGACCTTGCCGCCATCGCCCGCACCTGCCGCGACCGCGGCATCATCTGCGTGGCCGACAACACCTTTGCCAGCCCGTGGATACAACGCCCGCTGGAACTGGGCTTCGACATCGTGCTGCATTCGACCACCAAGTACCTCAACGGCCACTCAGACGTGATCGGCGGCATCGCCGTGGTCGGGCAGAACGCCGAGCTGGCCGAGCGCCTGGGTTTCCTGCAGAACGCGGTGGGCGCCATCGCCGGGCCGTTCGACGCCTTTCTCACCCTGCGCGGGGTCAAGACCCTGGCGCTGCGCATGGAGCGCCACTGCAGCAATGCACTGGAACTGGCGCAATGGCTGGAACGTCAGCCACAAGTCGCTCGCGTCTACTACCCAGGCCTGCCCTCGCACCCGCAGCATGAACTGGCGCGGCAGCAGATGCGCGGCTACGGCGGGATGATCTCGGTCGACCTGAACACCGACCTGGCCGGTTCCCGGCGCTTCCTGGAGAACGTGCGGATTTTCGCCCTGGCCGAAAGCCTGGGCGGGGTGGAAAGCCTGATCGAACACCCGGCGATCATGACCCACGCCACCATCCCCGTGGAAACCCGTGCGCAGCTGGGCATCGGCGATGCGCTGGTACGGTTGTCCGTGGGGGTTGAGGATATCGAAGATTTGCGTGCAGACTTGGCGCAGGCGCTGGCCCGAATTTAGGGTTACACACATCCCTACAATGAATTTTTCGGAAAAATCGACACATGTCCAACCACGACACTTCCCTGCAAGACGCCGCCGCGCCCGATGGCGTGTGTTACGGCTGCGGCAGCAGCAATCCCCACGGGCTGCACATCAAGAGCTACTGGCATGAAGACGGCGTGCATGTCATGGCCGAGCACCTGCCGGATCCCATGTACTGCGGCTGGCCGGACCTGGTCTACGGCGGACTGATCGCCATGTTGGTCGATTGCCACTCCAACTGGGCGGTAATGGCCTATCACTACCGCGCGGAAAACCGCGACCCCGCCAGCCTGCCACGCATCAATTGCGTCACCGGCAACCTCGGCATCAAGTTCATCAAGCCGACTCCCATGGGTATCCCGCTGACCCTGCGGGCGCGGGTGGAGGGTGAAGTCGGACGCAAGACCCGTGTCATCTGCGAAGTCTTCGCCGGGGACGTGCTGACCGCGGTGGGCGACTCCATTTTCGTACGGGTCGATACCGCGCAACTGGCAGACACCGCGCACGGGCGGCAGGTGTGAATCACCGCAGATCCCTATGGGAGCCGCCAGCACTCGATAAATGAGCTATATCCGCTAATCTCCCCTTGCCGTTATTCAACACAGGAGTTTAGCCATGAAGCTCAAACATTCACTGGCGGCGCTAATCATTGGCGCCAGCCTGTTCGGCTGCGCCACCTCATCAAACAAAAGCGTGTCGGTCACCCTGGTTGCCACCCGGCAGAACACCGGGCAGATCGGCAATGTCGCGTTGTCCGAATGGGACCAGCAAACCGGACTCAGTTTCTTCATCAGCGGCGTTCCCAGCGGCGCCGCCCTGCCCCTGCGCCTCTACAGTTTCATCAACAAAGGCAGCTGCGAGCAACCCGGCCCCGTCGCGTACGCCATGAATGACAAGGTCAACACCGAACGCCAGCCGATTCGCGGCTGGACCTTCTCCAGAAGCGTGCCCGTGGCCCTGCCTGTGTTGCTGGCCGGTGACTATCACATCGTCGTGCGCACCGCAGCGACAGACGGCAACGTCGATATTTTCTGTGGGAACATCAAGCAACAAGGCCCGGCGAAGTAGGCGCTTGTACCCGCTGGCCTCACACCGGCGAAATCGTTGCCAGCACACCGATCAGAATGGTCAACACCAGAAAACCACCGAGGAAAATCGCCATCTTGCCCATAGAGCCTCCTACATTTCGAAAGTGCGGTGCACCGCGGCTACCGCTGCGCAACTTGCCGTCATTGTGGGGCTCTGGCTGATTGCATTACAGCGTCAGAAAGCGATGAAAAATACGGATCAGATGAAACAGTCAGGGATACAAAAAAGCCCACTGGCCATCCCTGGCTCAGTGGGCTTTTTGCTCAGGCGTTCAGTTACAGCGCCATGTCCGCCGCAGCATTCTCTTTCGGTGCCTTGGCTTTCTCAGCCTCGACAGCCGGAGCAACAGCCTGGCCGATCGCAGGTGGCGGAGTCAGTTCCAGCACCTTGGCGGTGTAGGCCCATTCCTCGGCAACCTTTTCAGGGCTGGCGTTGAGCTGGGTGCCGTAGCTCGGCACGATTTGGTGCAGCTTTTCCTGCCAGGCCGGGGTTGCGACCTTGTCCTTGAACACTTTCTGCAGCACGGTCAGCATGATCGGTGCGGCGGTCGAAGCGCCTGGGGACGCGCCCAGCAGGCCGGCGATGGTGCCGTCTTGCGAAGCGACGATTTCGGTGCCCAGTTTCAGCACGCCACCGGCGGCTTCGTCACGCTTGATGATCTGCACGCGCTGGCCGGCTTGCCACAGGCGCCAGTCCTCGGCCTTGGCGTTCGGGAAGTATTCCTTCAGGGCGTTGAGGCGGTCTTCGTCCGACAGCATCAGTTGACCGGCAAGGTACTCGACCAGCGGGTATTCCTTGATGCCGACCTTGGTCATTGGCCACACGTTATGCGTGGTGGTGGTGGTCAGCAGGTCCAGGTACGAACCTTCCTTGAGGAACTTGGTGCTGAAAGTGGCGAATGGGCCAAACAGGATCACGCGCTTGCCGTCCAGCACACGGGTGTCCAGGTGCGGAACCGACATCGGCGGTGCGCCAACCGAAGCCTTGCCGTAGGCCTTGGCCAGGTGTTGTTCGGCGATGGTCGGGTTCTCGGTCACCAGGAACGAGCCGCCTACCGGGAAGCCTGCGTATTCCTTGGCTTCAGGAATGCCGGACTTCTGCAGCAGGTGCAGGGCACCGCCGCCGGCACCGATGAACACGAACTTGGCGTCGGTTTCGGACTTGCTGCCGTCTTTCAGGTTCTTGTAGCTCACGCGCCAGCTGCCGTCGGCGTTCTTGGTGATGTCCTGCACTTCGCTGGACAGCTTCAAGTCGAATTTCGGCGTGGTTTGCAGGTGAGCAACGAACTGGCGGGTAATTTCGCCAAAGTTCACGTCGGTACCGATCGGAGACCAGGTGGCCGCGATTTTCTGGTTCGGGTCACGCCCTTCCATCATCAGCGGGACCCACTTCTTGATCACCGCCGGGTCTTCGGAGTACTGCATGCCGGCGAACAGCGGGCTCGCCTGCAGGGCTTCGTAGCGCTTTTTCAGGAACTTGATGTTGTCATCGCCCCACACGAAGCTCATGTGCGGTGTGGAGTTGATGAACGAACGCGGGTTCTTCAGCACGCCTTGCTGAACCTGCCAGGCCCAGAACTGACGGGAGATCTGGAACGCTTCGTTGATTTCAACGGCTTTCGGGATCGAGACATTGCCCTTGTCGTCTTCCGGGGTGTAGTTCAACTCGGCCAGGGCGGAGTGACCGGTACCGGCGTTGTTCCAGCCGTTGGAGCTTTCCTGGGCGACGCCGTCCAGGCGCTCGATCATTTCCATCGAGGTGCCGGGTTCCAGCTCATTGAGCCACACACCGAGGGTTGCGCTCATGATGCCGCCGCCGATCAACAGCACGTCGACTTTCTTGGTCTCTTCGGCCTGGGCTGTCGTCATCCCCAACGACAAGGCCAGCCCCAGCAGGGCCGTGTTCACTTTCTTAAACATCTGTAGCACCTATGATAAAACGCCATCCGCCCTTCCATCTTCAATCGCGAGCCGCTTGTTTCACGGTATTCAGGCAAGTCTGCCGCAGCTACTCACACATAACGGCTGCACATGACGGCTGGAAGGTGGGCACACAAGGCCGACTGACTGCATCGACCCCAGTTATATGTCCCTACTGAACTGACTTTTTATCTTTTTTGGCTTCAGCTACTTGAGCGACAGTGATTCTGCTCGCCCGTCTCGAGGACAGGAAAACTGAATAGATCAAACCAAGTTGTTGCCAAGAATATCACGACAAGGCGAACCCGCGCCTGATTGGATCTGCGGGAACCGGCGTGCCGACGCCGGTTGCGGTGGATCGGCGACTATACTCACAGGTCTTAAGTTGAGCATGTGGGGAACAGCCATGAGCGACAAAGACGATCTGCGCAAATATTCCTCCCAGGTGATCGACGGCGTGGAGGCCGCACCCGCCCGCGCCATGCTGCGTGCCGTGGGCTTTACCGACGAAGACTTCAAGAAACCGCAGATCGGCATCGCCTCCACCTGGGCGATGGTCACGCCCTGCAACATGCACATCGACAAACTCGCGATCGAAGCGGAGAAAGGTGCGAACGCCGCTGGCGCCAAAGGCGTAATTTTCAACACCATCACCATTTCCGACGGCATCGCCAACGGCACCGAAGGCATGAAGTATTCACTGGTGTCCCGTGAGGTGATTGCCGACTCCATCGAAGTGGTGGTCGGTTGCGAAGGCTTTGACGGGCTGGTGACCGTGGGCGGTTGCGACAAGAACATGCCGGGCTGCCTGATCGGCATGGCACGGCTCAATCGCCCTTCGATCTTCGTCTATGGCGGCACCATTCGCCCGGGCGCCGGCCACACCGACATCATTTCCGTGTTCGAAGCCGTGGGCCAGCACGCGCGCGGTGATATCAGCGAGATCCAGGTCAAGCAGATCGAGGAAGTGGCGATTCCCGGCCCCGGCTCCTGTGGCGGCATGTACACCGCCAACACCATGGCCTCGGCCATCGAGGCGCTGGGCATGAGCCTGCCCGGCTCGAGTTCCCAGGACGCCGTGGGCAGCGACAAGGCTTCGGACAGCTTCCGCGCCGGCCAGCAAGTCATGGAATTGCTCAAGCTTGACCTCAAGCCCCGGGACATCATGACCCGCAAGGCCTTCGAAAACGCCATCCGCGTGGTGATCGCCCTCGCCGGCTCGACCAATGCCGTGCTGCATCTGCTGGCCATGGCCAATGCCGTGGATGTCGAGCTGACCCTGGATGACTTCGTCGAGCTGGGCAAGGTTTCCCCGGTGGTGGCCGACCTGCGCCCCAGTGGCAAATACATGATGAGCGAGCTGGTGGCCATTGGCGGCATCCAGCCCTTGATGAAGCGCATGCTCGCGGCCGGCATGCTGCACGGCGATGTGCTGACCGTGACCGGCAAGACCCTGGCGGAAAACCTCGAGAATGTGCCCGACTACCCCGCTGGCCAGGACGTGATCCTGCCCTTCGACCAGCCGATCAAGAAGGACTCGCACCTGGTGATCCTGCGCGGCAACCTCGCGCCCACCGGCGCCGTGGCCAAGATCACCGGCAAGGAAGGCCTGCGCTTCGAAGGCAAAGCCCGTGTGTACCACGGCGAGGAAGGTGCGCTGGCTGGCATCCTCAACGGCGAAGTGCAGGCCGGCGACGTGATCGTGATTCGCTACGAAGGACCCAAGGGCGGGCCGGGCATGCGCGAAATGCTTTCGCCGACGTCGGCGGTGATGGGCAAGGGGTTGGGCAAGGACGTGGCGCTGATCACCGATGGCCGTTTTTCCGGCGGCTCCCATGGCTTCGTGGTGGGGCATATCACGCCGGAGGCGTTTGAAGGCGGGCCGATTGCGTTGATCGAAGATGGCGACATGATCACCATCGATGCCGAAACCCGGCAGATTACGGTCGCTGTATCTGATTCAGAATTAGCCAAGCGCAAGGCTACTTGGGTGAGGCCGGAATCGAAATACAAGCGCGGGGTGTTGGCCAAGTATGCGAAGACGGTGTCGAGTGCTTCGGAGGGGGCTGTGACGGATAAGTACCTTTAATTTCAAGTTCTGCATTGGCTGAACTGGCCCCTTCGCGGGCAAGCCCGCTCCCACAGGGTTCTCTGTCGTACACAATACCTGTGTCCGCCGCCGAACACTGTGGGAGCGGGCTTGCCCGCGATGAGGCCCTGTCAATGACCGAGCTATCAATTGACTGGGCTCAAACTTCACAACCGAAAGCGATCCACCGACTGCGACAGTTTCCCCGCCAACGAAGACAACTCATCCGTCGTCAAAGCCGTCTGCCCAATCACCTTGCTGTTGCCTTCCGACATGCCGGCAATCATCTCCACCTGATGGGCGATTTCATTGCTGGCCAGGCTCTGCTCGCCGATGGTGCGGCTGATGTCGTTGACCAGTTGCGTGGTGTTGAGCGTGGCCTCGAGGATTTCGCGGATGGCGCGCTCGACGTCGGCGGTCACGGCCATGCCTTTGTCGACCTGGGCCACGCCCTCCTCCATGCTGATCACCGCCTGGTGGGTACTTTGCTGGATGCGCGAGACCATGGCGGCGATTTCCTGGGTCGAGGCACTGGTGCGGCCCGCCAGGCTGCGCACCTCGTCGGCCACCACGGCAAAACCACGCCCCTGCTCACCCGCGCGGGCGGCCTCGATGGCGGCGTTGAGCGCCAGCAGGTTGGTCTGGTCGGCGATGCCCTTGATCACCTGTATGATGCTGAAAATCCCTTCGGACTCCTTGTCCAGCGTGCGGATCACCTGCGCCGACTGCTGCGCCGAACGGGCGATGCCGTCCATGTCGCTGACCACCTGATGGATCACCCGCCCGCCATCCTTGGCCAGTGCCTCGGCCTGGTTGGCCATGTCCAGCGCGCGTTCGGCATGCCGGGTGATTTCCTCGATGCTCGCGGTCATTTCGCTGGCGGCGGCGGCCATGGTGCTGGCGGCGGTGCTTTGCTGCTGGCTGCTGCCGGCCACCTGGTGACAGCCATCGCTCAGTCGAGTGCTCATGCCGCTGACGCCATGGGCATTGCTGCGCACCACTTCGATCATGCCGCGCAGATCACGCTGCATGGTCGCCAGGCTGCGAATCAGGGTGCTGGCTTCGTCCTTGTGCTCGGGCTCGACAATCGTCTCGCTCAGGTTGCCGTGGGCGATACGTTCGGCGATGCGGCTGGCCGCCCGCAGGGGGCTCATGATGCTCAGGATCACCCAGCGGCCCTGGACCAGCAGCAACAGCAGGCTGGCGATCAGTACGCCGCCGAGGGTCAGGTTGGCGTTACTGATGGCTTGCGTTGTGCCCTGGCTGGTCTGCTGGGTGTTGTGTTCAATGCGCTCGCTGAGGGCCGCCATCTGCTCCTCCAACTGACTGAACGCGCTGTTGAAGGCGGCCAATTGCTCTTGCGCGGCCTCGGGGTTTTCCAGCGCCAGGCCCACCATGCGCTCGGCGGCATTGATGTAGGTGTCGAGGCTCGGCTTGATCTGGTTGAGGGCGTCCTTGAGGGTGTCGTTCACCGCCAGCTTGAGGTTTTCACCCAGCACTTCACGAAAATGCGCGGCGTGCTCATCGATAGAGCCACGTACCTCGGCCTTGCTGCTGGTGCTTTTGCCCAGCCCCACCAGCATCGCCGCCAGCACGTCGGCGCGCAGGGCGTCGTGCATCATGTCGGCTTCAAGGTGATTGCGCAGCACGCTCATGCCGATGTCGTTGTCTTGCACCGCATCCGCCAGCCGGGCAGTCCCCAGGTAACCGACCAGGCTCATGATCAACGCGGCCAGCAACCCCGTCCCGATCAACAACAGTAAACGCAGTTTTATGGACACTCTGTGGTTCCTCTCCTGGCACGTATGTTGGTTGGCCAACGGCCACCGCGAATGGCATCTCAAGAGGTTATCGACGTGTCTGTCCGGTAATTGAAGCCTATCCCAACTGATTCCTGTTTTTTCGACATGCGGTAGGTAATCCGGCGTTTTCTGCCGTATTGCGCAGGGAAACCAATAGCAGGCTGACGAAAGCACCAGCAACGGCCAGGGCCATGTCCTTTTGTGAATCCCACGGGTCGTTCTGCGCGCCGACGAATGCCTTTGCCGTGTCGTCGCCCAGGTAGGCCCCACCGATCCACTCCACCAGTTCGTAGACTGCGGAGGTCGACAGGATGATGTTCAGGGCCATGAAAAACAGCCAGCGCCCGCGCAACGGCGTCAGCCGCAGCAGCACTTCACGGATCGGCCAGGCCATCAACAGCCCGTAGCTCAGGTGGACCAGCCGGTCGTAGTGGTTACGGTGCAGGCCAAAGCTCTTGTCAAAACTGACGCCGGTCAAGGCCGAACACCAACGATCGTAGGGCACCAGGGAATAGGTGTAATTGCCCCCAACTCGTGAATGCACAGGAAAACGAACACCAGCGTAAGGGACGCCGCCGACAGGCGAAAATGGTGATAGAAAACCACCAACGTCCCCACCAGCAGCAGCGCCAACAGGTTCTCCAGCGCCCAATCCACCCGGCTGCGCGGGGAATAGCCCAATGCAATGACGATAAGCACAAACACGATCAGCAGCGTCAATTCGTATCGCGGATGTTCCTTGGGCTGCATGATTTGAACTCTCCGACACCCTTGAAATGCAGATTCCATACGGGCTTTTAACTTCGAGATACGCCTTCGCCGCAAGTTCGCTTTTTTCTGTCCTTGCATGCTATGTTGTACGATGACTGATGAGATGATTCGTACTTGTCAATCCGATCACCCACAACAACAAGGAATCCTCATGAAAAAAGCAAAACTGCTGATTGGTTTTCTGTGCCTGTTCAGCGGCTACGTCGCCGCCACCCCGGCTTCCGGGGACAAGGACGTGGCACAAGCCGTCGATCACTTGACCCAGGCGATGCTGCACAAGGACATCGCTGAACTGAACGCGTTGACCGCCGAAAACCTCACCTACGGCCATTCCAGCGGCAAGATCCAGGACAAGCAGCAATTCATCGCCGATATCGAAACCGGCAAAAGTGCCTTCAAGACCCTTGAGATGCAGAACCAGACCATCACCGTCTCCGGCGATGTTGCATTGGTTCGCCACCACTTCTCGGCCCAGGCCCTCAAAGGCACCGAAGTGGTCCCGACGGAAATCGAGAACTTCCAGATCTGGCAGAAACAAAGCGGAAAATGGCTACTGGTAGGACGACAGGCCTTCAAGTTCTGATGTTCGGGTGATCCCGAAAAAAAAGGAACGGATTGGCGTCTACCCGCCCATCCGTCCCCTTATGTGTTGCGCTGATAAACAGCTTGTCTCAGTGCCCGCGAATGTAATGTTCAAACTGGCGAATCAGGTCGGCCTGCTCGACAATGGCTTCCTTGACCAGATCGCCAATCGACAACAAACCGATCAACTCGCCATTCTCCACCACCGGCAAGTGTCGCAAATGGCTGTCCGTCATGACCGCCATGCAATGCTCGATGCTCTGTTGGCTGTCGGCCGTAACCACTGGGGAACTCATGATGGCCCTGACCGGTGTGCCGACTGACGAACGTCCCAGCAGCACCACCTTGCGCGCATAGTCACGCTCGCTGATCACCCCGACGACCTGGCCCTTCTCGATCACCGGCAATGCACCCACGTTCTTTTCGGCCATTTTCTGTACGGCCTCCAGCACCATGGCGTCCGGTGCGATGCTGTGCACCTGCTGGTTTTCCACGACCTTGAGCTTGAGCAACTGTGCGGCTGTCTTCATGTCCGTCTCCTGATGTGAATGGCGTACAGCGTCAGGCCACCCCGACCTCCACCAACCCTTCGTTCAACCGCACCGGCCAGACCCGCAAGCGCTGTTGCGGGTACTCCAGGCAACTGCCGTCTTCAAGACGAAAATGCTGCTTGTAAATGGGTGAGGCAACGACCAGGTCGCCCTTGATGTTGCCGACCAGTCCGCGGCCGATGACATTGGCCCCCGATTGCGGGTCGTGGTTGTCGATGGCGTAAAGGGTTTTGCCCTGCATGCCCGGCAGGTAGAACAGCGCCACCTGGGCACCGTCCAGCCACACCACTACACCGGAGTCATTCACCAGGTCCTGCTGGCTGCACACCGATTGCCAGACGACAGACGCACGGGCTTCAACGCGTTGGGTATTGGACGGGTTCATCAGACAGTCTCCTCGGTAACAGGGATCAGGTTGAGTTCGGCCGCCATGATCGGCCGGCGTTGACCACGCTCCTGGACAAAATGGATGTCCGGGTCCGGGCGTTTATCGTTGACGAAGGTACGGAAGCGCTTGAGTTTTTCCGGGTCTTTGAGGGCGTTGGCCCACTCACATTCGTAGCGATTGACCACCAGCTGCATCTGCGACTCGAGCTCGGCACCCAGGCCCAGGCTGTCGTGGATGATCACGTCCTTGAGGTAGTCCAGGCCGCCTTCCAGGCTTTCGCGCCAGACCGAGGTGCGCTGCAGTTTGTCCGCGGTGCGGATGTAGAACATCAGGAAGCGGTCGATGTAGCGGATCAGGGTCGCGTCATCGAGGTCGGTGGCGAACAGTTCGGCATGGCGCGGGCGCATGCCGCCGTTGCCGGCGATGTAAAGGTTCCAGCCCTTCTCGGTAGCGATCACGCCGACGTCCTTACTTTGCGCCTCGGCGCATTCACGGGTGCAACCGGACACCGCGAACTTGAGCTTGTGCGGCGAACGCAGGCCCTTGTAGCGATCTTCGATGGTCAGGGCCATTTGCACGCTGTCCTGCACCCCATAGCGGCACCAGGTGCTGCCAACGCAGGACTTCACCGTGCGAGTCGATTTGCCGTAGGCGTGGCCGGTTTCGAAGCCAGCTTCAATCAGCTCGCTCCAGATGTCCGGCAGTTGATGCAACTGCGCGCCAAAGAGGTCGATGCGCTGACCGCCGGTGATTTTGGTGTAGAGGTCGTATTTCTTCGCCACCACGCCAATGGCAATCAGCTTGTCCGCGGTGATCTCGCCACCGGGGATGCGCGGCACCACGGAATAGGTGCCGTTTTTCTGCATGTTGGCCATGAAGGTGTCGTTGGTGTCCTGCAGCGGCACCAGCGACGGGTCCATGATCGGCTGGTTCCAGCACGACGCCAGGATCGAACCCACCGCCGGCTTGCACACATCGCACCCGGTGTGGCCACGGCCATGCTTGGCCAGCAGTTCCTCGAAGGTGATCACCCCTTCTACCCGCACCAGCGCATACAGCTCCTGACGGGTGTAGGCGAAGTGTTCGCACAGGCTCTTGTCGACGCTGACCCCACGGGCAATCAATTCATGTTCGAAGACTTGCTTGAGCAACCCGGCGCAACCACCGCAACCGGTGCAGGCCTTGGTCTGCGACTTGAGCAGGCCGAGGTCGGTGCATCCGCCGTCGATGGCCGAGCAGATGGCGCCCTTGGTCACGTTGTGGCACGAGCAGACCGTGGCCGTTTCCGGCAAGGCGCCAGGGCCGAGGGTCGGCGCGCCTTCGGACGACGGCAGGATCAGCGCGGCCGGTTCGGCCGGCAAGGCGATCGCGTTCTGCATGTATTGCAGCAGCGTGTCGTAATAGCTGTTGTCGCCGATCAGCACGGCACCGAGCACGTGTTTGCCGCTGGCATCCACCACCAGGCGGCGGTAGCTGGCCGTCGTTTCGTCGATGAACTGATAGCTGCGCGCACCCGGCGTGTTGGCGTGGGCATCGCCGATGGAGCCAACGTCGACGCCCAGCAGCTTGAGCTTGGTCGACATGTCGGCGCCCTGGAACGGCTCGGCGGCGTCGTCACACAGGCGCGCTGCGACACTGCGCGCCATCTGGTAGCCCGGCGCGACCAGGCCGAACAGGCTGCCATTCCAGGAAGCGCATTCACCGATGGCGTAGATGTTCGGGTCACAGCTCAGGCAGGTGTCGTCGATCACCACGCCACCGCGCGGGCCGATCTCCAGCGCGCATTGCCGGGCCAGCGCATCCTGGGCACGGATACCGGCGGAGAACACGATCAGGTCGGTCTCGAGGAACTCATCGTTGGCAAAATTCATCCGGTAGCGGTACTGCTCGCCGGCGCTGATCGACTGCGTGGCGCGGGACAGGTGCACACCGACGCCGAGGCGCTCGATCTGCGCCTTGAGCGCCAGCCCACCCAGATCATCCAGCTGTACCGGCATCAGCCGCGGGGCGAATTCCACCACGTGCGCTTCGAGCCCCAGGCTTTTCAGCGCGTTGGCGGCTTCAAGGCCCAGCAGGCCACCGCCGACCACCACCCCGCGCCGGGCATTGGCCGCCGCGGCACGAATGGCATCGAGGTCTTCCAGGGTGCGATAGACCAGGCGCGAATCGCCTTCGGCACCTTCGATCGGCGGCACGAATGGGTAGGATCCGGTGGCCAGGACCAGTTTGTCGTAGGCCACGCAGCCTTGTGCGGTAATCACCTGGCGCCGGGCGCGGTCGATTTCCAGCACCGGCACACCCAAGTGCAAGGTGACGCCGGGCGTCTCGTACAGCGCCGCGTCACTGAGTGCCAGCGACTCGGCGTCGCGACCTGAGAAGTATTCGGACAGATGCACGCGGTCGTAGGCACGCATCGGCTCTTCGCTGAAGACGTGCAGCCGATAGCGGTCAAGCGCGCCGCGCTCGATCAACTGCTCGACACAATGATGCCCGACCATGCCATTGCCGATCACGATCAGCGTTTGCAGCTTGTTCAAACTGGCTACATTGGAATTCATAAACGACACCTGCCCTAAGCCCATCACGGTGAAAAAAAGCAAAAAAAAACGCCTGAAACCTTGCGGTTCCAGGCGTCTTTGCCTGTTCTTTTGCGGTGTTGAAAACCAGACGGCCATGCCTGATCCACCGATATTGCCCACGACCTGTGCGGCCAGTCGATCGTCGTTGACCGAGAGGGCTGCCCATCTTTTTCGGATAGGCTTGAAGGGGTTAATGCAGTGTTTGTGCCAGTTCGCTGAAGGAGACTTCCATCACCGTGAAAACGCCTTGATGGCCGCGAGTCAGGCAGGTTTATGGCGGGATGAACGGGTGTGACGGCTGTTGGTGCGCGAGGCGGGGAAACTCAGCAAACCGCTTCGCACTGGTGCACGTTGTCCGGCACGGCGCTTTAAAAGTGCATGCAGCGGCCAAGTCCGACCACCATTAAACATCGTCGAAGGAAGCTTGTTTAAGCACCCTACAACTCCCTTCTTGAAAGCTACAAAGCCTTGCGCCATTGCCTACGGCTACGCCAGAATCCGCCGGCTTGTGCGCCTTGGGGCCGCTCGGTAACTTTATTCGCGTCACTGATTGTCAGTGATCGGGTTTCGCAGCCCGGGTAAATCTCCAGGCGCACAACGTCCGTGAGCAGACGCTTCATCAAGTCTGTCACTCATGTCATGGCAGCTGTGCGTGGGAGGCCTTTGGGCCTGCCGGGTTCCTGGAGTCCTGGTCTGCGAACCCGCGTACAGTTGCCACCCTTTTTCGTTTCGCAGCGAATGGTGGCAGCTCCAATTCTCCAGGAGTTTCACCATGTTCAAGGTCACGCCGAATCCCCCAGAAACCGATCCCACCTCCCCGTACGAACCCGATTCAAAAAAACTCAACGAGGCTGCCGAGCGCGCCCTCGATTACCACTTCCCGTCGTCTGCCGACATCAAAGCCACGGCGCGTACACCTAGCTCACTATTTACTGTGGATCCGCATGCCACCAGCGAAACCCTGATGGTGTATCTGGTCGAGACGCTGGCTTCGGTCGATGTGATGGTTCATCAGTTGGTGGATCATCTGGACGGTGGGTCGCGCAATGCCCTGCTGGGTATTTCCAACAGCGTGATGCTGGCGGAAATTACGGCGAATCGGGTGCTGGATCAGATTGATCCGCCTTGATGGGTGTTGTTTGAGTACATATCCATTGCTGCGGTAACGGCCACTTATGGTTTCGCTCTTACAGCGACTCCCTTTTTCAAACGCCAAAAAGGAAGCAAAAGGCTTTGCCCC
>NZ_AKJF01000117.1 GCF_000282475.1 Pseudomonas sp. GM78
CCGGGGATTGGCGCGCAGCGCCGTTCGACGCAGTCGAACACATCGCATGTAGGTGCCAGCGAAGCCAACCGGAGGGCGATGCCCCCGGATGAATGCCGAAGCGAAGGAACGCCGAGCCCTAGCGAGGGGCCGGACGCTGGGGCGAGCGTTTTTTTGCTTACTTTTTTTTGGCGCTTGTAAAAAAAGTGAGTCGCCGTAAGGGCGAAACCATAAGTCGCCGTTACCGCAGGAATGGATATGTACTCGCTAAACAACACCCAGGTCGGCTGTAAGGCCGCCTCGGCAAACAAACCCTTCATCTAAAATGTCCGATAACCGCCCAATAAAAATGCCCCAATCTCTCAATCGGGGCATTTCTATTTAAGCCAACAAACTTGAAGCCTTAGTGCGAAACCGCCCCACTCGCCCCCAAACCAGTCTGCGAACGAACAAACTGCGGGAAGAACAGCGCCCGTTCGTTATCAGCCGCAGTCGACTTGTCAGTAATCGAGAAGAACCAGATCCCGACAAAAGCAATGATCATCGAGAACAGCGCCGGGTACTCATACGGGAAGATCGCCTTCTCGTGATGCAGGATTTGCACCCAGATGGTCGGACCAAGCACCATCAAGCCCACAGCGCTCACCAAGCCCATCCAGCCGCCGATCATCGCACCGCGGGTGGTCAGCTTTTTCCAGTACATGGAAAGCAGCAGGACCGGGAAGTTGCAGCTCGCCGCGATGGAGAACGCCAGGCCCACCATGAACGCAATGTTCTGGCTTTCGAACAGGATGCCCAGGGCGATCGCCAGTACAGCCAGGGCGATGGTGGTGATTTTCGAGACGCGGATCTCATCCTTCTCGTTGGCCTTGCCCTTCTTGATCACGCTGGCGTACAGGTCGTGGGACACCGCCGAGGCACCGGCCAGGGTCAGGCCGGCAACCACTGCCAGGATGGTCGCGAACGCTACCGCCGAGATGAAGCCGAGGAAGATACTGCCACCGACCGCATTGGCCAGGTGCACCGCCGCCATGTTGTTGCCGCCCAGCAACGCGCCAGCCGCGTCTTTGAAGGCAGGGTTGGTGCTCACCAGCAGGATCGCGCCGAAGCCGATGATGAAGGTCAGGATATAGAAGTAGCCAATGAAGCCGGTTGCGTACAGCACGCTCTTGCGCGCTTCTTTCGCGTCACCCACGGTGAAGAAGCGCATCAGGATGTGCGGCAGGCCCGCGGTACCGAACATCAGTGCCAACCCCAGGGAGAACGCCGAGATCGGATCTTTCACCAGGCCGCCCGGGCTCATGATCGCTTCACCTTTAGGGTGAACCTTGATCGCCTCGGAGAACAGCATGTTGAAGTCGAAGTTGACGTGCTTCATCACCATCAGCGCCATGAAGGAGGCGCCGGACAGCAGCAAGACAGCCTTGATGATCTGTACCCAGGTGGTCGCCAGCATGCCGCCGAATAGCACGTAGGCACACATCAGGATACCGACCAGGATCACCGCTACGTGGTAGTCGAGGCCGAACAGCAGCTGGATCAGCTTGCCGGCACCGACCATTTGCGCGATCAGGTAAAACGCCACCACCACCAGCGAACCGCAAGCGGACAGCGAACGAATCTGGGTTTGCCCAAGGCGATAGGACGCCACGTCGGCAAAGGTGTATTTACCCAGGTTACGCAGGCGCTCGGCGATCAGGAACAGAATGATTGGCCAGCCCACCAGGAAGCCGATCGAATAGATCAGGCCATCGTAGCCAGAGGTGAATACCAGCGCGGAAATACCCAGGAAGGACGCCGCCGACATGTAGTCACCAGCAATCGCCAGGCCGTTCTGGAAACCGGTGATCTTGCCGCCTGCCGCGTAGTAGTCGGAGGCCGACTTGTTTTTCTTGGACGCCCAGTAGGTGATGCACAGCGTTGCACCTACGAATGCGACGAACATCAGAATCGCGGACACGTTAAGCGGTTGCTTCTGCACGGCGCCGGTCAGGGCGTCAGCCGCCCAGGCTCCCGGTGCGAAGGCTGCGATGCTCAAAAGAGCCATTAGGCGCCGGATCATTGCTGAGCCTCCTTGAGAATCGCATTGTTCAGGTCGTCGAATTCGCCGTTGGCGCGTCGCACGTAGATACCGGTCAGTATGAAAGCCGAAACAATCAGCCCGACACCGATCGGAATACCCCAGGTAATCGATGACTCAGGGCTGATTTTCGCCCCCAGTACATGCGGCCCGTAAGCAATCAGAAGGATGAATCCGGAGTAAAGCCCTAGCATGATCGCCGAAAGAATCCAGGCGAATCGTTCCCTCTTGCTAACCAGCTCCTTGAATCGCGGGCTGTTTTGAATCGAGAGGTAAATGCTGTCGTTCATTGTTTTTATCCTCGCAGCACAGATTTAGTTGGAACGGTATCCACTCTATGCGGCTGCGGGGCAGGTTCCAGACGACCTTAGTCTTAGAGCCATGTGACGTATTTGCCAATTTCCAGCACACCTGAAAACAACTGTGGGAGCGAGCCTGCTCGCGAAAGCGTCGTGTCAGTCAACATTTCAATTAACTGACAGACCGCAATCCCGAGCAGGCTCGCTCCCACAGGGTACAGCGGGGTATCTGTTACTTGATCCAGTCAGCCACACGCTCCGGGTGCTTGGCTACCCAATCCTTGGCCGCCGCTTCAGGCTTGGCGCCTTCCTGGATGGCCAGCATGACTTCGCCGATTTCGTCTTTCGAAGCCCACTGGAAGTTCTTCAGGAACTTGGCCACTTCCGGCGCCTTGGTGGCCAGCTCTTTGCTGCCGATGCTGTTCACGGTTTCAGCCGCGCCGTACACGCCTTTCGGGTCTTCCAGGAAACGCAGTTTCCACTTGGCGAACATCCAGTGCGGCACCCAACCGGTGACGGCAATGGATTCGTTTTTCTTCTCGGCACGGGTCAGCTCGGCGATCATGCCGGCGCCGGAACTGGCCTTGAGTTGATAGCCGGTCAGGTCGTAGTCCTTGATTGCCTGCTCGGTCTTGAGCATCACGCCTGAACCGGCGTCGATGCCGACGATGCGTTTCTTGAAGCTGTCATCGGTTTTCAGGTCTTCAAGTGACTTGGCCTTGACGTACTCCGGCACGATCAGACCGATTTTCGCGTCCTTGAAGTTCGGGCCGTAGTCGACGACCTGGTCCTTGTTCTTGGCCCAGTAATCGCCGTGGGTCACTGGCAGCCAGGCCGACAGCATGGCGTCGAGTTTGCCGGTGGCGACGCCCTGCCACATGATCCCGGTGGCGACGGCTTGCAGCTTCACGTCATAATTCAGCTTCTGCTTGATCACTTCAGCGGCCACGTGAGTAGTCGCGACGCTGTCGGACCAGCCGTCAACGTAACCGATGCTCAGGGTCTTGTTCTCGGCATTGGCGAATGTGGAGCCCATCGCAAGCACCAGAGCGGCACCTGCGCCTAAAAGTCGTCGCATCTTCATCGTTACTTCCCCGAAAGTGCTGCGCTCGACGGGTGCCGAGTCGCGTCAACGTATAGTTATAGTGCACAGCGCCCCCATCACGCCCCACCGCAAACTCGTTCGAACGTCAGTGGAGTACTGACACTAGCGATCATCAACCTGACGCTATCGGCGACCTGCTCTGCCAGCGACCTCAAGGCAGCGAGAAACGACATCAGAACGCCATTAACGTTGAGCGCGTCAAACCTCCCGGGCAATCCGCCCGAACTTTGCATGTCAAAATCATGCAGGCCACCAAGCGCGCGACAAATGCAGGTAACATGCGCCGCTTTGCTCCCAGACGGCCCGACCATGCCTGCGACATCGCGCTTTCCTTTTTTTGCTTATCTATTCGCTTGCCTGCTGGGGCTGTTTGCCCTGGGTGGCTTCTGGTACGGCCTCGGCAAACCGGTGATCCTGCCGGACGTCGCCAGCGCGACGCACAAGTTGCAATGCGCCTCCTACACCCCGTTCGACAAGGACCAGTCGCCGTTCGACGTGCCGTTCAACCTGCGTCCCGAGCGCATGGATGCCGACCTCGCGCTGCTGGCAACCCGCTTCGAATGCATTCGAACCTACTCGATGACCGGGCTCGAGGCCCTTCCGGATCTGGCGCGCAAGCACGGGCTGAAAATGATGATCGGCGCCTGGATCAACAGCAATCCGGTGGACACCGAAAAAGAAGTCGACCTGCTGATCGCTTCTGCCAACGCCAACGCGGACGTGGTCAGCGCGGTGATCGTCGGCAACGAAACCCTGCTGCGCAAGGAAGTCACCGGCGCCCAGTTAGTGAAGCTGATCAACAAGGTCAAAAGCCAGGTCAAGCAACCCGTGACTTATGCCGATGTGTGGGAGTTCTGGCTCAAGCACCCGGAGATTGCACCGGCCGTGGACTTCCTGACCATCCACTTGCTGCCGTATTGGGAAGATGACCCGTCGAACATCGACGCCGCACTGCAACATGTGGCGCAAGTACGCCAGGTGTTCGGCAACAAGTTCGCGCCCAAGGACGTGTTGATTGGCGAGACTGGCTGGCCGAGCGAAGGCCGCCAGCGTGAAACCGCCTTGCCGAGCCGGGTCAACGAAGCCCGGTTCATTCGTGGTTTTGTCGCCATGGCCGAGCAAAATCGCTGGCACTACAACCTCATCGAGGCCTTCGACCAGCCGTGGAAACGTGCCAGCGAGGGGGCTGTCGGCGGTTATTGGGGGCTGTTCGATGCCGATCGCCAGGACAAGGGCGTGCTCGCAGGACCGGTCAGCAATGTGCCGTACTGGTCGCAGTGGCTGGTGGTCGGCGGCTTGATCTTCCTCGCAACGCTGATCCTCGGCGGGCGTGTGAACAACACGCGCTCCGCTCTGATCCTGCCGCTGCTCGGCGCACTGGCGGCCTGCTCCATAGGCGCTTGGGGCGATCTGGCGCGAGTCACCACGCGCTTTGCCAGTGAGTGGTTGTGGGTTGCGTTGCTGACCGCGCTGAATGTGCTGGTGCTGGCCCATGCCGCGCTGACGCTGAGCCCTCGCACCGGTTGGCGTGGCTGGGCGTTCAATGCGCTGGAACGTCGGGCGGGCTGGATACTGGCGGTGGCGGGATTTGCCGCGGCGGTGACGATGCTGGAACTGGTGTTCGATCCGCGTTATCGCAGTTTCCCAAGCGTCGCCTTCATCCTGCCAGCGCTGGTTTACCTGTGCCGCCCCGTGAGCGTGCCGCGTCGGGAAATTGCCTTGCTGACCTTTATCATCGGTGCCGGCATCGCGCCGCAGCTGTATAGGGAAGGATTGCAGAACCAGCAGGCCTGGGGATGGGGGTTGGTGAGCGTGTTGATGGTGGCGGCATTGTGGCGCAGCTTGCGGGTTCGCAAAGCTTAAGCTTTCAGCGAGCTTCCCGGCCTCTTCGCGGGCAAGTCGAATCGTCGCACCGCCACTCCCACAGGATTTGTGTCGATCGCACAAAAAGTGTACGACTCAAATCCTGTGGGAGCGAGCCTGCTCGCGAAGGCTATCTATCAGGCGCTACGAGACGCCCTGACCAACCGCAACCCCGCAATCACCACCGCAAACACCGCCATCGTCGTGTTGTACAACGCCAGCGCCGGAAACCCCAGCACCAGCGCCAGTACCGCCAACCACCACCCTGCCCGTCCGGGCAATACAAAGCCGATCACCGCGGCAGCCAACGCCCCCCAGCCCAATACCTGGAAATGAATCATCAGGCCCAGGTTCGAACGCGCCTGGCATTCCCAACGGCTTGCCTCATCCACGCAGATGCCGACCCACTGCGCATCTTCCATGAAGCCATAGCGCGCACCATAACTGGCGGCCAGCCAGAGGGGCAGCAGGACAAGCAGCAGAATCACGGGCAAACGGCGGGACATGGAACTCTCCAATACGCAAAAACGGCGGCCAGCTTAATCGCCCGGCAGCCCGACGCAAGCAATAACAACTGTTAACTGGTCATTCAATCACTGCAAAGTGTATCGTCGAGCTACTATTACTCGGAATTAAGGCCTGTTTGGTGCCGATGCGTGGCACTTTGGCGCAGATCCAGTGGTCATAGCCTGCGAACTTCATTCGGCACCTTCTCTAAGGGATCTAGTCATGCTCCGTTCCTTGCGCTTCGCCGCCCTGTTTGGCGGCCTTATCTTGAGTGCGTCCGCACTGGCGGTCGATATCGACGCCGCCAGTTATGGCTACCCCTTGACCAACCCGTTTGAGGCGACGATTGCCACGACGCCGCCGGACTTGCGTCCCGAGCTGCCGCTGGATGACGACATCGATCAGGCGGACCGCAGCGTCACCTTGCGCCCGGAGCGCGCGTTCGAACTGCCGGATAACTTCTGGCCAGTGAAGAAACTCACCTATCGCATTGCCACCCAGGATAAAGCCGCGCCGTTGATTTTCCTGATCGCCGGCACCGGTGCGCGCTACGACAGCAGCCTCAACGAATACCTGAAAAAGCTCTATTACAAGGCCGGGTATCACGTGGTGCAACTGTCGTCGCCTACCAGCTTCGACTTCATGAGCGCCGCCTCACGCTTTGCCACGCCCGGCATCACCAAGGACGATGCTGAAGACATGTATCGGGTGATGCAGGCGGTGCGGGCGCAGAACCCGAAACTGCCGGTCACCGATTACTACCTGACGGGCTACAGCCTGGGCGCACTGGACGCGGCGTTCGTCGCGCACCTGGACGAAACCCGCCGCAGCTTCAACTTCAAGAAAGTCCTGCTGCTCAATCCCCCGGTCAATCTCTACACCTCGATCACCAACCTGGACAAGCTTGTACAAACGGAAGTCAAGGGCATCACCAACACCACCACCTTCTATGAGCTGGTGCTGAACAAACTCACCCGTTACTTCCAGCAGAAGGGCTATATCGATCTCAACGACGCCCTGCTCTACGACTTCCAGCAGTCCAAGCAGCACCTGAGCAACGAACAGATGGCCATGCTGATCGGCACCTCGTTCCGTTTCTCCGCCGCCGACATCGCCTTCACCTCGGACCTGATCAACCGCCGCGGCCTCATCACCCCACCGAAAACGCCGATCACCGAAGGCACCAGCATGACGCCGTACCTAAAGCGTGCGCTGCAATGCGACTTCGACTGCTACATCACCGAACAGGTGATCCCGATGTGGCGCGCCCGCACCGACGGCGGCAGCCTGCTGCAACTGATCGACCAGGTGAGCTTGTATGCCCTGAAGGACTACCTGCACGACAGCCCGAAAATTGCCGTGATGCACAACGCCGACGATGTGATCCTCGGCCCTGGAGACCTCGGTTTCCTGCGCAAGACGTTTGGCGATCGCCTGACCGTTTACCCGCTGGGCGGCCACTGCGGCAACCTTAATTACCGCGTCAACAGCGACGCCATGCTGGAGTTCTTCCGTGGCTAAATACCTCCTGCTCATCGCCGCACTACTCAGTGCAGGCATTGCCCACGCGGACAACAGCAAAGCCAACGCCCCTGTCGTCATCGACAGCGACGGTTTCAAGGAACCCCTGAGCAAACTCAAGTTCAACCCGGGCCTGGACCAGCGCGAATTCGAACGCTCGACGCTCAGCGCCCTGAACGTCTACGACCCGCTGGAGCAGTGGAACCGCCGCGTCTACCACTTCAACTACCGGTTCGACCAATGGGTGTTCCTGCCGGTGGTCGACGGCTATCGCTACATCACGCCGAGCTTCTTGCGGACCGGTGTCAGCAACTTTTTCAACAACCTCGGCGACGTTCCAAACCTGCTCAACAGCCTGTTGCAGTTCAAGGGCCAGCGCTCGATGGAAATCACTGGCCGGCTGCTGCTCAACACCACCATTGGCATCGCCGGCCTGTGGGACCCGGCCACCGCCATGGGCCTGCAGCGCCAGAACGAAGACTTCGGCCAGACCCTGGGCTTCTATGGTGTTCCGGGCGGAGCCTACTTCGTGTTGCCGATCCTCGGGCCGTCCAACCTGCGTGACACGGGCGGGCTGGTGGTCGATTTCAGCGCCGAGAACGCCATCAACTTCCTCAACGTGGCCGAAGTCAGCTCCAACCATCCGGAAGTGTGGATCCTGCGCGGCATCGACAAGCGCAATCAGACCAGCTTCCGTTATGGCCAGCTGAACTCGCCGTTCGAGTACGAGAAGGTGCGCTACGTGTACACCGAGTCGCGCAAGTTGCAGATTGCCGAGTAATTGCGGCGAGAATAAAACACTGTAGGAGTGAGCCTGCTCGCGATAGCGGTATAACATTCAACGCGTATGTTGACTGTTATACCGCTATCGCGAGCAGGCTCACTCCTACATTTGTTATGCGTCGGTCTTAGCCTTTCAGCGCTTTCCAGATCTTGCTGACGGCCATCACCCCCACCAACACCACCGCCCCCGCCACAATCCCCGCCACGGCATTGAGCAGTGTCGGCACGATAAACCCGGCTCCGCCCGCCCCCGCGCTGACAGTTTCGATCCAGTGATGCACCACCGGAACACCGTGGGTAAGAATGCCGCCACCGACCAGGAACATGGCCGCGGTACCGATCACCGACAGGCTCTTCATCATGTACGGCGCCGCGCGCAGGATGCCGCCGCCTATACTTTTGGCGATCTGCCCCGGCTTCTGGGTCAGCCACAGCCCCAGATCGTCGAGTTTGACGATGCCCGCCACCAATCCATAGACGCCGACCGTCATGACGATAGCGATGCCCGAGAGCACGACGACTTGCTGGGTCAGCGCCGAATCGGCCACGACGCCGAGAGTGATGGCGATGATTTCAGCCGAGAGGATGAAGTCGGTACGGATCGCGCCCTTGATCTTGTCCTTTTCGAACGCCACCAGATCGACCGCTGGATCCGCCACGGCCTCTACCAGCTCGGCATGTTCGGCCTGGTCTTCAGCCTTGCTGTGCAGGAACTTGTGGGCGAGCTTCTCGAATCCTTCGAAGCACAGGTAAGCGCCACCGACCATCAACAACGGCGTAACCAGCCAGGGAATGAACGCGCTGATGGCCAATGCCGACGGCACCAGGATCAGTTTATTGACGAACGAGCCCTTGGCGACCGCCCAGACTACAGGGATTTCCCGCTCGGCACGCACGCCGCTGACCTGCTGGGCGTTGAGCGCCAGGTCATCGCCCAGCACCCCGGCGGTCTTCTTGGCGGCCATTTTGGTCATCAACGCCACATCGTCCAGCACCGCGGCGATGTCGTCGATCAGCACGAGCAAACTGCTTCCTGCCATGAATCGGCTTTCCTTCTTGAATGAATGCGGTGCAGCATAGCGCGGCCTGACGCCGCATGGAGCATTCTTGAGCGTCGCCGAAGGCCGGTGATACCATGCGCCACCGCCAGTACAGGCAAGGAACCCCCTGGTTTATGAGCACCATCCGCGAGCGCAACAAACAACTGATCCTGCGTGCCGCCAGTGAAGAATTTGCCGACAAGGGCTTCGCTGCGACCAAAACCAGTGACATCGCAGCCAAGGCGGGACTGCCCAAGCCCAACGTCTACTACTACTTCAAGTCCAAGGAAAACCTCTATCGCGAGGTCCTGGAAAGCATCATCGAGCCGATTCTGCAGGCCTCGACGCCGTTCAATCCCGAGGGTGTGCCCAGTGAAGTGCTGAGCGGCTACATACGCTCGAAGATCCGCATCTCCCGCGACCTGCCTTTCGCCTCCAAGGTGTTCGCCAGCGAAATCATGCACGGTGCCCCACACCTGAGCCCCGACCTGGTCGAGCAGCTCAATGGCCAAGCCAAGCACAACATCGACTGCATCCAGACCTGGATCGACCGTGGCCAGATAGCGCCCATCGATCCCAACCACCTGATGTTCAGCATCTGGGCCGCGACCCAGACCTACGCCGACTTCGACTGGCAAATCACCGCCATCACCGGCAAGGCCAAGCTGGATGAAGAGGATTATGAAGCGGCGGCGCAGACCATCATCCGCTTGGTGCTCAAGGGGTGTGAGCCGGACTGATACACCGCGGTGCGGCTATCGCTGGCAAGCCAGCTCCCACAGGATTTGTGTCGTTCACAGAATTTGAATTCAACACAAAAACCTGTGGGAGCTGGCTTGCCAGCGATGCAGGCGCCCCGTTGCCGACTCAAACCCAGATAGCATCCCACAGCGGATAATCGCCAAGTTTTTCCACCAGACCTGCCCGCAATGGATTGGCCACCACATACCTCGCCAATTTCACCAAATCCTCCTCTCTACGCAGGGCCCGGTCATGAAAGCCCTGCTGCCATAGAGGCCCACCCCTGCCACTGCAATGGTTCACCTCTCGAGTAATCAGAGACTTGGTCTCGCGCATCAGTCTGCGCAAGGAACAGTTTTCCAGCTCGACAAGCCAGTGAAAATGATCAGGCATGACTACCCAGGCCAGAGAGTTCGCTAGTCCAAGATTTTGCGCCCGGCGAAATTGACCAACAACCAATCTGCCCAAAGCGAAATCGACGAAGATCGGTTTGCGATCAATTGTATTGGTGGTCAGCAGATAGATTCGGCTGGGCTCGGCATAGCGCCCAGCTCGCAGGCGATGTGAAGCGGGTAAGTCAGGCATTCCTTGCCTCTCTCAAGATGAAGTCATGGAAAGGCTAGACCTGGAAACTCTAAACGGTGATACACACTTTTAGCTGGATGTGTCTGACAGATAGCAATCGCTGGCAAGCCAGCTCCCACAGGGTCTGTTGGCATCCGTAAAAAAATGTGAACACCAACCGTCATTGTGGGAGCTGCGGTGCGACGATTCGACTTGCCAGCGATGACAATTTCTCAGGCGATTGAGATCAAGCAACAACCCCCGCATCCGCCCTCAACCCCAACGCCTCGATCGCATTGATCGCACACTGCTCATCAACATCCGACAAATCACCGCTGATCCCCACCGCCCCCAACACATTCCCGTCCTTATCCCGGATCAACACACCGCCCGGTGCCGGCACGACACTCCCCTGCCCCAGGCTATTCAATGCCGCGATGAACGCCGGGCGCTGTTGGGCGTCCAGTGCCAGCAGGCGTGAGCCTTTGCCCAGGGCGATGGCGCCCCAGGCCTTGCCGATGGCGACGTGCGGGCGCAGCAGGCTGGCGCCGTCTTCACGCTGCAAGGTGATCAGGTGCCCGCCGGCGTCCAGCACTGCAACGGTCAGGGGCGCGGCGGAAATGGCGCGCCCTGCGTTGATGGCTTCGTTGACCAGGTTAACTGCGACTTTCAAGGTTAAAGCGCTCATGGTGCCGTCCTCATTTTGTTTTTCGGAAAGCCGGTGGCCTGCTTCGTTCTGCCGCAGGCCGATACAACAAATAGAACACAATGGATTATTTTTTTGTATACAATAATTCTCGAAAAACGCCGCATGCGACGAAAAGCCACAGTAGAACGGGCTTCCGACGAATGAAACGACCGCTTGAGAAAATGGATTGACCTGCGCCGTCCGCCGTGAATACACTCTGCGCAAAGCCACTTGTATACAATTACAAAACGTAAAGAGGCACAAAACCATGAGCAAAATGAGAGCAATCGAAGCCGCCGTTCTGGTGATGCGCCGTGAAGGGGTTGATACCGCTTTTGGCATCCCCGGTGCCGCCATCAACCCGCTGTACTCCGCCCTGCAAAAGGTCGGCGGCATCGATCACGTACTCGCTCGCCACGTTGAAGGCGCCTCGCACATGGCCGAGGGCTACACCCGCACCAAGGCCGGCAACATCGGCGTGTGCATCGGCACTTCCGGCCCTGCCGGTACCGACATGGTCACCGGGCTCTACAGCGCCTCGGCCGACTCGATTCCAATCCTCTGCATTACCGGCCAGGCACCCCGCGCCCGTATGCACAAGGAAGACTTCCAGGCTGTCGATATCACCAGCATCGTCAAGCCAGTGACCAAGTGGGCAACCACTGTCCTGGAACCGGGCCAGGTGCCTTACGCGTTCCAGAAAGCTTTTTTTGAAATGCGCTCCGGCCGTCCAGGCCCAGTGCTGATCGACCTGCCGTTCGACGTACAGATGGCGGAAATCGAATTCGACATCGACGCCTACCAGCCGTTGCCATTGGCCAAGCCAACCGCTAGCCGCGTTCAAGTCGAGAAGGCCCTGGCCTTGCTGGACCAGGCCGAGCGCCCGCTGCTGGTGGCCGGTGGTGGCATCATCAACGCCGACGCCAGCGACCTGCTGGTGGAATTTGCCGAACTGACCGGCATCCCGGTCATACCGACCCTGATGGGCTGGGGCACCATCCCGGACGATCACCCATTGATGGTCGGCATGGTGGGTCTGCAAACCTCGCACCGCTATGGCAACGCCACGATGCTGAAATCGGACGTGGTGCTGGGCATCGGTAACCGTTGGGCCAACCGCCACACCGGTTCGGTCGACGTCTACACCGAAGGCCGCAAGTTCATTCACGTCGACATCGAAGGCACGCAGATCGGCCGCGTATTCACCCCGGACCTGGGCATCGTGTCCGACGCCGCTGCCGCGCTGACCGTGTTCATCGAAGTCGCTCGCGAGTGGCAAGCTGCCGGCAAACTGAAGAACCGCAGCGCCTGGCTGCAAGACTGCCAGCAACGCAAAGCCAGCCTGCAGCGCAAGACCCACTTCGATAACGTGCCGGTCAAGCCGCAGCGCGTCTACGAAGAGATGAACCAGGTGTTCGGCAAGGACACCTGCTACGTCAGCACCATCGGTCTGTCGCAGATTGCCGGCGCGCAGTTCCTGCACGTCTACAAGCCGCGCCACTGGATCAACTGCGGTCAGGCAGGCCCTCTGGGCTGGACCATTCCTGCCGCGCTGGGCGTGGTCAAGGCCGACCCGAACCGCAAAGTCGTGGCCCTGTCGGGGGACTATGACTTCCAGTTCATGATCGAAGAGTTGGCGGTGGGCGCGCAGTTCAAGCTGCCGTACATTCATGTAGTGGTGAACAACTCGTACCTGGGTCTGATCCGTCAGGCGCAGCGCGGGTTCGAGATGGACTACTGCGTGCAGCTGTCCTTCGACAACCTGAACGCACCGGAACTCAACGGTTATGGCGTCGATCACGTCGCAGTAGCCGAAGGCCTGGGCTGCAAGGCACTGCGTGTGTTCGAACCGTCTGAAATCGCCCCTGCCCTGCGCAAGGCCGAACAGATGATCGAAGAGTTCAAGGTTCCGGTGATCGTCGAGATCATCCTGGAGCGCGTGACCAACATTTCCATGGGCACCGAGATCAACGCCGTCAACGAATTCGAAGACCTGGCGCTGGTCGGCAACGATGCGCCAACGGCGATTTCGTTGCTGGACTGATTGATCGTCCCCCCTGTGGGAGCGAGCCTGCTCGCGATGAGGCCGGCACATTCAACATCAATGTTGACTGACATTACGCTATCGCGAGCAGGCTCACTCCTACAGGGGGCCTACACAAATTTACGGGAGACCACCATGCCGCGTTTCGCAGCCAACCTGTCCATGCTGTTCACCGAACAGGACTTCCTCGCCCGTTTCGAAGCGGCCGCCAAGGCCGGTTTCAGTGGTGTCGAGTACCTGTTCCCGTACGACTTCAGCTCTGCCGAAATCAAGGCCAAGCTCGACGCCAACGGTCTGACCCAAGTGCTGTTCAACCTGCCGGCCGGCGACTGGGCCAAGGGCGAGCGCGGTATCGCCTGCCTGCCGGATCGCGTTGAAGAGTTCCGCGCCGGTGTCGACCTGGCGATCGCCTACGCACAAGTGCTGGGCAACACCCAGGTCAACTGCCTGGCCGGCATCCGCCCACAAGGCGTTGATGATGCCACCGTGGAAAAAACCTTCGTCGCCAACCTCAAGTACGCGGCCGACAAGCTGCAGGCGGCAGGCATCAAGCTGGTGATGGAAGCGATCAACACCCGTGACATTCCAGGCTTCTACCTGAACAACACGGCGCAAGCCCTGTCGATTCGCGAGCAGGTCGGCAGCGCCAACCTGTTCCTGCAATACGACATCTATCACATGCAAATCATGGAAGGCGATCTGGCCCGCACCCTGCAATCGCACCTGGGCGAAATCAACCATGTGCAGCTGGCAGACAACCCGGGGCGCAACGAACCAGGCACCGGTGAAATCAACTACCGCTTCCTGTTCGAACACCTGGATCGCATCGGGTATCAGGGCTGGGTCGGTTGCGAATACAAGCCGCTGACCACCACCGAAGCGGGTCTGGGCTGGTTGAAGACCCATAACGCGATCTGAACGAACAACACAACCCTGTGGGAGCGGGCTTGCCCGCTATGGCGGCAGGACAGATACAAAAATGTTGCCTGACCCACCGCCATCGCTGGCAAGTCGAATCGTCGCACCGCAGCTCCCACAATGAATCTGCTGCGTCTCTAAGACTGCATTGCAGCATCGGAATAAAACGAGGATTTTCTCATGGCTAAAATCGGATTTATCGGCACCGGCATCATGGGCCACCCAATGGCATTGAACCTGCAGAAAGCCGGTCACAGCCTGTTCCTGTCGGCGCACCACGATGCCGCCCCTGCCGACCTGGTTGCCGGTGGCGCCGTCGCCCTGGCGAACCCGAAAGAAGTGGCCCAGGAAGCCGAGTTCATCATCGTCATGGTGCCGGATACCCCGCAGGTCGATGACGTGCTGTTCCGCGCCGACGGCGTTGCTGCCGGTGTCGGCAAAGGCAAAGTGGTGATCGATATGAGCTCGATCTCGCCGACCGCCACCAAGGCTTTCGCGGCAAAGATCAACGAAAAAGGCGCACAATACCTCGACGCGCCAGTGTCCGGCGGTGAAGTCGGCGCCAAGGCGGCGACCCTGAGCATCATGGTCGGCGGCGATGCCGACGCCTTCGAACGCGCGCTGCCGCTGTTCCAGGCCATGGGCAAGAACATCACCCTGGTCGGTGGCAACGGTGACGGTCAAACCGCCAAAGTGGCGAACCAGATCATCGTCGCGCTGAACATCCAGGCCGTGGCCGAAGCCCTGCTGTTCGCTTCCAAGAACGGTGCCGATCCAGCCAAGGTGCGTGAAGCACTGATGGGCGGGTTCGCTTCGTCGAAGATCCTCGAAGTGCACGGCGAGCGCATGATCAAGGGCACCTTCGATCCAGGCTTCCGTATCAGCCTGCACCAGAAGGACCTGAACCTGGCCCTGCAAGGCGCCAAGGAGCTGAACATCAACCTGCCGAACACCGCCAACGCCCAGCAAGTGTTCAGCACTTGCGCGGCCATCGGTGGCAGCAACTGGGACCACTCGGCGCTGATCAAGGGCCTGGAACACATGGCGAACTTCTCGATTCGCGATAAGAACTAAGCCCTGCCTGAACCAGTGGGAGCCAGCCTGCTGGCGATGAAATCAACGCGGTGTGTCTGATAGACCTCAGCGCCTGAATCGCCAGCAGGCTGGCTCCCACAGGGTTCCGGGTTGCTCCACCCTCCAATAACAAGAATTCCGGGAGCCCGCCATGTCGGTCGATCCGCAACAATTGCTGCGTGAGCTGTTCGCCACAGCCATCGACGCGGCCCATCCGCAACAAGTCCTCGAAGACCATCTGCCTGCCGACCGCAGTGGTCGGGTGATCGTCATCGGCGCCGGCAAAGCCGCGGCCGCCATGGCCCAGGTGGTCGAGCGTTGCTGGCAGGGTGAAGTGTCCGGGCTGGTGGTGACGCGTTACGGTCACGGCGCCCCCTGCGAAAAAATCGAAGTGGTCGAAGCCGCGCATCCGGTTCCGGATGCCGCCGGTCTGGCCGTGGCCAAACGCGTGCTGGAACTTGTGAGCGACCTCACCGAAAAAGACCGCGTGATTTTCCTGCTTTCCGGCGGTGGCTCTGCGCTGCTCGCCCTCCCGGCCGAAGGCATCACCCTGGCCGACAAGCAATCGATCAACAAAGCCCTGCTCAAATCCGGCGCGACCATTGGCGAGATGAATTGCGTACGCAAACACCTCTCGGCAATCAAGGGCGGCCGCCTCGGCAAGGCCTGCTGGCCTGCCACTGTTTATACCTATGCGATTTCCGATGTACCGGGTGACCTCGCCACGGTCATCGCCTCCGGCCCTACCGTGGCCGACCCGAGTACCTCAGCCGAAGCGCTGGCGATCCTCAAGCGCTACAACATCGAAGTTCCAGCCTCCGTGCGCACCTGGCTGCAAAGCCCGGAATCGGAAACCGTCAAACCTGGCGATCCGAGCCTGGTCCGCAGTCACTTCCAGCTGATCGCCCGCCCGCAGCAATCCCTGGAAGCCGCGGCGGTGAAGTGCCGTCAGGCCGGTTACAGCCCGTTGATCCTGGGCGACCTGGAAGGCGAGTCCCGGGAAGTGGCGAAAGTCCACGCGGGCATCGCCCGGCAGATCGTCCAGCACGGTCAACCACTGGCCGCGCCTTGCGTGATTCTCTCTGGCGGCGAAACCACGGTCACCGTTCGCGGCAACGGTCGTGGCGGGCGCAATGCCGAGTTCCTGCTCAGCCTGACCGACAGCCTCAAGGGCTTGCCCGGCGTCTATGCCCTGGCGGGTGATACCGATGGCATCGACGGTTCCGAAGACAACGCCGGGGCAATCATGACCCCGGACAGTTATGCCCGTGCCGCGGCCCTCGGCTTGAGCGCCAGCGACGAGTTGGACAACAACAATGGCTACGGCTATTTCGAGGCGCTGGACGCACTGATCGTCACCGAGCCGACCCGCACCAACGTCAACGACTTCCGCGCCATTCTGATTCTTGAGAGCCCTAAACCATGACGCCTGACAAAAAGGTCAAGATCCTCGCCACCCTCGGCCCCGCCACCAACGGGATCGATGACATTCGTCAACTGGTGCAGGCCGGAGTCAACATCTTTCGCCTGAACTTCAGCCACGGCGATCACGCCGACCACGCCAAACGCTATCAATGGATCCGTGAAGTCGAGCGCCAGCTGAATTATCCGCTGGGCATCCTGATGGACCTGCAAGGGCCGAAACTGCGGGTCGGCAAATTTGCCGAAGGCAAGGTGCAACTGCATCGCGGTCAGGCCCTGCGCCTGGACCTCGACGCCACGCCGGGCGATGAGCGCCGGGTCAATCTGCCGCACCCGGAAATCATCGCGGCGCTGGAGCCGGGCATGGATCTGCTGCTGGACGACGGCAAGCTGCGCCTGCGGGTGGTCACCAAGTACGCCGACGCCATCGACACCACCGTGCTCAATGGCGGCGAGCTGTCGGACCGCAAGGGCGTGAATGTGCCGCAAGCGGTGCTCGACCTGAGCCCGCTGACCGCCAAGGACCGCCGCGACCTGAGCTTTGGCCTCGAACTGGGGGTGGACTGGGTGGCCTTGTCGTTCGTGCAGCGCCCAGAAGACATCCGCGAAGCCCGTGCCCTGATCGGCGACAAGGCGTTCCTGATGGCCAAGATCGAGAAGCCGTCGGCGGTCACGCAATTGCGCGAAATCGCCGAATTGAGCGACGCGATCATGGTCGCCCGCGGTGACCTGGGCGTGGAAGTGCCTGCCGAAAGCGTGCCGCAGATCCAGAAAAACATCATCGCTACCTGTCGCCAGCTCGGCAAACCGGTGGTGGTGGCGACGCAGATGCTCGAATCGATGCGTTTCTCCCCGGCGCCCACCCGCGCCGAAGTCACCGATGTCGCCAACGCGGTGGCCGAAGGTGCCGACGCGGTGATGCTGTCGGCGGAAACCGCCTCCGGCGAATACCCGCTCGAAGCCGTGCAGATGATGAGCAAGATCATCCGCCAGGTGGAAAACGGCCCGGACTACCAGACCCAGCTGGACGTCAGCCGACCGAAAGCCGAAGCGACTGTTTCCGATGCCATCAGTTGCGCGATTCGGCGTATCAGTAATGTGTTGCCGGTGGCAGTGTTGGTGAACTACAGCGAGTCCGGCACTTCGAGTTTGCGCGCTGCCCGTGAACGGCCGACGGTGCCGATCCTCAACCTGACGCCGAACCGGCAAACCGCTCGTCGCCTGACCGTGGCCTGGGGTGTGCACTCGGTGGTCAACGATCGCCTGCGCCAGGTGGACGAAGTCTGCTCTACGGCGCTCGAAATTGCCCAGGCCCAGGGCATGGCGCAGCGTGGCGATACGTTATTGATCACCGCGGGTGTGCCGTTTGGGCAGCCGGGGTCGACTAACTCTTTGCGTATCGAGACGTTGATCTAGAACGCACACCGGCCTCATCGCCAGCAGGCTGGCTCCCACTTTGGTTTTGCGTCGATCACGGAATCAAGACTGAACAGAGATTCAGTGTGGGAGCCAGCCTGCTGGCGATGCAGGCGACTCGGTTTCACTGACCTTTCAGACCTGCCATGCCTGCCAACCACTTCAACACCCACTGCCCCGACTGGGCCGAAGCTTTGCTCAACGGCTTCAGTCAAATCTTCCTCCAGCGCCATCCGCTGTTTGGTCTGCTGTGCCTGCTCGCCATCCTGTTTACCGCGCCAGCCTTGCTCGGCGGTGCGCTGCTCGGCGGCGTCGCCGGGCTGCTCACCGCGCAACGTCGCGGCTACGCCAAGGCCGATCGCCAGGCCGGACTCTACAGTTACAACGGCGTCCTGCTTGGCTTGCTGGTCAGCCTGTATTTCCCATGGTCAGCGATGTCGCCGCTGCTGATCCTCGCCGCTGGCGGCCTGAGTGCCATGCTCACGCAACAGTGGCTCAAACGCCCCCGTGTCAGCCAATACCTGCCCGCCTATACCGCGCCTTTCGTGGGGTTGAGCTGGGTGCTGCTGTGCTTCGCCACGCCCTCGACCGAGGCGCATCTGATCGAAGTCAGCACCCTGAACATGCTCGCCGCCCCCCTCAAAGGCCTCGGCCAGGTGATGTTCCTCGGTCATCCGCTGGCCGGTGCAATGATTGCCGCCGGTTTGCTGATCGCCGATCGTCGCGCCTTCTGCTGGGCGTTGCTGGCGTCTGTGGCGGGCATGGGCTGGAGCCTGCTGCACCACGACTTCTACACTGCACTACTGGGCCTGGGCGGCTATAACGCCGTGCTCGCCGCCCTCGCCTTCAGTGCGCAGCGCCAGCAACCGTGGCTGCCATTGGTCGGCATTGCCTGCGCGTTGCTGCTGACGCCGATGTTTGCCGCGATTGGACTGCCCACGCTGACCGCACCGTTCATCCTCGCCTGCTGGCTGATTCGTACACCTGCTCAAGTGCTCGCCAAGGCCACGGGGGCCACTGCGGCTTGCGCTCCCGGGGAGAATCAACCTAGGCTGCGCTGATCATTGAGTCAGGCGTTATCCATGGACAGCAGCAAAAACTGGCGTGAAGACCTTTACGTCATGATTTTCCAGAGCGACACCAAGGCGGGTCGGCGCTTCGACGGCATACTGCTGTTGATCATCCTCGCCAGCCTGGTGATCGTGATGCTCGACAGCATCGATACCGTTCACCGCAACTACGCCGACGTGCTGGCGTATATCGAGTGGGGCTTCACCGTCATCTTCGCCATCGAATATGGCCTGCGCCTGTACTGTTCGCCCAAGCCCCTGCGCTACGCCTTCAGCTTCTATGGGCTGGTGGATTTGCTGGCGATCGTGCCCGGTATACTGGCGCTGTATTACGCCGATGCGCAGTACCTGTTGATTATCCGGATCATCCGGATGCTGCGGATTTTCCGCGTGCTCAAGCTCAGCCCTTACCTGAAACAAGCCAATTACCTGATGTCCGCGCTGCGCGGCAGCAAGCAGAAAATCGTGGTGTTCCTGGTCAGCGTCTGCACCCTGGTGACGGTGTTCGGCACGCTGATGTACGTGATCGAAGGCCCCGAGCACGGCTTTACCAGCATTCCCAAAGGCATCTACTGGGCCATCGTGACCCTGACCACCGTGGGCTTTGGCGACATCGTGCCGAAGACGCCATTGGGCCAGGTGATCTCCTCGCTGGTCATGATCACCGGTTACTCGATCATCGCCGTGCCCACCGGTATTTTCACCGCCGAACTGGCCAACGCCATGCGTGGCGAACAGCTGCAACATGATTGCCCGGTGTGCAGGAAAAACAACCATGAACACGGCGCCGCTTTCTGCTCTCGCTGCGGCAATGCATTGTTCAAGAAAATAGAATAAGCACAGAGCTTTTTAATCTTTAAACGACTATGCGAGCCCGGCTATAGTCGCTGGCAAATTGCCTGGTTTTTTACAAAAACATCGTCTCGAACAAGGAATTCGCAGTGAAAAAACTCTTTGGCGCCTCACTTCTGGCCGCTGGCCTGGCACTGACCAGCGTGGCCCAGGCCGCACCGACCCTGCTCAACGTTTCCTACGACGTGATGCGCGATTTCTACAAGGACTACAACACTGCCTTCCAGAAACACTGGCAAGCCGAGCACAACGAAAACATCACCCTGCAGATGTCCTTCGGTGGTTCCAGCAAACAGGCACGTTCGGTCATCGATGGCCTCCCCGCTGACGTGATCACCATGAACATGGCCACCGACATCAACGCCCTGGCCGATAACGGCAAACTGGTCCCGGACAACTGGGTCACCCGCCTGCCGAACAACAGCGCGCCGTTCACCTCGGCCACCGTGTTCATCGTGCGCAAAGGCAACCCGAAAGCCCTGAAAGACTGGCCAGACCTGCTCAAGGACGGTGTGCAAGTCATCGTGCCAAACCCGAAGACTTCAGGTAACGGCCGCTACACCTACCTTTCGGCCTGGGGCTACGTGCTGAAAAATGGCGGCGACGAAAACAAGGCCAAGGACTTCGTCGGCAAGCTGTTCAAGCAAGCTCCGGTGCTGGATACCGGTGGCCGCGCCGCGACGACGACCTTCATGACCAACCAGATCGGCGACGTGCTGGTGACCTTCGAAAACGAAGCGGAGATGATCGCCCGCGAGTTTGGCCGCGATCAGTTCGAAGTCATCTACCCAAGCGTCTCCGCCGAAGCCGAGCCACCGGTATCGGTGGTCGACAAGACCGTCGACAAGAAAGGCACCCGCGCCGCCGCCGAGGAATATCTGAAGTACCTGTGGTCGCCGCAAGGCCAGGAAATCGCTGCCGCCAACTACCTGCGTCCGCGTGACCCGGCCGTGCTGGCCAAGTACACCGATCGCTTCCCGAAAGTGGACTTCCTGTCGGTGGAGAAAACCTTCGGCGACTGGCGCACCGTGCAGAAAACCCACTTCAATGATGGCGGGATTTTCGATCAGATTTACGCCCAGTAACCACCACCTGTAGGAGCGAGCCTGCTCGCGATGGACGTCAACGATGACTCGGGCTGTCTGAATGCCCGCGTTGTCCTGGCGCTTTTCGCGAGCAGGCTCGCTCCTACAGTGTTCCGTGGGTGTTTCAGCTCAGATTGCCGCAGAAGATAGCCTGGTGACCATCGGCCGGGCTTTCACGCACTACCAACGCATACCCCCCCGCTCGAAGTGTCTCGACCGGTACGGGTGCGCTTTTCCAGAAATATTGCATGGACGCTTGCGAATAGAACCGCGCATTCGGGCCGTCATTCATGTCATAGGTGGGTTTGGCACCCAGATTTCCGCAGCTTCCCGGGTAGATATAGGCCTGCAGACGACCTGGTAACGCGCTACCCATGGATTCTCCACTGACAGCAAACCAGAACACTGTTGCTTGCCCGTCGGGCATCATGATTGGCCGGGCGATGTTCCCGGCGTTGATGGAAGTAGCGTTCATGGGAACGTTGGTGACCTGACGATCAGGCACTGTCGAGCAACCATAGATCGACCCAACCGCTACCACCAACGCCAGCGAAGATACGATTTTCATCGTGATACTCCCGCTTTGTAAGGACACGTTGAAGTGATCCCCCTGTAGATTTTAGCTGTCACGGGAAAACGGGCCGTTCTTCGGATGGCCGGTGGTGCTTGCACCGGCGGTGTCACATTGCGCAACGAAATGATTACTATCACTCCAATTACCCTTCCGCTGCCTCATTCAGCCCTTTAGCCTGCGCGCATTCCCTTATTTCCATCGAGACACGATATGAACCCAGCGACCCAGCTGCCCCATGGCACCGCGACAATGACCCGAGGCATGGTGCTGCTGTTCGCCTTCTGTTGTGGTGCGATCGTCGCCAACATCTACTATGCGCAGCCGATCATCGGCCTGATCGCACCGGACATCGGCCTGACCAGCACCATGGCCAGCCTGATCGTGTCGCTGACCCAGATCGGCTATGCCCTGGGCCTGTTTTTCCTCGTGCCCCTGGGTGATCTGCTGGAAAACCGCCGGCTGATGATCATCACCACCCTGGTGGCCATTGCCAGCCTGCTGGGCGCGGCGTTTACCGATCAGCCGAACGTGTTCCTGCTGATTTCGCTGCTGGTGGGCTTCAGCTCGGTGTCGGTGCAGATCCTGATTCCGCTGGCCGCGCACCTGGCGCCGGAAGAATCTCGCGGCCGCGTGGTCGGCGGGATCATGGGCGGTTTGTTGTTGGGGATCTTGCTGGCGCGACCGGTGTCCAGCGTGGTCGCGGATCATTTCGGCTGGCGGGCGATGTTTGTGATTGCCGCACTATTGATGGCGGCGATCAGCATCGTGCTGGCCGTGACCATCCCCAAGCGCCAGCCTGACCACAGCGCGTCCTATGGCCAATTGCTGGGTTCGCTGTGGACGCTGCTGCGCCAACAACCGGTATTGCGCCAGCGGGCGTTCTACCAAGGGTGCATGTTCGCCACGTTCAGCCTGTTCTGGACCGCCGTGCCGCTGGAACTGGCGCGCAATCATGGCCTGTCGCAGAGCCAGATCGCGATTTTCGCCCTGGTCGGCGCAATCGGCGCCATTGCCGCGCCTATCGCCGGACGCCTGGCCGACGCCGGTCACACCCGCATCGCTTCATTGCTGGCCCTGCTGTGCGCCAGCCTGAGCTTCCTGCCCGCCTTCATCCACCCCGCCTACAGCGTGATCGGCTTGGCCGTGACCGGCGTGGTCCTGGATTTCTGCGTGCAAATGAACATGGTTCTCGGCCAACGCGCGGTCTACGCCCTGGACGGCAAAAGCCGCAGTCGCCTCAATGCGTTGTACATGACCAGCATCTTCATCGGCGGCGCATTTGGCTCATCCGTGGCCAGTGCGGTGTACGAGCACGGCGGTTGGTTGTGGATCGTGGTGGTCGGCAGCGCGTTTCCACTGTTGGCGTTGTTGCGGTTCCTGAGTGTTTCGCAGAAGGCTTCGTTGGCGACGGCGTAATGATTCAAGCGCCTGGCGGGCAAGTCGGATCGCCCGCCAGGAACACTTCAATTGCGCACCAGTTTCTCCATCGCCGCATCCGCCAGGAACGATGACCGGCTTTTGACATTGTGCTCACGCACATAACGGTCAATGCGCTGGATCACATAGCCGGGCAGCGTCACATTGACCTTCTCGGTCTTGCCCAGGTACGGCGATATGTCCAGCTCCAGCATGCCCCAGCCCATGTCGGCGAACTCGGGATTACTGCGATGCACCGAAGCCGAAGTCGGCATCGGAATCGGCTCGCCATCCGCCGCCAATTCCTGAAGCATGATGTGGGCAATCTCGACGGCTGCGTTGTAGGCCTCTTCAAAGCTATCCCCTGCGGTTACCGCACCTGGGATATCGGGGATCTGGATACCGATGGCGGTGTTCTCATCGCCCCATTCGATACAGATTGGATATTGCATTATGGATCTCCTGCGTAACTGGTTGGCGGGCAGTACAGCCCGGCTCGCCTCCTGATGCTCTTGACCGTCCCGACCGGTAAATCCTTCTTCGGATGGGGAACGGGAATGGTGTACGGGTTGTAACGGTGGGTGAAGATGTGATGACTGCCAGTGACCCGGTCCAGGGCCCAACCCGCCTCCATCAATTCCTTGATCAATAGCCTGCTCTGCACCACCAGCCTCCTTGCTTCGGCTTAAATAAAAATAACCCTAGAGTTATCTTTACTCAAGCACAAAAACCGCAAGTGCGACGTTCGGTTGTATTGCGGGGTGTGATGAAGGAAGGTTTTCAGCGAAAGAATCGCCAGCACGGGTCAGGCGCATGCCGCGGGCTCGTCGAGGCAGGCCAGGAGTCTTTCGACGGTGCGCTCCAGGGGCCCGGAGTTGTCGAGCACCTGCACGGTCGGATCATTGGCCAGCAGACGCTCACTGAAGCGGGCATTGCGCGCCAGGCGCTGATCGATCTCGGTCACGGACTCACGCCCACGCGCCAGCAGGCGCTGGCGCAACACCGCCTGGTCAACGGTCAGCAGCACCGCCAACACGTTCGGATAACGCTCGCGAGTATTCTGTAAATGTGCCCTCGAACCATTCACCAGCACGTCCTGGCCGGCGGCCAGCCAATCGTCGATTTCCCGCGGGATGCCGTAGTACAGACCGTTGGCGTGCCAGCTCAGGGCAAACGCGCCCTGGGCCTGCATCTCGACGAACTGCTGCGGGCTGACGCCCAGCGCCGCCTCGCCCACGGCTTCGGCCGAACGCGTGATGACCCGCCGCACGATACGGCAGGC
>NZ_AKJF01000118.1 GCF_000282475.1 Pseudomonas sp. GM78
GCTCCTTGTATGTTGGCCAAACACCCAGCGAGAGCATCTAAGCTCATCGGTGTTGTCCTAAAGATGTGTTTCTGGGGGATGCCGACGGCTCCTGAAGGCAGGACTTGCTCCTGACCTTGTTTGTAGAGAGGCTCCCCCGCCTCATTGCCCACTACGAAGAGTATCGAGAAGCCGACAAGTCGGACTTCGCATTACAAGGTTGCAGCGGCATGAAGTTCGAGGTCAGGGGAACCAGGAGCCATCTTCACCCAGTTTCGTTGGAGTGGAAAGCATGAGCGTTCACGTCGGGTTGGATGTTGGTTCTCGTACCACTGCAATGGGATGGCGCGTTAAAGGCCGTGCAGCTGGCTCATGGGAGATTGCTCAAACGCCCAAGGGGCGCAAGGCTGCGGTGAAAAAGCTGATAGCGCTCAAGCCGCTTTCTGTCGTCATGGAGGCCACCGGGATTTATTACCTGGATCTGGCCCTGGAGTTGAGCGCTGCGGGCTTGCCGGTTTCGGTGATCAACCCGAAAAGCTCCCGCAATTTTGCGAAACTGGTGCTGCAACACAGTAAAACGGACGCCATCGACGCCCAGTTGCTCGCGGAGTACGGCGAACGCATGACGCCTCGCCTGTGGACCCCGCCGAGCCCCGCTCAGCTTGAGCTGCGTGCCATTGGCCGGCATATCAACCGCCTGACCTGCCACTGCACTCGCGCCAAGAATGAGCTGCATGCCCTGCAAGCGACCGAAACCACTTCTGCGATGCTGATTGAAGATGAGGAGGAAGCGATTGCGATGTTTGGCAGGCGCATCGAACGGTTCAGGCAAGCCGGGCGAGACATCATCGCTAAGTGCCCCGTATTGCAGGCGCAGTTTGATCATATGGTGGCTGCCCCCGGAATGGGTGACGTCTCGACATTTGCAGTGCTGGCTGAACTCACGACTCTGCCGGTGACCCTCAAGTCCCCACAGGTCAGTCGTTATGCGGGGCTGGACGTGCGGCTAATGCAGTCTGGAACAAGCATCAACAAACCCGGCCGCCTGAGCAAGGGCGGCAACGCCTACCTGCGCTCGGCGATGTTCATGCCTGCCATGTCAGCGATCCGCTGCGATGAGAATGTGAAGGCTTTTTACGATGCATTAGTCGGGCGTGGTAAACGAAAAATGCAAGCCATCTGCGCGGTGATGCGCAAGTACCTGACAGGTTTATGGGCCTGCATGCGTGCAGGAGAGGATTTCGACACGGTCAAGCTTTTCAGCAACAAGAACCTGCTGAAAGCTTGACCGTGAACAGAGTATCTACA
>NZ_AKJF01000119.1 GCF_000282475.1 Pseudomonas sp. GM78
GGCTGCCGCCGCTGGCGTCCGGCAATTCATAACGAGGACGGCCGATGATGCGCACCCGAGCGCGCAATGCCGTCATCAGCGGATAGCCGCAGGTCTGCGTCAGCAGCAAGTGCGGGGACAACCACAGGTCCATCAGCGAAAGCCCCTCGGCGTTGCGGCGCGTGGCCCCCAGTCGTTCGAGGATACGGCTCAGCCAGCGCTCGTTGGCCTGGCGGACCGGTTCGGGGGCGACGTACATCAAAAGCTCTGCGTAGGCTGAAGTCATGGGTTCTCTCAACTGAACGGATGCCGCGGGCTATCGATGGCCTTCACCCCGTGCCGGCGCCATAACTGGCCATAACCCTGCACCAGGAACCCGCCGCTGCGCGCCAGCCATTGCTCGCGACGCGCACGGTAAGCGCGGGGCAAGTCGTACCAGGGCAGCCCCGGCAAGTCGTGATGCACCAGGTGCAGGTTGAGGTTCAGGAACAGCCAGCGCCATGGCCAGGCGGCTTCATTGATGACCGTCCTTTGCTCGGGTTGGGGATGGGGACGGTGTTCATAGTAGGAGCGGATCATCGCAATCGATAGCGCTGGCACGCTGACCAGCAACAGGTAATGCCAGATCGGCAGCACACTGTAGCGGGCGATAAACAACAGCATCAGCAGGGTCAACGCGCCGTGGCTAAGCCACATCACCCAGGCCTGTCGCTCACCCGCTTTCAGGCGCTGCAGCTGCTCCAGGGCCAGCGCCAGCAAGGCCAGCGGAGCGCCCAGGATGAAACGACCCAGCACGGTTTTGTTCAGCCAGTGCAGGCCTTGTTCGAACAGTGAACGGCCCTGCCATTGCTCGGCGCTCAGGTAACGGCTTTCGGGATCGCGACCCGGCAGGGTCAGGTCTTCATCGCGGTGATGCAGCAAATGGCTGTCGCGATACAGGGTGTAGGGGTACCAGACGGCGAACGGCGCGTAGCCGAGGATCTTGTTCAGCGATACCCAGCGGGTGGGATGACCGTGAAGCAATTCGTGCTGCAGCGACAACCAGAGCACTACCAGCGGGATCAACAGCAATGTGCTCCACCACAGACCCAACCTGTCACTGCCCAGCACGATGCCGAACCAACCGGCGTACACGCCGACCAGCAACAACCAGGTCGGCCACTCGGTGCGAGCGGTCAGGCGTTGGCGCAAGGTTTCGATTTCTATACGGTGGGCGCTATCGAAGTAATGGGGCATGGCGTTGCTCGGATCGGGGACCAGTCCCCTTCTGTGCAACGGCGTCGGGTTTTCTTGCAGATTATTTTGTTTGGCGAACCGGCCAAGTGGCGACTGGATTGGGGGGATATCCATTGCTGCGGTAACGGCCACTTATGGTTTCGCCCTTACGGCGAGTCCCTTTTTCAAACGCCAAAAAGGAACCAAAAGGCTTTGC
>NZ_AKJF01000120.1 GCF_000282475.1 Pseudomonas sp. GM78
CTCTTCCGAGTGACTCGCCGTAAGGGCGAAACCCTAAGTGGCCGTTACCGCAGGAATGGATATGTACACGGACAACAAACAACAGGTCGGCCGTAAGGCCGCCTCGGTTTGGACGAGTCCATCCAATTACGAGGATTACGCCGGTTTCTTGGCTTGGCGATGATCGGCGAAAAACGCCTTGCCCTTGCCGATCCGGTCCGACGCCTTGGGCGTATTCGCCGCCTGGGCCTCCTGCGCATCGACATACCAATAGCAATGACTCACCGCCCGGGTAATACCCACATAAGCCAGGCGCAAAATCTCGTCCTTCTGGGCATTGTCATAAGGCTCACTGTCGCCAGCCTTGCCCAGGCCCGCCAAGCGGTAAACCTGGTTCTTGTACGGCGAACGGGTCAGGTGCTGGCAATCGCCGAGCAGGAACACCGCGTCCGCCTGAAGGCCCTTGGCGCTGTGATAAGTCAGCTGCTTGAGACGTCGGGCCTCATGCGGCAAGCTAGAATCAACATTAACTACCGACTGAATATGCTGCTCTATCAACGGCTTATCGCTACTTTTTCGATAAAGCATCAAGATTGAGTCACCTTTACGGTAGTGCTCCATCAAGCGCTGGGCCATGGCCTGATCGTCCCGATCCAGTACATTGACCGGCAGCAAGGCCTTGGGCTCGCCGCTGGCCTTGGCCTTCTTGCCGGCAATTGCCGGTGCGGCTCGCACGATGTGTTCGGCGGCGTCGATGATGTGCTGGTGACTGCGATAATTGTCGCTGAGCATGACCTTGGTGGTACTCGGCGACGAGAACGTCTTGTTGAACTCCATGAAATAGCTCGGCGAACTGCCGCGCCAACCGTAAATCGACTGCCAGTCATCGCCCACGCACAGCAATGACGAGTGCTGGGCGCCGCGCCCTACGTGCATCGCCGGGCCGCGACTGCGGATCTCGGCCAGGCTGGCGCGGATCCACGAGACGATTTGCGGCGAAACGTCCTGGAACTCGTCGATCATCAAATGCGACAGCGGCCGCAACAGCTCGTCGCTGAGCAGCTTGAGGTTTTCCGGGGAATGTTCGCTGAACAGCGCGAACATGCGGTTGTAGGTCATGACCGGCGGTTTCTGGTCGAGCAGATGATCTTCCAGGGCACGCCAGTACAGGCTCAAGGCCTCGAAGAAAAACCGGTCCGGGTCGTCCTTGGCAAAACTCATCTCACCCACGGCAGTCGGCACATCGAGGCCGAGGTTTTCGATGAAACCGGCAGCAGCGACAAAACAGTCCAGCAATGGCGCAGACGCCAGCTCACCTTTGACCTTGTAATCAAAGCCCGGCCCGGCGCTGGCATCGCCACCAAGAGATGCCAAAACCCGTCTTGACGACTCGTAGTTATCAAGCCATATCAACGGCTTACGACAGAAAGCTTGAAACAGGGTGCGCTTCACCGCGGTCTCCGCACGCAGCGTCAGCTTGGCATTCGGCCGGGTCAGCTGCGGGTTTTCACCGGGATCGAAACCCAGTACCACCCAAGCGTCCAGCGACGCAATGTAACCATGGCAGTGAAAGGCGCTGCCGTTGATATCAAAAGCCTGGCGCTTGGGCTCTATGCCCTTGATCGGCCAGGCACCAGCGCGAAACCACAAGTCTTCCACCAGGTCGCAGAGTTCTTCATCGCGCTTGGCCGCCAGCTCAGTGACGGCCACGCGCTTCTGTACATCGGGGTGGTCGCGCTCCAGTTCCTTGAGTTGCAAGGCGTGGCGGGACAATGGCTTGATCAGCTCGCGAAAACGCTCATGGCGGCTGTGCAAGGCGTGATAACAGGCGTTGAGTTGCTGACGCTGGGCGTCATTGATGCGCAGATCGAAGGGATTACTGTCCACCTCGTCATCCGCACCTTGCGCCCGGTTACTGAGGTTCTCGAAAGCTTGCAGCCGTTCGAAGCCCGGCAGGCTGCGAACCATCGGCAGAATGCGCGAATGGAAGGTGCGCACCAGGTCACGCGCCTCGCGCACACCCAGCGTATGTCCCCAGAGCGCAAACAGCTCGATCAGTTTATTGATGAAGTCCTTGCGCGACTCGCGGGTAAAGGTCACCACGGTCATCGAGCCCAGTTCGAACCCCAGGTAGTGTTTCAACAGCAGAATCCGCAGGACCAGCGTCGTCGACTTGCCCGCGCCCGCGCCGGCAATCACCGACGTCGATGGCGTGTCGCTGAAGATCATCTTCCACTGCGCGGCGCTGGGCTGGGCATGCGCCGGCAGCAACCGGGCGACGTCGGCCTTCATGCGCTTCTTCAATTCGGCGGTCAATGGCAGGCGCCAGTCGTCGAACAGATGATCATCGATGTTCGGTGGCCGGTGCTCGGTGCAGCGCGAGTCGCGAATCAGCAGGACTTGCCGGCCCTCTTCCAGCCCCTCGAGCTTGCCTTCCTTGTATCCATAGTCCACCCCGGCGCTGTGGCCGCTGCGAAAACCGTCGGCCTGACCATGCAACCAGGACGCGCGGTGTTGTGCACGCAGGCGTGTCAGGCCATGACCGAAAAAGCGCGCGGCCAGGCGCTTGAGCCATGGCATCTCGGCCAGGGGACGAAGTTCAGGCGGAAGATCGGGGGTGTGTTGCGGCACGCGGACGGACTCCAGGGTGTGAGGCTGTTGAGGGCTATGGTGTCTGTATTTGCCGCTCAGTTCTAGTGAAATGCTTATGAGTCATCGGCTTATAGGCGATATTGAAGGCCGGGTAAGACGTTTTCGAGGCCTATTTCCATCAAATAATTCGATGATCATGAGGCACTTTTTACGCTTTTTATCGATTGTTGCCTGATGGATGATGCCCGTCATCAACCACCGGTGTCGATTCGTGGCCAGCCCTTGCGCCCCATGACGAACCCTTCAGGAGACGATCATGCTTGAACTCAGACCCTACAACTCGCTTGGCGGCGCTCACCATGGCTGGTTGGATGCCCATCACCACTTTTCGTTCGCCGAATACCATGACCCCAAGCGCATGAACTGGGGCAACCTGCGGGTATGGAACGATGACGTGATTGCCCCGGGCACCGGTTTCCCGCAGCACCCGCACCGGGACATGGAAATCATCACCTATGTGCGTGAAGGCGCCATCACTCACCAGGATAACCTGGGCAACAAGGGTCGCACTGAAGCGGGTGACGTTCAGGTCATGAGTGCCGGCACCGGGATCGCCCACAGCGAATACAACCTGGAAGCGACGCCGACGAAGATTTTCCAGATCTGGATCATCCCCAACGAATCCGGCCTGGCACCGTCCTGGGGCGCCAAGCCGTTTCCGAAAGGCCGGCGCGAAGGTTTCGTGACCCTGGCCAGCGGCAAGGCCGGGGACGATCAAAGCCTGCGAATCCGCGCCGATGCGCGCTTGGTGGCGGCGAACCTGAAGGCCGGCGAAACCGCCGAGTATCAACTTGACAGCGGGCGTCGCGCTTACCTGGTGCCGGCCACTGGAGTCATTGAAATCAATGGCTTGCGTGCACAAGCTCGAGACGGTGTGGCGGTTGCTCAGGAGCAGGTGTTGCGGGTGACGGCGATTGAGGACAGCGAGATTGTGTTGGTGGATTTGGCTTGATGCTGTAAATCGGACAAAAAAAGGGCGACCGTGGGAGGTCGCCCTTTTTTATTGGCTGGAGTACATCGGTGTTCATGCTGCCGTCTTCGCGGGCAAGCCGGATCGCCGCACCGCTCGCTCCTACAGGTTCTACGCAATCCTGTGGGAGCGAGCCTGCTCGCGAAGACGGCCGTCAATCATTTCGCAGAAATAGCGCCATCCACGAGCGTCTGGGCTTCAGCCACCAACTGCTTGAGGTGGTCGTCGCTGACGAAGCTTTCCGCGTAGATCTTGTAGATATCCTCGGTGCCCGACGGGCGCGCCGCGAACCAGCCGTTTTCGGTCATGACCTTCAGACCGCCAATGGCCTGGTCGTTACCCGGAGCATGGCTGAGGATGCTCTGGATCGGTTCACCCGCCAGTGCAGTCGAGGTGACCTGATCCGGCGACAACTTGCTCAACAGGGCCTTTTGTTCCGGGTTGGCCTTGGCATCCACGCGCACCGAGAACGGCTCGCCCAGTTCGTCGGTCAGGGCCCGGTAGGCCTGACTTGGGTCGCGACCGGTGCGTGCGGTCATTTCTGCCGCCAGCAAGGCCGGGATCAGCCCGTCCTTGTCCGTGCACCAGACACTGCCGTCCTTGCGCAGGAACGAAGCCCCGGCACTCTCTTCGCCACCGAAGCCCAGGGAGCCGTCGAACAGGCCGTCGGCAAACCATTTGAAGCCGACCGGCACTTCATACAGGCGGCGCCCCAGGCGCTTGGCCACGCGGTCGATCAAGCCGCTGCTGACCACGGTCTTACCCACGGCGGCATCGGCTCGCCAGTGCGGGCGGTTCTGGAACAGATAATCGATCGACACGGCCAGGTAGTTGTTCGGCGCCAGCAGGCCGCCGGAGGGGGTGACGATGCCATGACGGTCGTGGTCTGGATCGCAGGCGAAGGCTACGTCGAAGCGTTCCTTCAGGCCGATCAGCCCCTGCATCGCGTGGCTGGAAGATGGGTCCATGCGAATCTGGCCGTCCCAGTCGACGGTCATGAAGCGGAACGTCGAGTCAACCTGCTTGTTCACCACGTCCAGGTCCAGGCGGTAATGTTCGGCAATCGCCGACCAGTAACGCACGCCTGCGCCACCCAGTGGATCGACGCCCAGGCGTAGCTTGGCCTCACGAATGGCGTCGAAATCGATCACATTGATGAGGTCGGCGACATAGGTGTTGAGGTAGTCGTGGCGATGAGTGGTGCTGGCCTTCAGCGCCTGCTCGTAGCTGATGCGCTTGACCCCGGCGAGCTTGTTCGCCAACAGCTCGTTGGCCTTGGCTTCGATCCACTTGGTGATGTGGGTATCGGCCGGGCCGCCATTGGTCGGGTTGTATTTGTAACCCCCGCTTTGCGGTGGGTTGTGGGACGGGGTGATGACGATGCCATCCGCCAGGCCCGAGGTACGGCCGCGGTTGTAGCACAGGATTGCATGGGAAACGGCTGGCGTCGGCGTGTATTCGTCACCTTCGGCGATCATCACCGTCACGCCATTGGCGGCCAGCACTTCCAGGGCGCTGGCGCCGGCCGGCGTGGACAACGCGTGGGTATCGATGCCAACGAACAACGGGCCATCGATGCCTTGGGCCTGGCGATACAGGCAGATGGCCTGGCTGATTGCCAGGACGTGCCATTCATTGAAACTCAAGTCGAACGAGCTGCCTCGATGCCCGGACGTGCCGAAAGCCACCCGCTGGGTAGAAATGGCGGCGTCGGGTTGGCCGGTGTAATAGGCCGTGACCAGTCGCGGGATATCTACCAACAATTGCGCCGGTGCCGGCTTGCCCGCAAAAGGACTGAGTGTCATGCAATACCTCTGGAATAGAGTTCAGGAGTAGGACCGGAGTTTACTGGCAGTTTGACCTTAGCGCGATGGAATCGATCCATTGATGTCATTTGGCAAAGGCTCAATCGATAGCTTCCAGACGCAAGGCGTCTCCCAGCAAGCCCTGCGCGGCGGTCAGTTCCTGGTCGTTGCCAACGCCATGGCTCAAGCGCAAGTGTTGTCCGTGCAGGCCCTGCAGACTGAACAGCTCGCCGGGCGCGACGACCACCTGTTGCCTGAGCAACCGCTGGAACACCCGGCTCATATCGACCCGGCGCAATGAACGCAGCCAGATCGTCGCCCCGCCCTGGGGTTCGACGAACTGCAAGGCATCACCCAGGCGCTCCTGCAAAAGCCGGGTGATTTGCTCCTTGCCATCCTTGAGGCGCCGGCGCAGTACCTGCAAGTGTTGATCGATGCGTCCGTTGCTGTACAAACGCGCAATGGCTTTCTGGCGAATCGGCGACAGGCGAAAGGCGCGCAAGAGAAATTGCCGTTGCAGCTCGCTGCTCATATGGCGGGAGAGCAGATAGCCATAAGGGGCCTCCGGGCCGATGATCTTTTCGAACGTGGAAAACACCATCAGGCGCTCCGGGGCCAACAGATCACGAAATCGCCGCTGATCGAACTCAAACTCGAGTTCGCCATAACAATCGTTTTCCAGCACCCAAATGCCTTGCCGTTCCAGCAATTGCGCGATCGCCTGCCGGTTGTCATCGGGGGCCTTGCTGCCCCGGGGCATGTTCATCCCGGATGACACCATCACCAGGCGCACCGGCTGCGCTTCCAGCAGGTCGCTGAGGCGCTTGCCGTCCAGGCTACCGTCGCCCAGCAGCGGCCATTCGATCACCTTCACACCGGCCGCCTGAAACAGACGCAGTATCGCCCAGTCACAGGGCGACTCGACAACCACAGCGGCGTCCTTGAGCTCCAGCACGACGATCAGGATTTCCAGCACACCGCGTAGATCGGCGCCGATGTAGACATCATCGGCATGCCAACAGCGTACCGGCGAGCTGGTATAACGCGCCGCCAACGCGGTACGCAGCTCCAGTTCGCCACAAGGCTGCGCAGCCGGCTGCGGCTGGCGCGGGTATTGGCGCAGCAGCTCCCTTTCCAGCAATAACAACGGGCTGTCGAGCGGTTGCAGTAACGCAGGCTCATCCGCGCTCAGGACCAGCATGGCGGGAAGACGGGCGTTGACATACACGCTCTCGAGCAAGTCACTGCCATCATAGAGCGTGCTGTTGGGGGCAACCGGCAGCGCGTAGTAACCGGACTTGGCCACCGAATAAACCCGCCCCTCCTTTTCCAGTAGCGCATAGGCGTACTGAATGGTCGAGATCGACACGTTCAAGCGCTCGGCCAGTTCACGCAAGGATGGCAGGCGTACACGGCTATCGCTCACGGGTTCGCTGATCAGGCTGGTCAAGTAGCGGTAGACCGCCTGATAGGCGAAATCGGTTTCACGTTGTCCTTTCATGGCAGGGGACCGCTTGCGTGGCGGTGGCTGTCATGCACACTCGAAAAGGCCGGCAACATGCGCACGCTCAACGACCTGCCGACCATTCACCGGTCACCGACACCTCGTCGCTTGCTTGCCCGGGCTCCGGGGCATGGCTGTCGGGCGGGCTCATCGACCTGCCCTCCTGCACCACAGGCGCCATGCGATACAGGTTGCCGATCAGGCTGACAGGCAAGCCGCTGACATCGACCATCCACTGCAGGATCTGCTCCTGGACCGGATGCCCCTGCATCGCCCGATGCAACTCGGGCATGGCCACGAGCATGCCCGGATGGCATTGGCGCAGGAAGCGTTCCAGTGTCGCACCCTGCCCGACAAACGGTGCAAACAACAGGCACACCCATTGCGCCTCGTTCAGGCCAAAGCCCTGCTGAGCCTCATCGGCGATCAGGGCGCGCTGTGCAACCAGTTTGTGCGGGTTGCCATACGTCTCGTCTGCCCGATCACATAAGCGCTCCGATAGTTGATTACGGCGCATCATCACCAGGGCGCGCTGCAGGTAGTGTGTAACACCTGCCGCATAGGTGTTGCCCTGGACGAAGCAGGATTGCAACCCCCGCAGGTGTGCCGAGACCGCGACGCTGACGTGCTGATTTTCGCCAAGATGCGCCGCCAGTTCATCGGCCTGGAACCCGAGAAACTCGGTCAGTAGCGGCCAGCGCTCTTCAAGGTGGCTGACCAGCACGTCGTGGATATCGATGTAGGTCGTGCGACGACAGGCTTCAAACTGCCCTGCCGGACGCCAGGCCTCTTGGCCGTAGTCTTCATAAAACGCCTGATAACAGTCGCTGCCAAATTCATCGAGCAACATGAACAACCCACCGTAATCCGCCTCCTGACGGTTGGACGTCACGAGGCCGGCCTTGGCGGCCGCGCGCTTGAGCCCTTCGATGAACCGCTTCTGCTCGCGCGGTGAGTCGCCACTGACCAAGGCATCGACGCCATTGTTCCAGCGGGCGATCTGTCCATGGAACTCGCCTGCGGCCAGGTACCCGTCGTCCCACAGGTCAAGTGGTCCGTCCATGATGCGACGATGGCCCATCATCAGCAGGTTCGTCCGGTTGGCCTCACGTGCGCCGCGCGATAGAGGGGCACGGTGATCGAACGCCAGCACCTCCCTGTTATCAACCATCAGCACTTCGACGCGGGGATCATCGTAGACGAACAAGGCGTTGTAGCTGCGATGGATGTTATCCAGTGCCAACTGGCTCATGCCATTGCGCCGTAGGGTCGCCACCCGCAACCTGAATGTCGTGGGCGCCCGGGTGGCGATGGTCAACTGTGCGGCCCGCAGCAGAGCCAGGGTGTAGCAACTGTCACGCGATCCGCACTGGACCGCCAATACCTTGTAGTCACCGATCCGATCCATCCCTCCGGCGGCGACAGCCAGGCGCTGGATCAACAACTGCAAAGCCGTGCGCTCGGCGCGTGAAAAAAAACTCAACAGGCGCTGCAGCACTTGTTGATAGACATAGTTCATCGCCTGGTCATGGATATGGGTCATTTCTATTTACCTGCTATTCAAAAGTCCGATACAACGCAAACAACTTCACGCCTAGCGCAAGGAATGCCCGAAGGGAGATTAATTACTGAACTTTATTACCAAATGCTAACAATAAAATTTTTCGTCATCATTTGAAATAATTGATCGCTGCAGGCCAGGCAGGCCCGTAAGGGCTGACGCACAGCAGCTTGGCGGGGGTTTGTTTCGATTGCCTTCGGCATCCTAGGAAATGTCCGACAGCGTCCCACAGACATTTAATACAAAAAATGAGGAAAGTAGCTTCTCGTAGTAATGTGGCGACCACGCAAAAAGCCACTAGTTGTCGAACTTGCGTTAACGACGCCCATTGAAAAGTATCGGCTAGATACCTGGCCATGACTCATTCCTTGAGATGAAAGTAATCATGCAATTATCAGTACTTGGATGTTGATTAGAAGCTACAGATCGAGAGCAAAAACCGGTTCAGTTGCTGAACCGACCCACCTTCAGGCTGGTGGGACGTCTCATGTCGGGGGGCAAAGCGCTAAAACGCAAGAGTCCGTGCAGGCACGGACTCTTCGGGAGGGGTCAAGCAGGTTCGACTTGCAGGGCAACCCTTTCGCGGCATGGGCATTCGTCCATGTAGCGGTGCGCCTCGACGAACTCGGTGAACGGGAAGACCCGGGTCTTGAGCGGCAGCAGCACGCGATCGGCGGTCAGCTGGTTGATGTCGCGCAAGGCACGTTGCAGCGCGACCTGGTCCTGGATGATGCCCAGCTCCGGCTTGCCGGTGAAATTGCCGATACAGTGCACAAAAAACTGAATGTTCTTCTGAAACGCCGCACACGCCGGGAATGGCGTCTGGTTGCCGCCCTGCAGGCCGTACAGCACCAGACTGCCGCGCGGCGCCAGGACGTCGCCGAGCAACGACATCTGCGGACCGCCCAAACCATCGAACACCACGTCCACACCACGGTTGTCGGTGATCTTGTTGACCCGCATCAGCAGGTCTTCTTCCTCGGTGACGATGACTTTCTCGGCACCCAGGGACAGCAGGTATTCACGCTCCTCCGCGGATTTGGTCGCGGCGATCACTCGTACGCCCAAGGCTTTACCCAGTTGTACGAACGAAGGGCCGGCGCAGTGGCTGGCGTCGGTAACCAGGGCAAATTGCCCGGGTTTGACCCGCGCCAGGTCGACGTAGCCAAAATAGGCGATCAAAAGCGGCGTGTAATGCACGCTGGCTTCGATCGGGCTGAGCACGTCCGGGTAACGAGACACCGACGAGCGCGGCAGGACGATCAGCTCGCCATAGACCGGGTAATCGTTCGGGCTCTGGGCCGGGAAACTGGCGACCTTGTCACCAACCGCCAGGTCATCGACACCTTCACCGACAGCCGTGACGATACCGGCCATTTCCTGGCCGATACCGGCAGGCAGGCGAGCGTGGGACGACGCCAGGTTCTGGCGCCAGAGTGTGTCGTACCAGCTGATGCCAATGGCTTCGACGCGCACCTGCACTTCGCCCGGAGCAGGCAGAGCCGCCGCATGCTCTTCGCATTTGAGCACCTCGGCTGGACCAAACTTGTGAAAACGGATCGTGCGGGACATCGCAAACCTCGCCAATTGAACCTCTAATGCCTTGAACTCTAGCTGGGGTTTTGACCCAACACTATCAGTGGCTATTAATAGTCGACATGCCTGTCATTGATTCCGCAGCTGCAGCAACATCGTCAAATGTCGTAAGAAACCGGAGCAGCCGGTGTGGGAAAATTGAATTACTCGGTGCAGAGTACCAGCCTTTCCCCGTAATATTCCTGCTGGCCATTGTTCTCATATGGCCGCTCACGTCAAGTTTGCTGACTCTGCCAGGACTCAAGATGAATCGTAATGACCTGCGTCGTGTCGACCTGAACCTGTTGATCGTGTTCGAAACGCTGATGCACGAGCGCAGCGTGACCCGCGCCGCGGAGAAGCTGTTCCTCGGTCAACCGGCCATCAGTGCGGCGCTCTCGCGCTTGCGCGGGCTGTTCGACGACCCGCTGTTCGTGCGCACCGGCCGCAGCATGGAACCGTCCGCGCGGGCGGTCGAGATCTTCGCCCTGCTCTCCCCGGCACTGGATTCGATTTCCACCGCCGTCAGCCGTGCCGCCGAGTTCGACCCGGCCACCAGCACCGCGGTGTTTCGCATCGGGCTGTCGGACGACGTCGAATTCGCCCTGCTGCCCATGCTGCTCAAGCGCCTGCGCGCCGAATCGCCGGGGATCGTGCTGGTGGTGCGGCGGGTCAACTACATCCTGATGCCCGGTTTGCTGGCCTCCGGCGAAATATCCATCGGCGTCAGCTACACCACCGACCTGCCCGCCAATGCCAAGCGCAAAGTGCTGCGCCGCAGCTCGCCAAAACTGTTGCGCGCCGACACTGTGCCCGGGCCATTGAGCCTGGATGATTTCTGCGCTCGCCCCCATGCGCTGGTGTCGTTCGCCGGTGACCTGAGCGGCTTCATCGATGAAGAACTGGAAAAGCTCGGGCGCAAACGTCATGTGGTGCTGGCAGTGCCGCAGTTCAACGGGTTGAGTTCGCTGTTAAGCGGCACTGATATTGTCGCGACTGTGCCTGACTATACGGCCGATGCGCTGACGGCAGCCGGCGGTGTGCGGGCCGAAGATCCACCGCTGCCGGTGCGCAGCTTTGAATTGCACATGGCATGGCGTGGGTCCCAGGATAATGATCCGGGGGAGCGTTGGTTGAGGTCGCGGATTCAGATGTTCTTCGGGGATCCGGATAGTCTGGCTTGATCCTGATCATGTGTTGAGGCTGATGGCCTCTTCGCGGGCAAGCCTCGCTCCTACAAAGCGAAGGGAGCGATTCGGTCTCAAGCTTGACCTTTACCCTCATGGAAACACAGAATTTCCATCAACCCCATTGATCGAGACCTTGGCAAAGGCGCAGGCTAGAGAGCTACCCCGCCTCTCCTATCATTCCGAATGATAGTTACCTTCGCCCCATTCGATTCGTGCGATACAACCCTGCCGAGCATCATTCGCCAATCTTAATACATTGGCGGATGCATCCATGGAACAGTCACTCAAACATTTGCGCTTGCCGTTGGCCGTATTGGCCGTAGTGGTGATGAGCGCTTGCGGCAAGACGCCAGAGACTGCCGCTACCCTGCCCGCAGCCAAGGTCAGCGTGGCCAAGGTGCTGGAGCAACCGGTCAACGAGTGGGACGAATTCACCGGGCGCCTTGAAGCGCCGGAAACCGTAGAGATTCGTCCACGGGTCTCGGGCCAGATCGATGAAGTGACCTTCACCGAAGGCGCCCTGGTCAAGAAAGGCGACCTGCTGTTCCAGATCGATCCGCGTCCGTTCCAGGCTGAAGTCCGTCGCCTCGAAGCCTTGGTTGCCCAGGCCCGCGCCAACGCCACCCGCAGCGAAAACGAAGCCCAGCGCGGTGAGCGCCTGCGCACCAGCAATGCGATTTCCGCCGAGCTCGCCGATTCGCGTACCAGTGCCGCCCAAGAGGCTCGCGCCGCCGTCGGCGCCCTGCAAGCACAGCTGGACCTGGCGAAATTGAACCTGAGTTTCACCCGCGTCACCGCCCCCATCAGCGGTCGCGTCAGCCGTGCGCAAATCACCGCCGGCAACCTGGTGACGGCCGATACCACCCCGCTGACCAGCCTGGTGTCCACCGACAAGGTCTACGCCTACTTCGATGCCGACGAGCGCGTGTTCCTCAAGTACACCCAGCTCGCCCGCCAGGGTAAACGCGGCGCCACCACCCCGGTGTACATGGGTCTGTCCAACGAAGACGGCAACCCGCACCAGGGCGTGATGAACTTCGTCGACAACCAGGTCAACCCGAAAACCGGCACCATCCGCGGTCGCGCCGTGTTCGACAACAGCGACGGCAGCTACACCCCGGGCCTCTACGCTCGCCTGAAACTGGTGGGCAGCGGCACCTACAACGCCATGCTGATCAACGATGAGGCGGTAGGTACGGACCTGGGCAAGAAGTTCGTGCTGGTGATGGATGCCGACAACAACACGGCTTATCGCGCCGTGGAGCTGGGTCCGAAAATCGAAGGCTTGCGCATCGTGCGTAACGGCCTGAACTCGGGCGACACCATCATCGTCAAGGGCCTGCAGCGGGTACGCCCGGGTTCCCCGGTCACCCCTGAAGTGATTCCGATGGCCACCGAGCAGACCCTTGCGGCCCTGGCCCAACAACGACAAGCGCTGGAAGCCAGCAACCTGCCCCAAGTCGCGCCTGCCAAGGTCGCGCCGGGCACCGTTGTGAAACTGGCTGCTGCGAACCCACGCGGTTAAGGGATAACGACTCCGATGAATTTTTCCCAATTCTTCATTTCACGGCCGATCTTCGCCGCGGTGCTGTCGCTGCTGATCCTGATCGCCGGCGCCATCTCGCTGTTCCAGTTGCCGATCAGCGAATACCCGGAAGTGGTGCCGCCGACCGTGGTGGTGCGCGCCAACTTCCCGGGTGCCAACCCCAAAGTCATCGGTGAAACCGTGGCCGCTCCGCTCGAGCAAGCGATCACCGGCGTCGAGAACATGCTGTACATGTCCTCGCAGTCGACCGCCGACGGCAAGATCACCCTGACCATCACCTTCGCCCTGGGCACCGACCTGGACAACGCCCAGGTGCAGGTGCAGAACCGCGTGACCCGCACCGAACCGAAGCTTCCCGAGGAAGTGACGCGCATCGGTATCACCGTGGACAAGGCCTCGCCCGACCTGACGATGGTCGTGCACTTGACCTCGCCGGACAAACGCTACGACATGCTGTACCTGTCCAACTACGCGATCCTCAATATCAAGGATGAGTTGGCGCGCCTGGGCGGTGTCGGTGATGTGCAGCTGTTCGGCATGGGCGACTATTCGCTGCGCGTGTGGCTCGATCCGAACAAGACCGCTTCGCGCAACCTGACTGCTACCGATGTGGTCAACGCCATCCGTGAACAGAACCGCCAGGTGGCTGCCGGTGCATTGGGCGCGCCGCCTGCGCCGAATGCGCAAAGCTTCCAGTTGTCAGTGAACACCCAGGGCCGTCTGGTCAGTGAGGAAGAGTTCGAGAACATCATCATTCGCTCTGGCGACGACGGTGAAATCACTCGCCTGAAAGACATCGCTCGGGTTGAACTGGGCTCCAGCCAGTACGCCTTGCGTTCCTTGCTCAACAACCAGCCGGCGGTGGCGATCCCGATCTTCCAGCGCCCGGGTTCCAACGCGATCGAGATCTCCAACGAAGTTCGGGCGAAAATGGCCGAACTGAAGAAGAGCTTCCCCGAGGGCATGGACTTCAGCATCGTCTACGACCCGACGATCTTCGTGCGCGGCTCCATCGAGGCGGTGGTCCACACCCTGTTCGAAGCGCTAATCCTCGTGGTGCTGGTAGTGATCCTGTTCCTGCAGACCTGGCGCGCCTCGATCATTCCATTGGTGGCGGTGCCGGTATCGCTGATCGGCACCTTTGCCGTGATGCATCTGTTCGGCTTCTCGCTGAACGCCCTGTCGCTGTTTGGCCTGGTATTGGCGATCGGTATCGTGGTGGACGATGCGATCGTGGTGGTGGAGAACGTCGAACGTAATATCGAGCTCGGGCTGACACCGGTCGAAGCCACCAAGCGCGCCATGCGTGAAGTGACCGGGCCCATCATTGCCACGGCACTGGTGCTGTGCGCGGTGTTTGTTCCGGCCGCGTTCATCTCCGGGTTGACCGGGCAGTTCTACAAGCAGTTCGCCCTGACCATTGCGATTTCGACGGTGATCTCGGCCTTCAACTCCCTGACCCTGTCGCCGGCCCTGGCCGCTGTGTTGCTCAAAGGCCATGACGCACCGAAAGACCGTTTCTCCAAGGTCCTCGACAAGATGTTCGGTGGCTGGTTGTTCCGTCCGTTCAACCGCTTCTTCGAAAAGGCCAGCCATGGTTACGTCGGTACCGTTGCCCGCGTGATCCGCTCAAGCGGCATCGCCCTGCTGCTGTACGCAGGCCTGATGGTGCTGACGTTCTTCGGTTTCTCCAGCACCCCGACCGGTTTCGTACCCGGCCAGGACAAGCAATACCTGGTGGCGTTCGCGCAATTGCCGGATGCGGCGAGCCTGGACCGCACTGAAGACGTGATCAAGCGCATGTCCGACCTGGCCCTGAAACAGCCTGGCGTGGAAAGTGCGGTGGCCTTCCCTGGCCTGTCGATCAACGGTTTCACCAACAGCCCGAACGCCGGCATCGTCTTCGTGACCCTCAAGCCGTTCGACGAACGTAAAGACCCGAGCATGTCCGCCGGTGCGATTGCCGGTGCCTTGAACGGCCAGTTCGCCGGGATCCAGGAAGCCTACATGGCGATCTTCCCGCCGCCACCGGTACAAGGCCTGGGCACCATCGGCGGTTTCCGCCTGCAGATCGAGGACCGGGGCAACCTGGGCTACGAAGAGCTGTACAAGGAAACCATGAACGTCATCGCCAAGAGCCACAACGTGCCGGAACTGGCCGGGTTGTTCACCAGCTACACGGTCAACGTGCCCCAGGTCGATGCCGCCATCGACCGGGAAAAAGCCAAGACCCACGGCGTGGCCGTCAGCGACATCTTCGACACCCTGCAGATTTACCTGGGTTCGCTGTATGCCAACGACTTCAACCGCTTCGGTCGCACCTATCAGGTCAACGTCCAGGCCGAGCAGCAGTTCCGCCTCGAATCCGACCAGATCGGCCAGCTCAAGGTGCGCAACAACAAGGGCGAGATGATCCCGCTGGCGACCTTCATCAAGGTCAGCGACACCTCGGGGCCGGACCGCGTGATGCACTACAACGGCTTCATCACCGCTGAAATCAACGGCGCCGCCGCCCCAGGCTACAGCTCCGGCCAAGCGGAAAAAGCCATCGAGAAACTGCTCAAGGAAGAACTGCCCAACGGCATGACCTACGAATGGACCGACCTGACCTACCAGCAGATCCTGTCCGGCAACACCGCGCTGTTCGTGTTCCCGCTCTGCGTGCTGCTGGCGTTCCTGGTACTGGCGGCGCAGTACGAAAGCTGGAGCCTGCCACTGGCGGTGATCCTGATCGTACCGATGACCCTGCTGTCGGCCATTACCGGTGTGATTGCTTCGGGCGGCGACAACAACATCTTCACCCAGATCGGCTTGATCGTACTGGTGGGGCTGGCCTGCAAGAACGCGATCCTGATCGTCGAGTTCGCCAAGGATAAGCAGGAAGAAGGCCTGAGCCCGCTGGCCGCGGTACTTGAAGCCTGCCGCCTGCGTCTGCGGCCGATCCTGATGACCTCGTTCGCGTTCATCATGGGTGTGGTGCCCCTGGTGTTCTCCAGCGGCGCCGGTGCCGAAATGCGTCACGCCATGGGTGTGGCGGTGTTCTCCGGGATGCTCGGGGTGACCTTCTTCGGTCTGCTGCTGACGCCGGTGTTCTACGTATTGATTCGCAACTTTGTCGAGCGTGGTCAAGCGCGCAAAGCCGCCCGTGCCCTGAAGCTGGAGTCGCATTGATGAGTTTGAAAGCTTTCCTGCCGAGCCTGCTGGTACTGGCGCTGAGCGCCTGTGCCGTCGGCCCGGACTATAAAACCCAAGCCCTTGAACCGGCCAACATCACCACGGCCACGCAGGGCGCAGCCGGCCAGAAAAACTTCGACCGCTCGCGTTTCGAAGGCATCTGGTGGCAGCAGTTCGAAGACCCGACCCTCAACCAGTTGGTGACCGAATCCCTCAAGGGCAACCGTGATCTGCGCGTCGCCTTCGCGCGCTGGAAAGCGGCCCGGGCGATCCGCGATGACGTCAGCAACGACGCCATGCCGACCATCACCAGCCGGGTCAGCAGTGACCTGGGCAAAGGGCAGATTCCCGGCGAGACCACCGACCGGGTCAACAGTGAGCGCTACGACCTGGGGCTGGACATGGCATGGGAGATCGACCTGTTTGGCCGTATCCAGCGCAACCTGGAATCGGCGAATGCCGAGCAACAGGCGCTTGAAGCTGATCTGTATCAGCTGCAGGTGACCATGATTGCCGAACTGGTGGACGCCTATGGTCAGCTGCGCGGTGCGCAACTGCGGGAAAAGATCGCCTTGGCCAACCTGAACAACCAGCAGGAGTCGCGCAAGATCACCATCAGCCTGCGTGATGCCGGCGTCGGCGACCAACTCGATGTGGAACGTGCCGATGCGCGCCTGGCTTCGGTCGAAGCCAGCGTGCCGCAATTGCAGGCCGAACAGGTGCGGCAGAAAAACCGCATCGCCACCCTGCTGGGCCAGCGCCCGGACAAGTTGGCCGTGGACCTGAGCCCCAAAGACTTGCCGGCAATTGCCAAGGCCCTGCCGATCGGCGATCCCGCCGAGTTGCTGCAACGCCGTCCGGACATCCTCAGCGCCGAGCGCAAACTGGCGTCGGCCACGGCGCGTATCGGCGTGGCCAAGGCTGACCTGTTTCCGCGGGTGAGCCTCAGCGGCTTCCTCGGCTGGACCGCCGGGCGTGGCTCGCAGATCGGTTCCTCGGCGGCCAACGCCTGGGCACTGGGCCCGAGCATCACCTGGGCGGCGTTTGACCTGGGCAGTGTAAAAGCCCGCATACGCGGTGCCGACGCCGATGCCGAGGGCGCCCTGGCGACCTACGAGCAGCAGGTGTTGCTGGCCCTGGAAGAATCGGAAAACGCCTTCAGCGACTACGGCAAACGCCAGCAACGGCTGATTTCGCTGATTCGCCAGAGTGAATCGAGCCGCTCCGCGGCCGACCTCGCCGAGATCCGCTACCGCGAAGGCACCGCCGACTTCCTCGTGCTGCTCGATGCCCAACGTGAGCGCCTGGCGGCGGAAGACACCCAGGCCCAGGCCGAAGTCGACCTGTACCGCGGCATCGTCGCGATCTACAAGGCCCTTGGTGGCGGCTGGCAACCGGAGACGGTGGCCAGCAACTAACAGCCTTTAAAGAGCTCCTTTGGTTGGCCGCAACCAACCAATTTTTTGCCCCGCGCCTCATTCGGTCGCGGGGCTTTTTTTTGCGATTTTAGAAAACACTACGGCCCCTGTGGGAGCGGGCTTGCCCGCGATGGCGGCAGCACATTCAACATTAATGTCGGCTGATCCACCGCTATCGCGGGCAAGCCCGCTCCCACCGGGTTCAGTATTGTAATTCAGATTTGTGGGTTTCCCGGACGGTCACGGTGGCCGTTGTGCCCGCTCGCAGCTTGTCTTTACCGGCATAGTCCGCGTCGATCCGTATCCGCACCGGCACCCGCTGCGCCAGTTTGACCCAGGTGTAGCTGGGGTTGATGTTGGCCAGCAAACGCCCGCCGGGCAGGTTTTCCCGGTCGGCGATGGCGAAGGCGATGCTTTGCACGGTGCCGCCAAATCGTTCTCCACTCATCAACTCGATGTCGACCCGATCGCCCTCCCCGATCCGCGGCAGCTTGGTTTCTTCGAAATAGCCGCTGACATAAAACGAATCGCTGTCCACCAGCGCCACCAGCGGACCGCCTGCGGTCGCGTAGTCGCCCTGGCGGGTCAACAGGTTGGTGACATAGCCGCTGACCGGCGATACGACGCGGGTGCGTTCCAGATCGTGTTCGGCTTCGGCCAAGGCGGCAATGGCCAGTTGCACGTTGGCCTGGGCAAATCCCAGGTTGGCCTGGTTTCGCAGCAAGTCGGCCTGGGCCACCGAGACATCGGTGCTGGATTTTTCCCACTCTTCACCGGAAATGGCAGAGCGCTCCTTGAGGGTGCGCCGGCGCCGCTCCTCGCTCTGCCGCTGGCGCAGCAACGCCTGGCTGGCAACGATGGTTGCTTCGGACTGCCCAAGTGAAGCCTTCGCCACTTCCACCGAACGCTTGGCGTGTTCCACCGCCAGGGCGTAGCGTGAAGGATCGATTTCCAGCAGCAACTGGCCCTTCTCCACATGCTGGTTGTCGTGAACACCGAGGCTGACAATGCGTCCCGCGACATCGGCGGACAAGGTCACGACATCGGCACGCACCCGTGCATCCCGGGTCCAGGGCGCGCGGGTGTAGTGCTCCCAGGCAAACCAGCCGAGCACGAACGCCAGCACCACCACCGCCACCGTAGTGAGATGGGCAAGGATCTTCTTCACGGCATCAGGCTCCCATCACCAGGATCAACGTCGCGCACACGCAGACGTACAACGCACCTTCGAACAAGGCTTCGTGCCAGACGAACTGCAACACGCCCAGGCGCCGCAGAATCCAGTCCAGCACCAGGAAAACCGGCACTCCCAGGAGCAACGCCTGGGCGATCGGCGGCAGGTAGACGCCGCCTATTTCCAGATCAATGGGCAAGCTCGGGTACTCCTTGCAAGGTGGCGGGTTCGAAGTGGCCACGGTGGCGTTCCAGGAACGACACCACGATCAACAGCGCCACGCGCATGCGAAACACCGACCAGAGGTGTTCATGAACGCTCGAGTGCAGCGCGTCCAGTTCATCACCCAAGGCGTGCAGACTGTCGAGCACACTGTCCACGTGAATGTCCGGCCGGCCTGCCACCAGCCTCCCGGTTTCGCGCACCGTGGCGAGCAATCGGCTTTGCAACTGCGGGCTAAGCAATGTGTTGTTCTGCCCCTGTTGGCGCAGCTGGTTCAAGGCGATGCCCAGCGCCATGCACCCCAGGCTGACGTCGAACAGGTCCCGCGCGGGTTTGTCCTGGATGGCGGGCATCAATCCCAGCATCATGGTCAGGCGATCGACCATGCGACTCTCGAAGGCAAACTGGTTTTCATCGGTGGCCGGGGTTTTCAGCAAGGCGTAGACCTGCTCGCAGTTCTCCCTGAACAAGCGGCGCATCCGCAGCACGGGCCTGAAGGGAAAGATCAAGGCATAGACACTCAACGCCAGTGTCGCGGCGCACACGTAAGCACCGGCAAACTCGAACCACTGGATGGCGCTGTTTTGCCCGATGCCGGTATTTTGCGGGCCCAACAACAGGCACGTCATCAGCCCCAGGCCAATCCCCGTGCCCGTCGTGGCCGGGCTGGACAACCCCACGGCGACGGCATACAGCATTGGCGCCAGCAACAGCGCCAGCAGCTCGAAACTGCTGATCATCGGCACCAGCGCGAACTGCAGCACCGACGACAACACCAGTGCCAGCGCCAGCCCCCGGGCATAGCTCTGGGCAGCCAGCAGTGGCCGGGGAAACGTCGCCATCAACGAACAGAGAATCCCCACCACGACCATCCCGCCCCGGGCGCCGTCCCATCCGGTTTCAATCCAGATCAGCCCGGCCACCATCAGTGCGCAGTAAGCGCGGATGGCATTCATCGTCGCCAGGGTGAAATCCAGGTGCAAAGGATTGGCCTGGCCGCGATAAACGCTACTGGCCTTGCGCCCGGTCTGGATTACATCGCTCAATTCCAGGATCGTTTCAAGCTGCTGCAGCATGCGCGCCTGTTCCCAGCGCAACGACCATGACAGCGAGCGCAGGGTGGCCTTGAAGGGTTCGATCAGTTGCTCCGAGCGGTACGCCAGTGCATCGAAACGCGTTTGCAACGCAGCAAACTGGCGCCGTTGCTCGGCGGGCATCGCGCGCCCCTGCCGGGCCAGTTCATCGAGAAAGACCAGTTCTTCGTCGAGCAACTGCCGTATTTCCCCGGGTATCTCGCCTTCCCAGCGCTCGAGCAACAGTTCGCGTTGATGGCGCAAGGCAGTGAGCCGTGCCGTCAGCAGCACCAGTTGGTTGCCGAGTAACTGCACCAGGTCGTCGGCGCTGCGCAAACGCGGCGCGTCGTAATACAGATGCCGGCGTACCCCCTCAAGCGCGCTGATCTGCCCCAGTAATTGCATTTGCCGCCGGTGGAAGTCGGCTTCGCTTTCCTCGGTGCGGATAACGGCGCTGGCATGGGTCGCCAGCAGCTTGATCACCTGGTCGATCCGGTCGAAATACTCCTTGGCCACGGCCTCGGGGCGCGCGGTCAGCAGGCTGACCACGCAGACGCAAGCCACCGCCAGCAGCGTCTCGGTCACGCGGGTCACGGCCAGCAGGAAGGTACCGTCTTGATCGGGCACCGCCAGCAATCCCACGACCACGGCCGTGTAGCCGCTGAGGACAAAGGCCTGCGAACTGGTATAGCGCAACAAGGTGCCACCGGCGGTGCACAATGCCAGCCACAGCGACAAGGTCATGATGAAAGGCAGCGGCGCCTGGGGGAAGATCGCCATGATCAGTACGGCCACCGCCGCCCCCAGGGTGGTGCCGATGACCTGGCCGAAACTGCGGGCCAGCACCATGCCGGCCAAGGGTTGACTGATGATGACCACGGCCATGATCGACCACTTGGGCTGCTCGAGGTCGAATACGAACGCCAGGTACAGGGTCAACAGCCCGGCCGCAATGGTTCTCAAGGCGAACAGCAGCACCCCGCGCCCGGGGTTGAGCATCGCCTTGAAGTATTGCAGCAGCGCTTGCATGGGTACACCCGTCCAGTCCACTCCAGCAAGCGTAGTCACAGCATCGGGGTCTGGACAGGTTTGCGTATCGCAGTCAGGGTTTGACTCAAGGCCCCGCCTGACCGAAGCTGACAGCTTTGCCAAAGCCTGCCAGCTTCCGGATTCTGCATGCCCCAGTCCCGCCGCTACCTGCTCATCAGTCTCTGCGTCCTGTTTGCCATCGGCCTTGCCTGGATGTTCCTGCGCAGCAGCACCCCGGTGGTGCCCGAAGCAATCAAGCGCGGTTACACCGAAGCGCTGACGGCAGCCCGCAACGGCCAACCGGGGGCCGCGCGGGTGCTCTACCAGCAATTGGCCCGCCCGGACATTTCACCCAAGCGACGCGTCTGGCTGCATGCCGAACTGCCCAACTACCCCAGCTCCGTGGCGCTGAAGCTTGCGGATGCGGACTTGCAGCATGAGGCGCCCGAGGTCCGCATCGCAGCGATCAAAAGCATCAGCGCACTGGTGCCCAGCGGCCAGCGCAGCCTGTTGCTGGGGCCGTTGCTCGATGACGGCGAGCAGAACGTGCGACTGGCCGCCGTCAATGCGCTGCTGGGCTTGTCGCCCGATGATCTCGGCCTGTATTTCGGCCCTCTGGAGCAAGCCATCGACGCCTGGCAGCAGGTGTTGAAAATCGCGCCTGAAAGCGCCGACAACCAGTACCAACTCGCGCGGCTGTACCTGCACAACGCCCAATTGAAAGAGGCGCAACAGGCGCTCGAACACTCGTTGCGCCTCGACCCTGGCAAGCTGCCGGCGCTGGTGATGCAGATCGAAGTACTGGACAAACAGGGCCAGGCCGACGCCGCCCGCCAACTGTTGGCCAAACAACTCAAGGCCCAGCCCGACTCGGCCTATTTGCAACACGCACTGGGGCTTTGGTTGCTGCATCACGGCCAAAGCGAGTTCGCCCTGCTAGGTTTATCAAAGGCCGTGGAGCTTGAGCCGAACAACAAGGATTACCGCTACGACCTGGCCACCACGCTGCATGGCGAACAGGAACTGGAAGCGGCGCAGAAACAGCTGCAGGAAATCGTCCAGCGCCACCCGAACGATCGTCGGGCACGGGTGTTGCTGATCAATTACTGGAAAGAAAGCGGACAGTTGCAGAACGTGCAGATATTGCTGGCGCAGCTTGAGCAAATGAATCCGGATGATCCGGCGTTGCAGCAAGGGCTATAAAACGTTCCTCGCCTGTAGGAGCCAGGCTTGCCGGCGAAGAACGATAACGCGGTGCAACAGCTACACCGCAGCGTCTGGTTCGCCGGCAAGCCTGGCTCCTACAGGCGAAAAACGATGACGCGGGCAAGGGTGCGTAGGCCCAACGTCCCCCTACAAAAAGTTGAACGCTCATTACGACCCAGGGTCAAGAGAACAGGCAGCCCGTCACCAGCTGCCTCGTTTCCCCTAGTCATGAGAGGGCATTTTTTGACTACATCCAACGAGTTGACCAGCGTAAAAGCCGCCACAGGAATTGATGGTCTCGATGACATCCTCGATGGCGGACTGTCCCGCGGCCATGTGTTTTTACTTGAAGGCGAACCCGGAACCGGCAAAACCACGGTCGCCCTGCACTTTTTGCTGGCTGGCGCCCAAGCCGGCGAGCGCTCGTTGTACATCACCCTGTCCGAAACCGAACGCGAATTGCGCCAGGGTGCACGTTCCCATGGCTGGGAGCTGGACGATAACGTCCATATCTTCGAACTGACGCCCCCCGAAAGCCTGCTGACCGCCGAGCACCAGCAATCGCTGTTGTACTCCTCGGACCTGGAACTGGGTGAGGCCACCAAACAGATTTTTGAAGTGGTCGAACGCGTCAGGCCGACCCGCGTGGTGCTCGACAGCCTCTCCGAGATTCGCCTGCTGGCGCAAAGCTCGCTGCGCTATCGTCGGCAGATCCTCGCCATCAAGCACTATTTCGTGCGCTACGAGGCCACGGTGCTGCTGCTCGATGACCTGACCACCGAATCTTTGGACAAGACCGTGCACAGCGTGGCTCACGGCGTGATTCGCCTCGAGGAACTGACGCCCAACTATGGCGCCGAGCGCCGACGCGTTCGGGTGGTGAAATACCGTGGCCAGAAGTACCGCGGCGGCTTTCATGATTTCACCATCATGGGCAACGGCGTACACGTGTTCCCGCGCCTGGTGGCCGCCGAGCACCGTGGGGACTACCTGCGCCAACAGTTGACCAGCGGCATCCGCGAAATGGATGCGCTGCTCGGCGGCGGTATCGAGACGGGCTCAAGCACCCTGATCCTCGGCCCGGCCGGCACCGGCAAGTCGCTGATCTCGATGATTTTCGCCGCCGCGGCCGTGAGCCGAGGCGAGAAAGCGGCGCTGTTTATCTTCGATGAAGAGCTTGGCCTGCTGTTCGCACGCATGAAGAACATCGGGATCGACTTGAGTGCGCTGCAAGACAGCGGCAATCTGCTGATAGAGCAAGTGGACGCCGCTGAACTGTCCCCCGGCGAGTTCTCCCACCGGGTGCGTCGCTGCGTCGATGAGGGCGACATCAAGACCGTGGTGATCGACAGTATCAACGGTTACCAAGCGGCGATGCCGGAAGAAAACGCCCTGGTGCTGCACATGCACGAGCTGCTGCTGTACCTCAATCGCAAAGGCGCAGCGACCTTCATGACCGTTGCCCAGCATGGCCTGGTCGGTGACATGCAGGCCCCGGTGGACATTACCTACCTGGCCGATACGGTCATTCTGTTGCGCTACTTCGAAGCCCTGGGCAAGGTTCGGCGTGCCATTTCGATCATCAAGAAACGCACCGGCAGCCATGAATCGACCATCCGCGAATACAAGATCAGCGCCAACGGCATGACCATAGGCGATCCGCTGGAAACCTTCCAGGGCGTATTGCGCGGTGTCCCGACCTACCTGGGCGCGAGCAATCCCCTGCTCAGGGATGAGACACCGTGACAGTCAATCAAGCGACGTCCGAGCGTGCGATCATTCTTGCCCCCTTGGGGCGAGACAGCCAGATCGCCTTGACCTTGCTCAACGAGGCCGGCTTCGGCGGGGTCGTCAGCAAGGACCTGGCGGGGCTTTGCCACGAACTGCAACAAGGTGCCGGCCTGTTGCTCATGTCCAGCGAAGCCCTGCTGCGCAGCGATCTTGAGCCGCTGCTGGGGCTGATCGAGCAGCAACCGGCATGGTCGGATTTGCCGATCGTGTTGCTGACTCACCATGGTGGCCCGGAACACAACCCGGCGTCGCGTTTTGGCCCTCTGCTGGGTAACGTCACGTTCCTCGAACGCCCCTTCCACCCGGAAACCTTGATCAGCATGGTCACTGCCGCCCTGCGCGGTCGAAGGCGACAGTATGAAGCCAGAGACCGGCTGGTGGACTTGAGCATGAGTGAACTGCGCCTGCAAAACACCCTCGAGACCCTGGAGCAACAGGTCGAAGAGCGCACCGCGCAGCTGCGCCACAACGAGGAGGTGCTGCGTCAGTCGCAAAAAATGGAAGCGGTCGGCCAACTCACCGGCGGCATCGCCCATGACTTCAACAACATGCTGACCGGCATCATCGGCAGCCTGGAGTTGTTGCGCCGGCGCCTGGCCCGTGGGCGCACAGAGGACCTGGACAGCCTGATCGACCTCGGCGTGACGTCCGCCAATCGTGCGGCGAGCCTGACCCACCGTCTGCTGGCGTTTTCCCGTCGCCAGTCGCTCGACTCAAAGCCCGTGGACATGAATAACCTGGTGGTCTCCATGGGCGAGCTGTTGCAACGCAGCATCAACGAAAGCATCGACCTGGACATGCAGTTGAACGAGCAGCTGTGGGTCGCCGAAGCCGACCCCAATCAACTGGAAAGCGCCCTGCTCAACCTGGTCATCAATGCCCGCGACGCCATGCCTGATGGTGGGAAACTGCTGGTGCAGACCTCGAATCGCAAGTTGGACGCCGATTTCACCAGGCCCCACGGTAACCTCGCGCCAGGTGACTACGTGGTACTGAGCGTCACCGACAATGGCTGCGGCATGCCGCAAAGCACGATCAATCGAGCCTTCGATCCATTCTTTACCACCAAACCCATCGGCCAGGGCACGGGCCTTGGCTTATCGATGATCTATGGCTTCAGCAAGCAATCGGGCGGACATGTCGCGATTCAAAGCGAAGTCGGCCAAGGCACCACGGTGAACCTGTATTTGCCGCGTTTTGGCGGTGACCTACCCCAGGACAAGCCTATCGACATCGAACATGCGCCTTACGCGCAAAATGGCGAGACCGTGCTGATCGTCGAGGACGATCCGGCGGTACGGTTATTGGTCAGCAACGTGCTGGGGGATCTGGGGTATGCCTTTGTCGAGGCCAGCGATGCCGACAGTGCGATGCCGATCCTCGACTCGACCCAGCGCATCGACCTGCTGATCAGCGACGTGGGCCTGCCCGGCATGAATGGCCGGCAACTGGCGGAAATCGGCCGGCAGCTGCGGCCGCAGCTGAGGGTCTTGTTCATTACCGGGTATGCCGAACATGCGGCGGTGCGCGGCGGGTTCCTGGACCCGGGCATGCAGATGATCACCAAGCCGTTTACCTTCGATCTGTTGACGGCCAAGGTGCAGGAGATGATTCGCGTGTAGGAGCTGCCGCAGGTTGCGGCAGTTCCTACCGGGTCAGGACAGCATTTCCTGCATCAGTTCCTGCAACCTGTCCAGATCGAATGGCTTTTCCAGAATCGGCGCCTTGCGGGTGATCGGGCTGTCCGTCTCGCGGATTTCCTGGGCGTAGCCGCTGATGAAAATCACCTTCAGCTCAGGCCGCAGTTTCACCGCGGGCTCGGCGATCTGCACGCCGGAGATACCGCCGGGCAGGCGGAAGTCGGTGATCATCATGTCCAGGTGTGGCTTGCTGGCGAGGATTTCGAAGGCCTGCTCGCCGTTTTCGGCTTGCAGCACCCGATAGCCCTCCCCCGACAGGTAGGCCGACAGCACCATCAGGATGGAGGGATCGTCCTCGACGACGAGGACTACATCTTGTGCATCTTCACTCATGGGAAGCCTTTGTTCGGTCAATAGCTGCTGATACGACCCCGGGGTCGATCAGAGGTTGCGTTTATCGCACTGTTTTCCTACAGCGGCAGACAAACGCGAAACAGGGCGCCTTCGCCAATCCGGCTCTCGACGGTAATGGTACCGCCATGGGCGGCAACTATCTGTTCGGAAATAAACAACCCCAAGCCCAGCCCGGCGGCGACATGGTTGGCCGAGACACGCTCGAATTGCTGGAATATCCGTTGCTGGTTCTCTTCACTGATGCCAATTCCGTAATCACGGACTTCCACCCGCGCTTCATTGTTCTCACTGTACACCTTCAGCGAGATCGGGCTCTTGGCGCCGTAACGCAGGGCGTTGGTCAGCAGGTTGGAAATCACCTGTTCAATGCGAAATTCGTCCCAATCGCCCATCACCGGTTGCTCGGCATCCAGGCTGACCGACGCCTCGGCGGCTTCGATCTGTTGGGCAAAATTGTGCAGTAAACCGCGAACCAGTGCCGCCAGATCAAAGTGTGTCGGGCGAATCGACAACTTGCCGGTACGAATGCGTGACACATCGAGCATGTCTTCGATCAGGCGGATCAGGCTTTTGATCTGCCGTTCGTCGCGATCGACCATGGCGTGCATCTTGTCCAGGGTGAAGGCGGCGGCGTTGTCCCGGGCCAGGTGCATCTTGCGCAACTGGGTTTCAAGAATCAAACCGTTGAGCGGCGTGCGTACTTCATGGGCAACGATGGACATGAAGTCATCGCGCATGCGCACCGCTTGCTCCAGCTCAAGCTGGGTACTGCGCAACTGCTTGAGCAGCGCTTCCTGTTCCCGGCGACTCTGCTCCAGCGCTTCGACCTGCTGCTTCATGGCCTTGCTTTGGCGGTAGAGGTCGACGAAGACATTGACCTTGCTCTTGACCGCCTGGATATCCAGGGGCTTGTGCAGGAAATCGACGGCGCCGCTTTCGTATCCTTTGAACGCGTAGTTCAGTTCGCGACCGGCGGCGCTGACGAACACGATCGGGATGTTCCTGGTTTTTTCCGTGCCACGCATCAACTCGGCCAGCTCGAAGCCATTCATGCCGGGCATCTGCACGTCGAGGATGGCCATGGCGAATTCGTGCTGCAACAACAGCGACAAGGCTTCGTCGGCCGACAGAGCCTTGTAGACGATGCGATCTTCGCGCTTGATCAGCGCTTCAAGTGCCAATAGGTTTTCTGGCAGATCGTCGACGATCAGCAGTTTGGCCTGGATATTACTTAGCATGCGATTCGTTCCAGCTCGACAAGCAAGCGGCCGATGCCGCGTATGGGGAGTATGTGATCGGGTTGCAGAATATCCAGCGCCGCCTGGGGCATGGTCGCGACCTGGGCGTCGTCCGGGTCCTGGACGATGGTCAACCCGCCACGCCGCTTGACCTGGGACATGCCCTTGGCGCCATCCTGGTTGGCACCGGTCAGCAACACCGCGGCCAGGTGCGGGCCGTAGGCATCGGCGGCGGATTCGAACAGGTAATCGATGGCCGGCCGCGAGTGATGCACACGGTCTTCCAGGCTCAGGGAAAAACTGCGGTCCTGCTCAACCGACAGGTGGTACCCGGGTGTAGCGAAATACAGGGTTCCGGCTTGCACCGGGGTCTTGTCCATGGCCTCCAGGACCGGCAGCGACACACGCCGGGCAAAGACTTCCGCCAGGTGGCTACGGCGTTCGGCCGGCAAGTGCAGGACCACGATGATCGGCAATCCGAAACCCACACGCAGGGGACCCAGGATGTTGAGCAGCGCCTCAACTCCGCCAGCCGATGCGCCGATCACAATCGCTTCTATGGAAGGTAAACCCGTTGCGCTGTTCATGATTTGCGGTAGATCCGTTCTTGTTTGACCAACGGCGTGAATTGGTTGCCGAAGGCTGAAAAATCCGGGGTTTCCTTGCTGCCCAGCACCAGGAAGCCGCGGTGGCAAAGCGACTCATGAAACAATCCGAAGGCGCGATCCTGGAGCTTTTTATTGAAATAAATCAATACATTACGGCATGAAATTAATTGAGTTTCTGAAAATACGCTGTCCGTTGCCAGGCTGTGATCGGCAAAAGTGACGTTTTCGCACAGCGACTTGTCGAAAATCGCGTACCCATAGGCTGCCGTGTAGTAGTCGGCAAAGGAGCACTTGCCCCCGGCCTGCTGGTAGTTTGAAGTGTAGGCGCAGACATTCTCCATGGAGAAAATCCCCTGCTTGGCTTTTTCCAGCGAACGCGGATTGATGTCGGTGGCGTAGATAATGGTGCGCTCGAGCAGGCCTTCTTCACGCAGCAGAATGGCCATCGAATAGACTTCTTCACCGGTGCTGCACCCGGCGATCCAGATCTTGATCGACGGGTAGGTCCTGAGCAACGGTACCACCTCGCGGCGGATGGCCAGGAAGTGCGAAGGGTCACGAAACATTTCACTGACCGGAATCGTCAGCAATTGCAGCAACTGCATGAACGCCGTCGGGTCGTGCAGGACCTTTTCCTGTAACGCCGAGATGGTGTTGCACTCGAGCTGGCTCAAGGCGTGCGTCACCCGGCGCTTGATCGATGCGCCGGAGTAATCGCGAAAATCGTAGCTGTACTTGAGGTAGATCGCCTCGATCAACAAGCGCAATTCGATTTCGCTGCTTCGCTCCCCTGGATAATCGCTCTGCACTTAAATGCGTTCCATCTTCGGTAACCACACACGAATCAACGAGAACAGGCGATCGAGGTCGATGGGCTTGGCCAGGTAATCGTTGGCGCCGGCCTGCAAGCAGCGTTCCTGATCGTCCTTCATGGCCTTGGCCGTCACCGCGATGATCGGCAGTTTGCGCCAGCGCGCCTCCTTGCGGATCAAGGTAGTGGCTGCAAAACCATCCATTTCCGGCATCATCACGTCCATCAACACCAGATCGATGTCTTCGAATTCATTCAATCGCTCGATCGCTTCACGTCCGTTACGGCCAATGACCACGACCGCGCCCTTTTGCTCCAGCGCACTGGTGAGGGCGAAGATGTTGCGCACGTCGTCGTCCACCAACAGCACCTTGCGCCCCTCGAACACCTTGTCACGGCTGCGGGCGGTCTTGAGCATCTTCTGCCGGTCATGGGACAACCGCGATTCGACTTTGTGCAGAAAAAGTGTCACTTCGTCCAGCAGGCGCTCGGGAGAGCGCGCGCCCTTGATGATGATCGAGCGCGAATACCGGCGCAGTTCGGCCTCTTCGTCCCGGGTCAGGTTGCGCCCGGTATAGACGATCACCGGCGGAAACGAGCAGATGTCTTCGGTGGACATGCGCTTGAGCAGGTCGTTGCCAAGCATGTCCGGCAGCTTGAGGTCGATGATCATGCAATCGAACACGGTGGTGCGCAGCAAGGCCAGGGCGTCCTGCGCCAGGCCGACGGCGGTGATCTCTATGTCATCATCGCCGATCAGCCGGGAAATGCTATCGCGCTGCAAGTCGTCGTCCTCGACCAGCAACACGCGCTTGACCTTCTGGGTCAGTTTGGCTTCAAGGCGCGCGAACACGTCCTTGAGCTCTTCGCGGGTGGTCGGCTTGACCGCATAACCGATGGCCCCCATGTGCATGGCCGCTTCGACCCGGTCTTCGACCGAAATCACATGCACCGGAATATGCCGGGTCTCGGCGTGTTCCTTCAGGCGTTGCAGCACCGTCAGCCCAGAGTGGTCCGGTAGGCGCATGTCCAGCAGGATGGCGTCGGGAATGAATTGCCTGGCCAGGTCGTAGCCTTCGTCGGCACCATGGGCCACCAGGCACTGGTAACCCAGTTCATGGGCGAGGTCATAGAGGATGTGCGCAAAATTCGGCTCGTCCTCCACCACCAGGATACACCGCACGGTGAAAGGTGCCTTGAGGCGGTCATCGGCGAACCGCGCAATCTCCTGGACCTCCGCTGGCGCAATCGCGCTGGGCGTGGCCTGGGTTGGCGTGAGGGCCGGCAAGGCGCGCAATGGCTCCACTGGCTCGTCGCCCGGCTCGACGTATTGCTGCGGCAGGACCAGGCTGAATCGGCTGCCCTGCCCCGGCGTGCTGGCCACATTGATCGAGCCGCCGAGCAGCGCGGCCAGGTCGCGGGAAATCGACAGGCCCAGCCCGGTGCCGCCGTAACGACGATTGGTGGTGCCGTCGGCCTGGCGAAAGGCTTCGAAAATGCTTTCCTGTTGATCGTCGGCAATACCGATCCCCGAATCGCTGACGATAAAGGCAATGCCGTCATTCGGCGCCGCCGTCACGGTCAGGGCGACCTGGCCTTTCTCGGTGAACTTCACGGCGTTGGACAGCAGGTTCTTGATGATCTGCTCCACGCGCTGGCGATCGGTGTACATCATGGTTGGCGCACCGTCCTGCAACTCGACCTGGAAGTCCAGATGCTTGTCCGCAGCCAACGGCTGGAACATCCCGCGCAAGCCGTCTACCAAGCGCGCCACGCTGGTGTTTTCCGGGCGTATCTCCAGTTTGCCGGCTTCGACCTTGGAAATATCGAGAATGTCGTTGATCAGGTTGAGCAGGTCGTTGCCGGCCGAATAGATCGACTCGGCGAACTTGACCTGTTCGGCACTCAGGTTTTCCTGCGGGTTTTCCGCCAGTAGCTTGGCCAGGATCAGCGAGCTGTTCAACGGCGTGCGCAGCTCGTGGGACATGTTGGCGAGGAATTCGGACTTGTATTTGCTCGAACGCTGCAATTCTTCAGCGCGCTCTTCGAGCTGGGCCTGGGCCTGATTAAGCTCGGTATTTTTCAGGTCCATGGCGTCGCGCTGATCGGCCAGCACCTGCGCCTGTTCGGCGAGTTGTTCGTTGGTCTGTTCCAGTTCGACCTGCTGGGTTTCCAGGTGTGCCTGGGATTCCTTGAGCACCCGCGACTGCTCTTCAAGCTCTTCGTTGGCGGTCTTGAGTTCTTCCTGCTGCACCTGCAGCTCTTCGTTGAGTTGCTGGGTTTCGGCCAGCACTTCCTGCAAACGCTGGCGATAACGCGCCGCCTCGATGGAGGTACCGATATTGCCGGCAATGAGTTCCAGCAAATCGATGTCGCGGTCGGTCAGCGGGCGCAGGAAGCCCAGCTCGATGACGCCATTGACCCGCTCGTCGTCGCTGGTCGGCACTACCAGCACGCTGCGTGGCAAACCTTCGCCGAGACCGGAACTGACCTTGAAGTAGTCGCCGGGCACATCGTCCAGGCGAATCAGGCGAGCCTGTTGCGCCACCTGGCCGACAATGCCTTCGTCGCTGTAGATCTGCTGCTCACGCTCCTGCTGCTCGCGGGAAAACCCGTAGGACGCCACGCGGCGCAGGCCGCCGTGCTCTTCGCGCACATAAATGGCCGCCACGGCACTGCCCAGGTACTGTGCGCAGAACTGCAGGATGTTGCGCCCCAGCAAGTTGAGCGACAGTTGCCCCAACACTTGCTCGGCCAGTTGGGTCTGGCCATTGCGCAGCCAGGCCTGTTGCTCCAGGCGCTGGGCGCTGGCCAGTTGCGCCGCCAGTGTCCCTGCGTAGCTTTGCGACAGATTGACCAGGTCGCGGCGGCCGATGTACGCCAGCAACCCGCTGATACCGGCAATGAACAACAGATAGAGGGTGATGCTCCAGATCGTGGTACGGCGCACTTCCTCGTTACGCGTGGCGCGCAACTGCTGCTCCATGTCGATCACGTCTTCATACTGCTTGCGGATCTCATCGGTCAGGCGCTTGCCTTTGCCGGCCCTGACCGCCCCACGGTAGTCACCGTTGCTACGCTGCAGTTCGATCATCGATTGCGCGTAGCCGGCCCACTCCTGCTGCAAGGATTCGAGCCTGTGCAAGCGGTCGGTCTGGACCGGGTTGTCGGCGGTCAGCTCGAGCAAGGTCTTGAGCACGACCGCGATGCGTGGCTTGGCCGTTTCATAGGGTTCGAGAAATTTATCGTCGCTGGTGAGCAGGTAACCGCGCATGCCGGTTTCCAGATCGACCGTCAGCTTGACCGCCTCATTGGCGTTATTGATCACCCGGTCGGTGTGCTCGACCCACTGGATCGTCGACAGCAGATAAGTGATCAGCGTTACGAAGAAAACCGCACTGATGGCGCCGACGCCCAGCGGCAGGCCGATGTTGCGGCTCAGGAGCTTGCGAAATCGCTGCTCATCAACCGAAGACTCAGAGGTCATAGTCAAGCCTTGTTGAACGGATGAAACCAAGGAGTTTGCCCCAAAACTGACGCACTGATCGAATTTTCTCACAGGGTTGGCCGCAAAATGCACAACGCAGCGGTTATCCTTTGCCCATACGCGTGCCGCCCCTTCTTTTTATAGCCTATGGGGAACTTGTAGGGACCCGTCACTTACTCATGCAAGAGAGCCGGCGATTTTGAACGGCCGAAAAACCCACCGACCCCTTAGAGAACGCCATCATGCCCACCAACGCCCTCACCCTCTTGGTCGTCGAAGACGATGCCATCGTGCGTATGTTGATTGTCGACGTGCTGGAGGAATTGGAGTTCAAGGTCCTGGAGGCGGATGGCAGTGAAAAGGCGTTGGAGTTCTTAAAGAACCAAGGCCAACACATTGACCTGATGATGACCGACGTTGGCCTGCCGGTCATGGACGGCCGGGAACTGGCCAATGAGGCGCGAAGCCTGCGTCCCGCGCTGCCAATCCTGTTTGCCAGCGGTTATGCCGAAAACATCGAAGTGCCCGAAGGCATGCATCTTATTGGCAAACCGTTTTCCATCGATCAGTTGCGGGACAAGGTCAAGGGCATCCTTGGCTGATCCACTTGCAATCCTGCGCAAATGAATATCCGCTTAGCGTTGATAACTTTGCTATAGCCGGCCAGAAACCTGGCCGCGTTAACATCTAGCACCTCAAAGAAACAAAAAGCACAACATACCCTCTGGCCATCTTTATGTCGCCAGCCCTACTCTGCTTCGAAAATGTCATAGACATCAATCACTACCAACAGCCGCCTTTTATTTCATAAACCCGCGCAGACCTGCGCAATCATCAGAAAAAGGATTTATTGATGAACACCCCTAGATATGATTATCGAAAAATATCAACTTTCGACAACCTTGAGTCCGACATTAGCGCCTTGCTGGCGTTCAACAAAGCAGAGAAAGAATTCATCACCGAGTCACTGGAAGACTATGTAAACAATCTCCCCGACGCCAATGCCGAATTCAAACTTTCAAACTTGCTTATCCCCACCACCCCTGGCAGCTCGCTAGAACTGGCTCATCGAGCGGGGCAAGCGAAGTTGAATGAACTGCTGAAGAGCGACGAATTCATAAGACTGGAAGAATTATCCAGCCTGCCCGAACCCACCACATACGTGTGCAACTCGAACAAAGAGCTACATGTCATAGCTGATGGCACGTCCATGCAAATTGACGACCTTCTGAAAGAGAATGAAACCCTCAATCAACACGTGGACGAGCTCAGCGAATACGCGAACAACGCAGGTGGTTTCATATACAGCTGCGACCAGATCAACGTTGAACAGTGGATCAGATTTTATGGGCACCCCATGCCATCTACGGCTCAGCAGCTTGCAAACCTCATGGAATTCTTCAAGAAAGGACGTCCTGCATTATCAGGAACAGGAAAGTATTACGACATACTTAAAGACCCGGAAATTTCCCCGACCGCATTGACTCTTGTCCAGCGCGAAAAAATCAAAAACACGACGACAACGTTCGGGCTGAGCGATACGGGCCAATTACTGAATAGGTTGGTCGAGCAAAACACCCACTCACAGGTCGATCTGAAGAACGACCCAGCTCAATTTATCAACGAATTCATGGAAGGCATGATCGGTTCAAATCTCGCGCAGGACTGCCTTGAAGCTTTGGAGTGGTATGGAACAGACTCGGATGATTCACCTTGTCAAGAGGATCTGCGACAACTCCTCATGGCAGCTATCGTACTTAACATCGATCCGAACATAGGTGAGATTGAAAGCAAAGGTCGTGTGCTGGGCTACGCTCTTTACCAACCGGTAAACGCGGATCTGCACCCAGCGCAAATTTTACTGAATCTGGAAAAACACCTTGTCGCCAACGGCATGATTGATGCGAAAGCAGCTCCCCTGGCGGTGCATATTCTAGTAGGTGATGAGGCGCCTGAATGCCTTGTAAAAGAAATTCCGGAGAGTATGACAATCAGCTCGCCCGCGTGGGTCGTGCATAGCTTTGCTGTCGCAAAGATCGAAACCATTGCCCCGGGGTCATCACGTGCGATGACCTACGAACAAGTACAGTCTTACGCCGACTTAGGGCCATTCGATCAGCAGCTTGAGCAACTCTTCGGGCTAGACATCATAACGCACATGCTTAACTGGGGCGCCGTCAATGGGCTGATCCCCTACAGCCCTGAAGGCGAATACACCCCTGATAATTTCTACACCACCGAAACTCACTACAATCAATACACAGAAGCCTTGGAACAATGCAGTAATGCGTTTAACACGCCACTTCCGACGCGCGAAGAAGTCGCCTTGAGCGAGCTTAAAAGAGCCATTCCGGATGGTGGCTACTTTACCAACAAACACTTCGGACACACCGACCTGCCAAGAAACAAAGCAATATCGATTCATGAGTTATACATGTCAGGAGATTTGATGCATCAGGGCTGGACCGGGACAGACCTATCTGCCGATATCTTTAACCTTGGATATAATGACGGAATGGCACTGGCCAGACCCTACTTCTACAAACTTCAAAATATTCAAGTATTATACACCAACTTATTCAGCGATTATTATGAAAAAATACAGCAAGGCACAGTCACCGCACTAAAGCTCGCCCTGTCAAAAATGCCTGAAACAGATCGAATTCGATTGGAATATGGCGTTCTCAGCTTTTACACAGTCCGCGAAAAATTTTCCGATCATGCAACGAAAGAGACACAACGACTGAGGGATAAATACAGGGGGCGTTATGGCGTCATCATATGCGCCGAGCACGACGCTCAGAAATATTACTACGAACTGTTTACGCTGCGAGCCGAGTGCTTCAGCCGCCAGGACCTGGGCGATATTTTCCTGACCACCTCCATTGAATATTTCGACCCCAGCCTTTGGGCTGATAAAGACCAGATGCAATGGCAGGCGCAAGCCCTTGATTGGCCCTTGGACATTGACGCGTACCTGAAGGGGACGGCGCCCGTCAGGGACGTCACCCATAAACTGGTCGTCGAAAAACTATGGCAATCAAATGAAGCCCCACCTGGTTCCCCCAGCACCAGAAGTCAACTTGAAACCTTCTTCTCCCAAAGAACCAACAAAACTGTAGAAACTTTACTTGAACATTTCCCGCCGGCCACCTACGAAGAACTTTACGATACCGGTTATGGTGTAGCCCCCCTTGAGGCTGCCAGACAGAACACAGAAGAAAATATTGACCTGGTTCTTAATTTAATTATCCCGTTCAAGGGCTGCATCGAAGATCTGACGTCGGGTGATCCTGACCGCGAGGCATCCGGAGTCATTGGGTGCGCACTCGACGCGCTGGCGGTTGTTGGCTCTGCAGCGGGCGTCGCGTCGAAATTTGCAAGCGTCGCCTTGAAAACCGGGAGTCTTCTTTCGAAATCCGTGAAACTGGTCAGGCTCAGTGGCAGTTTTGCATTGAGCTTGGTCAACCCGCTGGATGGTGTATCAAGCCTCATGAAAAAAGGCGGGAATCTCACTAAAAACGGCGTTTTACTCATCACTGGACAAGGCGTCAAGACCTCCGGAAAAGCCACCCGACAAATTCGCTCCATAAGCGGGACGCTCGATGCGCTTAACGCAGTAAAGTCTTTGAACATTGCGGATGTGAAAATTGCACGTCTGGAAGGTATTGGTGAACTATTCCAGGCAACGGATGTACTGATCTGCAAACAAGCGACCGATTGGTACCAACTCTCGCTGAGCTCCAATTTGGCGCGAGGGGGCAAGATAACCAATTACCAGGAGATAAGCGGAATTATTCGCGTGATTTGAAAAAGGAGTGGGTGCCTACGGGCGGCGCAAACCAAGAGTCGCCGCTCGCAGGCTCAACAGCCCATCTCCTATGCGCCGAATGGTTGAATGCGCGGCTAATTTTAGATTAATCAAATGCTCTTCGCTTTCCGAAAGCAAGAAACAAGCATTCACACATCGTCAATTGCCTGCTTGCCCTGACTACAAGAGGATTACCACATCTAAAACCAAAACCTAAAATGGACTTATAAATGAATCTCCCCGACATTGCGAAAACTTCTGTTGTGCGTTTCTCCAAGCCGCATCGCATCCTTAGCGACCCTGAAAAAAATATCAAGAGCGATCAGATCGAGCGGCAACAGATTCTCACACTGCTTAAAAAAGGTATCACCGGAGAGGACGACGATATCCCTGTATATTGGGACGGTGAATTCATCACCGCGCAGAAGGGTTCATCTTTCGAACAAGCCCATCAACCTGGTGCAGTCCTGTTACAACGAATGATGGACAAGCCAGCCTTTAAACATATTCTCGAAGAACATGGCGTTAAATCAGGTTCTTTCCATGTATTCACCGCAGGTCAGATTTTCGTATGGCCTCATGACCGTGTAGACCGCGTCACCAACGCGATAAATCTTGATCCTGAGCTCAAGGACGATTTAACTACGCTCACTGAAATCGCGGCATCGATAGGGGGAGTTGTTTCTACAAATGATGCTATCGGTGTGAAGCAGTGGATAGCATTTCATGAGTACGATCTACCTGTAGATGTGAAGGGCATAAAAAATCTGATTAAACATCTAGAGTTCGAGTATAGCCCCAGCCCTCCTCTCGATAACTATTGGGCAATGATCTCAGCCCCCGAATTATCGTCTGCTGAGCGAAAAACAATACGCGCGCTGACGGAACAATTCACCGGACGTGAAAAAAAACTCATGGCAGTTCTATGGGAGATCGCATTTGGCCCCCAGGGGCATACGATTACCCTGGCGAACTGCCGTGAACTTTTGCACGAATTGGGCACTCCACCGTTTTTGCAGTCCTGGTCTAAAACCTATATCGATGCGCTCGGCTGGTACGGTTCCAGTGCAGGAGATGACATTTCTGAACTGTACGCGGAACAGATCTTGATGACCGCCATCATTCTGGATACATACCCCGCGGCGGGAGAAGAGGAACCGCGCAATCATGTGGCCGGTTACAATCTTTACGCTCCCGAAAACATTGAAAAGTCAGCACAAGACATCATCTTCGACTTTGAAAGGCATCTCGAGGTAAACCATCAAGTACCCGTATATGCCACCACATTAGCTGCCTACTTGCTATTGGCAGGCAAGGCCCCAGAGCTTCTGGTTCGAGAGCTACCCGATTCTCTGCTCGCGGGAACATCCGAATGGATCGCCTTCTGTCGGGGTGTCGCCCTGGCAGAGGCAAACGCAATCGGGTCTGCGCTGTCGATGGCCTATTGCGATGTCATGCAACTCGAGGCAATTGAGCCAGTCAACAAGGATCTGGAAATTCTGCACAGCGTGTTGGCGATTGACCCCATCATTGATTGGGCCCTACTGAACAGTATTGTTACGCTCGACAGCGTAAATAGTCATTATCCGGCTGCCGTTGAGTCTGCCATCGCGGCTTACCAGGCATTCGGCGATCTCTATACACAAACAGCAACAACCTTGGCCACTGCGCTTCCCACCCGAAAAGCGATATCACTGGAGATACTCCAGCATATCGTGCCGGGCTGCGATTTCCTGGAGGAAAAAATACTCTACGAGAAACGACGCGGATCCCATGAGTTCAACAATTTCGAGCCATTGGCCATGTCAATGGTCGAGCTCAACATGTCCAATCACCTTGGGACAAGCAATTGGGATTTACGAAGAGGCACAAGCATTTACCAGAGCTTCCCGCACCTTTTACCTGGCCTGGTTTCTACGGAAGGCGTATTCAAGCGTCGCTTTGACCAAGCCTATGCACCATTGGCAAAAGCGATGGCCACAACAGTGAACCTTGTTTTATCGGGATTACCGCCCATTGACCGAGCTCGCTTGCTGTGCGGAGAAATCACGCTATTCACACTCCGCCCATCGGTTGCCGTTATCCAGCCTCCAGACATGTTTCTCCAGGAAAAGCAGAAAGACAAGGATGCCGCTACGGGCCGCTACGGTCTGGTGTTGTGTTCGAACCATGAAGGGCGGCTGTACTGTTATGAGTTGTTCACTTTACAGGGTGAATGTCGGAAAAACCCGGAACTGGCAGCACTGATAGAGAAAGAAAACTTGCTACAGCATCCTGCCAGGCTGGACTTTACCGGTCACATCAATAGTTTGAGCAAAGCAGCTACCCCGCTTATGTTGCCTACCGACATCGAACGCTATACCCATGGCGTTCCCCACGGCGTTGCCTTATCCAGTCAAGGCGTCATCGACAAGCTGGGCTCACCACCTCGCACTGAAAAAAAATCGAGCGAAACACAGCAAGGTCATTGCAAGAGTTTTTACAGCGGGCAATTCAATTCGCTGGTGGACTTTATCCTCAAACATCGGCCTGTCTGGACATACGAAGAACTGATAGAAGATTCAAGAGGCCGAACAGAGCTGGAGCTCAAGCTCGCCAGGGAAGAAAATTACTTCGACACCTTCATCAATATCATCGTACCTTTCAAGAGCTGCTACGAGGACCTTACTTCAGACGATCCAGACCGCAATAGAGGCAGTGTACTGGCTTGCACGATTGAACTCGCCGTCAACGTATTACTGGTGGTCGGCGTGGTCGCAAAGGCCGTTAGCATGGTAGGCAAGGCAGCCTCCATCGGGGCAAAATCAAGAGCGCTGGCGAAGACTGGCCTTGTACTTCTCAACTCGGTATTCAACCCGTTGGATGGCACACCTGAACTACTCTATGGTGCCGGAAAGTATCTGAAAAAAGGTGCACTGGGCATTGGCAAGCTGGGGCTGCACTCATTGGAAAATGCCACCCATCAACTTCGAAAGCTTAACGGTGCCGCTGACTCATACGACTTGATCAAGGCAGCACAACGAATTGACGTGGCACAAGGCACATGGCGCCCCCTTGATAGCGCCGTCGATTCTTTTGTATTTGCGGCTGTGCGCAAAAATGACGATTGGTATGCTCTCAACCGACTTGGCCAGCCATGGGGTAAAAAACTGAACAACTTCGAGTCGACAATAAAACTCCATCCAATCCGTTATAAATTCATGCCTGAAAGCTATGCCAGAAGTGTTATCAAGGAAGGGCTTCCTTTGGCGCGCAAGAAAGTAGACAGTGCTCTCAGTGTCTTGTCCGACACTGCTTCAAAGGATGATGCAAACCTTGTGCTCAAGCTACTTCTGGGGGACGCCTCACCCCAAACACGCAACCAATACATCACCTATTTGAATGAAGTAAAAGCTGACTTTTCAAAGGTCAGTCTCAACAATGTAATTTTTGATGGTTCAAAAAACACCGAGGCGCTCGCGTCATTAAACACCACTTGGTATAAGGAATGGCAGGCCGCAAGCCACAGTGAAGCAGCGCGCAAAAAATTTATCAGGATAAACATTCACAATTTTAATGATAATTACCGCAAGGAGTTTTTCAACTCAGGTACCACGGCTGACGGTTTGATTCACGAAATGTTTCACGGTGCGCCCGACACCCGGGATTTCAACTATGCGTTAGCCCCGGATGTTTATCAGAAAGGTTACCAACAACTGGACGTAGGCCCTTTGTTGAACCTCGCCTCCGGTCATGCGCCAGCGATTCCCGGCAAATACCCGCCGGTATACCTCAAAAGCACCACCGCCTTGAAAAACGCAGACTCGTTTGCCATAACGACTTCGTTGTTGAGCCAGTTGGCGACCAACCGACCTGTCTATCTGGAAAATATCAAAGCCATGCAGTTGGCGCTTGATCGAAACCGCAACGGCTACATCGGCGTGGATGTCCTGGTGAAACTCAATACGATCTAAAACCGGGATCACCGCCGCAGGGCGACCTGCGGCGGCGGGGTTTCGCTCAGGGTCAACCCTCTTGTGGTTTAATTGCGCCCTCTCGATTTCTACCCGATAACCTGCCCGAAGGAACAACAATGACCCTGCCCCACGCAACCAAAGTCCTGGTCATTGGTTACGTCTGGCCCGAGCCTCGCTCTTCGGCAGCCAGTGGGCATGTGCTGCAAATTCTCGAGACGTTCTTGCAGCAGGGGTGGGACATTACGTTCAGCAGCCCCGCGGGTACCGGAGAGCATCGCGCTGACCTGACAACACTGGGTATTCGTGAAGTACCGATCGAATTGAACAACAGCAGTTTCGACGACTTCGTCCGCGAACTGGCTCCAGACATGGTGCTGTTCGATCAGTTCATGATGGAGGAACAGTTTGGCTGGCGTGTAGAGAAGCACTGTCCTGACGCGTTGCGGGTGCTTGAAACCTCGGATTTGCAAAGCTTGCGGCACGCTCGGCATCAGCGACTCAAGGACCGTTTGAAGGCCAGTGACGACAACAATGATTTCAACGAACTGTTCGCACCCGCGTTGCGCGAAGAATTCGAATTGATGGCTGATACCGACCTGGCAAAACGTGAAATTGCCGCGCTGTATCGTTGCGATTTGAACCTGATGGTCTCTGAAGTGGAAATCGAGTTACTGGTCGAACAGTTCAACATGCCGCGCCACTTGCTGCACTGGTGTCCGCTGATGGTCGAACCGCCCTGCGTGCCGCCGGCCGCTTTTGAAGATCGTGCGCACTTTATCAGCATCGGTAATTTTCGACATGCACCGAACTGGGATGCGGTGCTCTGGATGAAAACGACGATCTGGCCGTTGATCCGCGAACGACTGCCCAATGCCCAATTGCATATCTACGGTGCCTACACGCCACCAAAAGCTACGGCCCTGCACAATGCGGCGCAAGGTTTTCATGTCATGAACTGGACAGAGGATGCATTGCAGGTCATGTCGGCGGCGCGGGTTTGCCTGGCACCTTTGCGTTTTGGTGCGGGCATCAAAGGCAAAATTGTCGATGCCATGCTCTGTGGAACGCCCTGTGTCACCACACCGATAGGTGCCGAAGCCATGCACGGCGAACACTCGTGGCCGGGCGTCATCGCCCAAACAGCACAAGCGTTCGCTCATAGCGCGGTTCAGCTCTACAAGGATGAATCATGCTGGAAAGACGCCCAGGCTTTTGGACAGACGCTCCTGAGCGATCGTTATCAACGATCGATACATGGCCAGGCACTGATAGAAAAACTACGGTATTGCCAGCGGAACTTGTTGCAACTCAGGAGGGATAACTTCACCGGCAGCATGTTACGCCACCACCACAATAAAAGTACCCAATATATGGCGCAGTGGATTGAAGCAAAAAACCGAAACCCACTGTAAGCACTCGCACCCAAGCGGTCTACGACCCTGCGTTACATGCTCGGGCGCCAGCGGGACGGCCGGAGCGTTGCAAGCTGGCATTGCAGGCCTGGAAAGAGGCATGATCAAGGTGCAATGACAATAAAAAGTGCGCTGACATGACCCGAACCGCCAGAGTCACCGATCCTTCCTATGAACTGATGGACGACCATAACGGGCTGTCCATCATCTATCGCCAGCACGGCTTCCCCTGCCCCCTGGTACGCTGGCATTTTCACAAGGAATACGAGCTGCACCTGATCGTCGCCAGTTCAGGCAAGGTATTCATTGGCGACTACATCGGCAATTTCTATCCGCAAACCCTGTTTCTCACGGGCCCCAACCTGCCACACAACTGGATCAGCCAGGTGGCCGAAGATGAGGTGGTGCCCAAGCGCGACATGCTAGTCAACTTCACCGACGAGCTGTTCGACAGCGGCTACCAGGTGTTCGCCGAACTCAGGAGCCTGGCGCCGCTGCTGGAACGCGCGCAGTACGGTATCGAGTTTCGCTGTAAACACACGATCGGCAAGGCGATGGACCTTATGCAGCGCATCGCCGACACCCAGGGCATGACCCGCCTCGGGCACTTTTTCATACTGCTGGAGTTGCTGGCGGCCTGCGAAGATTATCAACTGCTGTCCGGTGCCACGACGCCGCAACTGGCCGACGAACACAACATCGATCGCACCAACCGCGCGGTGGATTACATCTTTGCCCACTACGCCCGCGAGTTGCCGCTGGAGGAAGTCGCCGAGCATCTGGGCATGAAGCCGACCTACTTCAGCCGCGTGTTCAAGCAGGCCACCGGGCGCTGCTTCATCGAGTTCGTCAATCGCCTGCGCATCAGCAAGTCCTGCGAACTGCTGGCCGATGGCGACAAACCGGTGACCGACGTGTGCTTCGAGTCAGGCTTCAACAATATCTCCAACTTCAACCGGCGTTTCCAGCAGCTCAAGGGCATGACGCCTTCGCATTACCGGCGGTTGGTGGTGCAGCGGTTGACCGAGCAAAACCTGGGTTAAAACACAATCCCTGTGGGCGCGGCGGTGCTGTATTTCAACCCAAAACCTGTACGGATTCGATGTCGTCCCACCGCTGAAAAAGCCCTTCTCTGCGTCTCCCCCTCCAAACTCCAGTGCAAAAAAGTATCAATCCAAGTGCGATGGATGATTTGTCTCGCCCTCAATAGAAGGCTGTAATCAGCGCACATTCTTCCAGCCGTCGGAAGATACAAAAACAATAACTGTCCTTCTGTGGCCTTCGGGTGCAGAAAAGGAGTGCACGATGCAACCTTCTGTAAAAGCTCTGCTTGCCCTCACCTGCATGACCCTCAGCAGCGTCAGCCTTGGCGCCCAGACCCTGACGATCGCCACCGTCAACAACAGCGACATGATTCGCATGCAAAAGCTCTCGAAAACCTTCGAGGCCGAGCATCCGGACATCAAGCTCAACTGGGTGGTGCTCGAAGAAAACGTCCTGCGTCAGCGCCTGACCACTGACATCGCCACCCAGGGTGGACAGTTCGATGTACTGACCATCGGCATGTACGAAGCCGCACTGTGGGGCGCGAAAGGTTGGCTGGAGCCGATGAAGGATTTGCCGGCCAGCTACGCCCTCGACGATGTTTTTCCCTCGGTGCGCGAGGGCCTGTCCGTCAAAGGGACGCTGTATGCCTTGCCCTTCTACGCTGAAAGCTCCATCACCTATTACCGCACCGACCTGTTCAAGGACGCCGGCCTGACCATGCCCGAGCGCCCGACCTGGACCCAGATCGCCGAATTCGCCAACACACTCACCCACAAGGATAAGGAACAGTACGGTATCTGCCTGCGCGGCAAGGCGGGTTGGGGGGAAAACATGGCGCTGGTCACCACCGTGGCGAACGCCTATGGCGCTCGCTGGTTCGATGAGCAGTGGAAACCGGAATTCAACGGTCCCGAATGGAAGAACGCGCTGAACTTCTACGTCGACACCATGAAGAAATCCGGACCACCTGGGGTATCGAGCAACGGCTTCAATGAAAACCTGGCGCTGTTCAACAGCGGCAAATGCGCGATCTGGGTCGATGCCAGCGTCGCCGGCTCGTTCGTCACCGACAAGACCCAGAGCAAGGTCAGCGACCACGTCGGTTTCACCTACGCGCCCCACGAGGTCACCGATAAAGGCTCGGCCTGGTTGTACTCCTGGGCACTGGCGATCCCGACCAGTTCCAAGGCCAAGGACGCGGCAAAAACCTTCAGTGCCTGGGCCACGTCCAGGGAATACGCTGCACTGGTGGCACAAGAAGACGGCATTGCCAACGTGCCGCCAGGCACCCGGGCCTCGACCTACAGCGAGGCCTACTTGAGTGCCGCGCCATTTGCCAAGGTCACGCTGGAGTCGCTCAAGGCAGCGGACCCGGGCAAGCCGACGCTCAAACCGGTGCCTTATATCGGCATTCAGCTGGTGACCATCCCGGAGTTCCAGGGCATTGGCACCCAGGTCGGTAAATCGTTCTCGGCAGCGCTGATTGGCCAAACTCCGGTTGACCAGGCCCTGGCCGCGGCCCAGCAAACCACCGAACGCGAGATGAAGCGCGCCGGTTACCCGAAATAACCGCGCAATCCCGCTCCTGCCTTCTGTGGGAGCGAGCCTGCTCGCGATGACGGTTTGCGCTTCAACATTTTGGGTGGCTGATACGCCGCCATCGCGAGCAGGCTCGCTCCCACATTGGATCTTCACTGGTCTACATGAATCGGTTCTTACGCCATGAATACTTCAACTGCCAAAGCTCACCTGGACATTGTCCAACCCCAGCGTAAAAGTCGCGTGGCCAACCCCGGCTGGTTTCTGGTCAGCCCTTCGGTGGCGCTGCTGCTGCTGTGGATGATCGTGCCGCTGGGCATGACCGTTTACTTTTCGCTGATTCGCTACAACCTGCTCAATCCGGGTGAAAACGAATTCGTCGGGCTGGAGAACTTCGACTACTTCCTGACCGACTCCGGTTTCATGCCCGGCGCTACCAATACCCTGTTGCTGGTGGGCAGTGTGTTGCTGATCAGCGTGGTGCTCGGTGTATTGATCAGTGCCCTGCTGGAGGCCAGCGAGTTTCTCGGTCGCGGCATCGTGCGGGTGCTGCTGATCTCGCCGTTCTTCATCATGCCCACCGTCGGCGCGCTGATCTGGAAGAACCTGATTTTCCATCCGGTGTCGGGGATTCTCGCCTACGTCTGGAAGCTGTTCGGCGCGCAACCGGTGGACTGGCTGGCGCACTACCCGCTGCTGTCGATCATCATCATTGTCTCGTGGCAATGGCTGCCCTTCGCGATCCTGATCCTGATGACGGCGATGCAATCGCAGGACTTGGAGCAGAAGGAAGCCGCGCGCCTCGATGGCGCCGGGCCGGTCGCGATCTTCTGGCACCTGACCCTGCCGCACCTGGCGCGACCGATTGCGGTGGTGGTGATGATCGAAACCATCTTCCTGCTCTCGGTGTTCGCCGAAATCTTCACCACCACCAACGGCGGCCCCGGCTACGCCTCGACCAACCTCGCCTACCTGATCTACAACCAGGCGCTGGTGCAGTTCGATATCGGAATGGCCTCGGCAGGCGGCTTGATCGCGGTGGTGATCGCCAACATCGCGGCCATCGTGCTGGTGCGCATGATCGGCAAAAACCTGACTGACAAAGCCTGAGGCCCACGCCATGACTCTTCAACAATCCCGTCGCCTGCAAAGCCTGCTGCTGGGCACATTGGCCTGGGCCATCGCGATCCTGATCTTCTTCCCGATCTTCTGGATGGTGCTGACCAGCTTCAAGACCGAAATCGATGCGTTCGCCACACCGCCGCAGTTCATCTTCACCCCGACGCTGGAAAACTACCTGCACATCAACGAGCGCAGCGACTACGCAAGTTTCGCCTGGAACTCCGTGGTGATTTCGTTCAGCGCCACGGCCCTGTGCCTGCTGATCGCGGTGCCGGCAGCCTACTCCATGGCGTTTTACGAAACCCAGCGCACCAAAGGCACGCTGTTGTGGATGCTCTCCACCAAGATGCTGCCGCCGGTGGGCGTACTGATGCCGATCTACCTGCTGGCCAAGAGCTTTGGCCTGCTCGACACACGCATCGCACTGATCGTGATCTACACCCTGATCAACCTGCCGATCGTGGTCTGGATGATTTACACCTACTTCAAGGACATCCCGAAAGACATCCTCGAAGCCGCCCGCCTGGATGGCGCGACGCTGTGGCAGGAAATGCTCCGGGTACTGCTGCCGATCGCCAAGGGCGGCCTGGCCTCGACCGTGCTGCTGTCGCTGATCCTGTGCTGGAACGAGGCTTTCTGGTCGCTGAACCTGACCTCATCTAAAGCGGCGCCACTGACCGCGTTGATCGCCTCGTACTCAAGCCCCGAAGGTTTGTTCTGGGCCAAGTTGTCGGCGGTGTCGACCCTGGCCTGCGCGCCGATCCTGATCTTCGGCTGGATCAGCCAGAAACAATTGGTGCGCGGGCTGTCGTTCGGCGCCGTGAAATAACAACAACACGTGGAGGCCCATCCTCATGGCCAACCTGAAAATCAAGAATCTGCAAAAAGGCTTCGAAGGCTTTTCCATCATCAAGGGCATCGACCTGGAAGTGAACGACAAGGAGTTCGTGGTGTTCGTCGGTCCGTCCGGTTGCGGCAAATCCACCCTGCTGCGCCTGATCGCAGGGCTGGAAGAAGTCAGCGGTGGCTCCATCGAACTCGACGGCCGCGACATCACCGAAGTCAGCCCGGCCAAGCGCGACCTGGCGATGGTGTTCCAGACCTACGCCCTGTACCCGCACATGAGCGTGCGCAAGAACATGTCGTTTGCCCTCGACCTGGCCGGGGTGCCGAAAGCCGAGGTCGAGAAGAAAGTCGGTGAAGCGGCGCGCATCCTGGAGCTCGGACCGATGCTCGAACGCAAGCCCAAACAGCTGTCCGGTGGTCAACGGCAACGCGTGGCGATTGGCCGCGCCATCGTGCGCAATCCGAAAATTTTCCTGTTCGACGAACCACTGTCCAACCTCGACGCCGCGCTGCGGGTGCAGATGCGCCTTGAACTGCTGCGCCTGCATAAAGACTTGCAAGCCACGATGATCTACGTGACCCACGACCAGGTCGAAGCGATGACCATGGCCGATAAAGTCGTGGTGCTCAATGGCGGCAAAATCGAACAGATCGGCTCGCCGCTGGACCTCTATCACCAGCCGGCCAACCTGTTTGTCGCAGGCTTTCTCGGCACACCGAAAATGGGTTTCCTCAAGGGCCAGGTCAGCCGGGTCGATGGCCAGGGCTGCGAAGTGCAACTGGACGCCGGCACCCGCATCAGCCTGCCGCTCGGCGGCGCCAACCTGAGGGTCGGCGGCGCCGTCACCTTGGGGATTCGCCCGGAGCACCTGGAACTGGCTACGCCCGGCGACTGCACGCTGCACGTGACCGCCGACGTCAGCGAACGCCTGGGCAGCGATACCTTCTGCCACGTGCGCACAGCCAACGGCGAAGCCTTGACGATGCGTGTTCGCGGGGACCTGGCCAGCCGCTACGGCGAGACCTTGAGCCTGCACCTGGACGCCAGCCACTGCCATTTGTTCGATGCCGACGGCGTGGCGATGACCCGTCCGTTGCGCGTCGCTGCCTGATTCAGAGAGCCTGTGATGAAACTCGATAAACACAACCTGCAGCGACTCGCACCTACGGTGGCCCGGCCCGCCTACGCCCTGAGCGACACCCGCCAGGGCATCGCGCACATTGGCGTCGGCGGTTTCCACCGCGCCCACCAGGCGTATTACACCGATGCGTTGATGAACCAGGGCGAAGGTCTGGACTGGGCGATCTGCGGCGTCGGTCTGCGCGGCGAAGATCGCCGGGCCCGGGATGATCTGCAACAACAGGACTACCTGTTCACCTTGTTCGAGCTCGGCGATACCGACGACACCCAAGTGCGAATCATCGGTGCCATCCGCGACATGCTGCTGGCCGAAGACGATGCCCAGGCGCTGATCGACAAACTCGCCAGCCCCGAGATCCGCATCGTTTCGCTGACGATCACCGAGGGTGGCTACTGCATCGACGACAGCAACGGCGAGTTCATGGCCCATCTGCCGCAGATCCAGCACGACCTGGCGAACCCGCACGCCCCGACAACCGTGTTCGGTTTCCTCTGCGCCGCCCTGGCCAAACGCCGCGCGGCAGGCACGCCGGCATTCACCTTGATGTCCTGCGATAACCTGCCGCACAACGGCGCGGTCACCCGCACGGCCCTGCTGGCCTTTGCCGCCCTGCTGGATACCGATCTGCGCGACTGGATCGAGCGCAACGTGAGCTTCCCCAACGCCATGGTCGACCGCATTACGCCGATGACCAGCACCCGACACCGCCAGCAACTGGCCGACCGGCACGGGGTCGACGACGCCTGGCCGGTGGTCTGCGAACCGTTCGCGCAATGGGTGCTGGAGGACAAGTTCGTCAACGGCCGCCCGGCCTGGGAAAGGGTCGGCGTGCAGTTCACCGACGACGTCAGCCCCTACGAAGAAATGAAAATCAAGCTGCTCAACGGCAGTCACCTGGCCCTGACCTACCTGGGGTTCCTCAAGGGCTACCGCTTCGTCCACGAGACCCTGAACGACCCGCTGTTCGTGCGCTACATGCGTGCCTACATGGACCTGGACGTGACACCGCAGTTGTCGCCGGTGCCGGGGATCGACCTGACCGAGTACAAGAACACGCTGGTGGCACGCTTCTCCAACCAGGCAATTGCCGATCAGCTGGAGCGCGTGTGTTCGGACGGTTCGTCGAAGTTTCCCAAATTCACCGTGCCGACCATCAACCGCTTGATTGCCGATGGCCGGGAAACCAAACGCGCAGCGCTGGTCGTTGCCGCGTGGGCATTGTATTTGAAGGGGGTGGATGAGCGTGGCAATACCTACTCGATTCCGGATCCGCGTGCGGCGTTTTGCCAGGCGCTGGTGGTTGATGATGTCTTGATCACCCAGCGGTTGCTGGAGGTTGAGGAGATTTTTGGTACGGCGATTCCACGTTCGGCGGAGTTTGTCGCGGCGTTCGAGTGGTGTTGCAACAGTTTGCGCGAGGTTGGGGTGTCGCGCACGCTGGAGCGGATTCTGGCGTGATGTCGGTGGTGTAGCCACTGCCGTCTTCGCGGGCAAGCCCGCTCCCACAGGGGTCAATGTCGTACACAAATCCATGTTCCACCCCGCACCACTGTGGGAGCGGGCTTGCTCGCGAATGGACTCACCGCGATCGAACTGACACACCAAGGATCCACCATGGCAACCCAACAACTATTCCTCGGCATCGACTGCGGCACCCAAGGCACCAAAGCCATCGTCCTCGATGCGCTCAGCGGCCAGGTCCTGGGCCAGGGCGCCGCCGCGCACAAGCTGATCAGCGGCGCCAACGGTCGCCGTGAGCAAGACACGGCGCAATGGCTGGAGGCATTCAGCCTTGCCACCCGCCGCGCATTGCTGGCAGCGGAGGTCGATGGCCAGGACATCCTCGGCATCGGCGTTTCCGGCCAGCAACATGGCCTGGTGCTGCTCGACGATCAAGGCCAGGTCCTGCGCCCGGCCAAGCTCTGGTGCGACACCGAAACCACCGCGCAGAACGATCGACTGCTCAAGCATCTGGGAGGCGAAAAAGGCTCTCTGGAACGTCTCGGTGTGGTGATTGCACCGGGCTACACGGTTTCAAAACTGCTCTGGACCCAGGAACAGCACCCCGATCTGTTCTCGCGCATCGCGCACATCCTGCTGCCCCATGATTACCTGAACTTCTGGCTCACCGGTCGCAGTTGCAGCGAGTACGGCGATGCCTCGGGCACCGGCTATTTCAACGTACGTACCCGCCAATGGGATGTGCAGCTGCTGCGCTACATCGACCCCAGCGGGCGTCTGCAAGCCGCGCTGCCGGAACTGATCGATGCCCATCAAGCCGTCGGCACGCTGCTGCCGGGCATCGCCGAACACCTGGGCATCAACCCGCAGGCGCTGGTGTCCAGCGGCGGTGGCGACAACATGATGGGGGCCATCGGCACCGGCAACATCAAACCGGGTGCGATCACCATGAGCCTCGGTTCGTCCGGCACGGTGTACGCCTATGCCGAGCAACCGAACGTCAGCGCGATTGCTGCAGTCGCTACGTTCTGTTCATCCAGCGGCGGTTGGTTGCCATTGATTTGCACCATGAACCTGACCAACGCCACGGGGCTGGTCCGAGAATTGTTCGATCTGGATATCGAGCATTTCAATGCGCTCGTTGCCCTGGCCCCCATCGGCGCCGAAGGGGTGAGCATGCTGCCGTTCCTCAACGGCGAACGCGTCCCTGCCCTGCCCCATGCCACCGGCAGCGTACTGGGACTGACCATGAGCAACCTGACCCGGGCCAATCTGTGTCGCGCCGTTGTGGAAGGCACGACCTTCGGTTTGCGTTACGGACTGGACCTGCTGCGCCACAATGGCTTACAAAGCCTGCGCATCTGCCTGATCGGTGGTGGCGCCAGGAGCGCGGTGTGGCGGCAGATCGTTGCCGATACCATGAACATGACAGTCATCTGCCCCGAGCAAAGCGAAGCCGCCGCCCTTGGCGCGGCGATTCAGGCGGCCTGGTGCAAGTCCCGGGCAACCGGGCATGAGGACAGCCTGGCGGATCTGTGCGAGCGCTGCGTGAAGTTCGATCCGGCCAGTGAAACCTTACCAATTGCGGAAAACGTGGCGGCCTCGCAGTTGGCCTACGAACGCTATCAACAAAATGTCGCAACCCTATAAAGAGCGAACAACTATGTATCTGGTGTGTGGCGAAGCGCTGTTCGATTTCTTCAGTGAAAACGACGCCAGCGGCCTGGCTTCAAAAGTGAATTTCAAGGCCATCGCCGGTGGCTCGCCGTTCAACGTTGCGGTGGGCTTGCGCCGTTTGGGCGTGGAGGCTGCGTTGTTGGCCGGCTTGTCCACTGACTACCTCGGCCGGCGCTTGCTCCAGGTGTTGGAGGAAGAAGGCGTGTGCACTGATTATCTGGTGGAGTTTGCCGCACCAACCACCCTGGCGATGGTCGCGGTCGGGGCCAATGGCTCGCCGCACTACAGCTTCCGCGGCGAAGGCTGCGCGGATCGACAACTGCAACCCGGGCATCTACCGACATTGGGGCCGCAAGTGCGCGGCCTGCACATCGGTTCGTTTTCCCTGGTGGTGCAGCCGATTGCCGACACCCTGCTGGAGCTGGTGCGCCGGGAAAGCGGCAAGCGCCTGATCAGCCTTGATCCGAACGTGCGGCTTAACCCGCAGCCGAACATCGAGCTGTGGCGTTCGCGGGTTGCCACCCTGGTCGAGCATGCCGATCTGATCAAGGTCAGCGATGAGGACCTGGGCCTGCTGTTTCCCGGGCAGGACCCGGCGCGGGTCATCGAGGGCTGGCTGCAACACCGCTGCCAGCTGGTGTTCCTGACCCGGGGTGGCGAAGGTGCGACGGTGTTCAGTCGGACCCACGGTTCGTGGTCGGTGCCGGCCTGCGCGGTGGTCATCGCCGACACCGTGGGCGCCGGCGATACCTTCCAGGCGGCGTTGATTGCCTGGCTGACCGAACAGCGGCTGGATTCGGTCGAGGGGGTACGGCAACTGAGTCGCCAGCAGATCGACTCGATGGTGAGGTTTGCGGTGCAGGCGGCTGCGCTGACGTGCAGCAAGACCGGGCCGGATTTGCCGTATCGCCATCAGATAGAGTTGCGTTGAATGTGATGGCCCTATCGCGAGCAGGCTCGCTCCCACAAGGTCTCCGGTCGTTCACAAATGTTGTGTACGCCCCCGGGCCAATGTGGGAGCGAGCCTGCTCGCGATGGCAATCTTTCAGGCGCTACAGGATCGAAAAATTGTAGCTGATGATCAGCCGCGTCTCATCCACGTCCCGGGCATATTGCTCGTAGTTGGTGCGATAGGTCGCATTGCGCAGCCGCAGGCTGACGTCCTTGAACGTCCCGCTTTGCACCACATACTTGAGTTCGCTGTCGCGTTCCCATTCCTTGCCTTCCTGATCGCTGCCCGGCACCTTGATGTGATCACCGTTCACATAACGGGTCAGGAATGTCAGGCCGTTGAGGCCGATGGCCTTGAAGTCATAGTCGTAACGCAGCTGCCATGAGCGCTCCTGCGCCGCGGCGAAATCGTTGACCTGCACGTAGTTGACCAGGTACGGATTGGTACCATCGAGGTACGGCATCGAGTTGTCGCCGTTCATGCGCTGCCAACCAGCGCTGAACGTATGGCCGCCGAGGGCATAGGCAAGCATTGCGCTCAGGGCGCGGTTGTCGATGGAGCCGGCACGGGCAGCGCCACTGTCGGCACTCTTGAGCAAGCGCAGATCGGCCTTGAGCACGCCGCCCCCCAGCGGTTGATTGCCCAGCACACCGACGAAGTGCTGACGGTAGATGTCTTCAAGTTCGGCGTAGTGATACTGAGCCGTCAGCCGCTCGTTGATCCGGTAATCGAAGCCGTACATGTCGAAATGATCGGCAGTGATGTTGCAGGCATAGCGTTTGTTCTTGCAGTGCACGCGGATGTCCTGGGAATCGGTAGAATCCCGGGCGGTGTACTTGTCCAGGCGCGCGGCCATGAAGTTCAGGTCTTTCACTTCCCTGGACGTGAGCATCGCGCCATTGAACATGGTCGGCAGCAAGCGGCCGTCGTTGTATTTGAGCAGCGGCACATCCGGCAGCAGGGCGCCGTACTTCAGTACGCTCTGCGAGACGCGCACCTTGGCGGTCAGGCCGAGCTTGGTGTATTCATCCGCCGACCCACGCGGGTTACTGCCGCTGGACGGCAACAGGCCACTATTGCTGCTGTCTGGGCTGGAATCGAGCTTGAATCCCGCCATGCCCAATGCATCGACACCGAAACCCAGCGTACCCTCGGTGTACCCCGATTGCAGATTGAGTATGAAACCCTGGGCTGACTCTTCGCGTTTGGACGCGCCCTGCTCGTTGGAGGTGTGACCGTCACGAAAGTCGCGGTTGAAATACACCGTACGTGATTCGATTTTCGCTGTGGTGTCATCAATAAAACCGCTCGCTTGAACCGGCCCGGTAAAACCGGCGCACAGGACCAGAGCGCCGAAGCCCAATGACTGGCGGGCGCGGATGAACGTAAAAGGGGGACGCATTAAAAACTCCAACAATGCAGCGATTGCGCCAAGGCGCAATCAGCCAGAAATAGCCTTCATCCGCTCCTGTAGAGGACCGGGCTGAATTGAACACGCGGGGTGAGCGGCAATGATGGCAGAAGGCTTTTTCTCACTGCAGACGACTTTAGTCTCAATAGTGACCGCTTTAAATTGATAAATGCCGCCGAACGGTAGTGGCAGTACGACAGGTGGCGTTCAGTCGGGTTAACCAATGCTTAATCGCACAGTCCAACACTTTACTGGACCGCACGCCCTCAGAGCCCTCTGACGCCCAGTGCGGCAGGTTCGACGACACGTCGAGCTAACTTGCATCCGCACTGGAGATTGCCCCATGAACTCGCGCGCCCTGCTCGTTTCAATCGCCCTTGTCTGTGCCTCATCGACCGGCGTTGCACAGGCCAATGACACCACCTCCGCACAAAACGTGCCTTCCTACCACTACGGCATGCCATTGCACGTGGGCAAAGTGCTTGCGCTGAGCGAACCCACCACCCTGGACTGCGAAGTGATTACCGCGACAATGAAGTACATCGACTCACAATCGGGCCAACCTGAAGAAATCGCCTATCGAAAACTTTCCGACGCTTGCAGTTATCAGAACTGAAGGAAAAAGTCTGAAATAGACTTGGAGCGTGATGCCCGATCGGTGCTGGCGCAGGGTCTGGGTTTTTTCCAGACCCGGCGCGCATTGGCGGAACTTGAAGCGACGGTTTAAAGCGCTTTGCGCATCCCCTGGGTATTTCCGGGTTCCGTGTAGTGATTTTGAAGATCGGAACGCAGCGTGGCTATCAGTTCGTTGATTTCCCGACAGCCATTGAGTTGCTGGGCGTCGATTCCGGTTTTCAATAGATCGATTTGATCGGTTTCACCATCGGCAAACACTTTTACGGTCATCGACAAGTCCGGCGACAACGTGCATTGACAGCGTTTCGGTAGAAAACTGCTTTCAATGATATTGCGAAGTTCCAAGGCAGAAAGAAACATGGCGACCCTCTCCGTTGTGAGACTGCCAATTAACCATCGACACTGACTCATATGAAATCCCGGTCAGCTTAAGAACAGGTACAGCATAAAACATGCCTTGAATTTCGCTGTGCAGCTCATCGGTAATTCAAGGACTTATTGTAAGGTCTCGTAAAAACGCTCATGCAAATTGCGAAAAAGGCTGCTGGCGGCCCTGCAATTTGCACGCTGAGGCGAAGGATTTGCATTGGCCACTGCCGCCGTCGAGAATGGTTGACCCAGAATCCGCTCAACCACACAAACGCAAGGAGGCATCATGGGTTCATCGACCCTCAGCACCACCATCGGGCTGATCGCCGTCACGCTGTCGAGCATCGCCCACGGGGCAAAACTCGAAGAAGTTGCGCCCTTCCCGAAGCCGGAAAGTGGTTTCACCCGCCAGGTCATCCATCTCGCCCCGCAAACCCGTGAAGACGACTTCCAGGTGCAGATCCTTGCTGGCAAGACCCTGGAAGTCGACTGCAATCGCCAACGCCTGGGCGGTATTCTCGATGAGAAGAACCTCGAAGGTTGGGGGTATCCGTTCTACCGCCTGGAAAAAGTCATCGGCCCGATGAGCACGCTGATGGCCTGCCCGGATGGCAAGCGCCAACAGGATTTCGTGCCGGTGGTCGGTGATGGTTTCATGCTGCGCTACAACAGCAAACTGCCGATCGTGCTCTACGTGCCCAAGGACGTCGAGGTTCGTTACCGGGTCTGGTCGGCCTCGAGCAAGGTCGAGAAGGCTGTCGAGCAATAACTGCCATTTGTACATCAGGCCCCACTCAGACCCCGATCGTTTCCACACATGGGATCGATCGGGTAAGCGTTACTTCAACCCTATCTTGTACAGCGCGCCATCCTCTTCATCGGTCAGCACATACAAATACCCATCCGGCCCTTGCCGCACATCGCGGATGCGCTTGTCGAGTTCGCCCAGCAAGCGTTCTTCGTGAACCACCCTGTCGCCGTCGAACTGCAGGCGGATCAGCTCCCGGGTCACCAGTGCGCCAATGAACGCGTTGTGCTGCCAGGCCTTGAAGCGGTCGCCGTCGTAGAATGCCAGGCCGCTCAAACCCGGGGATTTCTCCCAGACATGATGCGGCCCAAGAGTACCTTCGGCGGTTTTGCCCTTGGCTTCCGGGATCGGCTGACCCGAGTAATTGATGCCATGGGTGGCCAGCGGCCAGCCGTAATTCCTGCCGCGCTCGATGATGTTGACCTCATCGCCGCCCAGGGGACCGTGCTCGTTTTCCCAGAGCGTACCAGTCCAGGGATTGAGCGCCGCGCCTTGCGGGTTGCGAACGCCGTAGGCCCATATTTCCGGGCGCACACCGGCCTGGGAGGCAAAGGGATTGTCATCGGGCACGTTGCCGTCGGGATAGATCCTGACGACCTTGCCCTGCAACTTGTCGAGGTCCTGGGCGGTGGGACGATCGTTGTTTTCCCCCAGGGTAACGAACAGATAACCATCCCGGTCGAACACCAGCCGCGAACCAAAATGGTTGCCCACCGAGAGCTTGGGCTCCTGACGGAAAATCACCCGGAAATCCTTCAGCGTCGTCAGGTCTTCGGACAGCCGTCCACGGCCGACCGCGGTACCTGCCTTGCCGCCCTGGCCGCCGCCTTCGGCATAGGACAGGTAAATCATCCGGTCCTGCTTGAAGTCGGGGGACAACGCCACATCCAGCAAACCGCCCTGCCCCTTGGCCCAGACCTTGGGCACGCCGTTGAGCGGCGCTGATAACTTGCCCTCGGCGGTTACCACGCGCAGGTTGCCCGGTCGTTCGGTGACCAGCATTCCCTGACGGTCCGGCAGGAAGGCCAACGCCCAAGGGTGTTCAAGTCCTGTGGCGATGGGGGTGACCTCAAGGGTGCCCTGCTCGCTTTGCATGTCTTGGCTGATCGCTGCCAGAACAGGCGCGCTGACGGCTAACAAGGTGCTGGCGCAGAAAGTGCCCAGCAGGGTTTTACGCAACATGCACGATTCCTTTTGTCATGGGATTGGCCAACAGGACGCTTTTCCTGTCATTCAAGGGCTACGGGGCGGCGGATTGGGGATGAACTTAGGAGGGCTGGCGGGCGCCGAGGGATTGTGCGGATAACGATTGCCAATGCCGCCATTATCGAGGGTCGGCGGCCGCGGCACCGGCACCGTATTCGGCCCACGTATTGCTGGGGCACTGGGCTGGGTGCCTTGCATGCTGTTTGGGTTGGCCCGGCGGATCGGGCTGTTGTAGGGATTGTTATTGGTGCTGCCCGGCAGGTTTTGCACCACCTGTAACGGTGTGTCGGGGGAAGCGACGCCGGCCTGGGCCAGGTGGCCGAGTACGCCGCTCAATGCCAGCACGACAAGGCCAGGTACACATCGGTTCATGGGCGAGCCTCGCGACGGATGCGTGAATTAAGTCTTCGATAGCACGCTACGCCTGGGGTTCGGATTTGTTAACCCAAAATTGCCGGCAAGATGTAACACGACGTTGATGGACCGAAAGACCGGCCTGCAGGCCGCTGAAACTTTTGCGCCAGGCCCAAGGTCACCTGAACATCACTTTCGGGAAGACCACCATGGCACGGGCAATCTGGAAAGGCGCGATCAGTTTCGGGTTGGTGCATATCCCTGTGGCGCTGGTTTCGGCGACGTCATCCCAAGGGGTGGATTTCGACTGGCTGGACAGTCGCAGCATGGACCCGGTGGGCTATAAACGTGTCAATAAAGTCACCGGCAAGGAAGTCACCAAAGAGCACATCGTCAAAGGCGTGCAATACGAAAAGGGCCGCTACGTGGTGCTCAGCGAAGAGGAGATTCGCTCGGCGCATCCGCTGTCGACCCAGACCATCGATATCTTTGCCTTCGTCGACAGCGAGCAGATCCCCCTGCAGAACATCGACACGCCCTACTACCTGGCCCCGGATAAACGCGGCGGCAAGGTCTATGCCCTGTTGCGCGAAACCCTGACCAAAACCAATAAAGTCGCGCTGGCTCGTGTGGTACTGCATACCCGCCAATACCTGGCTGCCTTGATGCCGCTGGAATCGGCCATGGTCCTGGTGAAACTGCGCTGGCCGGCGGAAGTGCGTAGCCTGGACGAGCTGGCATTGGGCCCCGACGTGACCAAGGCCGAGTTGGCCAAGGGTGAACTGGACATGGCCAAGCGCCTGGTAGAGGACATGAGTGTCGAGTGGTCGCCGGATGATTACCGGGACGAATTCGAAGACAAGATCATGGCCCTGGTGGACAAGAAGGCCCATGAAGGCAAGATCGAGGATGTTGAAACGGCCACTGGCGAAGAGGAACGCAAGACGGCGGATGTCATTGACTTGACCGAGTTGCTCAAGCGCAGTTTGGGTGGCAAGGGGGAGAGCAAACCTGCTGCCAAGGCCAAATCAACGACCAAACCGGCTGCGAGGAAAAAAGTCAGCAAATAATGTACTGGACCTTCCGGCGTCATCGCGGGCGAGCCCGCTCCCACAGTGATAGGCGGCGTTCACAAAACCTGTGGGAGCGGGCTCGCCCGCGATGACGTCAGTTTGACAAACGAATGAATCAGACCATGACAAAGATCGCCAGCAACCCACCAAAGAACGCCCACTTCTGCAGGTAATAAAGCTTGCGATTACGTTTCTTCAAGGCTTTGGCGCGCAGGCGGATCTTGTAGATCCTGCCGAACAGGCGGTTGATGCCTCCGGTCTTGTCACCCGCCTCATTCGGCGCACCGGCAGCCGACATCACATGGCGGCTGAACCAGCCATTGAACGCAGCAGCCCAACGATATTTCATCGGGCGCTCGACATCGCAGAACAGGATGATGCGGTTCTGGTCAGTGGTGTTTTCTGCGTAATGAATGAACGTCTCGTCGAACATCACCGCTTCACCGTCGCGCCAGTGATAGCTCTGGCCATCGACGTTGATGTAGCAACCGGCATCATTGGGCGTTTCCAGCCCCAGGTGATACCGGTAGGAACCGGCATAGGGATCGCGATGGCGAACCAGCTTGGAACCCGGCGGCAATTCGGCGAACATCGCCGCTTTGATCGAGCCGATGCTCTGCACCAGTTCAGTGGTGCGCGGGCACAGCTTCATGGCCGACGGGTGGCTGTCGCCGTACCACTTGAGGTAAAAGCGCTTCCAGCCGGTCTTGAAGAAGGAGTTGAAGCCGACGTCATCGTAATCATTGGAGCGTTTGATCTCCCCCGCCTTCAGCAGATTCTGGCCTTCGGCGCGAATTTCCTGCCAATGGGTCTGCAGCGGCGTCAGGTCGGGAAAGTCCGCCGGGTTGAGAAACGGCTTGTTGGGGATCTTCGAGAACAGATAAAGGAAGCAATTGATCGGCGCCAGGAACGTCGAGTGGTCGCTCAGTTGGCGACCCAGCTTGTGGCGTACGCGACCGCGCAGGTGGACATACGCGATGGATACAACGTAGACAGCGGCAATGATGAGTTTCACGGAAATCGTCACACGTCAGAGGTGAACAAACTGCGCCCCTGGCAACCAAATCACCTGTGGAGCTTGCGCAGCGTTTGAAAACCAGAAAACTGTCCCGAAGGACCGTCCTTGAGCCGATGCCAACGTTTGGCACCCAGTGAAAGATGGCATTTTAGCCATCGCTTGTAACCAATTGTTAGCTTTAAGATGTGAAAATCTGTCCGTTGATACCGTCAATGCGTCGGTGCGGCCTTATTGCCCTATCGTTTATATAGCCAGACCAGTACAATCGCCGCCAAACTTTACGCGCCCCCCTTGGTTGATGACGGGAAATCCCGGCCTCAGCGCACTTCGACTCGGGCCAAGCGCTCCCTATGCTGCTGTCCACTTATTGCCAAATGGATCTTGCGCTGCTGACCGGGATGTACTGCCCATGGTCGAACAGCGTGAACGGGTACTGAATCGGTACTGCCGCAACCCTAGCTACTCTGAATGCTTCGCAGGAAAAACCTTTGATTTCTACAGCTAACATCACGATGCAGTTCGGCGCCAAGCCGTTGTTCGAAAACGTTTCGGTCAAATTCGGCGCGGGCAACCGCTACGGCCTGATCGGCGCCAACGGTTGCGGTAAGTCGACCTTCATGAAAATCCTCGGTAGCGACCTTGATCCATCCGGCGGCCAGGTCATGCTGGAACCGAACGTGCGCCTGGGTAAACTGCGCCAGGACCAGTTCGCCTACGAAGAATTCACCGTGATCGACACCGTGATCATGGGTCACGAAGAGCTGTGGAAGGTCAAGGCCGAGCGCGACCGCATCTACTCGCTGCCGGAAATGACCGAAGAAGACGGCATGGCCGTGGCCGAGCTGGAAACCGAATTCGCAGAAATGGACGGCTACACTGCCGAATCCCGTGCCGGTGAACTGTTGCTGGGCCTGGGTATCGGCATTGAGCAGCATTTCGGCCCGATGAGCGAAGTTTCCCCAGGCTGGAAGCTGCGAGTATTGCTGGCTCAGGCGCTGTTCTCCGATCCTGAAGTGCTGCTGCTCGACGAACCAACCAACCACCTGGACATCAACACCATCCGCTGGTTGGAAAACGTTCTGACCCAGCGCTCCAGCTTGATGATCATCATCTCTCACGACCGTCACTTCCTGAACAGCGTGTGCACGCACATGGCTGACCTGGACTACGGCGAGCTGCGCCTGTTCCCGGGTAACTACGACGAGTACATGACCGTGGCGACCCAGTCCCGCGAGCAACTGCTGTCGGACAACGCCAAGAAGAAAGCGCAGATCTCCGAGCTGCAATCGTTCGTCAGCCGCTTCTCGGCCAACGCCTCGAAAGCCAAGCAGGCGACCTCCCGCGCCAAGGCGATCGACAAGATCCAGCTGGCCGAGGTCAAGCCTTCGAGTCGTGTGAGCCCGTTCATCCGTTTCGAACAGACCAAGAAGCTGCACCGTCAAGCGGTCATCGTCGAACGCATGGCCAAAGGCTTCGACGGCAAACCGCTGTTCAAGGATTTCAGCTTCGTTGTTGAAGCCGGCGAGCGCGTGGCGATCATTGGCCCGAACGGTATCGGTAAAACCACCCTGCTGCGCACCCTGGTCAACGAACTGACCCCGGATGCCGGCACCGTCAAGTGGACCGACGCTGCAGAGCTGGGCTACTACGCCCAGGACCACGCCCACGACTTCGAAGACGATGTCAGCCTTTTCGACTGGATGGGCCAGTGGACCCAGGGCGAGCAGATGATTCGTGGCACCCTGGGCCGCATGCTGTTCTCCAACGACGAGATCCTCAAGTCGGTCAAGGTCATCTCCGGTGGTGAGCAAGGCCGCATGCTGTTCGGCAAGCTGATCCTGCAAAAGCCGAACGTGCTGGTGATGGACGAACCGACCAACCACCTGGACATGGAATCCATCGAAGCGCTCAACCTGGCGCTGGAAAACTACCCGGGCACGCTGATCTTCGTCAGCCACGACCGTGAGTTCGTATCGTCTTTGGCTACCCGCATCATCGAGTTGAGCCCTAACGGCGTGACCGACTTCAGCGGTACCTATGACGATTACCTGCGTAGCCAGGGTGTGGTGTTCTAAGGGCAGCTATTAGTTTCAAGCTGCAAGCTGCAAGTAAAAGCCCTGTCCTTTGTGACGGGGCTTTTTGCATTCAGACTCATGATTTTCTGTGGTGTCGAAACCTTCGCGAGCAGGCTCGCTCCCACAGGGGAATGCATTTCAAATGTGGGAGCGAGCCTGCTCCGGGCGGCGCTCCGACGATGAGGCCGTCAAGATCAACGAGAATATCAAACCAAATTAGTTAGCCTGCTTTCTTTTATTCCGCCACCGCGCCATCATGCAGTTCTCCCACCGCCGCCCGCGAACGAGCCCTCATGTCTGCGCAAGAACAGCCACCGCAAAGCTCCATGGCGATCACCTTGCAGATCGTTTCCATCGTTTTCTATACCTTCGTCGCCTTCCTCTGCATCGGCCTGCCGATTGCAGTCTTGCCGGGGTATGTCCATGAACAACTGGGGTTCAGCGCCGTGGTCGCCGGGCTGACCATAGGCTCGCAATACCTGGCCACCCTGCTCAGCCGGCCCATGGCCGGGCGCATGTCGGACAATGTCGGTACCAAGCGCGCCATCATCTACGGGCTGGTGGGGATTGTCTTGAGCGGCGGGCTGACCTTGCTGTCGGTGTTATTGCAAAGCCTGCCCCTTCTCAGCCTGTTGATCCTGATCGCCGGCCGCCTGCTGCTAGGGATCGCCCAGGGACTGATCGGTGTTGGCACCATCAGTTGGTGCATGGGCCAGGTCGGCGCCGAACACACCGCGCGCTCGATATCCTGGAACGGCATCGCTTCCTACGGCGCCATTGCCATTGGCGCGCCAGCGGGCGTGGTGATGGTCGATCAGCTGGGGTTCGCCAGCCTGGGCATCGCGTTGTCGCTGATGGCCCTGGCGGCGCTGCTGCTGATCCGCAACAAACCGTCGGTGCCGGTCATTCGTGGCGAGCGTCTTCCATTCTGGGCGGTGTTCGGGCGCATTGCACCCTTTGGCGCAAGCCTGAGCCTGGCCTCGATCGGCTACGGCACCCTCACCACTTTTATTACCTTGTATTACATCAATCGTGGCTGGAGCGGCGCGGCGTATTGCCTGACGGTATTCGGAGTGTGCTTCATCCTGGCCCGGTTGTTATTCATTTCCAGCATCAGCCGTTTTGGCGGCTTCACTTCGGCCATTGCCTGCATGACCATCGAGACCGTCGGCCTGGCACTGCTGTGGCTGGCGCCTTCGACCGGCTATGCCTTGATCGGCGCCGGCCTGACCGGTTTCGGTCTGTCGCTGGTGTATCCAGCGCTGGGCGTCGAAGCGATCAAGCAGGTGCCCAACTCCAGTCGTGGCGCGGGCTTGAGTGCTTATGCGGTGTTTTTCGACCTGGCCCTGGCGATTGCCGGTCCGTTGATGGGGGCGGTGGCGTTGAACCTCGGGTACTCGTGGATTTTCTTTTGCGCTGCGTTGCTGTCCGTCACCGGACTTTGTCTCACTTTGTTGCTATCACGTCAGGCTGCAAGCCCGACTAGTTGAAATAGCCACACAAAAAAAACCATAAAAGCATTTCAAAATACAACAACAAGTAATATCACGCATCAATTATCGCAGAGTGCCATCGTTGCTTTGATTATCAACTTTGACAAAATCGTAGACGACACATCTACATTAAACTCTTGCTCGGAAAGAATAGACGATGCGAACCGCTCTAACACTCCTTACTCCATTGCTGGCGTTCTTAATTACCCCCACTGCAAACGCCGAAAGTTCGGTTCAACAGCAAATCTGCCACAACGGTGTCTGCTATGATGTTGGCGGCCCGCCGGGCTCTGGCGGCATTGGCGGCGATTGCTGCCCATTCAGCGATGAACGCCTGAAACAAAATGTACAGCGTCTGGAAAACCCGACGGAGAATCTGCTTAAACTCCGTGGCGTGACATTCAACTGGAAACAAAACGACCAGGCTGACGTCGGCCTGATCGCGCAAGATGTACAAAAGGTCTACCCACAGTTGGTACGCACTGAAGGTGATCACCTGCAAGTGGACTATCAAAAACTAGTTGCACCATTAATCGAATCCGTTCGCGAACTGAATGCCAGAGTTCAAACCCTGGAAACAGCCTTGGCAAACAAGTAACGAATTATAAAAGACCTCTGCTCGCCGTTCATTGATCGGCGGTCTGCATCCCGGCCCGCGTCGCCCTGCCCAGCGTGCGAGAAAAAAAACGCCCGGCTTCGAAGATCAGGTTGCGGTGAATGTCCACACGATCGACCCCCTCGGCATCGGTGCACAGGGCCGGCATGTTGACGATCTGTTCGTCATTGCAGGGTGCCATGAACACGAAATGCCCGGCCCCGGCGAGCAGTTTGAAGTCAGGGGCGACGGGCAGCTTGCGCGCCAGGGCAGCGGCGTTCTTGTCGGGAGCCACCAGCTTGTCGCCATCGCCGCTGTAAAGCAGTACCGGGACATGCACATCGGCCAGGGTTTGACGGCCGAACTTCAGGCTCAGTGGCGCCATCAGCAGTAACGCATGGACCCGCGGATCGGCCACCGGCTGCAAATCGTCGCGGTCGACGATCAGTTCACCTTGGGTATTGCAGGCATCATGGTCGTCCGGGCGTTCCTGGCAGTAGCGGCGCAGACGATCCAGATCCGGGGTCGCGCCGGACAGTATCAACGCCGTTTCGCCGCCCGCCGAATAACCGATGACCCCGACCTGTTCGGCATTGACGTAGGGTGCGAGCATGGGATCACCCAGCGTCGCGGTGATGGCTTCGGAAATCTGGATCGGCCGTCCATACAAGTTGCTCAAGGTGCCCAGGCGGCTGTGGTCTTTGGAGTTGTCGCCCGGATGAATTACCGCCACCACTACAAAGCCCTTGCGTGCCAGCGACGTGGCCAGGTCATGCAGAGCCAGCGGCGTGCCGGTGTTGCCATGGGACAGCATCAGCATCGGAAACCGGCCCATGGCGACTTTGGTGTCTTCGCCGGCTTCGACGGTGTAACCCTCAAGCCTGCTGGAGTGTTCCTTGGCGCTCGAAGGATAAAAGGCAATGGCACGCATCGGTTGCAAATCGAGCGGATCAAGAAAACTCATCTCATGAAAACCGACGCTCCAGTGAGGATGCGGCGCAGGTGCTGCGTGCACTGGATTCAGGCTGGCGAGCAGACAGATCAGTAAACCTGCACAAAGACGCACCATAGGATGCCCCACCTGCTACCGGAACGGAGACGTTAAGCCTCGACTGCATAACTCGGGCCACAATTTGCAACAACAACTGGCAACAACCAGAAACAAAAAACTCCGCATCTGCCACTTGCGTGAACAGAATACAGAGTTTTTTGGAGATTGCCTGCAGCGGCAGCGGGTCTTTACCCAAGCCTTACGCGGCGGCGAACAACTGCTCGCTGATTTGCGCCTGGGCATCGCTCATGGCTTTGCCGCGCACTTCGTCACCGTAGGCCAGGCCGTGGGCACGGACGAACTCAATGTCGGTGATGCCGATGAAACCAAACAACACCTTCAAGTAGTCTTCGTGGGCAACACCGGTGGCCTGGCCGGCGTGCAGGCCCCCGGAAGTCGAAACAATCACGACTTTCTTGCCACCGCACAGGCCTTCAGGGCCGGCCTCGGTGTAGCGGAAGGTCTGGCCGGCAACGGCAATGCGGTCGATCCAGGCTTTCAGTTGGGTCGGGATGGTGAAGTTGTACATTGGCGCTGCAATAACCACGGCATCGGCGGCGAGGAACTCGGCCAGGGTCGACGCGCTCAGCTGAGCTTCGTGCTGTTGGGCGGCGTCGCGCAGTTCAGCGGTGGTACCCGCTGCAACCAGGGTGGTCGAAGAGAAATGGCTGATAGCGTCTGCAGCCAGGTCACGGTAGGTCACCACGGCGGACGGCTCAGCGGCTTGCCAGGCTTTGACGACTTCGCTGCTCAGCTGACGGGAAGCCGAGTTGTCACCAAGAATGCTCGAATCGATATGCAGCAGTTTCATGTGGGATCTCCAGGTGAGGATCGCCGCCAGGGCGATCTGATGGAAACAATCCTACAGGCGAAACCAATAGCTGATTAGAGTGCAACAATGCGATAGTTTGTCTCACTGATAGAACGATCGAGAAAGCACCCATGCAAGACCTTAATGACCTCTATTACTTCGCCAAAGTCGTCGAGGCCGGCGGCTTCGCGGCCGCGGGGCGCTTGCTGGGGATTCCCAAGTCGCGACTGTCGCGGCGCATTGCCGAACTTGAAGAGCGCCTGGGTGCACGCTTGCTGCAACGCACCACCCGCCAGCTGAAACTCACTGCTGTAGGCGAGCGCTATCTGCGCCATTGCCAGGCGATGTTACTGGAAGCGGAAATGGCTGACGAAGCCGTGGCCAGCATGTCCAGCGAACCGCGCGGGCGCTTGCGGGTCTCTTCCCCGGTCGGCCTGGCACACGAAATGCTGCCGGGGGTGATCAGCAACTTTCTGGAGAAGTATCCTCAAGTCCAGCTGGAGGTGATGCTGGTCAATCGTCGCGTAGACCTGGTGACCGAAGGCGTGGACGTTGCGTTGCGAGTACGCGAGCCGGGTGATGAAGACCCGTTGCTGGTAACCCGCCGCCTGCGCCAGGCGCAGATGCTGATGGTCGCCAGCCCCGCCTTCCTCCAGGGGCTTGAGATCAATCACCCCGATGACCTGAAAAACCTGCCTGTGCTCGGCGCCCTCGAGCCCGACCGTCTGGTGCACATCGGCCTGGTCGATCGCCAGGGCAAAAAATACGACCTGGCCCTTGAAGCACGGCTGGGCATCGACGACTTCATCGTGCGAAAGACTTGCACACTGGCCGGCCAGGGTTTTACCACGCTGCCGATGATGTATTGCGAACAGGAACTGGCAAACGGCTCACTGGTACAGTTACTGCCCGACTGGTCGTTGCCAGGGGGCTGGCTGCAGGCGGTCTACCCCCATCGGCGCGGAGTGATGCCGGCCGTGCGTGCCTGGCTCGACCATCTGATCGAAACATTCAATGCCTGTGGGGATCGCTTGATATGAAGGCAGGACGCATGAACGAGGCCGACGTGGCGGCTTTTTGCCTGGCATTGCCGGGTGCCCGTGAAGATTACAAATGGGGTGGCGTGCGGGTATTTTCGATTGCCGGTAACAAGATGTTCGCCTTGCAGAACCTGCGCGGCGACTCCCTGGCGTTCAAGGTCGACAAGGACCTGTTTCTCGGGCACTGCGACCGTCCGGGTATTCACCCGGCGCCTTATCTGGCGCGAGCCCAATGGATCATCATGGCCACGCCCTACCCGCTTGGCGCCGAGGAACTACAAGGCTTGCTGCGGCGCTCCCATCAACTGGTGGTGAGCAAGTTACCCAAGCGCACCCAGGTCGGCTTACTGCTTTAGTACTTGCAGGGTCAGACCAGTGCGAACAGCTGCGCCCCCAGGAATAACCGGTCGATCCAGAACACCTGGTGCAGCAGGACAATGATCCAGAACACCAGTTGAAAGGACACCTTGCGCGTCTTGTGCCGGAACACTTGCTGCGCGAGCAAGGCACCCGGCCAGCCGCCGGCGAATTCCAGCGCATGCAGAACGTTTTCCGGCGTGCGCCAGCGATCAAAGCGCGCCTTGCGCTTGTCGCGCCAGTACAGCAGGAACGCAAGCACGCTGACGACGCCGTAGGCCGCCAGGGGAATCAGCGAAACCCCTTGCAGCCACAACGACATCGAACCGAACAACGGCAGCGCGCACAATATGGCGAACACCAGCAGTTTCAAACGCACATTGCGGATGCCTGCCCCGTTGCGCGCGCTGACATCGTTCATGGCTTGACCGCGGTCCAGTCGACCCAGCCAAACTGCCAGGTGGCCAGGATCAGTAAGCCGAACGCAATGCGGTACCAGGCAAACGCCGCGTAACTGTGGCTGGCGATGAACTTGAGCAAGCCCCTGACCGCAATCATCGCGAAGATGAACGCAGTGACGAAGCCGAGCGCAAACACCGGGAAGTCAGATGGCACGAACAGGTCGCGGTACTTGTAGCCCGAGTACACCGCCGCGCCCACCATGGTCGGCATGGCCAGGAAGAAGGAAAACTCGGTAGCGGTCTTGCGCGACAGGCCGAACAACAAGCCGCCGATGATCGTCGAGCCGGAGCGCGAGGTTCCCGGAATCATCGCCAGGCACTGGGCCAGGCCGACTTTCAGGGCGTCTTTCCAGGTTATGTCATCGACGCTTTCGGCATGCACTTCGTGCTGGCGCTTTTCAGCCCACAACATGACGATCCCGCCAACGACCAATGCGGTGGCCACCGTGATCGGGTTGAACAGGTAGTGGTGAATCAGGTCGGCGAAAATCACCCCGAGAACCACTGCCGGCAGGAAAGCTATCAGCAGGTTGGCGGTAAAGCGTCGGGCACTGGGCTGCGTCGGCAGGCCCACGACCACGTCGAAAATCTTGCGACGAAACTCCCAGACCACCGCCAGGATGGCACCGAGCTGGATAATGATGTTGAACGCCATGGCGCGCTCGCCACCAAAATTGAGCAAGTCGGCGACAATAATCTGGTGCCCGGTACTGGAAATGGGCAAGAACTCCGTCAGCCCTTCTACAACGCCAAGAATCAAAGCCTGAAAGGCCGTCCAAAGATCCATCAATCCCCCAAAAGGCTATGCGTGGACGCATGCCCCGTTAATTTATTCAAAGCCGTTTTCGTTTCGTCCCGCGCGCACAAGCCTACGCAAAAAATTCCAGCGTTTCGTGAAAAATCAGTTTGATTTCAGGTTTTTGCGTGCGGGGACGAAATCCTAGCAGACAAGTGCGCGTTTCGCTGCCGCGTTGTCGACACCGGGGAAGCGCTGGAACAAGCCTCTTCGCCGTAATCCGGTTACAATCGCCCCTCTTCGATTTCTCCAAGGAACCTGCATGTCCGGGCTTGAACTGTTTGCCGCTACACTCGGCGTCATTGCCGTCTGGTTGACGGTCAAGCAGAACCCCTGGTGCTGGCCGATCGGCCTGGTCATGGTGCTGATCTACAGCTGGATCTTTTTCGAGGTCAAGCTGTATTCGGACATGTTGCTGCAAGTGATCTATGCCGCGCTGCAGATCTATGGCTGGTGGCAGTGGACGCGCGCAGGCCAGGCACATCACGGGCGCGAACTCAGCCGGCTGGACGGGCAAGCGGTGGCATTCGGGCTGGCCCTTGGCGCGCTCGGCAGCCTGTTGCTGGGCGCCGCCATGGCGCACTGGACCGATGCCGCGCAACCCTGGCTCGATGCGGCCCTGACGGCCTTCAGCCTGGTGGCGCAATGGTGGATGGCGCAAAAGCGCCTGCAGTGCTGGCCGCTGTGGATCGTCCTGGACTGTGTCTTCGTCGGCCTGTTCCTCTATAAAGGGATGTACCTGACGGCGGCCCTGTATTTCCTGTTTTTCCTTCTGGCCATTCAAGGCTGGCGCACATGGCGCAGCGATCCGCTGCTGTGCCCATGAAGGTACTGGTGCTGGCAGGACCGGAATCGAGCGGCAAAAGCTGGCTCGCGAACGAGATTCACGCCAACTTCGGCGGCATATTGGTCGGCGAGTACGTTCGGTATTTCATCGATAATGAAGCCCGGCTAACCTGCTACGAAGACATCACGCCCATAGCACTTGGCCAGCTGACTTGGGAAGATGAGGCACGCGCAAAACAGCCGTCCCTGTTGATTCTCGATACGCACCTGTTGAGCAACATGTTATGGAGTCGCACGTTGTTTGGCGTTTGCCCGACGTGGATCGAACAGGCATTGCAGGAGCGCCATTACGACCTGCACCTGCTGCTAAGTCCTGAGACAGTGGCCTGGCACGACGACGGTCAGCGTTGCCAACCGCAACTGGCAGAACGCCAGGCGTTTTTCCAGGCCAGCCGCCAGTGGCTTGACCTGCATCACCAGCCTTGCCAGGTACTGCAAGGTGACTGGCAACAGCGCAAGGACGCGGCATTTGACGCTGTCGCGCGCTTGCTCATGGCTTGACAGGGCGGCCACTTCCTGCCGAAAACGTCCATTCCTGAAACACCCTCCCCTGCGCAAACCCGCGAACTAAAGCGGTTACAGCATTTTCGCCAGAAAATGTTAAGCCACTGATACAACCTGCCTGATACGACCTTAGCGAGCAATGCCGCCAGCATGGACGGCGCTTTTGCCTGGCTTTGTCTCAATGACGTTACAAAGTGTTTTTCATCACCTCAACAGTTAAAGCCAAGCCACTGTTATTAAAAGCAAAACCAAAAACGGCACACCTTCTGCTCTCTTCCCCTGCAACGCTGATAAGGGCCAGCGTTCCACTTACAGAAGGAATTGCCGTCGTGGGGAAATTTGATAACAGTCTCTATAGTCTCCTGCTGGTCGGATGCGCATTCAGCTTAACGGTCTGCCTGCCTGTACAAGCTGACAACGGCATCATCATCATCAAGCGTGATGTCCAGGTGCGCAACGCAACCGTTCCACCGCTCGTTCCCGACCCCAACCCCACGACCGCGAACGCCAACCCGTCCAAGCAGATCCTCGCTCAAACCAACGAGTTGAGCGACGGCGACTTTGCCGGCGTCGCCAGTGGTGCAGGCATCTCCCGCATGGTGACGCAAAACACCAACAACCTGGGCGGCAACATCAGCAACCAGACCCAGCTTTCCAACCTCCCCGCCGGGCGCTCGGGCAATTCCGGCAGCGGCATTGCCAACATGGTCAACTCCAACGTCCAACGGGGCCTGGGCGCCCTGAATATCATAACGGGAGACCGTTAAGATGAATCGTACGCTGCTGATGTTCGCCATGTTTTGCAGTGCATCGACCTTCGCCCAATCCCCCGTCATCAATAACGCCGACATCGACGGCTCGGGCGCGCAGTACCAAGGCAACTTCGCGGTCAACCAGGCGGCCGGCGACCTGCAGCAACAGGCTAATGCCCGGGCCATCGCCGCGGGTCACAACGCCAGCGCGACCACAGAAATTCGCCAACGGTTGCGCACCATTGTCGACCGCAATATGGATGCCCAATCGAGCATTCAAGGCGACTCCTTCAGCCATGGCAATGGCGTGTTGGGCGTCAACCAGAGCGCGGGTGCCAGCAACCAGCAAGCCAATGCGCTGCGGATCAGCACCAGTGCACAGCCGCAAAGTATCGATGACAGCGTCCTCATGCAACAGAACGTGACGCTGCTCTACAACTCCGATCCAACTGACTCTGCACCAGGCTATCGCCAGGTCACTACCAGTGACCAGGCTTTCACCGGTAGCCGTGGGCTCATTCAGTTGAATCAGAGCGCCGGGGTGGGAAACCGCATGGCCAACACCCTTAGCGTACGGGTCGTGGACTGACCCAAACAGGTAATAACAACACTTAACCTAAAATAAGTACGGAGAATCACCATGAAACCTTCGATGGCATTAAAGCCTCTGGTTTTCGCAATTGCTGCGGTCATGGCTGTTGCTGTACAAGCTGGGCAAAACGATCGGCGTGGTAACCATCACAACGGCGGACACCACACCCCTCCTGCAAAAATGATCCCTATCAGTGCGACTGCCAATGCTCACGACAGACAGAGCAGCACCAACAACCGCATCTGGAATGAAGGGGTAGAAAACTCGGCCGAGATGAGCAGTTCGGCCCAAGGCGCAAGCGGCAACGTCGGCGTCAACGTGGCGGCAGGTAACGGCAACCAGCAAGACAACGCCGCCGCCATCGCCAACGCAGCCTCCGACAACGCCGCGATCGACAACAGCTTCGTGTTCGGCAGTGCCACTGCCAACGCTGAAGTAAGGCAAACCAGCAACCGTAACTACGTCAACAACTTCGGCGTAACCAACACTGCCACGATGAGTGGATCCGCCGACGGTAGCAGCGGTAACGTGGGTGTCAACATTGCTGGCGGCGATCTGAACCAACAGAAAAACACCATGGCAATTGCCAATACCAATGCTCCACTCGGTAGCGCAAGAGCCACCGCCTCCGCCAATCAAGACGGTCCTGGCCTCGTTGTGAATAACACCGCTGACCGGACCTATCGCGTAGATACCATTACGGTTACCAAAACCGCTAGTGGTAGTGCCTCTCGCGAGAAGTCCTTCGAAGCCAGCGGCAGTCAAAGCAATTCGTCGAGCTGGGCCGCTGCCGGTTCCAAGAACTCTAGCTCCAGCGGTTCCTTCAGCCTGGATGCAAGCGGTTCCAAAAGCAGTAATGCAAGCGGATCCAACAGCAGCAGCGCAAGCGGTTCCTTCAGCCTGGATGCAAGCGGTTCCAATAGCAGCGCTGCAAGTGGTTCCAACAGCAGCAGTGCAAGCGGTTCATCGAGTGCTTCTCTGAATGCTTCCCTGGACGCGACCCTGGATGCTGCGGCGGCGGCTTCCCACTCCACTACCGTCAACAACGGTTTTGGCGATCGCACCCGCAGCAGAGAGTCCGAGGCATCGCTTAGCGCTTCGCTTAGCGCAACGCTTGACGTGTCGGTAGACAAATCGTTCGACAAATCGCGCGAATCCTCGTTCGACAGATCGCGTGAATCTTCGTTCGACAAGTCTCTCGACGTCTCGTACGACAAATCCCGTGAATCCTCGTACGACAAATCGCGCGATTCCTCGTTCGAAAAATCGTTCGACACTTCGTTCGAGAAAGCCAACGCATCGTCGTATGACAAATCGGGCAGCAAGTCGTCCGAATCCGAGTACGCAAAAGCGAAAAGCTGGAGCGAAAGCAGCTCGTATGATTTGAGTAACACCTACTCTTATCAAGTGCTGACTCCAACCGGCTGGGCCAACCCTGTGACCAACACTGCAACCCTGAGCGGTTCGGTGAACGGCGGCAGCGGCAACCTGGGTGTCAACGTGGCTGCTGGTGTGGGCAACCAACAAAGCAACTCGCTGGCCATCTCCAACCAATCGTTCTAATGCTGTCTGCAGAGGCCCCCGTCCGGGGGCCTTTTTAAACCCAACCAGAAGGCGTCCCACCATGCGTATTATCGCCTTGGCAATCTTGCTTTGCGTGTCCAGTGTGATCGAGGCTGCACAGCTGCCGCTGTCCGTCCTGCCGGGCGGTGCGCTGGTGTACAAGCCGATCCAGAGCGTACGCGAGCGCAAATTTGCCGACCTGGTGCAACAGAAAACCGACTTCAGTTGCGGCGCCGCGGCGCTGGCGACGATCCTGCGCCAGGCCTACTGGCTGGACGTAGACGAAGAACAAATCATCGAAGGCATGCTGTCACACTCCGATCAGGATCTGGTCCGCGTCCAGGGCTTCTCCATGCTCGACATGAAGCGCTACGTGGAAAGTATCGGCATGCGGGCCCGTGGCTACCGGGTATCACCGGAATCCTTGAAAGAGATCAAAATTCCTGTGGTGGTACTCCTGGACATCCGTGGCTACAAACACTTTGTGGTCATGCAAAGAGTCCAAAACGACTGGGTCTATATCGGCGATCCGGTACTGGGGCATAAACGCTACAAAATCGATGACTTTATCAAAGGCTGGAACGGCATCATCTTTGCCGTCATCGGCCAAGGCTACGACAAAGCCAATGCGTTGCTCGACCCGCCCCTGCCACTGACCGCCAAAAACCGCGTCAACACCTTCAGCCCGGTACAGGACGCGGAGTTGATGGATTTCGGATTCATTCAAAGCGACTTCTTCTAATAACAAAAGGAGCACGACGCTCCGGGAGTATCCAATGAAGACTCCAATCTGGCTGGCCGTGGTCTGCCTGGCCGCCAGCCTGCCAATCCATGCAGAAATATTGAAGCCCATTGAACTGAACGACCAGGAACTGGCAAGCCTGCGCGGTCGTTATGTCATGCCGGGGCGGATCATCAGTTTCGGCATTGCCATGACCAGCACCTGGCAAAACGCCAACGGTGAAGTGATCGGGGCAACTTCCAGGATGCAGATTCAACAATCGACCATCAAGCCACAGTTCTATGTGACGATGATCGACGAAAAAGGCAATGGCTCAGCGCGTAGTCAAACCCCTGGTACTGGCACGGGTACCGTCACGGGCGGCGCCGGCCTGAACAGCACCGAAGGCGTCACTCAAGTCGTGCGGGCTGCCGGCGATAACAACAGTGCCTACAACAACGTTGATATCAACGTCACCAAGGCCAGCCAGGCGCCAGCCACGCAACAACAAGGCCAGGCACTGGCCGCGGGCTCGACCTTGGTCGGTTCCAATGGCGCGGGCTCGCTGAGCGTTTCCTCGAGCGGTACGGGCGTGCAACTCAACATCGTGGCCAACAACAACCAGGGCAGTACCGTACAACGCCTGGCCCAGGGTGGACTGATGCAGAACACGACTTTGCTCGGCAGTAGCAACCAGGTCAGAAACCTCACGTCCTTCAATGTCGTGCTGCGAGACAACGTGGCGACAGCCAGCTCGCTGAACGGCAACCTGGACCAGCTCAAAGGTCTTCGCACTCAAGGATTCTGATCTACGCTCAGTCTCATCATCTGTAGTCAGAAGGGACGGCTAACCCATGCACCGATCGTTAACGTTTAGAGTTATCGTCTGTTTGAGTAGCCTGGCACCGGCCCCATTGCTATACGCAGCACCGGACCCCCAGGTCGAAGCACTAAAACAAGAACTCATGGAGTTGAAACAGCGGTACGAAGCACAACAGAACGCGTTGATGGTCCTTGAACAGCGCGTTCGCCAAGTCGAAGAAGCACCGGCGACACCCGCACCCAAACGCCTGACCAAATCCCCCGCCGAAGCGCCCAGAAGTGGCCAGACGGTGGCTGCCGGCGCGCCCGGGACCACCGGTAGTTCCTACGGGCAGTCGCTCAAGGATGATTCGGAGCCGGCGCAAAGCGTTTCCAACCTGTACGACGAGGCCAGCGGGTTCTTTGGCGGTGGCAAGTTCAGCGTCGAAACCGGCCTGACCTACACCCACTACGATACACGTGCGTTGACACTCAACGGTTTCCTGGCACTGGACTCGATTTTCCTCGGCAATATCAACCTCGACCGCATCAAGGCGGATAACTGGACCCTGGACCTGACCGCCCGCTACAACGTAGCCCAACGCTGGCAGTTCGACATTAACGTGCCCGTGGTCTATCGCGAATCGACGTATTCTTCCGGTGGCGCCGGTGGCGCCGCCAACGGGGTTTCAGACGAAACCGTTACCCGCGACCCGGCCATTGGCGACATAAACGTTGGCGTTGCCTACAAGTTCCTCGATGAATCGGCCAACCTGCCCGACGCAGTGGCGACACTGCGAGTCAAGGCGCCGACCGGGGAGGACCCTTACGGCATCAAGCTGGTCGAAGTCCCGGGTAACGATAACCTCGCAGTACCCGAAGACTTGCCTACCGGCAATGGTGTCTGGTCGATCACCCCGGGTATCTCGCTGGTCAAGACCTTCGACCCGGCCGTATTGTTCGGCAGCCTGTCCTACACCTACAACATGGAGGACTCTTTCAGCGACATCAGCCCTACGGTCAACACCAAGGTACCCGGGGACGTGAAGCTGGGCGACTCCTGGCAGATCGGCGCCGGTATTGCGTTCGCCTTGAACGAGAAGATGAGTATGTCGTTCTCGTTCACCGACCAGTTCGCCCGTAAGAGCAAAATCAAGCCGGACGGCGGCGATTGGCAATCGATTTCCAACAGCGATTACAACTCGGCCAACTTCAACATCGGCATGACCCTGGCCGCCACCGACAACCTGACAATCGTTCCCAACCTGGCCATCGGCCTGACCGACGACTCGCCGGACTTCTCCTTCAGCCTGAAATTCCCGTACTACTTCTGACCCACGACAAGACCCCGTTGCGACTTCAATCGCAACGGGGTTTTTGCGGTTATATCTTCTGTAGGAGCCAGCGGGCGGCGATCCGACTTGCCGGCGAATGACGCGGTGCAACAGGTAAACCGCAGCGTCTGGTTCGCGGGCAAGTCGGATCGCCGCCCGCTCGCTCCTGCAGGCGAAGTACGATGGCGCGGTGCGGCAGGTACACCGCAGCGGCTGGTTAGCGGATCTGATGCTTGTGCAACAACCGGTAGAAAGTCGGCCTGGATATCCCCAGCACCTTGGCGGCGATGCTCAGGTTATCGCTGTGGCGGTTAAGCACATCACACAGGGCCTGGCGCTCTGCCCGGTGCTTGTAGTCTTCCAGCGTGCCCATCGGCGCGGCAATGGCGTGATGGCTGATCAGCCCCAGGTCTCTCGCTTCGATCTGCCGGCCTTCGGCCAGCACCAAGCCGCGACGTACCCGGTTGGCCAGTTCGCGCACATTGCCCGGCCAGTCATGCTTGCCCATGGCTATCAGGGCGTCTTCACTGAAGCTACGCGGACGGCGGCCGGTTTCACGGCTATAGAAATGGGAAAAATGGTTGGCCAGCATCGACAAGTCGCCATTGCGCTCACGCAGGGGCGCGGTCGCGACTTGCAACACGTTCAGGCGGTAATACAGATCTTCGCGAAAGCTTTTCTTCTCGATCGCCGCCTCGAGATCAACATGGGTTGCCGCCAACACCCGCACATCCACGGGAATCGGCTGACTGCCGCCCACCCTCTCGATGTGTTTTTCCTGGAGGAAGCGCAACAGGCTCGCCTGCAGTTCAAGGGGCAGATCACCGATCTCGTCGAGAAACAGCGTGCCGCCGTTGGCCGCCTCGATCCGCCCGACCTTGCGCTGATGGGCGCCCGTAAAGGCGCCTTTCTCGTGGCCGAACAGTTCGGACTGGATCAGGTGCTCGGGAATGGCCCCGCAATTGATCGCGACAAAGGGTTTGCTATGGCGCAGGGATTGTCGATGCAGCGTGCGGGCCACCAACTCTTTACCGGTGCCGCTTTCACCGCGAATCAACACCGGCGACTCGGTGGGCGCCAGCTTGCTCAGTAATTTGCGCAGTTCGCGTATGGGCTTGCTGTCGCCCAGCAACTCGTGCTCGGGCTGATCGATATGAACCGTGCCCTGCCCGCGCAAGCGCGCCATGCCAAAGGCCCGACCCAGCGTGACCTGGACCCTGGAGACATCGAACGGCAAGGTATGAAAATCGAAAAACCACTCGCAGACGAAGTCCCCGACATTCTGTAGCCGCAGGACATCCTGATTAAGCACGGCGATCCACTCGGTACCGCTGCGGCTGATCACCTCTTTGACCGTATCCGGATGCTCAAGATGAAAAGGCTGTAATCGTAACAAGCCCACGTCACAGCTACGATCGGCAGCGTTGTCCAGCGAGCAGCTGTCAACGTCCCAACCCACGGAACGTAATCCCGGTAACAGACGATGGCAGTCGTCGCAGGGATCCACCACTAATAGACGACGTAACGCAGGCGCTTCGCTCATGTGATTTCCTTGACGCCAAATTTTAGGATTTTTTATTAAAAACAGTCATTTGGCGGACCTGGCTGTAACGTTAGCAAGAATTTGACGGGCGCTTGTACCGTTTGACTATAGGCCTGGTACGTAAAGAGTTATAAGAAACGGGTTTTTCCAACAACCTGACGAATGTTTTCTTTCATTGCGCTTTCAACACCTGCTTGTTTGCGCGGGGATTAGAAGAAAGTTGAAATTTCTTTTGAATGTGTGTGACCTGAACCCCGGTTGCGGGCATCAGTACAAGTAACCAGCCGAACGGTAAGCCCAACCGACGGCAATTGACTTGATTGGGCCTATAGAGAGACGACCTATGAACGCCCCGCTCCGTGTCAACGAAGCTCTGCTGATTGCCGACCGCGCATTCAAACCTTTCAAATGCGTGGCCTGGGCCCCACAGGACGGTAATGGCGAACTGACCCTCACCGTGATCGACCGCACCAACAACAATATTGGACGCAAGCAGATCCCGAGCAGCGCCTATACCGATCCAGCGCAGCTCGAATGCCTGCTGCAACAGGCGCGCGCCGAGTTGAGCGAAGAAGGCTACGCACTGCAATCGTGGTCAATGCCACAATAATCGTAGGGCGGATTACTCTGGAGTAATCCGCGCCCTTCGCTGGCGTTAGTTAGCTGACTTTTAACTCCAACTGCACTTAAGACGCTTTCTTACTTGAACTTCGGCGCGCCCTTTATTCTTTGCTGGCTTGCGTTTGGTTCGAAAAGACACTGTTGTGGCACACAACGACCCTCCACCTGTTAGTTCTGACAGTTGTGCATTCAACCATTCAGGGATTGAATATTCTCTTAACAGTCGCCACCGCCCAACTTCTGGATCAGGACGACTCGCAAGGAGATGCGTGATGTCAATCCAGTCCGTTCTGGCTTTCCCCGCAACCGTCGATCATGCCGGAAAGCTCGATACCACCTTCGCAGCCAAAGGCACCGCCCAGGTGTATTTCTTCGGCAGCACCTCCAGTCTGGCCAACGACATCGCGATTGATTCACAGGGCCGGATACTGGTGGCGGCAAAGGTCGCAATGCCTGGGGGCAACCGCTTTGGCCTGGCGCGCTTGCTGAAAGACGGTTCGGCGGACCTGGCTTTTGGCAATCAAGGCAGCGTCATCGGGCAATTCGAACCGGGCTTCGAGGCCATGGCGGGCAAGGTGCAGGTGCTGCCCAATGGGCACCTGTTGATTGCGGGCCTGCAATACGAAAGCGATCACCGCACGCTTCCCGCCCTGGCGCTGTTTGACTCGCTGGGTCAACCGGTCCAGCGTTTTGGCGACAATGGCCGCTGTGTCGTGCGCCTGCCAGGCAACTTGTCCCGGGGCATGCGCGATGTCTGGCTACCCCCGGGAGTACCGGGCGCCGAGGCCTGCAGCGTCGACGTGCAGGAAGATGGTCGGATACTGCTGGTGGCCAATCATCATTTCGAACTGGCCGATCATGCCGCCATGCTGATACGCCTGAACGCCGATGGCACGCTGGACAGCACCTTCAATGGCCGCGGCTTTGTGATGGTCAGGCACCTGCTGATGAATACCTGGCTCAGCAGCGTGACGGTGCAACGCGACGGTCGCATCCTGGTGGGTGGATCGATCAACTTTCCAGAAGAAGGACTGGTGGCGCGTTATCACGCCGATGGCAGCCTGGACAGCAGCTTTGCCGTCGATGGTTTCATGAGTTTCAAGGCCAGCGGACAGGGTGCCCAGGTCAGCCAGATCGTCCAGCGGGACAACGGCGACGTGCAATGTTTTGGCAGCAGCCGCGACCCCATGCGCTGCCTGGCGCTCAAGGTGCACTCTAATGGACGCCCGGACCATCATTGCAATGGCGGCCAGGCGCACTTGCTGGAAATCGGCCACAGCGGCTGCCAGTGGACCGCCGCCCAGGTGCAGCCGGACGGCAGCGTGCTGACAACCGGCGCCACCATTGGCGGTGTCGAGGCCGACTTTGTGTTGGGTCGATACCTGCCTAACGGCGAAGTCGATGGCGATTTTGGCGACGGCAACGGATGGGTGCGCACCCGTCTTGGGCGCAGCCTCGACACGGCCACTTCGATCGCGGTGCAGGATGACCGTAACATCCTCGTCGCCGGCTATTCCCTGGACGGCAGCTATCGGGCGATCGTCGCACGCTACCTGGGTTAGTTCGATGGACTTTTCCTACGCTTGATCTTCTGTTCGGCTTACGGCAAGTTGCGCGCTTCTTAATACAAGGAGTAGCCGATGTCCGGCTCGATGGCCCAGGCGTTCGCGCACAATTTTCTCGGCAACTCACCGCGCTGGTACAAGGCCTGCATTGTCGGTTTCCTGCTGCTCAACGCCGTGACGTTATGGACCGCAGGCCCGGTGGTGGCGGGCTGGTTGCTGGTGCTGGAGTTCATTTTCACCCTGGCCATGGCCCTCAAATGTTATCCGCTGATGCCCGGCGGCTTGCTGTTGGTCGAGGCGCTGTTGCTGAAAATGACCACACCCCAGGCGCTCTATGACGAGTTGCTGCACAACTTCCCGGTGATCCTGCTGCTGATGTTCATGGTCGCGGGTATCTACTTCATGAAAGACCTGCTGCTGTTCCTGTTCTCGCGCCTGTTGCTCGGGGTGCGCAGCAAGGCCCTGCTGGCGCTGATGTTCTGCTTTTTGTCGGCGTTCCTGTCGGCGTTTCTCGATGCCCTGACCGTGACCGCGGTGATCATCAGTGCCGCCGTCGGCTTTTACTCGGTGTACCACCGCGTCGCCTCGGGCAGCGATCCGCGCCAGGACAGCGAGTACAACGATGACCAGCACCTGCCCACCCTGCATCACGCTGACCTTGAGCAATTCCGCGCGTTTTTGCGCAGCCTGCTGATGCACGGCGCCGTGGGTACGGCGCTGGGTGGCGTATGTACGCTGGTGGGTGAACCGCAGAACCTGCTGATTGGCCATGAAATGGGCTGGCACTTCGCCGAATTTTTCCTGAAGATCGCGCCGGTGTCCTTGCCGGTGCTGGTCGCGGGCCTGGTCACCTGCGTCCTGCTGGAGAAGCTGCGCTGGTTTGGCTACGGCACCTTGCTGCCGGACAACGTGCGCACCGTGCTGGCCAATTACGCCGCCCAAGACAATGCCGAGCGCACTTCACGCCAGCGTGCAGCGTTGCTCGTGCAGGGTGTGGCAGCCCTGATCCTGATTGCCGGGCTGGCCTTTCACGTGGCGGAAGTGGGCCTGATCGGGCTGATGGTGATTGTGCTGATCACCGCGTTCACCGGCATCACCGACGAGCACCGCCTGGGCAACGCGTTCAAGGACGCCATGCCCTTCACGGCGTTGCTGGTGGTGTTTTTCGCCGTGGTGGCGGTGATCCACGATCAACAGCTGTTCACGCCATTGATCCATTGGGTGCTGGCCCTGCCCGCCGAGCAACAACCGGGCATGCTGTACATCGCCAACGGCCTGCTCTCGGCCATCAGCGACAACGTGTTCGTGGCGACCATCTACATCACCGAAGTGAAACAGGCCTTCCTCTCCGGGCACATGAGCCGCGAGCATTTCGAGACGCTGGCGATTGCGATCAACACCGGCACCAACCTGCCCAGCGTGGCGACGCCCAATGGCCAGGCAGCGTTCCTGTTCCTGCTGACCTCGGCGATTGCACCGCTGGTTCGCCTGTCGTATGGGCGGATGGTGTGGATGGCGTTGCCATATACGGTGGTGATGGGCGTTCTTGGTTGGTACGCCGTGAGTTTCTGGTTGTAACAACACACCTACTGTAGGAGCTGCCGCAGGCTGCGATCTTTTGATCTTGTTGTGAAAAGCAAAGTCAAAAGATCGCAGCCTGCGGCAGCTCCTACGGGGGTTCAGCGTTTCAGGATGTATTGCTCGATTGCCAACGCAGCACCGTCTTCTGCATTGCTCGCGGTAACCAAATTCGCCTGACGCTTCACCGCCTCTTCCGCCTGCCCCATGGCGATCGACAACCCCGCCACCTGAAACATCGCCGGATCATTGCCGCCATCTCCCATTGCAGCCGTCTGCGCCAACGGCACTCCGAGGAATTCGGCCAGCGTCCTTAGCGCCTCTCCCTTGTTGGCCTGCATCGCAGTCACGTCCAGATACACCGGTTGCGAACGCGAGACCTGGGCCTGCCCTTCAACTTTTTCCAGCAACCGGGCCTCCAGCTCCACCAGCAACGCTGTGTTGTTGCTGGCGGCGACGATCTTGTCGATGCGGGCCAGGTACGGTTCGAAGCTTTCGACCACCACTGGCGGGTATCCCAGCCCGTGCTGCTCACGCGGCACCATGGGGCCGGTCGAGTCTTTCACCAGCCAGTCACCGCTGCTGAACACCCAGACATCGATCTCCGGTTGATCGGCGAACAGCGCCAGGGTCGTCAACGCCGCGGTGGCCGGCAAGTAATGCGCGACGAGCAAACTGCCGTCGGGATGAACGAGGGTGCCGCCGTTGAAGGCTGCCGTGGGCAGGTCGACACCCAAGGCCTCGATCGTCTGCAACATGGCCCTGGGTGGCCGTCCCGTGGCCAGGCTGAACAACACGCCGGCCTCACGCAACGAACGGACCGCATCGATGGTGCGCTGGCTCAGGCTGTGATCGGGCAACAATAACGTGCCGTCCATGTCACTGAGCAGCAAGCGGATGGATTGTTGCGACTCGCCACTCATCCGAGGCCGTGCCAGACGCGACCATCGCGTGCCAGCAGTTCTTCGGCGGCTTTAGGTCCGTTTTCACCCGCGGCATAGGTCTGCACGCTGGCATCCTGCTGCCAGGCGTCCAGGAAAGGCTGCACCGCACGCCAGCCGTTCTCGATGTTGTCAGCGCGCTGGAACAAGGTCTGATCGCCGGTCAGGCAGTCGTAGATCAAGGTTTCGTAGCCGGTGGACGGCTGCATTTCAAAGAAATCCTTGTAGGCGAACCCCAGTTCGATATTGTCCATCTTCAGGGCCTGGCCGGGCCGTTTGGCCAGCAGGTCGAACCACATGCCTTCGTTGGGTTGGATCTGGATGCGCAGGTACGTCGGCGCCAGCTCATCGACTTCGGTATCGCGGAACTGCGCATAAGGCGCAGGCTTGAAACAGATGACGATCTCGGTGTCACGCACGCTCATGCGCTTGCCGGTACGCAGGTAGAACGGCACGCCAACCCAGCGCCAGTTGTCGATCATGACCTTGAGGGCCACATAGGTTTCGGTGTTGCTGTCAGGCGCGACCCTGTCTTCCTGGCGATAGCCCGGCAGGGATTTGCCATCGACGTCCCCCGCGGTGTACTGACCCCGCACCGAATTGGCCCGGGCCTCTTCCACCGACCAGGGACGTATCGCGCCGACTACCTTGGCCTTTTCGCCACGGACCGCGTCGGCGCCAAACGCAGCCGGTGGCTCCATGGCCACCATCGCCAACAACTGGAACAGGTGGTTGGGCACCATGTCCCGCAGGGCGCCGGTGTTTTCGTAGAAACTGCCACGGGTTTCGACGCCGACGGTTTCGGCGGCGGTGATTTGAACGTGGTCGATGTAGTGATTGTTCCAGAAGGCTTCGAACAGGCTGTTCGAAAAGCGACTGATGAGAATGTTCTGCACAGTCTCCTTGCCCAGGTAATGATCGATCCGGTAGATCTGCTTTTCCGTCATGACCTTGAGCAGACAGGCGTTTAAGGCCTCGGCGGTTGGCAGGTCGGAGCCGAAGGGCTTTTCGATCACCACCCTCCTGAATGCTTCCGGGTTTTCCTCGAGCAAACCGGATGCGCCGAGACGACGCACCACTTCACTGAAAAAACGTGGCGCGGTGGCCAGGTAGAACACCGCATTGCCAGTACCGCTGTCGGCGATTTTTGCCGCCAGCGCTTTATAAGTGCTGTCGTCCAGGAAATCGCCCTGGACGTAGCTGATGCCTTTGGCGAGTTTGGCCCACAAGTCTGGATCAAGGGACTGATCGCCCTTGCCGACTTTGCCGGCCACCTCGCTGCGAATGAAGTCTTCGAGCTTCCTGGCGAAGCCTTCATCGCTGATGGCGTTGTGGTCAACGCCGACGATCCGCAGGCCATCCCCGAGTAAACCGTCGCGCTTGAGGTTGTACAGCGCCGGCATCAGCAGGCGCTTGACCAGATCACCGTGGGCGCCGAAAAGGAACAGCGTGGTAGGTGGCGCGGGTTCAGTCTTGGATTTCCTGCGGATCCCGTGGGTCATTTTTTCGCAGTCTCCACATGGCCGCCGAAGCCGAAGCGCTGGGCCGAGAGGATCTTGTCACCAAAGGTGCCTTGCCCACGGGAACGGTAGCGCGAGAACAGAGCGGTCGTCAGCACGGTGGCCGGCACTGCTTGCTCCATGGCTGCTTCGACGGTCCAGCGACCCTCTCCGCTGTCCGCCACGGAACCGGAGTAACCGTCGAGTTTCGGATCGCTGGCCAGGGCGTCGGCAGTCAAGTCCAGCAGCCAGGACGACACCACGCTGCCACGACGCCAGACTTCGGCAATGTCGGCGACGTTCAGGTCGAAACGTTGGTCTTCCGGCAGCAGGGTGCTGGATTTGGTCTTGAGGATGTCGAAACCTTCGGCGAAGGCCTGCATCATGCCGTATTCGATGCCGTTGTGGATCATCTTGACGAAATGCCCGGCGCCGGCGGGACCTGCGTGGATGTAACCGCGCTCGGCACGGTCGTCATCGGATTTGCGGTCCTTGGTGCGCGGGATATCGCCCATGCCCGGAGCGAGGCTTTCGAACAGTGGATCAAGACGCTTCACGGTCTCGGTGTCGCCGCCGATCATCATGCAATAACCGCGCTCCAGGCCCCAGACGCCGCCGGAGGTGCCGACGTCGATGTAGTGCAGGCCTTTTTCCGAAAGCGCCTTGGCCCGGCGTATGTCGTCCTTATAGAAGGTGTTGCCGCCGTCGATAATGGTATCGCCGGCTTCGAGCAAGGTGCTCAGGGTGTCGATGGTGTCTTCGGTCGGTGCGCCTGCCGGCAGCATGACCCACACCGCTCGTGGTTTGGCCAGGCCATCAACCAGGGCCGGCAGATCGGCGACGCCGGTGGCGCCATCGCTGCTCAAGGTATCGACGAAGGCGGTATTGCGGTCGTACACAACGGTGGAATGTCCGTTGAGCATCAGGCGCCGCGCAATATTGCCGCCCATGCGGCCCAGTCCAATAATCCCGAGTTGCATGTGCTGATGCTCCCTACTACAAATAAATGTGTGTCAAAGGTTATAGCCCAACGCGACTCATGAGGTTAGTCCAGAGCGTTGGCGTGAAGTTTCCGGGCATTGTGCCCGATCCTGATGGATAACGTCGGGAATCGTGCCGAAGACACAACGACCATGAAAAATAAAAAAGTTCCCTTCGGGGGCAAAAGAAATCAAAATTGGCGCCGATAGTAGATCAGCCACCGATTTCGGCGGCCAACTACAGTTGAGACACGCCATTTGCGAGGTGAGCAATGGGCACAGTACACACCGCACTGCCAGCACAAACCCTTTACGTCACTATCCGTCGCGATGAATTGCGTCAGTTGAAAGACGAGCGCGACCAGTTGAAACAGGAGCTGGCGCAACTGCGCTTGCTGACCCAGGGCGAACAGCCCTTGCCACTGCCCCAGCGGGCACCTCACGCCTGATCTTCCCGCCCAAGCCGGAAGCAGCCCTGCACTGCTTCCGACACGCCATATCCCCCCTTTACTCCCGGCAACTCACGAAGTTTTCACATTCGCTTGTTGATACTCCGGCGCAATGTGCGCCGCCTGGGCCGCGCGCGGCCGCCGTTTTTTCGGCGACTGCGTGGGCCAGGCGGTGCGACTGACTACTGGCTGGAGCGTTGAATGACTTGGTTTAAACGCAGCGATTCGTCTGCGAAAGGTTTCGATTGGGCAGGATTTCTCTGGTTGTTCCTGTTCTTCTGGTATTTTTCCGGCATCACCCAACTGCTGATCCAACTGACTGGCACCTCCGGTTTCACCGGTTTTCGCCAGGCGTTCGTGATGAGTGCCATCTGGCTGGCGCCGATGCTGCTGTTCCCCCGCCAAACCCGAGTGATGGCCGCGGTCATAGGCGTGGTGCTGTGGGCGTGCTCGATGGCCAGCCTCGGTTACTTCTTCATCTATCAGCAGGAATTCTCGCAAAGCGTCATCTTCATCATGTTCGAGTCGAACGTGTCCGAAGCCGGCGAGTACATGACCCAGTATTTTGCCTGGTGGATGGTCCCGGCTTTCCTCGCGCACACCGCGGTCGGTTACTTCCTGTGGACACGCCTGCGCCCGGTGTACCTGCCTCGCGCCAAGGCACTGGTGGCGGCCACCGCCATAGCGGTCGGCGTGATCGGCTATCCGCTGGTCAAGCACACCTTGCGTACCGGCAGCTTCGCCGAAGGCTTCGAGAAATTCGAAACCCGCATCGAGCCGGCGGTGCCATGGCAGATGGCCGTGGCTTATCACCGCTACCTCGATACCCTGGCCAACATGCAACAGATGCTGCACAGCGCGAGCAAGGTTGCGCCACTGCACAACTTCAAGGATTCGACGGCCAACCAGCCCGCGACCCTGGTGCTGGTGATTGGCGAGTCCACCAACCGTCAGCGCATGAGCCTGTACGGCTACCCTCGGCAAACCACTCCGGAACTGGACAAGCTCAAGGACCAGCTGGCGGTCTTCGATAACGTCATCACGCCGCGCCCGTACACCATCGAGGCGTTGCAACAGGTGCTGACCTTCGCCGACGAAGAAAACCCTGAGCTGTACCTGTCCACGCCGTCCCTGGTCGCCATGATGAAACAGGCCGGCTACAAGACGTTCTGGATCACCAACCAGCAGACCATGACCAAGCGCAACACCATGCTCACGACCTTCTCCGAGCAGGCCGACGAGCAGGTGTACCTCAACAACAACCGCAACCAGAATGCCGCCCAGTACGATGGCGACGTGATCGAGCCGTTCAACAAGGCCCTGACCGACGCGGCACCGCGCAAGCTGATCGTCGTGCATCTGCTCGGCACGCACATGAGCTACCAGTACCGCTACCCTGCGACCTTCGACAAGTTCAAGGACCGCAACGGCGTTCCGGCCGGTGTACGGGACGATCAGCTGCCAACGTACAACAGCTATGACAACGCCGTGCTGTACAACGACTTCGTGGTGTCGAGCCTGATCAAGGACTTCGCCAAGTCCGACCCGAACGGCTTCCTGTTCTACCTCTCCGACCACGGTGAAGACGTGTTCGACTCCCCGGGCCATGGCACTCTGGGGCGCAACGAGAACAAGCCGACGGCGCCGATGTACACCATCCCGTTCATGGCCTGGGCCTCGCCAAAATGGAAAGAAAGCCACGACTGGAACTTTGGCGCTGACCTGGAGCGTCCCTACAGCAGCTCGCACCTGATCCATACCTGGGCAGACCTGGCGGGCCTGAGTTTCGATGAACTCGATCGCACCAAGAGCGTGGTCAGCGACAGCTTCAAGGCGCGACCTTTGCTGATCGGTAACCCTTACGAGCGGCAACAGCGGCCATTGATCGATTTCAGCCTGATTAAGCCAAAAGCTGCGCCAGTCTTGCCTGAAGTCGTACAAAAATAACCGTTTTCAAGGCTGTACTCCCTGTGGGAGCGAGCCTGCTCGCGATGACGCCAGGTCAGTCGACATCAATGTTGAATGACACGCCGCTTTCGCGAGCAGGCTCGCTCCCACAGTTGTTTTGTGTGGCAGGAACACCCCACAAAATAATAATTATTCTCGTTTACCCCTAAATCCCTCCCCCCTCCTTCGTCTTTGCATAAACGGATTTTTCCCTCGACGACAAGGAGTCGGCTGCGATGTTCGCGCCTATCACCCGTTCCATGACTTTTACCCTTGGCCTGTGCGGTGCCGCACTGAGCCCGGATCTGCTGGCTGAAACCGAGACCGAAAGCGCCCCGCTGGCGCCAACCCTCGTGCTCGGCGCCACCAACGTCACCGCCCAGAGTCTGGGCAGCACCACCGAAAATACCGATTCGTACACCACCGGGGCCATGAGCACCGCCACCCGCCTGAACCTGTCGATCAAGGACACACCGCAATCGGTATCCGTGGTCACGCGCCAGCAAATGGACGATTTCAAACTCGGCAGCCTGTCCGAAGCCATGAGCCAGACCACCGGCATAGTGGTCCAGCACAACGACTCGGACCGGGTCAGCTATTCCTCGCGCGGCTACACCATCAACAATTTCCAGATCGATGGCATGTTGAATACCTTCAGCTACATGAAGTCCGATTCCGACACCATCATCTACGACCACATCGAAGTGGTACGCGGTGCAACGGGCCTGACCACAGGCGCAGGTGATCCTTCTGCCACCATCAACATGGTGCGCAAACGCCCCACGTCGCAGTGGGAAGCCAAGAGCGGTGTCAGCGGCGGCAGTTACGACGATTACTACAGCTACCTGGACGTCGGCGGCCCGCTGGCGTTCGACGGGCGCCTGCGCGGTCGTGGGGTGGTGGCCTACCGCGACAGCGATTCATACCGGGACAAATACCAGCAGCAACGGGAAGTCGGCTACGGTGTGCTCGAGGCCGACCTGACTGACGACACCCTGCTGGCTGTGGGTTACGACTATCAGAACAAGCACGTGCAAGGCACGTCCTGGGGCACGGTGCCGTACTGGAACGCCGACGGCAGCAAGGCCAACCTTGGGCGCTCGACCAACATGGCCACGTCCTGGAGTTCCTGGCCGCTCAAGGACAAGACCGCGTTTGCCAACCTCGACCACCAGCTCGGCGGCGGGTGGCAGCTCAAGGCCGCCTACACCCACCGCGAAAGCGACACCGACGGCAAGATCTACTACGCCGGCGGTGGCTTCCCCGAGGCGGACCGCAGCGGCATGGTCGCCAACGTCAGCCACATGATCGGCACGCAAAAAATGCAGGCCTATGATTTCAACGTGTCCGGCCCCTACACGCTATTTGGGCGCGATCACGAAATGATGGTGGGTTATGGCGAAGCCGAGCGCCGCGAGGATTCTCCTTACACGGTGGATGGCCCGCGAGCTGCAGATTATGAAAATGTCCCTGACTGGAAATACATGGGCAACATCGGCAAATTCCCCGACTCCGTTACCAGCCTGACAGGCTCGAAAGACTATACCCGGCAGAAAGCCGGCTACCTGGCCACGCGCCTGAACCTCACCGACGAACTGCACGCCGTGCTCGGCAGCCGCTATGGCAGCTGGAAAACCTCGACCACCACCAACAGTTACGACGACAACCTGCAACTGAACGGCATCGATCACAGCAGCCAGCAACAAAACGACATGTGGACGCCCTACGCCGGCCTGCTTTACGACTTGACCCCGGAGTACACCGTTTACATCAGCTACACCGATATCTTCAAACCGCAGACGGTGCGAGACAGCAGTCGCAAATACCTTGAACCTGTGGTCGGCAGCAACTATGAACTGGGCCTCAAGGGCAGCCTGCTGGAAGAACGATTGAACCTGGCCACCGCGTTGTTCTGGAGCAAGCAGGACAACGTCGCGGAACTGGACGACTCGGTGCCGCCGGACCCGGTGACCGGCGAGGAGTTCTATAAATCCAGCGGTAAAGGCAACAAAGTGCAAGGCTTCGAAGCCGAGCTGTCAGGCGAGGTCATGGAGGGCTGGAACATGACCGCCGGTTACACCTACACCCATTCGGTCGACGGTGAAAAACAGCGTATCAACACGGTCCAGCCGTTGAACATGTTGCGGTTCTCCACCGCTTATCACTTGCCCGGCGAGTGGCAGGCGCTGACCGTTGGTGCTGCGCTGAATTGGCAGAGCGACATCTATCGCGGCGCCAATCGCCCTGTCGGTCGCCGCGCCGATAACAGCATCATCACCGAGCGCACGAACATCCAGCAGGAGGCCTACACCGTGGTCAACCTGATGTCGCGCTACGCATTCGACCGACACCTGTCGGCCTCGTTGAACGTCAACAACCTGTTCGACAAGAAGTACTACGACAACGTCGGGTTCTACAACGGCGTGTATTGGGGCGACCCGCGCACGGTGACCCTGAGCCTCGACTGGAAGCTCTAGAGTTATTAATTCCCATTTAACCGAATCGGCGGATAATGAGCGTTCGACTTTGATTCATTGACTCATGGACGAAAGGCATCCGACATCTGTAAGTGGGAGGCACACCATGAAAAGATCCACCTTGATCCTCGCGGTCCTCATGACACTGGGTTCTGCCAGCGCCTTGGCCGAAGGCGGCGCCGAACGCATGCGCTACTACTACGCAACCCTGCACTACAACCAGCAAGTGGCGCTGGGCAACATCACGCCAGAGCAGGCAAAAGAGCTGCGGGTGCCGGACGATCAAACCGCGCAAATGACCGAGTCCTATCGGCCGAAATGATTGCTACACCTCTGACCGTTTGCTCTTCGGTCAGAGACTTCTGTTGGGCGTCCTGATGGACGCCCTTTTTTTGCCCGGATTAAAGCGGCTTGATCCAGAACATCATGCGCCCGTGTGCCGGATCGAACTCGCCCGGGGCAAAGCCGAACTTGCTGTAGGACGCCTGCGCTGGCGCATTGCCTTCCAGCACCTCCAGGGTGATCTTGCAGCAGCCGCGCTGGCGGGCGATGTCCTCGACCTTGTGCAGCATCCGCTGGCTCAGGCCCAGGCCGCGGAACTTCGGCACCACCGCCACGTCGTGCACGTTGACCAATGGCCGGCAGGCAAAGGTCGAAAAGCCTTCAAAGCAATTGATCAACCCGGCCGGCTCGCCGCCGACAAAGGCCAGAACGCTGAACGCATGGGGGCGCTTGGCCAACTCACCCGGTAGATGTTCCAGCACCGTGGCAGGCAGGGAATGACCACCCCCCATTGGATCTTCGGCGTAACTGTTCAATACCAGGCCAATCGCCTCGGCGTGCACCGGATTGGTATAGCTGGCTTGAAGCACAAGAATTTCTGCGGAATCCATTTCCATCCCCGATCACATGAAGTAGTCCCGATACGTAGGCATCGGACTACGACCCTATCCTGAGCGTCATGTGTGTTGCAAGATCAAAAGATCGCAGTGTAGGAGCTGCCGCAGGCTGCGATCTTTTGATCTCAATGCCCCCAGATCAGCGCTTCAGTCCATCCCAGCTCGGCAAAATCCTCAGCCCGCAGGTGCGACTCGCCGGCACAGAAAAACTCGTCCAGCTGCGGCGGCTTGACCGACGTGCCGCTGAGCATCGCGTGGACCTGCCCGCGATGATGAATCTGATGCTCGAAAAGATGCGACAGCAGGCGCAAGCGGCTGTCGTATTGCGGTGTGTCCCGGGCGATGGTCACGATCTTGCCCAAGTCGGTGTCGCGCATTTGCTCGCAGTAGGCAATCAGGCGTCGGTCGACCTGCGCCTGTTCGCGCTTGAGGTCGACGGCCTGGGTAAACGGCTCGTCATCCTTGAAGAACAGGTAGCAATCAGGATGGGGATCGTCACCGCGCAACTCGCGCTCAAGCGCATCCACATAGAACCAGTCGCAGGTCAGGATGTGGTTGAGGGTCGCGCACAGACTGGGAAAGAAGCTGACCCGGGGCGCCGCCAACTGCTCCTGGCTCAACTGGCACCAGGCCTTGGCCAGCCGGTGATTGGCCCAGGCATTCTGATAGGCCATGGTCAACAAATGGTGTGACAGGGGTTGATTCATGTTCACGCCTCCTGGATGTCAGGCCTCGGCAAAACGTTGCAGCTGCATTTCCTGCAGGCGGCTGAGGGTTCGGCGAAACGGAAATTCCAGGTAGCCCTCAGTGTAAAGCGAGTCCATGGGCACCTGCGCTTCGAGGTACAGCGGCACCTTGCGGTCGTAGCACTCGTCCACCAGCGCGATGAAACGCCGTACACCGTCATCGTGCACCGACAACTGCGGCAGTTCGCGGTCGCCTGCCACCACGCGCTCGACCCCGTCTTCAGTGCCCCGGGCAATGCGCCCTGCCCGTTTTTGCGCGCTGAGGTTGGGCACGTCACCTAGAAGAATAGCGCTGAAGGTGTCGCACAGGGCCATGAAATCCATGGCGGCAAAGGGCTGCTCGCAGAGGTCGGCATAACGGCACCAGAGCACGCTCTGGCTGGCCTGCACCACCTCCAGCGAACGATAGCCGACCTTGATCGGCGCGCTGGAAACCACTTGGCCCAGGGTCAGCACCTTGAACACGTCAGCCAGTGCACTGGGCTGTCCGGGCGCCGCCACCCAGTAACGTTGCAAGCCCTGCCCCGGGTGCAGGCGATGGTCTTCGCCGCCGTCCACCGCGATCACCTGCATGTGCTGCTTGATCGCGGCGATGGCCGGCATGAAGCGGTCGCGGTTGAAGCCGTCGGCGTACAGCTGGTCCGGTGGCAGGTTGGAAGTGCAGACCACCACCACGCCCTGCTCGAACATCACCTGAAACAAGCGGCCAAGGATGATCGCGTCACCGATGTCATTGACGAACAACTCGTCAAAGCACAGCACCCGCACTTCTTCGCTCAGTTCACGGGCCAAGGCCTGCAACGGGTCGGCGGTACCGGTCAGCTGGAAGGAACGCTGGTGCACCCAACCCATGAAATGATGAAAGTGCTGACGCCGGGCCGGCACCCGCAGGTGCTGGTAGAACTGGTCCATCAACCAGGTCTTGCCACGCCCGACCGGGCCCCAGAGGTACACGCCCATGATCGGCTTGCGGCCTTCATGCAGGGCCTCGTGGCACTTTTGCAGGGCCCAGACGGCATGTTCCTGGGCTTCGTCCTGGACGAAACCCTTCTGTTCGATCGCGTGCTGCCAGGCGCTGAGGGGAGAGTCGACATTCATGCGCGGCAGTATGCCACCCGTCGACAACGTCTTCTGTGAAATTTCACGCCGCTTGTGCACTTGTCGGGCAAGGGAAAAACGCCTTGACGGCAAATATTATTGGCATCATATTTAATAAATGACGCACAACATTTAAATTCATTCAATCGGTTCCACAGGAGTCTCCCCCATGCATTACAAAGTTTTCGGCCGTAAAACCGGCTTGCGGGTTTCCGAACTGGCGTTGGGTGCCGGCAACTTTGGCACCGGCTGGGGTCATGGCGCCGAGCGCGATGAAGCCAAGCGGATATTTGATGGTTATCTTGCCGCTGGCGGTAATTTCATCGACACCGCCAACGGCTACCAGGCGGGCCAGTCGGAAGCCATGCTCAGCGAATTCATCGCCACCGAACGCGATCATCTGGTCATCGCCAGCAAATACACGCTGGGCACGACGCCGGACGCCGGCATTTCCCACACCGGCAACAACCGCAAGAACATGGTTCGCGCCGTGGAAGAGAGCCTGAAGCGGCTGAAAACCGATCACCTGGACCTGTTCTGGGCACACATGAGCGACGGCGTGACGCCGATGGAGGAGATCCTGCGCGGTTTCGACGACCTGATCCGTGCCGGCAAGATCCATTACGCCGGGCTGTCGAACTTTCCGGCGTGGCGCATCGCCCGCGCCGACCTGCTGGCCGAGGTGCGTGGTTTTGCCCCGATTGCGGCGATCCAGGTGGAGTACAGCCTGGCCGAACGTAGCGCCGAACGCGAACAATTGCCCATGGCTGAAGCCCTGGGCCTGGCCGCGACCCTGTGGTCGCCACTGGGTGGAGGCTTCCTCACCGGCAAATACCGCAGCGGCGATGGCGACAACCGCGCCAGCAAACTGGGGATGTTGGTTCACGCCGAGAAAAGCGCCCGCGAAACCGCCCTGCTCGACACGCTGCTCGCCGTCGCCGAGGAGCTGGGTGCGAGCCCGACCCACGTGGCCATCGCCTGGCTGCGCGCTCAAGCCAGACGCTCGACCACCACGCTGATTCCGATCCTGGGCTCGCGCACCCGTGAACAACTGGATGCGACTCTGGGGGCGTTGAACGTGGAATTGAATACCGAGCAGTTGGCGCGGCTCGAGGGTGTCAGCGATGTGCCCAAGGGCGTGCCCCATGAATCCATTAGTGGGTCGTTTGCGCGGTTCAGCGGGGGTGTAACCCTGGAACTGCCGAAAATCCCGGTGGCCTGATACACGCCCCTTGTAGGAGCGAGGCTTGCCCGCGAAGGGATCGCCTCGGTCCGGCAGTTACACCGAGGTGTCCGGTTCGCGGGCAAGCCTCGCTCCTACAGTCTATGTGCGTGTGTTATTGGTCGACCTTATGCTTCGCCGCATACAGGCACAGCATCTCCATCGCCAGCGTCGCCGCCGCCAATGAGGTGATGTCGGCGTTGTCGTAGGCCGGCGCCACTTCCACCACATCCATGCCCACCAGGTTGATCCCGCGCAAACCGCCGAGAATTTCCAGCGCCTGCACCGTGCTCAAGCCGCCGCATACCGGGGTGCCGGTGCCCGGTGCGAATGCCGGGTCGAGGCAGTCGATGTCGAATGTCAGGTACACCGGGTGGTCACCGACCCTGGCACGAATGGCCTCGACGATCGCATCGACGCCACGCCGATGCACTTGTCGCGCATCCAGTACCTGGAAACCCTGGTGATCGTCGTTGGTGGTGCGCAACCCGATCTGCACCGAACGCGACGGATCGACCAGGCCCTCTTTGGCCGCATGCCAGAACATGGTGCCGTGGTCGATGCGCTTGCCCTCCTCGTCCGGCCAGGTGTCGCTATGGGCGTCGAAGTGTATCAGCGAGAGCGCACCATGCTTGCGCGCATGGGCCTTGAGCAGCGGATAGGTGATGAAGTGATCGCCGCCGAAGGTCAGCATCGCGCTACCCGCACCCAGGATGTGCTCGGCGTGGGCTTCGATACATTCGGGGGTCGACTGCGGCGAACCGTAGTCGAAGTCGCAATCACCAAAGTCGACCACCGCCAGATGATCGAAAGGGTCGAAGGTCCACGGCCAGTGGCGCTCCCAGGCAATCCCGGTGGACGCGGCGCGGATCCCCCGTGGCCCGAAGCGGGCGCCGGGGCGGTTGCTGGTCGCGGTGTCGAACGGTACGCCGCTGACCGCTACATCGACACCGCGCAAGTCGCGGCTGTAGCGTCGACGCATGAAACTGGTGATGCCGGCGTAGGTGCTTTCGGCGGCGGTTCCATAAAGGCTGTCACGGGTGATGGCCTGATCGTTCTGCATGGGGACGTCCATTGAAGGCTCCTTGTTATTGGCGGCTACGGAAAGTGGTCCACACGCGGGTACGCTGGCGCATGTCCTTGAGGCTCATGCTGCGGTCGGCGTACAGGCGCTGACGAATGTCGGCGGGTGGAAAGATGTCCGGGTCGGTGCGCACCGCCTCGTCGACCAGCGGCGTGGCGGCCTGGTTGGCGGTGGCGAAGAACAGCGTGTTGGTCAGCGCAGCGACGGATTCGGGGCGCAACATGAATTCGATGAACTGGCGCGCGGCTTCAGGGTGCGGCGCGTCCTTGGGGATCGCCAGGTTGTCCTGCCACACCAGGGTGCCTTCCCTGGGAATCCGGTAGGCGATTTCATAGGGTTTGTTGGCCTTGCGTGCCTGATCGGCGGCCATGCTGGCGTCGCCGTTGTAAGCCAGGGCCAGGCAAACGCTGCCATTGGCCAGGTCGTTGATCTGCCGGCCGCTGGCGACGTACAGCACCGAAGGTTGCAGTTGATGCAGCAACGCTTGCGCCGCGTCGAGGTCCTTCTTGTCGGTGCTGTAGGGATCCTTGCCCAGGTAGTGCAACGCCAGGCCGATCACCTCCTGGGGTGAATCGATGATCGCAACGCCGCAGTCTTTGAGCTTGCTGGCGTACTCGGGCTTGAACAACAAGTCCAGGCTGTTGAGCGGCACGTTCGGCAGGCGTTTCGAGACCGCCTCGACATTCATCCCCAAACCCAGGGTGCCCCAGGTATAAGGCACGCCATATTGATTGCCGGGATCGACCGCAGCGAGTTTCTCCAGCAAGTCCGGATCAAGGTTGGCGTAGCCCTTCAAGCCTTCGTGGGCAATGGCTTGCAACGCACCGGCCGCCAGGCCACGGGCCAGGACGCTGGACGACGGCACCACCACGTCATAACCACTGCCGCCGGTGAGCAATTTGGTTTCCAGCACTTCCGGCGCATCGAAGGTGTCGTAGCGCACCTGAATACCGGTTTCCTGTTCGAAGCGCTGCAGGGTTTCGGGGGCGACGTAATCGGCCCAGCTGTAGAGGTTGACGACTTTGTCCTCGGCCTGGGCCGCGGCGGCCATGGCGAGGAACAGCGTTGGGACACAATACTTGAGCACGGGAGCCATGACGCACACCTGACCTGAGGAAGTGGTTGCAGGATGCGTCCTCGGTTACATTGGTAAAATATAAAGATTGTTAACCTGACATTATCTCGGAGTAATGTTTGATGCTCGGCCAACTGCATGACCTGGACCTGCAACTGCTGCGCCTGTTCGTCAGCGTGGTCGAGTGCGGCGGTTTCAGTGCAGCCCAGGGTGAACTGGGCCTGAGCCAGTCGAGCATCAGCCAGCAGATGGCCAGACTGGAGACCCGTCTCGGTTATCGCTTGTGCAGCCGTGGCAAGGGCGGCTTTCGGATCACACCCAAAGGCGAGCAATTGCTCAACGCGACGCGCAGCCTGTTCCAGTCCATCGAAGCGTTCCGTCATCAATCCAACGGCGTGGCCGGGCGCTTGATCGGCGAGGTGCGCCTGGGATTGTCCGAAGCGCTGGACCAGTCGGTGCTGCAGCGGGTGGCCGAAGCGATCCAGCGCTTTCGCGAGCGTGACGAGTCGGTACGCATCGAGTTGATGAGCGCCATGCCGGGTGACATGGAACGTTTGTTACTGCAGCAACGGCTGGACCTGGCCATCGGCTATTTCTCGCAGATCCAGAGTGCGTTTGACTACCGCCAGCTGTTTACTGAAACCCAGCACCTGTACTGCGCCGTTGGCCATCCGCTGTTCACCGATGAGGCACCGGACGACCAGGCACTCCAGGCCTGCGACCGGGTCGATCACCCCTACCGCTTCCTGCGCAGCGACGAGCCGTTTCAAGGAAAAGTCTGCTCGGCGCGCTCCGAACAGGTCGAAGGCACCCTGGCCTTTATCCTGTCCGGCAAGCATGTGGGGTATTTGCCCAGTCACTTTGCCCGCAGTTGGGAAGACAAGGGTTTGCTGCGGCCGGTGCGCCGCGATGGCTTGAGTTTCGAGGTGGCGTTTCACCTGGCTCGCCATCGCGCCCAAGTGCCGGGGGATGCGCAGATGGCCTTTGAAGAGGATTTGCTCGCGGCGTTTACCTGAGGATTTTGCTTTTGCCGTGGCTGGATCGTTCTGGCATCCTGCGCCTCCTTTTTCTGACCCGGCCCCGCCTCCCGGCGTACAAACCACCATGACTTCCCCTGAAAAAAACCCGCGCCACAGCGACTTGCTCTACGGCCTCGACGACCGCCCGCACCTCACCGCCACGGTGTTCGCCGCCCTGCAACATGTACTCGCCAGCTTCGTCGGGATCATTACCCCGACGCTGATCATGGGCAGTGCCCTGGGTTTGCAAAGCGAAATCCCCTACCTGATCAGCATGGCGCTGTTCGTCTCGGGCCTGGGCACCTTCGTCCAGGCGCGGCGCTTCGGTCCGGTGGGTTCGGGCCTGTTGTGCCTGCAAGGCACCAGCTTCTCGTTCATCAGCGTCATCCTCAGTGCCGGTTTCATGGTCAAGGCCCGGGGCGGCGGCACCGATGAAATCCTCGCGACCATCTTCGGCGTGTGCTTCTTTGCCGCCTTCATCGAAGTGGTCTTGAGCCAGTTCATCGGCAAGCTGCGGATGCTGATCACCCCGGTGGTGACCGGCACCATCATCACCCTGATGGGCCTCTCGTTGATCAAGGTCGCCATGACCGACATCGCCGGCGGCTTCGGCGCCCCCGACCTCGGCGCGGCCAGTCACCTGGGCCTGGCGGCCCTGGTGCTCGGCACCATCGTGGTGTTGAACCGGGTCGACGTGCCATTCCTGCGCCTGGGCGCGATTGTCATCGGCCTGACCCTCGGCTACGCCGTCGCCTGGCTGCTGGGCCACGTCGATTTCGCCAGCCTGCCGGCCGTGCCGCTGATGAGCGTGCCGGTCCCGTTCAAGTACGGCTTTGCCTTCGACTGGGTGGCGTTCGTCCCGGTGGCGGTGATTTTCCTGGTATCACCGTTGGAAGCGGCCGGTGACCTGACCGCCAACTCGATGATTTCCCGTCAACCGGTCAAGGGCCCGGTGTACATTCGCAGGATCAAATCCGGCCTGTTGGCCGACGGCCTCAACTCGGCCATGGCGGCGGTGTTCAACAGCATGCCGATGGTGACCTTCGCGCAGAACAACGGGGTGATCCAGCTGACCGGCGTGGCCAGTCGCTATGTGGCATTTTTCATTGCCGGCCTGCTGGTCCTGCTGGGGTTGTTCCCGATGATCGGCGCCGTGCTGCAGTTGATGCCCAAACCGGTGCTCGGCGGTGCGGAGCTGGTGATGTTCGGCACCGTCGCCGTGGCCGGGATCAAGATCCTCGCCGAAGCCGGCTTGCATCGACGCAACATGCTGATCGTGGCGATTTCCATCGGCATGGGCCTGGGGGTGGCGGCCGTGCCGGAAGTGTTGCGCGAACTGCCCAAGGCGCTGCACAACATCTTCGAATCGCCGATTACCGTGGGCGCGTTGTGCGCTATCGTGCTGAACATCTTCCTGCCCGAGGAATTCATCGAGCTGGAAGAAGACGATTTCGATCCGGAAGCCTCGATCCTCCAGGTCATGGAAAACCCGGATGTGCCGGCCAAGGCTGAGCCCGCCACGCCTGCGGTTGTCGCACAGTTGAGCCGCTGAGCCATCTGGTTATGTGTTGAACCGGACGCCGGGCTTGGCGCGTTCATCCACGCTCAACTCGAATACGTCGGGACGCGCGTAATGGCCGACGACGTCGTAGTCGTAGCGCGCGCGGATCAGGTCGTCGGTGTTGATTTCAGCGGTGAGCAGTCCGCGTTCGCCGCGTAGCGGTCCGGCCAGCACGTCACCCATCGGCCCGACGATCACACTGCCGCCAGCAATCAGCGGCCGATCCGACGGCCAGTTGGCGATCTCCATGCCCAGGGCTTGCGGCGAGTCCTGGACCTGACAGGCGCTGACCACAAAGCAACGCCCTTCATGGGCGATGTGGCGCATGCTCACCTGCCACATCTCCCGCTCGTCCACCGTCGGCGCGCACCACACCTCCACGCCTTTGGCGTACATCGCCGTGCGCAGCAGCGGCATCATGTTTTCCCAGCACACCACCGCGCCGATCCGTCCGACCTGGCTATCGATCACCGGCAAGGTCGAGCCATCGCCCTTGCCCCAGATCAGTCGCTCAGTGCCCGTGGGCATCAGTTTCCGGTGTTTGCCGACCAGTCCGGCCTGCGGATCGAAATACAACGCGGAGCAATACAAAGTGCTGCCGGCACGTTCGATCACACCGATCACCAGGTTTGCGCCGGTACGCGCCGACAGCCCGGCCAACGCTTCGGTTTCCGCGCCAGGCACATCGATGGCGTTGGCGAAATAACGGGCGAACGCTTCCCGGCCTTCCGGCAGTCGATAACCCAGTTGCGTGCCGAACCCCTCGCCCTTCGGGTAACCGCCGAGCAACGCTTCGGGCATGACCACCAGCGCCGCACCGGCATCCACGATTGCGTTTTCGTACGAGAGGATCTGCTCCAGGGTTTCGGCCTTGCCGCCAGGCAGTGCGCCGATTTGCAGTGCAGCAACGATTGACTTGGGCATAACAGTAACTCCATTCGAATCGGGTGTTGCTCATTCTCAGGCGCTACCTGATCATGAATAAAGCCCCGTTCACTGCTGAATGATATGAACCCGATGAATATCGCCACCGTCGACCTCAACCTGCTCAAAGTCTTCGAGGCCTTGCACGAAGAGTCCAGCGCCAGCCGCGCGGCGTTGCGCCTGGGCGTCACGCAGTCGGCGGTGAGTGCGGCGTTGCGCCGGTTGCGCGAGGTGTATGGCGATCAGTTATTCGTACGCACCGGCCGAGGCCTGGCGCCGACGCTCAAGGCCAATCAGCTGAAACCGGTGGTCAGCGACGCACTGAACAAATGCCGGCAAAGTCTGGCGATGGTCGATCCGGCTGCCCATCACTATGAAGGCCGTTCAGTCACGGTGGGCATGTCGGATGATTTCGAAATCGCCTACGGTCGCCGCTTGATCGAAGAAATCGCCCGTTGCGCGCCAAAGTTGCGGCTGATCTTCCGCCAGACCCACAGCCAGATCGTCGCCCAGGCGTTGATGGATCGCAGCATCGACCTGGCAATCACGGCCGGCGGCTTTGCCGAACGCTTGCTCAGTCGACAGGTATTGGCTGAAGGCGATTATCTGTGCCTGGTTGACCCGATGAGCCTGGCCCCGGGACAGCAAACCATCGACCTTGAAGAATTCGTCGCCCGTGAACACATCCTGGTGTCATCGGGTGGCTTTATCGGGATCACCGATGAGGGATTGGCCACGTTGGGCCTGAGCCGGCGGGTGTGCGCGTCGACCACGCATTTCGCGGCGTTGCCGCATCTGCTCAAGGGCAGCCAGGCGGTGGCGACCATTCCGGCCCATGCCGCCCGAAGCATCGCAGCGCTCAGCGGCCTGGCACTACTGCCCTGCCCTTTGGCGCTGCCGCGTTATCCGATCGAACTGGGTTGGCGCACCAGTACACAACTCGATCCGGTGGTGTTGAAAGTGCGTGAGGCGATTGTCGCGAGCTTTGCGTAGCTCTGCGTTATTTGGCCGCCATCAATCGATTGACTTCACTTCGCACCATATTCGAGAACTCCGGTGGCGACATGCCGTCCAGCTCGGCGCGGACCCACTCGGCCCATTTGCCCTTGCGCTTGGCGCGCTCGCCGAACAGGCGTGCGGCTTCGCCCTTGGCCTTGCCCAAATTGTTCTGCCAGAGTTCGAACAGACGGGATTTCTCGTCTTCCAGCGCTGCGCGCTCGGCAAGGGGTTTGTCGGCCAGATTGAAACTCATGGGAAATTACCTGCTGCGTAAATAGGCTACATCTTACACTGTAGGTAGAAATGTCCTGCGCTGGATTTTTCAACAGGATGGCGTCCGCCCGCAAGATCACTGCAACTTTTTCCGTCACGCCGGACTCCATTGTTCAATGCCCATTAACTGCAAGGAGTCACCCAATGGCCCGCAAAACCGCCGCACAAGCCGCCGAAGACCAGATCAAGGACCAGGCTTTCAGCGAACTTCAGTCACTGATTGAAGAGTCGGAAAAACTGCTCAAGAGCAGTGCGTCACTGGTCGGTGAAGAGGCGGACACGCTTCGCGGACAAATCGCCCAGAAACTCCAGCAGGCACGGGACTCGGTCACCAGCGTGCGCAGCCGGACCCTGCCAGCGGTCGAAGCCACTGAAACCTACATTGGCGGGCACCCATGGCAGACTGTGGCCATTTCCGCAGGATTTGGGTTGGTCGTGGGCTTGTTGCTGGGCCGCCGGTAAGCCGGCGGTATCACAATTGAAATACGGTCCCTGTAGGAGCGAGCCTGCTCGCGATGGTCGTTAACGAAGACGCGTGTCTACTGGTTAAACACGGCGCTTGGAAGTCCATCGCGAGCAGGGCTCGCTCCTACAATTAGAGCCCCGCCAACTCCCGCAAACTCGCCAGCGTATCCGCATCCAGCTGGATGCCGCCCGCGTCAGACTTGGCCCGCTGATGATGCCGCCGATCCCCCGGCAACCGCTTGAGCCCCACACCGTGCATCTGCCGCACCAGTTCCTGGCTGCGCTCGGCAAAGCTCTGTCCGGCCGCCTTGCTCGGATCGATCACGATCAACAGTTGGCCGGTCCACGGGGTCTTGGCCCCCGGGTGGTTCTTCCAGTCGAACTCGAACGAGAAATTGCCGCCGGTCAACGCCGCCGCCAACAGCTCCACCATCATCGACAGCGCCGAACCTTTATGCCCGCCAAATGGCAGCAGCGCGCCGCCCTCCAGGATCGCTTTCGGATCCTGGGTCGGTTGACCAAGGCCGTCGACGCCCATGCCCGCCGGCAAGCGTTCACCCTTGCGCGCGGCGATCTGCACATCGCCATGGGCAATCGCGCTGGTCGCCAGGTCGAAGACAATCGGCTCACCGCCTGCTCGCGGGGCGGCGAAGGCAATCGGGTTGGTGCCGAACAGCGGGCGATCGGCGCCGTGCGGCACCACGCAGGTCATGCTGTTGACCACGCTCAACGCCACCAGCCCTTCATAGGCGAACGGCTCGACGTCCGGCCACAACGCCGCGAAGTGATGGGAGTTACGAATTGCCAATACCGCAATGCCGGCACTGCGCGCCTTTTCCACCAGCAAGGCGCGGGCGGCGGCGAGCGCCGGTTGGGCGAAACCATTGCCGGCGTCGACCCGGACAAAACCCGAGGCCACGTCTTCGACCACAGGCACGGCCTGGCCATTGACCCAGCCGCTTTTGAGCGTCGACACGTAGCCGGGAATGCGGAACACGCCATGGCTGTGGGCGCCATCGCGTTCGGCACCGGCGCAGTTGAGGGCCAGTGTTTTGGCGACCTCGGCGGAGGTGCCGTGACGAACGAAAATGCGTTCGAGCAACAGCACCAGAGAATCAAAATCCAGGGTTGAGTTGGCCGAACTGACTGCCATTTCAGGCGAAGCGGTCATCTGAAGCTCCAGTTTTATTGTTAGAGGCGGGCAACACGTCGATTAAGTGCTTTCTTACCGGCATCCTGTCAAGTCTCTCGCGCAAGCAATATGTACCGCACCCCGCCTTTTCCCCGCCCCTACTGTTGCCCCTCGACCCAACGACCTGCGCTGAACACCGTCGCAGCCCATCGAGGAAACACCATGACGACAACTGCACTGCCGTATTTTTTTGACGACGCCTTGTCTGCATCCACTGCCATGCAACTCGGCGAACGGGAAACCGCGCTGGGCTTTACCCTGGACGATCTGGACTGGCTGAACACGGTTTATCTAGCGACCCAGGCAGCCCGCAAAGCCCATGAAAAACCGATGCAGGCCTTTCAGCTGCTGTTGTCTTTGGCCGCAGAGACCGGCAAACCATTGGCCGGTGCCTTTATCATGAGCCGGCCCAACGATGGCGAAGTCATGCTCTACACACCGTGGAAAGGTTTGAGCAAATTCGCGGGTATGGCCGAGCTCAAGAGCAAACTCAAGGAATGGTTAGCGCAGGCCACTGGAAAACGTGAACTGTTGCGGTTCCTCTCCATCGAACAACGCCTGCCCTTGGTCGCCGCCACGGAGCTCGACATCGCTACCCGCGAAATCGAAGGCGCGGTATTCGCAGATCAGGAACTCACGCTCAAGCAACAGCAGGAAAAAAACCTCGAGGCGATGGCGGGCGAGCTGGTCAAGATGCCCACCTTGCAATCAACACTGGACGACCTCCCAAGCCTGATTGAGACATTCTGGAACACGCCCATGGACAATGGCTTGGCGCGCCAGGCTTTTTTTGCCGAGGGCCTGCGCGACACTTTTCACGCGAAGCTGTTGTACCAGCGCCAACAGGGCACTGTGACGACAGAGCAATACCTGCAACTGATGAAGGTCAGCCTCGCCCCAGCCACGGGCGATCACCTTCGCATTGAAAAAGTGCGGATCACCGCCCCCCTCAAACCTTTCGCGGAACTTGCCTCGACCTTGATGATCGGCGGCGCGAACACCCTGGGTTTCCTTTACAGCCCGTCCCGAGGCATCGACGTCACAAGCAACCTGTCGGCGGTGAAAACAATCCTGCGACAGATGCTCAGAAGCGAAGGCCATGAAGAGACGCTGCTCAACTTCATGTCACTGGACGAACGCAACACCTTTACTGCACTGGAACCGAACGATTGGGTGCTCGTCGGTCAGCCCGTCGTCGGCGCGGTGTTTACAAGCGTGATGGCTGACATCATCGATAAACAACGGCAAAACCTCAGCCATGCCTTGAACCTTTACCGTGAAAGCGAAGGCACGCAGGACCCTCATGCCTTGCTCGACAATGCCCTGGACGTCCGGGGGTTGATCGATCAGCGCTTACTGCTGCAGGGCAGCGCAGGACGCTGGAGCACACGCCCGGACCGACGCGTGAATGCGCGACCGGCCACGGTGCGCGGCGAGTCGGCCAAAACGGAGCTCTCGCTGCTGGGCTCGGTCGAACAGGCGCTCGATCAACGTCTTGAAAAACACCCGACCATTCCCACGACAGCCCAGACATTCTCCGAGGTGCGAAACCTCGTCAGTTCATCATTGGCGGATTTGCAGTCAAGTTTTACCCATACCCTGGCAACGGCACTGCGCAGTGAATTGAAGCTTCGCGCCGTCTCACGCACCCTGGGTGCGACGGAACAGGCGATCATCAAAACCGTGCTCGATACGCCTACACGCGTGCAACGCGCGGCGTTGAACGGTTTTTTTCCGGAGGTCTTCTCCCTCGCGTTGAAGGCTGGCGCGGCTGCAAGCCCGCTGAAACTGGCCAGTTGTTTCGTCCTGACCGAACGGGGCGGCCTGGATCCGGTGCATTCGGGCAAGGCCATCCTGTGGACGCCGGCACTGGGATTTGAAGCCTTCAAGGCACTGACGCCGCTCAAGGACGAACTGGAACGTCGCCTTGAGGACGACAATCATCGTTGCATGCTTCTGGAGAACCTCGGTCGCAGCGAACGATCGCCAGGCAAGGCCTACACCCTGGCGCCGCTGCAACAGGTCCATGGGCATTTTCTCGACAACCTGCAAAAACCCTTCGTTGATCTGGACCAGGCCTTCGTCACCCGTGCACTGGCCACCCCGCTCGCCCCCGCACCACTGACGAACCTGCTTAATCTGGTGGCCCTGCGCGAGCCCATGACCGGGCTGAGTCATGCGACCGACATCGCCCAGTCGCTGATCACCCAGCAAAAACTGCCGGTCTGGCTGGCCAAGGCGCCGATCAAAGAGCTGATCCTGCATGGCGAACTGCTTGAGCAATACCGGAACAACGTCAAGGACGACGAGGATTACCTCACCGGCATCCGCTCATTACCGCGCACCGCCCACCATGAGCTGGAACAACAACTCAAGGCAGACGGTTTCAACCTTGATCCGGACAAGGTCCAGGTCGAGATCGCGAGCCCCTGGTCTGCGCCCCGCAACCAGACCCTGACCGAGTTTGCGCTGGCGCATCTCAAGGACCTGGACACGGTTTCCCTCAAACTGACGTCGCTGGACACTACGGACCTTCCAGAGGGCATGAACGAACGTTATATCAAAGACCTGATACGCGACCTGAAACCCGGTGAACATCAGCAGAAAATACTCAGCGCGGCCCTTGCAGACACCGTGGCAAACGCCGATCGCAGGCAGCGTTTTTACAGGCAATTGCCTTGGCAATTGATGCACCTCGCCCACGTGGAAAAACTGCAGGAGCGCCTGAGCGAAACCGGGTTCGACCTGATCCGCCAGGTCATGGACATGCCTGATGCCATCGCCCGTAAGGCCGTCGAGGGGGCCCACGCGATCATCCGCCCCCTGGAGTTGCTCGGCGTCCGGAGCGGACAAGCGGTCAAGGTGCCAGGCGTCTATCTGATCGGTTCATCGGCCGACAGCACCGCGCCGCAGGTGCTTGTCGCCCCTCACAGTCCACGACACGGGATAAAGGAGTACGCCAGCGAAACCCAGCTGCTGGTAGAACTGAAGTCGCGCGGTGCTCTGTTCGATTGGGTCCTCATGAACCTGAGGAATCTTGATCGGTTTTCGCTGGAGACACGGATGGCAACGCGCGGCAACCGGCCTATACGAGCCGGGTCAGTGGCCACGGAGACCGAGGTCACGCTGGCGTCCAATCCAATCAAGGGCCACCTGTTCGGGCACTTGTTCAATGACAATGCCGCGTTGTTGGGCCGGTTGCTCGGTTGTCAGTCCGATGACAGGAAACAGAGTCAATGGGCAACCATCAAGCACGTTCTGGGTGAAGACCTGCACGCGGCGTATTCGTTTTTCATGGGCAAGCTCGCCTACCCTGTCACGGTGTACCACAGCTACCTGGACATCAAACAATCCGCCGAAGACCTGCAAACGCACAAATGGGGTGCGGCCATCAGGGCGTTCGTCAGCGGCATCGCTCAACTCGCTTCGTTGCGCCAATCGCTGGACACTCACGCGCTGTCGACTTCCACGTCGACCGATGCGGAGCAAGAAAAACCCGAAGCTGCCTGCAAATGGCAGGACATCAAGGTCACCGCCCCCGAGCGCACAAACTTACAGCGCCATGAAAGCCCCAACGTCGACCTGGGCTCGCTTAAGCCCGACTCAACACCCGGGCTCTATGCGCACCCGACGACCAAACAACTTTACGGGCCGGTGGAAGGCAAGGTCTTTCCGGTGGCCAAACGCGGCACCCGCTGGCGCATCGCCAGCCCCAGGAAGCTCGGCCCTTATCTGCGGCAAAACACATCGAAACAGTGGGTGCTCGACCGCAAAGCACCGAAGCCGCAATTCAGCCTTATGAGTCGGCTGGATACCCTGGCATCGGTTTGGGACGGCATGAACGTCGACGCCCGTGGAGTGCCGCAGATTCGACGTATTTTCCCGCACAAGGCCAGGCAGATCGACCAGGCGCTGGACCAGGCAACGAGTTATGCCTGGACCTGCTTTCAAAACCTGCAGTTGCTGAACAACGCCGACGACACGGACACCCCCGTGCATCAACTCATCAAGCGTTTCATCGATGTGGAAGAGGTGCTGCCCGCGCATGTGGAACAGCTGGAAAAGGTCGTGGGCGATATCTTTACCGCCTTGCTGGACCCCACACTCAGAAAGGCCAAGTCCGATCGCTTTGTCGTCGGCAGGGTAATCGACAGCGCAGACAGTACATTCGGTTTTATCGTACCAAAGGACAAAACGAAGACGATCTATCTGGGAGAACGATTCTTCGACCCCGGCTTCGAGCATTACCGCCAACATCTTTCCGACACCACGTTCCCGATCCACACGCATGCCCGGGCGATAACGCTCCTGCATGAGCTTTCACACATTGCTTGTAAAACCGAGGACATTTCCTACCTGGATCCTGGTAGACCCTTCCCCGACCTGATCGGCACGGCCAGCGCAACCGCCATTGCTCTCAAGGATGCATTGACCGATGTTCAGAACACCGCACTGGCAAAAGAGACGCCTTACACTCGATTGTTCATGACTCAGGACCCCGACACCGGCGAGTGGGAAGACCCGGGAAGTACCCTATTTGAAGATACCGATCGGATAAAGGCGCATATTCTGGCGTTGACCGGCGCAGACAATCTGGCCGGCGCTCGCGATAAATTCAAACATGACTCACTGACCCGTCTGGCGGTACAACTTGGGAATGCCGACAGCGTAGCCTGGTTAATCAGTCATCTCGGACGCGAGCTACACGTCAATACACCTTGACTGCGGAAAATAAACAGCCGTTTGATGGGTAAATGCCATGACGGCTGTTCTCGCCGACTGCCCTCAAGGTTAGAATGCGGGAAATCAGGATGAGTCAATGACCGACAGCCCACTCTCACAAGCCCAGTTTGACGCCATCACCGAGGCCGCCGCGCATTGGTGCATGCGCCTGCATGCACCTGACTGCACCGCTGCAGAGCGGCAGGCATTCGAGCAGTGGCTGGATGTTCATCCGCTGCACCTGGTCGAATACGAGGCCATGCTGGAAATCTGGGACGTTGCAGGCGACCTGCCGCGCCCCGAATCCAGCATTGTGCCAATGGTTCGCCCCACCCGGACACCCTGGCGCACTGTCGGCATGGCGGCGGCCGTGTGCGCACTGGCGTTGCCGTTGGCGGCCTACAGTGGCTGGAATCTGGGGTGGCTGCCCGATTCGTACCAACACTTCGAGGCGACTGACAATGTGCGCCAAGTCACCTTGAAGGACGGCAGCCAGGTCGAACTGAACCTGGGCAGCGAGTTGACCTACAGCAACTACAAGGATCGACGCCAGGTCACCCTGGGCAAAGGCGAAGCCTTCTTCAGCGTCAGCCACGACACGTCCCACCCGTTCGTGGTCAAGGCGGCCGAAGGCCGGATCCGGGTCACCGGGACAAAATTCAATGTCTGGATGTATGAAGACCAGGTCAAAGTGAACCTGATCGAAGGCTCGGTACTGGTCAGCAGCAACGCTGACCTGCCGGGGGACGGCTTGCGGCTCGGCCCTTCGATGCAGGCGAGCTATGGCCATGGCGACTACATCCCGCGGATCAGCCAGACCTACGACAACGATAATTCGCTGGCCTGGCGCAGCGGCAAACTGGTGCTCGACGACCTGGCGCTCAACGATGCCCTGCCGTTGATCAACCGTTACCTGGAAAATCCCCTGGTGGTCGCCGACAACAGTACCGGCGCAATCCGCATCGGCGGCATCTACAACATCAAGGAACTCAATACCCTGGTGACGTCCCTGCCCAAGGTACTGCCGGTCTACCTGACCCGTAACAAGGACGGCAACCCGGTCCTCAACTCGATTCCGCAGCAAGCCCCGAAAAGCTGAAGGCCGCCACCCTTGCGGGGTGCGGCCTTCATGTCTCGATCAAATACACACTAACCTAGTGAGCCGCCACCTTGGCGTCCTGCTCGCGGATGGTCTGCACCTGATAGTTCGCATCGGATTTGATTTGCTGCTCGGTGAACGGCAACACACTCAGCTGTTTCTTCGAAAACGCCAGCGTCTGGTCCCGGGCGTATTTCGAGGCCGGATCGCTCGACAGCGAGAACGCCAGCAGCCCCTTCGCCTGCGGGCCCTTTTCATCGAACGTCACCACTTGCAGATAGCTGGTGCCGCTGACCACTTCGCGTTTGCCGTCGGTTCTGGGCACGCTCTGGATGGCGTTGTAGACGCCCAGCGTACCCGGCCCACCGTGGATCGGCGTTTGCACTCCGCCGCTGCTGACCACCTGGACATCGCCCCAGCGCGTTTCCTTCTTGAGCCCTGACGCGTTGACCTGCTCGACCGATGCCAGCATCGCCTGGCGCAGCGCCTGCGCTACCGGCGGACGATCAATCGCCAGGCCACGCGGCGTGTGCTGCGGATCCAGCGGATCGAACGCCACGCGCCAGACATCAGGCATCTGTTCCAGCGGTTCCATGACATTCTGGAAATGCACGAAGCCCACGCCGCTGTCGAGATTGGCCTTGCGATCCCAGGCCTTGAAGCTGGCACACAGCGGCGCCAGCGCCGGCGCATCGGTACCCAGGTCGCCCGCGCAGAATTGCAAAAGGTCCGGCATCACCTGCGCCGCCTGATACACCTGATCATCCATCACCATGTGCTGCAGATCCGCCGCCGCAATCGGCCCGGACTTGGCAAGTTTACCCAGGCGATCGAGGGCGAACCGCGCGCGCAGGCCCAAGGGTTGGCTGTCCTGGCTGATCAATGGAGAGTAGCCGGTGAGCGGCTGCGCCGGGTTGGCCATCCATGCCGAATCATTGGAATGCTGCACGAAGTCCTTGCGCAGCAATTGCGGCAATTTGTTCGCGGCATAGATGCCTTTTTGTGCAGCTTGCGGGTCGATGTCCCAGGCGCAGGCGCTGTTCGAACCGTCGAGGACGATCATCTGCAAGCCGATCCGTGGATCACTGCACTGCGCGAGTTTTTCGCTGCTGACGTTCGGCACCACCGACAGGTTCATGTACAGCGTTTGCCCCTGCTCGTCCGCCGCCAGGGTGTTGACCCAAGGGATGCCCTGGATTTCATGGACCGAGGCCTGGAATTCCTTGAGGCTACCGGCACGGTTCATCGCGTACCACTGCTGCAACACCCGGTCATTGTCCAGGTTGGCGTCGCGCAGGCTGTAGGCGAACTGGTTGTCCCACTCCAGTTTGCCGGGCCATTGCACGATCGGACCGAATTGCGAGCTGTACACCACGTGGGACACCGCCTTGACCGAGCCGTCCGACTGTTTGAGGTCAACCGTCAGTGTCTGTTTGTGCATCGGCAGGGACTCGCCGTCGAGCAGGTAATGGGTCGGGTCCTTGGGATCGAGTTGCAGCCGATACAGCGTGAAGTGCTTGGACGAATCCACGGTGTGGGTCCAGGCCAGGTGCTGGTTGAAACCGATATTGATCAGCGGCAATCCCGGCAGCGCGGCGCCCATGACATCCAGTTTGCCAGGGATGGTCAGGTGCATCTGATAGAAGCGCATCCCGCCGACCCACGGAAAATGCGGGTTGGCCAGCAACATGCCACGGCCATTGAACGAGCGCTCACTGCCCACGGCGACGGCGTTACTGCCGCGATCGAGGGCGAAGCGCTGCATACGCATGTCGGCCACCTGGAACGCTTTTCCTTTGCCTTCGTTGCCCGCAACCGCCGCCGGCGGCGTCGCGCCCGCCAAGGCTTCGGCAAACTGCCCGACGCCACCTTCCACCAACAGGCGGCGGGTCAGCTTGACCAGATCCATCGCGGTGATCTCCCGAACCCAGTCGCCCTGGCACTGCTGCGGCAAGCCCTGGGCCCGACGTTCGCCCAGGGAGCGGTTGTAGCCGGCCACATAACCTTCCATCAGCTGCCGTACTTCCGGGGTTTGCGCCTGCCAGAAGGCGTCGACGGCCTGCGGGGTGTTCAACCAGGTGAAAAACAGATCGCTGACGCGGTTTTCACGCTCGTCGACGGTGAACTGGTCCGGGCCGAAAAACCGTGAGCGTTGACCGTTCACCGTGGCGATCTCATTGGCCAGCAAACACAGGTTATCCTGAGCGTAGGCATAGCCAATGCCGTAACCGAGCCCGCGCTCGTTCTCGGCCCGAATATGCGGCACACCGAAACTGGTCCGGCGGATATCGGCACTGGCCTGCTCAGGCTGACTGCGCGCATTCGCCGCAAGACTCAGCCCCAGGCACACACCCGCCAGGCTCACCCTGGCTAACTGGCTGGAAATAATCACACTCGCTCCTGATCGAAAAACGATGGTCACAGTTCTGCGTACACACACGCACTGCGCATCCTTTTAGGGACGAAGCAAACGACAAAAATTTAGGAGACTGGATGGCGGTCCCGGACCGCATTTCAAGGGCACCTTACACAGCGGTCACATCATGACGACGAAATTTCTACATTCAAGTCTTCATGATTTGGGTCGCTCATACGTCTTAATAGGTAAGAGCGCCCAATTTTTCCCGATCAGGCTCTGAACAGGAGTTTTTGCAATGTACAACTCGCAACTGCCAACGGACGGTAGCAACGCGCCAAAGGGCACTTCCATTGGGGTCGGTGTTTTCGACCAGCGTACCGAGCGCCACGGCAACGAGCGGATCCGCATCCTGCTCAAGAGCTTTGGCCTGCGAACGAGTCTGATTCGCTTGAAAGTCATCGACGCCCTGCTCTCGGCCGCCGAGAACGACCGCAGCCTGGGCGTGCGCGGCGTACACACTCACTTGCTGGAACTGGACATTCCCCTGTCGTTCCTGAGTGTGCGCGAAGTGTTGAAACGCTTGTGCAGCGAAGGCGTGATTGTCCTCAATGCGGACAAGAGCTACAGCCTTCACCCGCGAGCTGCCGCCCTGCTGCACAACGACTGATCGAGCCAGGCCCGGGGCTGCCGCTCAGGGCTTGACCTTGCGGCGCATCACGCCGTTGATGACCACCACGACCACCGCCACGCCAATGGCGATGTACTGGAACAGTTTTTCACTGATGACGCCGGTGTTCTGCAAATACGAAAGGCCAAACATGGTCCCCAGTACCACGAGGGAGATCAGAATCGAGTATTTCAAACGTTGCGACTGAGTCATTGGCAATTCCTGAACCTGAAAAAATGTATCTGTTGTGTATACGCTTGCGTGCCCGGGCTCCTGCCCTATGGCGGGGATGGGCGGTGGCAAACGGGGGGTTATGTTACAGCCGATGAAGATTTTTAGCTTTATCGCAGGGACTGGGGCCTGACAGCTGGCCCTTTTTTCGGTGTACATATCCATTCCTGCGGTAACGGCCACTTAGGGTTTCGCCCTTACGGCGACTCACTTTTTCAAACGCCGAAAAGTAAGCAAAAGG
>NZ_AKJF01000121.1 GCF_000282475.1 Pseudomonas sp. GM78
TCAGCCTCCCGAAGGGGCGGGTGGATCAAAAGCAAAAGCAAAAGCAAAAGCAAAAGCAAAAGCAAAAGCAAAAGCAAAAGCAAAAGCCGAAGCAAAAGCCGAAGCAACAACCAAAGCGAGGCGGTTGATCGGTCTGATTTTGGAGGTGACCTAAATCATTCCTTATCGCTACCGTAATTCATGATCGACAACAACCGGATCGGTACCTGCACCAACTCCTCGGGCCCATGGGGTATTTCCCCTTCGAAGGTCAGGCTGTCGCCAGCCTCCATGCGATACAGCTGGTTGCCATGCCGGTAAATCAGCTCGCCTTCAAGCAAATGCAAAAACTCGGTACCGGGGTGGGAGAAGGTCGGGAACTCTTCGCTGGCGTCATCCATGCTCACCATGTAGGCCTCGAAGCTCTTCTTCGGCCCGCGGGTGTGATTGAGCAAATGGTAGGTATGGCCTTTCTCTGTTCCCCGGCGCACCACCTCCATGCCTTGGTCGGCCTTGACCAGTAGTGCGCTGCCGTCCTGCTGGTCGTACTCACTGAACAATTTCGACAGCGGCAGGCCCAGCACGTCACACAGGCGGCTGAGGGTGTCGAGGCTGGTGGAGACTTGGGCGTTTTCGATCTTGCTCAACATGCCCTGGCTGATATCGGCGATCTTGGCCACATCAGCCAGTTTCAGGTCCTGGGCCTGGCGTTGGCGCTTGATCTGCAAACCCAGGTATTGCTCAAGCTTGAGGCGCGGGGCGGTTTCGGTCGGCATAGTCATCGGATCCTGCACACTTTCCGTTCAGTAATATTAGTTTCGCACTGAGAAAGTGCAAGTCGCGGCGTCAGGCGCGTGTCCATCGGGCAATATTCCCATGGGGAAAAGATTTTTCCCATATAAACAGCACCACAGGTGTTTTTCACGCGTCACTCGCGAAGCTGGCAAGGGCCTTGCATTCCTATTGGGAAACAAACTTTCTTTTCAGGAATAAAAAGAAAGTCAGGGCCAACCCACAACTGATTTGCCTTTCGCGAGGAGTGACGAGCAATGTTGCCAGCAGAAACCCAGCGCATCATCGACAAGCACGGGATCAAGTACGTGCTTGCGCAGTTTGTCGATATCCATGGTGCGGCCAAGACCAAATCGGTGCCGATCTGTGGGCTCAAGACGGTGGCCGAAGAGGGCGCCGGTTTTGCCGGATTCGCGATCAGTGGCATGGGCATGGAGCCCCACGGTCCGGACTTCATGGCCCGCGGCGACCTGGCCACGCTGACGCCCGTGCCCTGGCAGCCGGGGTATGGCCGGGTGGTGTGCGTCGGTCATGTCGATGGCAAACCGCATCCCTATGACAGCCGTTATGTATTGCAGCAGCAGGTCCGGCGCCTGGAGGACAAGGGCTGGACCCTCAATACCGGTCTGGAGCCGGAATTCAACCTGATGCGTCGCGACGAGCAGGGCAAGTTGCAACTGGTCGACCTCAGCGACAACCTGGACAAGCCTTGCTACGACTACAAGGGCCTGTCGCGCTCACGGGTGTTCCTTGAACGCTTGACCGAAGCCTTGCAGGCGGTGGATTTCGAGGTCTATCAAATCGATCATGAGGACGCCAACGGCCAGTTCGAGATCAACTACACCTACAGCGATGCCATGACCTCGGCGGACCGCTTCACCTTCTTTCGCATGGCCGCCGGCGAGATCGCCAATGACCTGGGCATGATCTGTTCGTTCATGCCCAAGCCCGACCCGAAACGCGCCGGCAACGGCATGCACTTTCACCTGTCGATCAGCAGTGCCGAGAACAGGAATCTGTTCCATGACGCCAGCGACCCCAGCGGCATGGGCCTGTCGAAAATGGCCTACCACTTCGCCGCCGGTTTGCTTGCCCATGGCCCGGCGCTCTGTGCCTTCGCCGCGCCCACGGTCAACTCCTACAAGCGCCTGGTGGTGGGCAACTCGTTGTCCGGCGCGACCTGGGCGCCGGCGTTTATCGCCTTCGGTGCCAACAACCGTTCGGCGATGGTCCGGGTGCCTTACGGCCGCCTCGAATTCCGCCTGCCGGACGCCGGCTGCAATCCCTATCTGGTCAGCGCCGCGATCATCGCAGCGGGCCTCGACGGCATCGACCGCCAGCTGGAAATCGACCACGTCTGCAACGAAAACCTCTACAGCCTGACGCTTGCGCAGATCGCCGCGCGCGGCATCAAGACCCTGCCGCAATCGCTCAAGGAAGCCTGCGACGCGCTGGAGGCCGACCCGCTGTTCGCCGAAGTGCTGGGCCCGCAGATCGTGGCCGAGTTCATCAAGCTCAAGCGCATGGAGTGGGTGGAGTACAGCCGCCATGTGAGTGACTGGGAGGTCGCGCGCTATACCGAATTTTTCTGAGGCTGCTGGGCGGCAGCTACAAGCTGCAAGCGTCAAGCCGCAAGTAAAAGCGGATTGGCGGCATGTCACAAATATTTCTATCCATGCGGACTGCTTGCAGCTTGAAGCTTGCAGCTCCCGAACGAAGTGAGGACTGCTCTTATGTGTGGAATCGTAGGTCTTTACCTGAAAAACCCGCAGCTGGAATCCCGGCTGGGCCAACTGTTCGAACCGATGTTGCAGGCCATGACCGACCGTGGCCCGGACAGCGCCGGCTTTGCCATCTATGGCGATGAAGTGGCCGATGGCTGGGTCAAGCTGACCCTGCAGGCAACCACCGAAAGCTTCGAATGGACAGCCCTGATGGGTGAACTTGAGGGTCGCCTGGGCTGCTCGCTGGATTGGTTCCAGAACGCCAGCGCCGCCGTATTGAAGATCCACGCGCAGGAGGCGCCGGTACGCCTGGCCCTCGCCGAACTGGCGCCGGGCGTACGCATCATGAGCGCCGGGCAGAGCATCGAGATCCTCAAGGGCATGGGCTTGCCCCAGGAGATTTCCCAACGCTTCGGCCTGGCCGGCATGCAGGGCAGCCACATCATCGGCCACACCCGCATGGCCACCGAAAGCGCGGTGACCATGGAAGGCAGCCACCCGTTTTCCACCGGTGCCGACCTGTGCCTGGTGCACAACGGCTCACTGTCCAACCACTTCCGCCTGCGCCAGGAACTCAAGCGCGAAGGCATCCAGTTCGAAACCGACAACGACACCGAAGTGGCTGCCGGGTACCTGACCTGGCGCCTGCAGCAGGGCGACTCGCTCAAGGATGCGCTGGACCATGCGCTGGAGGACCTCGACGGTTTCTTTACCTTCGCCATCGGCACGCGCAACGGCTTTGCAGTGATCCGCGACCCGATCGCCTGCAAGCCGGCGATCCTCGCCGAGACCGACGACTACGTCGCCATGGCCTCCGAATACCAGGCGCTGTCGAGCCTGCCGGGCATTGAAAACGCCAGGATCTGGGAGCCGGCACCGGCCACCTTGTACATCTGGGAACGCGAGTCAGCTTAAGGAGCGCACACATGAAAACCATCGATCTTTCCACTGCCACTGTGCGCGAGCTCAATCAGGCGCTGCATGACCAGGTGCACAACCTGGAAGACCGCGAATGGGTGGTGACCCACTCCAACGGCAAGCACAACCTCGCCGTCGGGGTGAACCAGGCCGTGTCCATCGATATCCAGGGCCACGCCGGTTACTACTGCGCGGGCATGAACCAGAAAGCCAGCATCACCGTGCACGGTAACGCTGGTGTGGGTGTCGCGGAAAACATGATGTCAGGTTACGTGCGGATCAAGGGCAGTGCGTCCCAGGCCGCCGGCGCCACCGCCCATGGCGGGTTGCTGGTGATTGAAGGGGATGCCGGGGCCCGTTGCGGGATTTCCATGAAAGGCATCGACATCGTGGTCGGCGGCAGCATTGGCCACATGAGCTGCTTCATGGGCCAGGCCGGGCGTTTGGTCGTCTGCGGCGATGCCGGTGATGCGCTGGGCGATTCGCTGTACGAAACGCACATTTACGTGAAGGGCAGCGTCGCGTCGCTGGGGTCGGACTGCATCGAGAAAGAGATGCGCGCCGAACACCTGGAGGAACTGCAAGTGCTGCTCAATCGCGCCGGTTTCGAGCACAAGGCGGCTGATTTCAAGCGCTACGGCTCGGCCCGTCAGTTGTACAACTTCAAAGTCGATAACGCGTCCGCGTATTGATCACGCGAGGAGAATAGCTATGAGTGAGAAGAACCCTCCGGTGCTGCGCGAGTCCGCGACTTTCGACCGCCTGACCATCCAGGAAATCCAGCGCGCCGCCGAAACCGGCATCTATGACATTCGCGGCGGTGGCACCAAGCGCAAGGTCCCGCACTTCGATGACTTGCTGCTGCTTGGCGCCAGCGTGTCGCGCTACCCGCTGGAAGGCTATCGGGAAAAGTGCGGCACCGACGTGATCCTCGGCAACCGCTCCGCCAAGAAGCCGATCCACCTGAAGATTCCGGTGACCATCGCTGGCATGAGTTTCGGTGCGCTGTCGGCCAATGCCAAGGAAGCCCTGGGCCGCGGCGCTACCATCGCCGGTACCAGCACCACCACCGGTGACGGCGGCATGACCCCGGAAGAGCGTGGGCAGTCGCAGCATCTGGTCTATCAGTACCTGCCATCGCGCTACGGCATGAACCCGGATGACCTGCGCAAAGCCGACGCCATCGAAATCGTCCTGGGGCAGGGCGCCAAACCCGGTGGCGGCGGCATGTTGCTGGGCATGAAAGTCACCGAGCGAGTCGCTGGCATGCGCACGCTGCCGATCGGTGTCGACCAGCGCAGCGCCTGCCGGCACCCGGACTGGACCGGCCCGGATGACCTGGCGATCAAGATCGCCGAGATCCGCGAAATCACCGATTGGGAAAAGCCGATCTACGTGAAGATCGGCGCCAGCCGCCCTTACTACGACGTCAAGTTGGCGGTGAAGGCCGGGGCCGACGTGATCGTGCTCGATGGTATGCAAGGGGGGACGGCGGCGACCCAGGAAGTGTTTATCGAACACGTGGGGATTCCGATTTTGCCGGCCATCCCGCAAGCGGTACAGGCTTTGCAAGAGATGGGCATGCATCGCAAGGTTCAACTGATCGTTTCGGGGGGGATTCGCAACGGTGCCGACGTGGCCAAGGCCATGGCGCTGGGCGCGGACGCGGTGGCCATTGGCACGGCGGCCCTGATTGCGCTGGGCGACAACCACCCGCGCCTGGATGAAGAACTGCACAAGATTGGTTCAGCCGCAGGCTTTTATGACGACTGGCAGAACGGCCGTGACCCGGCCGGGATCACCACCCAGGACCCGGAGCTGTCCAAGCGCCTGGACCCGGTGGAAGGCGGTCGCCGCCTGGCCAACTACCTGCGGGTGTTGGTGCTGGAAGCACAGACCATGGCCCGGGCGTGCGGCAAGTCGCACCTGCACAACCTGGATCCGGAGGATCTGGTGGCATTGACGGTGGAGTCGGCAGCCATGGCACGGGTGCCGCTGGCGGGAACCAGCTGGATTCCGGGTTCCGGTTACTGACACCTGTCGGACGCAGTGGCCTCTGTGGATCGTTCCCACGCTCTGCGTGGGAATGCCTCCAGGGACGCTCCGCTTTCCGCTTCTGTGACGCAGAGCGTCACGGGCTGCATTCCCACGCAGAGCGTGGGAACGATCAGATTGAGGCCCGCCAAGAGGCTCATGTAGCAACACTTGCTCACTGCCCCCGACACTTCCGATTTCCATTGCAGGAGCTTTGAACATGGTCAATCGTCTTCTCGGCAAATCCCTTGTTGGCTTACTGGCGAGCGGTGCGCTGGTGCCCTTGGCGCAGGCAGCCGACGCACCCACATTGAACACCGGCAGCACGGCCTGGATGGTCATGGCGGCGGTGCTGGTGTTGTTCATGTGCCTGCCGGGCCTTGCGCTGTTTTATGGTGGCCTGGTGCGGGCGAAAAACATGTTGTCGTTGTTCACCCAGTGTTTCGGCATCGCCGGATTGGTGGGCGTGCTGTGGGTGATCTATGGCTACAGCATGGTGGTCGACACCACGGGCATGGTCGAGGGCGAGGTGACCTTCAACAGTTTTGTCGGCGGCATGAGCCGCGCCTTCCTGGCCGGGATGACGCCGGAAAGCCTGGTCGGCGAGATTCCGGAAGGGGTGTTCGTGACCTTCCAGATGACTTTCGCCATCATCACCCCGGCGCTGATCGCCGGTGCCTTCGCCGAGCGCATGAAGTTCTCGGCGGCGCTGCTGTTCATGGCGCTGTGGTTCACCCTGGTGTACGCCCCGGTGGCGCACATGGTCTGGGGTGGTGCGGGGGCCTTGATGCATAACTGGGGCGTCCTCGATTTTGCCGGCGGCACCGCCGTGCACATCAATGCCGGTGTTGCCGCGCTGGCCGCCTGCCTGATCCTGGGCAAGCGCAAGGGCTATGAAAATACGCCGATGCCGGCGCACAACCTGAGCCTGACCATGGTCGGTGCAGCCATGCTCTGGGTCGGCTGGTTCGGTTTCAACATTGGTTCCGGCGGCGGCCTTAGCGGCACGTCCGGCATCGTCATGCTCAACACTCAACTGGGTGCGTGCGCCGGGATTCTTGGCTGGATGTTCACCGAGTGGTTCAAGGTCGGCAAGCCAAGTGCGCTGGGCCTGGCCAGCGGTGCCCTGGCAGGGCTGGTGGGGATTACGCCGGCGTGCGCCTATGTGGGCGTGGGCGGTGCCTTGGCCATCGGCTTGTTGTGCGGGGTGTTCTGCTACTTGAGCGTTACGGTGCTCAAGCGCCGCTTCGGTTATGACGACAGCCTGGATGTGTTCGGCCTTCACGGCATCGGCGGGATGATCGGCGCGGTGTTGACCGGTGTGTTTTGCGTGCCGTCCCTGGGTGGGCTGGTGGAAGGCGTGAGCATGGGGAGCCAGGTGCTGGCGCAGATCAAGGGTGTAGCGCTGACGACGGTGTACTGCTTCGTCATCAGCTGGATCATTCTCAAAGTGGTGAATGTGGTGGTTGGCCTGCGTGCCGATGAGTCGGTGGAGGAGATGGGCCTGGATCTGGCCGAGCACAATGAGCGTGCCTACAACCACTGATCGACTCGGCTCTACCTGTAGGAGCGAGCAGGCTCGTTCCTACAGTTGCATTGGTTGGCGAGTCCAGGTCGCACGCTGCAACTGGCTGGCAATCAGGGTGTTTTTCAGCAGATAAGCAATGGTCATCGGCCCGACACCACCGGGCACCGGCGTGATTGCGCTGGCGACGGTGCGTGCACTGGCGTAATCGACATCGCCGACCAGTCTATCGCCCGACGCGCTGGTAATGCGATTGATCCCCACATCAATCACCACCGCTCCAGGCTTGAGCCAGCTGGCATCGATCAGCTGTGGGCGACCCACCGCTGCCACCACGATGTCCGCCAACCTGCACAATGCCGGGGCATCGACGCTGCGCGAATGCACCACGCTGACCGAGCAGTTGGCCTGCAACAACAGCGTCGCCATGGGTTTTCCGACAATGTTCGAACGGCCGATGACGACCGCGTGCAAGCCACTCAAGTCACCGCAGGTTTCGTGCAGCAGGCGCATGCAGCCGCTGGGGGTGCAGGGTGTCAGTACTTCCATGCCTTGGACCAGCCCGCCGACGTTTTCCCGATGAAAACCGTCCACGTCCTTGATCGGGTCAATGGCATGGATCACCGCGGCTTCATCGATGTGGTCCGGCAATGGCAATTGCACCAGGATCCCGTTCACCGTGACGTCGGCGTTCAGTCGCGCGATCAGTTCCAGCACCTCGTTCTGGCTGGCACTTTGCGCCAGGCGGTACTCCAGTGAACGGATGCCGACCTCCTTGGCGCGCAGCAGCTTGTTGCGCACATACACCTCGCTAGCCGGGTCTTCACCCACAAGCAGCACGGCCAGGACGGGGTAGATCTGTTGTCGGGCCAGGACCTCAACCTCATGTCGAACCTCGTCGAGAACCTGGGCCGAAATGGTTTTGCCGTCGATATCGCGGGCCGGTGCGGGTGTGGCGTTGAGCAAAATAGTCACCGTTGTCTGGATGGAGTGGGGAGCTGGAGCGAACATCGAGGCGCCGTTGCGCCCCGATGATCGATCAGGGACCTGCGGGCCAGGACGCTCAGGCTACCAGTTGCTGACAACCTTATACCACCCGCACACCCGCGATCCGTGTGGCATAGCGCAGCCAGCCTGAACCTGGCAGCAGAAACGCCGGGCATTGCGCCCGACGCTTGGGTCTTCAGGGATGGATCAGGACAGTTCGCCGACTCGCTCGACCCGCTTGCCGAGTTTCATCAGCCAGTAGTAACTCAAGGCCGGCACCAGCAAACCAACCAGCCAGGCCAGGTCGACACCCTCGAGCGCGGTGGCGACCGGACCGACATAGAGCGTGGTGTTCATGAATGGAATCTCCAGGGCAATCGCCAGCACGAAACTGCCGCAGGCGATCCAGTTGACCCGCCCATATATCCCGTCGAGGTCGAAGATGTCATCGATCCGGTATTCACCTTTGCGCAGGCAGTAGAAGTCCACCAGATTGATCGCCGTCCAGGGGATCAGGAAGTAGCTCATGAAGAAAATGAAGTTGAGGAAGAAGGTGATGAAATCGTCCTGGTTGATGGTGCACAGGCCGGTCGCTGTCACGCTGATCACCAGCATGAACAGGCCGCGTACCCGTGGCGTCACCTTCAATCGAGCGAAAGGCTCTATCACCGTGATGGTCGACATGAACGCCCCGTACAGGTTGAACACGTTGATCGACACCTGGCCATAGACGATGAAGGCGAACAGCAGGACCGCGCCGCTGCCGAACAGCCCGGCGACATGGCCGCCGACGTTACTGGAAAAGTCGCCGATGCCGACGCTCAGGATCGCCCCGAGAATCATCATCCATGCGCCACCGCTGACCGTGCCGGCGTAGCTGTACCAGAACACTTGTGCGGCGCTCGTGCGGCTTGGCAGGTAGCGCGAATAGTCGGCAACGTAGGGCGCATAGGACAGCTGCCAGGTCACGGCAATGCTCACCGCCACCAGGAATTTCGACAGCGAGAAGCCCGTCGACAGCCATTGCTCGGCCGGGATCGGCAATTGCAAGGCCAGCAGCGTGGCGGCGGCGAATATCAGCAGCGAAAGGATCGACAGCAGCTTCTGCAAGCGGTGAATCAACCGGTAGCCATACAGCGCCACCACGAAGCACAAGGCGCCGATCAGGTAGATGTTGCCGCTGGCCGGCAACGGGCTCACCGACTCCAGCGCCTGGGCGGCCAGCAGGGTGTTGCTGACGAAGAACCCCAGGTAGATCAGCATCACGAACAACAGCGGTAACACCGCCCCGAGTACGCCGAACTGCGCACGGCTCTGGATCATCTGCGGGATGCCCAGCTTCGGCCCCTGGGCGGAATGGGAGGCCATGAAAATCGCGCCCAGCAACGAGCCGACGATGATTGCCAGGGCGCTCCAGAACAGGTTGAGCCCCATCACCACCGGCAGCACCCCGGAGGCGATGGTGGTGATGTTCATGTTGGCGCCGAACCAGATGAAAAACAGCGACCCCGGCCGGCCATGACGCTCGGCTTCAGGGATGAAATCGATGCTTCTTTTTTCGACTTGCATGGCGATTACTCCTGAGTCCGCACGAGGTGGGTGTGCAGCCGGGCGATGGTGCCGGGCAGCTCATGGGGCTGGTGTGCGAACAGGTCCGGGTGTTCGGGGTTGAGGCTCAGGTAGTCAAGGTTTTGCAGGGCGCGCCGGCATTCGCCGCTGGTGAGGATTTCCAGGGAGTAGACCCAGTTGGCCATGATCAACAGCGCCGAGTAGTGACCGGCCTGGGTGGTCGTGGTGCAGGCATCGCTGACCAGGCGAATGTGGTAACCCAGGGCAAAGGCATCGAACACCGTGGTCAGCACGCAGACATCGGTGAGCACGCCGCAGATGATCAGTGTGCGGACGTCCAGTGCCTTGAGCCGGGCATCCAGATCGGTACGGTGGAAGGCGCTGTAGCGCCCTTTGTCGACAATGGCTTCATCGGGCCGCGGCGCCAGGCTGTCGATGATCTCCACCTGACGGGTGCCGGCGCGGTAGCCGCTCGGGCCGCCGTCGCAGGCGCGGGGTTCGCCGCGTGGCAGGTCGCTGCCATCGGCTTGATTGATATGGCGGGTATAGAGGATCGGGACCCGCTGCTGGCGGGCGGTGTCGAGCAGTGCGGCGGTGTTGGCCACCACCTTGTCGAAGTGTTCGAGGACGAAACCGTCCTCCTGTTGCATGTCGATGATCAACAGAGCGTTGTTATTGTTCATGGGGCAAACCTGATCATGAGCCGAAGCACAATGCACAGCGCATACCGCGCTATGAAGCGATATGACGTGCGTGACTTTCTATTCGGGCAGGCTCAGTAAACGGGTTGCCAGAAACCGTTCTGCTTGGCGGAAACACTGGCGCGCAGGCGCTTGAAATGGATATGCGAAGCGGTCCATTCGCCGCGCAGGTAAACCTGCTCGGCGCCGGAGGGAGGGGAGAGTGATTGGAGACGACCATTGAACATGGGAATCGACCTACACATCAGACATCAATCCTTGTGGGAGCGAGCCTGCTCGCGAAGAGGGTTTCACATCCAACATAAATGTCGACTGTCAGATCGCTTCGCGAGCAGGCTCGCTCCCACAGGGGGGAGGTGGGCTCAGCGGAACGCCGGCACCACGTGCTTGATAAACAACTCCAGGGACTTTTTCTTCTCGGCATGCGGCAGGCTGTTGTCGCACCAGAAGCTGAACTCGTCGACACCCAGTTCCTGATAGTACTTGATGCGCGGGATGATTTCTTCCGGGGTGCCGATCATGGCGGTCTTGTGCAGGCTCTCCAGTTCGAACTCGGGACGACCGGCGAACTTCTCTTCCGGGCTTGGTGCCAGGAAGCCGTTGACCGGAGTTTCCTTGTTGCCGAACCAGGCATCGAAGGTGCGGTAGAACCTGGCGATTGCCTTGGCCCCGACTTTCCAGCCTTCGGGATTGTCGACCGCGTGCACGTGGGTATGACGCAGCACCATCAATTGCGGGCGTGGCACGTCCGGGTTGTTGTCCAGGGCGACCTGGAATTTGTTCTTCAGGTCGAGGACCTCTTCGTCGCCTTTCATCAGCGGCGTGACCATCACGTTGCAGCCGTTGGCGACGGCGAAGTTGTGCGAGTCCGGGTCTCGGGCCGCGATCCACATCGGCGGGTTCGGCTTCTGGATCGGCTTGGGCACGCTGGTGGAGGTCGGGAATTTCCAGATGTCGCCGTCATGGGCGTAGTCGCCTTGCCACAGGGCGCGAACCACCGGAACCATTTCCCGCAAGGCCTGGCCGCCGGAGGAGGCTGGCATGCCGCCGGCCATGCGGTCGAATTCAACCTGATAGGCGCCACGGGCCAGGCCGACTTCCATGCGACCGTTGCTGATGACATCAAGCAGCGCGCATTCACCGGCGACCCGGATGGGGTGCCAGAACGGCGCGATGATGGTGCCGGCACCGAGGTGAATGGTGGTGGTCTTGCCGGCGAGGTACGCCAGCAACGGCATCGGGCTTGGCGAAATGGTGTATTCCATGGCGTGGTGTTCACCGATCCATACGGTGCTGAAACCACCGGCTTCGGCCATCAGCGTCAGTTCGGTCAGGTCCTCGAACAGCTGGCGGTGGCTGACGCTTTCGTCCCAACGTTCCATGTGTACGAACAGGGAAAATTTCATGACGCTACCTCGAATCTCTTGTGGTCGACCCGTCGACTGCGGGGCTGTTGATTATTGGTATACCATAATACAAAAAAGCTGCAAAGTTTTTCGATTGCCGACAGGTGTCAGGCCAGAACGGGCAGGGCGCCCATCTTGCCGTGGCAATACACCAGTGGACCGGCATTGTGCTGGGGCACGATCAGGTTCTTCACCGCGCCGACCATGATCGCGTGGTCGCCCCCTTCATATTCGCGCCACAGTTCGCATTCGATGACCGCCGTGGCGTTGGCCAGGATCGGGTTGCCCAGTTCGCTCAACGTCCACTCGATGCCTTGCGCCTTGTCCTTGCCCTTGCGTGCAAAGGCATAGGCTTCGCTCTGCTGGCCGCCGGACAAGACGTGAATGGCAAAGCGCTTGTTCCTGATCAGGACCGGGTAGGAGTCCGAGCTGTAGTTGGGGCAGAACAGCACCAGGGCCGGGTCCATCGACAGCGAGCTGAAGGCGCTGGCGGTCAGGCCGACGACCTGACCGTCGTCATCGAGCGTGGTGATGACGCAGACGCCGGACGGGAACGAGCCCATGACTTGTTTGTAGATGGCGGCATCGATCATTGGACTGTCCTCGGGAGTGGAACGTGGTTTTTATGAGTTTGTAGGTCTGATGGTATACCGTAATACATCGTTTGCAAGGGCTTTTTTGGTCGTCCGATAAACGTATGCCTTTGGTCTGTAAGTCAGTGTTTACGGGGCTTTCAGCTAGGCAGTGGGTGCAGGTTTGCGGCAGGATGCCGGATCAGATGGGCTGTCAAAGACCGAATCAGTCTTGTGGAAATGTTGGAATACCATAATATGGTGGGCATCTGAGGGGCGGCCAGAGAGTCCCCCCGGTTTGACTTCATACAAAGATAAGAACAGACAAACTCGAGTTCATGCATATGTCCCAGATGTCCCGGCAAGACCCGTTGATCGAGAATCACACGGTCGATTACGTTCCACTCGCAGAGCGCCACGGGAAGGCCCGAGATCTTTTCACCCTGTGGTTCAGCACCAACATTGCGCCGCTGCCCATCGTCACCGGTGCCATGGTGGTCCAGGTGTTCCATCTCGACTTGTTGTGGGGGCTGCTGGCGATTGCCCTCGGGCACATGGTCGGCGGGCTGGTGATTGCCCTGGCGTCGGCCCAGGGCCCGCGCATGGGCATTCCACAAATGGTCCAGAGCCGCGGCCAGTTCGGCCGCTATGGCGCGTTGCTGATCGTGTTTTTTGCCGCACTGATCTACGTCGGCTTCTTCATCTCCAACATCGTGCTGGCGGGCAAGTCGATTGTCGGCATCGCACCCTCGGTGCCGGTGCCGGCGAGCATCCTGATCGGTGCCCTGAGCGCCACGGCGATCGGCGTGATCGGTTACCGCTTCATCCATTCCCTCAACCGCATCGGCACCTGGGTCATGGGCAGCGCCTTGCTCGCCGGGTTCCTCTACATCTTCGCCCATGACCTGCCGGCGGACTTCTTCACCCGCGGTGGTTTCAACCTGTCCGGGTGGCTGGCCACGGTGTCCCTGGGGATCATCTGGCAGATCAGCTTTTCGCCTTACGTGTCGGACTATTCGCGCTACCTGCCAGCTGATATCGGCATAGCCAAACCGTTCTGGGCCACCTACCTGGGGGCAACCCTGGGCACGATCCTGTCCTTCACCTTCGGCGCGGTGGCGGTACTGGCGACCCCTGAAGGTACGGAAGCGATGGCCGCGGTGAAGCAATCCACCGGCTGGCTGGGGCCGATCCTGATGGTGCTGTTCCTGCTCAACATCATCAGCCACAACGCCTTGAATCTGTATGGCGCGGTGCTGTCGATCATCACCTCGATCCAGACCTTCGCCAGCCAGTGGACACCGAGCATCAAGGTGCGCGTGGTGCTGTCGAGCGTGGTGTTGGCGGGCTGCTGTGTGGTGGCGCTGGGCGCTTCGGCGGACTTCATCTCGCAGTTCATCGGGCTGATCCTGGCATTGCTGCTGGTGCTGGTGCCATGGGCGTCGATCAACCTGATCGACTTCTATGTGATCAAGCGTGGGTCTTATGACATTGCCTCGATCTTCCGTGCGGATGGCGGGATCTATGGGCGCTTCAACCTGCATGCGATCGTCGCGTATTTCATCGGGATCATTGTGCAGCTGCCGTTTGCCAATACGTCGTTGTATGTGGGGCCTTATGCCAACCTGGTCGAGGGTGCGGACCTGTCGTGGCTGGTGGGGTTGGTGGTGACTTGTCCTCTCTATTACTGCCTGGCTACGCGTGGACGGGCTCAAGAGGGCAGGGCTTCGGGGTTGAGTTATACCGACTGACTTTTTGAACGCTGGAGTTTGTCTGGAATGCCCGGCTTTTTGCCGGGCATTTTTGTTTGTGCGGTAATGGTGTGTACATATCCATTGCTGCGGTAACGGCCACTTATGGTTTCGCCCTTACGGCGAGTCCCTTTTTCAAACAAACGCCAAAAAGTAAGCAAAAGGCTTTG
>NZ_AKJF01000122.1 GCF_000282475.1 Pseudomonas sp. GM78
TTACCGCAGGAATGGATATGTACTCAGTCAACAAAATCCCCATTGGCCGTCAGGACGCCTTCGCCGGCAAGCCGGGCTCCTACAGGTTTTCCTATCGTCTGCCAGGGCCCGTCAATGCCGCTGTCCACCACCTGTGACAGGGGCTAAACTCCCGCGATAAAACCAAAATAACGACGTGACCTGCCTTGTATGAAAATCCACCCTCTACCGCCACTCAATAGCCTGGTCGCGTTTGAAGCGGCAGCGCGCCATTTGAGTTTTACCCTGGCCGCGCAAGAACTGAACGTCACCCAAGGGGCAATCAGTCGACAAGTTCGTCTGCTTGAAGATTATCTGGGCAAGGTCCTGTTCGAACGCACCACCCGCACGATTCACCTCAGCCCCGCAGCCAGCCAGTACTATGAAACGGTCCGTGCATCGTTGCTGCATATTGCCCAGGCCACCGGTGAAATTCGCCATTGGCAGGGCGCCGAGCAAGTGACGGTCGCCACCAGTACCGCGATGGCTTCACTGTGGCTGTTGCCTAAAGTGAGTGAGTTTCAACGGGAGAACGAAGAGATCGATCTGCGGATCATCGCCCATGACCAGGTCAAGGATTTCTCGCGCCTGGACTGTGACCTGGCGCTGTATTACTGCCGCACACCGCCCCGGGACATGCAGGTCACGCCGTTGTTTTCCGAAGAGGTCTTCCCGGTGTGCAGCCCCGCTTACCTGGCCAAGCACCCGGCCTTGAACAAGCCCGAGGACCTGGCAGCCTGCACCTGGCTGTTCCTCGACGACCCGCAGCGTGACTGGATTGGCTGGCCCGAATGGTTCCGCAGCCTGGGCCTGAAAAACGTCGAACCCAAGCGCCGGATCAATATCAACAGCTATTCGATGTTGATCCAGTCCGCTATCGGCGGGCAGGGTATCGCGCTGGCCTGGTCCAACCTGGTTGACGATTACCTGCAGACCGGTGCCCTGGTGCGACCGCTCGATACGGTGTTACGCACAGAAGCGCAGTTTTGTTTGCTCGAACCCTTGGCGCGCGGTGGTATGCGGCAAAGTGTAAAACGCTTTCGCAGTTGGCTGATGAATCAACTTCCACCGCCCGAGGACAACCAGTAACCCAAGTGTCCTGGCGGTCATCCCCACGAACTAAAACTCTCTTGCCTCGTATATCTCGAACCCTCGGTATTTTTAATGCCGAGCGGCCACTTTGCCTGCGCTGAAGTGCGCACGACAAACGTTCCGCTAAAAAATACGGCTACCTTTATTTATGACAAAAAGTCATGAGTGGCGCCGGAAATATCGTTTGTCGGGACACCCCCTGTTTTCCCAAACTTGCTGCCAGCGGACCTTGGCCCATGAGCCTGCCGACCCTTCAACACCGTGCCCAGCAGGGGAAAACAATAATGAGCAGCATCCAGCAAATTCCTGTGCATCAACTTGAAACCGTCCTTAATCCGATTCATGAAGCGACCGGCCTGAGCAACGAGTTCTACACCGAACAACGCTACTTCGAACTTGAGCGCGATCAGGTCCTGGGTAAAACCTGGGCCTGTGTCGGTTTCGCCAGTGACCTGGGCAAGGCCGGTTCGGTCAAGCCCGTCGATTTCATGGGGCTGCCTTTGCTGCTGATGCGCAACCGTGAAGGCCTGGTGCAGGTGTTTCATAACGTTTGCAGCCACCGCGGCATGAAGCTGGTGGAGGAGGCCGGTGAGGTGCAGGGCGTCATTCGTTGCCCTTACCATTCCTGGACCTACGACCTCAACGGCGGGCTGCGTGGCACGCCGCATGTCGGCGGCATCGACCAGCACAAAGACGAACGCTTCGCCTGTGAAAAACACGGCTTGAAGGCCATCCGCAGTGCCATCTGGATGGACATGGTGTTCATCAACCTGTCCGGGGACGCGCAATCGCTCGAAGACATGCTGGCCCCTCTGACCACACGCTGGACGCAGTTTCTGGGCGAGGACGGCATGAGCCTGCTGCGCCGTCGTCCGGGCCATGACGCCACGACGCTGGACATCAACTGCAACTGGAAGCTGGCGGTCGAGAACTACTGCGAGGCCTATCACCTGCCGTGGGTGCACCCGAGCCTGAACTCGTACTCGCGCCTGGAAGACCACTACAACATCATTTTCGACCAGCACTTCGCCGGCCAGGGCAGCTACGCCTACAACCTGTCGGACGTCGCCGGCACGCATTTGCCGAAATTCCCCGCCTGGCCGCTGGATCGCCTGCGCAACGCCGAGTATGTCGCGTTCTTCCCGAACGTGCTGCTCGGCATCCAGGCTGACCATGCCTTCGCCATGCAGCTGGAGCCGGTCTCGCCGGGACGCACGATCGAACACCTGCGCCTGTTCTATGTGGGCGACGACGCTGCCACCAGCGAGGAATTCAGCGCTTGCCGCGAGGCGATCCTGGAGTCCTGGAAAGTGGTGTTCGCCGAAGACATCAGCTCGGTCGAAGGCATGCAGAAAGGCCGGCATTCCCCAGGCTACAAGGGCGGCGCGTTCTCTCCGGAAATGGACATCCCGACGCACTTCTTCCACCAGTGGGCCGCACGTCAACTGCTCGCTACCACGCCGTCTGCCTGAGGAGGTTGTCCCATGTATCCGATAGCCTCTCACTGGCTCAATTACATTGACGGGCAATGGTGCGACAGCGCCCAGCGCCTGACGGTGAACAACCCCGGCACGGCCGAGCCGCTCGCAATCATCGCCCAGGCCACCGTCGACGATGCCGAGCGCGCATTGCTGGCTGCCCGCCGCTGTGCCGACAGCGGTGAATTGACCCGTGTGCGACCAGCGCAGCGCGTCACCTGGCTGCTGCGCATTGCCGAAGAAATTCGTGCCGTGGCCGACGAGGGTGCCTGGGTGCTGTGCCAGGAAAACGGCAAGCGCCTGAGCGATGCCCGCGACGAGTTCATCGAGGCGGCGCGCTACTTCGAGTATTACGCCGGCATGGCCGACAAGATCGAGGGCACCTCGATCCCGTTGGGCAACGGCTACATGGACTTTACCCTGTACGACCCGATGGGCGTGTCGGCACAGATCGTCCCGTGGAATTTCCCGGTGTCGATCTGCGCCCGTTCGCTGGCCCCGGCCCTGGCCGCTGGCAATGCGGTGGTCATCAAGTCCCCCGAGCTTTCACCGCTGGGCATGTGCGTGCTGATCCGCGCCATTGCCAAGGCCGGCTTGCCCGACGGCGCGATCAACCTGATTTGTGGCCGCGGCCGCGAAGTCGGCGCGTACCTGGTCAGCCATCGCGCTGTCGACCAGATCGTGTTCACCGGTTCCGTGCCGACGGGCCAGTCGATCCTGCGCGATGCCGCGCAGCATGCGATTCCCAGTGTGATGGAGCTGGGGGGCAAGTCCGCGGCGATCGCCTTCGCCGATGCAAACCGTGAGCAACTGTTGGCCAGCGTCCAGTCGGGCATTTTCTTCAATGCCGGCCAGGTCTGTTCGGCGATGTCGCGGCTGCTGGTGCAGCGCGCCATTTATGAAGAGGTGGTCGAGGCCGTCGTCGCCATGGCCGAGGGGCTCAGCGTCGGCCTGGGTCAGGACAACGCAGACCTCACCCCCGTGGTCAGCGCAGGGCAATTGGCGGGCATCGAAGCCTTGTGCCGCCGCGCAGTGGAAGACGGCGCGGTGGCGGTCACCGGGGGTGAAGCATTCGCTGACCGGGCCGGGCATTTCATGCGCCCGACGGTGTTCAAGGACGTCACCGCGCAGATGTGCATTGCCCAGGAAGAAGTGTTCGGGCCAGTACTGGCGATCATGCCGTTCGACACCGAAGAAGAGGCGATCGCCATCGCCAACGGCACCGAGTTCGGTCTGGTAGCCGGGGTGTTCACCCAGGACATCAGCCGCGCCATGCGCTGCACGCGTCGCCTGAAATCCGGCCAGGTGTTCGTCAACGAATGGTATGCCGGTGGCATTGAAACGCCCTTTGGCGGCGTCGGCTTGTCGGGCTTTGGGCGGGAAAAGGGCCAGGAAGCCTTGTACAGCTACGTGCGCACCAAAAACGTGGCGATCCGGGTCGCCGGGGAGTGAATACCATGTTCAAGACTTGGCTTTGCATCGTGTGTGGCCTGATTTACGACGAGGCACTGGGATGGCCGCAGGACGGCATCGTCGCCGGCACCCGCTGGGAAGATGTCCCCGAAGACTGGATGTGCCCCGAATGCCACGTGGGCAAGGCTGATTTCGAGATGCTCGATATCAGTGAGTACACCCAGGCGGCCACGGTCGCCAGCGTGCCGGTCAGTGCGCCGCCGCTGCCTGTCGTCGCGCCGTCGCTACGCCAGCCGATCGTCATCATCGGCAGCGGTTATGCCGGTTACGGCCTGGCCCAGGCGTTGCGCAAGGCCGACCCCAAGGTCGAGATCTGCGTGCTGACCCAGGAGTCCGGTCACCTGTACTCCAAACCCGCGCTTTCGATCGGGCTGTCCCAAGGCAAAAGCGCCGAGGCCCTGTCCGGCGAAACGCCGCTGGCCATCGAGCAGCGTCTGAACCTGCGGGTTTATCCGCACTGCAAGGTGCTGGGCATCGACAGTTCGGCACGGCGCCTGCGCACCAGTTTCGGTGACATGGAATACGGCCAGTTGGTCCTCGCCAGCGGTGCGCAACCGATTCGCTTGCCGATCCAGGGTGATACGTCGGCGCTGATCAGCGTCAATAACCTGCAGGACTATCAGGGGTTCCGAGAACGCCTGGGCGGCGTGCGGCGTGTCGCCATCCTCGGTGACGGCCTGATCGGCTGCGAGTTTGCCAACGATCTGGCCCACAACGGCTTTGACGTCGATGTCATCGGCCTGGGTCGCTGGCCGATGGAGCGCCTGTTGCCCGCCGAAGCCGGGCAGGTGCTCCAGCATGCGCTGGCAGATTTGGGGGTGACGTGGCATCTGCAGAACACGCTGCAAGCCGTCGAGTCCAGCGGGCAGGGCTATCGCCTGACGCTCGCCGATGGCCACACGCTGGAAGCTGATCTGGTGTTGTCCGCGGTCGGCCTGCGCCCCGACCTGAGCCTGGCCGAGAGCGCCGGCGTGGCGGTTGGGCGAGGCATTCAAGTGAACGCCCAGTTGCAAACCTCTGTACCGGGCATCTACGCCCTGGGCGACTGCATCGAGATTGGCGGGCAACTGCTGCCTTTTCTGGCGCCGATCAACCAGGGCATCCAGGCCCTGAGCAAAACCCTGCTCGGCCAACCGACCGCCGTCGACTACCCGTTGATGCCCGTCACGGTAAAAACCCCGGCTGCGCCGCTGTGTCTGTTGGCGCCCGCCATCGCCTGCGAAGGCGAATGGCGCTGCACGCCGACCGAGGATGGCTTGAGTGCCGGTTTCTACGATGCCCGGGGCCAGCTCAATGGCTTTGTCCTGCTCGGTCGCCAAGCGCAAACGCAACGCAGCGCATTGCTGCAGTCCTGTCAGCACTCTCAGCAGGCAGTCGCCTGAGGCCAGTCACATGAAAAACACGATCAACCTGCCTTACGACGATGCGAGTTGCGGCTGGTATGCAGCGTTGCCCGAACAACCGGCGTGCAAGCGCCTGTCCGGCGAACAGCGCGCCGACTATGCCGTGATCGGCGCGGGTTTTGCCGGCCTGGCCGCGGCCCGTCGCCTGGCCGAACATCACCCGCAAGCCCGTATCCTGTTGGTGGATGCGCAACGGGTGGCCCATGGCGCCTCGGGGCGCAACTCGGGGTTCGTGATTGACCTGCCGCACAAGTTCGCGCTGGAGCATCCGGACCCCGCGCACAAACAGCGCTTGCTGTCGCTCAATCGCGCCGCGATTGCGCAGCTGCAGGGCCTGGTCGAAACCCGTGGGATCGATTGCCAGTGGTCCCATGCCGGCAAGTATCAAGGCGCCGTCGGCGAGCGTGGCCTGGCTTACCTGGATCATTTCGAACGCCTGATGAGCGACCTCGGCGAACCGTTCCGCCGGGCCGATAGCGCCGAGCTGGCCAAGGTGTTGGGCACCGGCCATTATCGCGGCGCCATCTACACCCCCGGCTGCTACCTGATGCAACCGGCGGCGCTGGTCACCGGCCTGGCCCGGACCTTGCCGGCCAACGTCGAGTTGCTGGAAGAGTCACCGATCCAGCGCCTGGAGCGCGACGGCCGTGGCGGCTGGATCTTGCACGGCACCGCCGGGCAGATCCGTACCCCGCAGCTGCTGCTGGGCACGAGCATCTTCACCCAGGAGTTCGGCTACCTGCGCAATCGCCTGTTGCCGGTCATGACCTTTGCCAGCTGGACCCGCCCCCTGACCGATGCGGAGCTGGCGACCTATGGCGGCCAACTGGACTGGGGCCTGACCCCGGCTGATCACGCCGGCACCACGGTGCGCATGACCCAGGACCGCCGCCTGATTATTCGCAACACCTACAAGCACGTGCCCAAATACGGTCGCAGCACCAGCGACGCCATGCGTTCGAAAGTACAGGATTCGCATCGCAAGGCTTTCCTGGCGCGTTTTCCGCAGCTGGCCGAGGTGCCGTTCAGTCATACCTGGGGCGGGGTCTACGCCATCTCGCGTAACTTCACCAACTTCTTTGGCGAACTGGAAAACGGTGTCTACGCGTCGGCGTGCGACAACGGCGTCGGTGCCGCCTGGGGCACCATCTCCGGGACGATGCTCGCCGATCTCGCCGTGGGTGCCGAATCTGCGCAGCTCAACGACATCCGGGCGGTGACCGGCATGCCGTCGCTCAACCCGCCGGAACCCTTTCTCGGCCTGGGGGTTCGCTCGCGCATTCGCCTGGCGGCCTGGAACAGCCGGAGCGAGCTATGAGCCAGGCAGATAAAGGCAAGCGCCAAGTGCTGCGCATCGATCATCAGGACCTGGATTTTACCTTTCGTGGCGGCCCGCCAGGCGCTGCCTATGTGGCGCGCGCCCTCAGCAACGAAGTCTCGCCGAACATCGGTGTGGGTTTTGCCCGCTGGGAAGGTGCGCAAGTGGCCTGGACGGTGCTGTACGACGAGGTGATTTTCGTCATCGAAGGGTGCTTCGAGTTGCAGGTCGGCGACGAGCTTTTTGCCGTCACACCCGGCCAGTTGCTGTGGATCCCCGAAGGCACGGAACTGGTTTATGGCGGGCATGCGTTGTTCGGGTATGTGGTTCACCCGGGCAACTGGAAGCAACTGCACGGTTTGGCTTGAACCATCATTATTCAGGGAGTCGGCACGGTGATAACACTGACAAGAACCTTCGGCGCCCTCTACCTGGCCAGCTTGTTGATGCAATTGGGATCGACCTTGCTGATGACCTACCTGGCGCTGCGCCTCAATGCATTGGGCGCGAGCGAAACGGCGGGTGGCGCGCTGATGGCCGCCAATGCCCTGGGGATGGTGCTGGGTGGCTGGGTCGGGCGCAGCCTGATCGCGCAGGTCGGGCACATTCGCACCTACGCGGCCTGCGCCGCAACGATTGCGGCGGCGGTCCTGGCCCATGAGTTCAGCACCTCCCTGGCTTTCTGGCTGGTGCTGCGGGCGCTGGTGGGGCTGGCCATGATGTGCCAATTGATGGTGCTGGAAAGCTGGCTCAATGACCAGGCCCGGACCGAACAGCGCGGCGGTGTCCTGGCGCTGTACATGGTCGCCAGCTACGTCGGCATGATGCTCGGCCAATTGGCCTTGAGTCTCGACGAGGGGCTGGGCATCCGTGCACTGCTGGCGGTGGCCATGGTGTTCGCCCTGTGTTCGGTGCCGGTGGCGCTGACCCGCAGCGCGCACCCCATGGCGGTGCCTGCGACCTCGATCGACCTGCGCTTGTTCCTGCGGCGCATTCCGCAGGCATTGGGGACGATCCTGGTGTCCGGCATGCTCAACGGCAGCTTCTACGGCCTGGCGTCGATCTATGCGAGCAAGCAGGGATTGGGCACGGCGCAGATCGGCCAGCTCCTGGCGTTGACCATCGGTGCCGGGCTATTGGCCCAGTTGCCGTTGGGCTGGCTGTCGGACCGGCTACCCCGTGCGAGCCTGATCCGCGCGGTGGCGGTATTGCTGGTACTCATCAGCCTGCCGCTGGGGTTCACCCAAGCGCCTTCGTTCCTGACCTTGCTGTGGTTCGGTGCGGGCATCGGTTTTCTGCAGTTCTGCCTGTACCCGCTGGGCGTCGCGCTGGCCAATGACAACATGGAGCCGTCATTGCGCGTTTCGCTCTCCGGCATGCTGTTGATCACCTTTGGAGTCGGCGCCTGTATCGGGCCACTCATTGCCGGAGCGCTGATGGAAGGCTTCGGCGCCTCGAGCTTTTATTTCTTCCTGGCGGGCACCGCAGCGTTGCTGGCCCTGTTGGTAGGGCAGGCGCAAGTCAGGCTTTTGAGCGAACAAGGGGCCTGCGAAAGCACCCTGTAGACAGGCGCTGGAGTGCGCCGTATTGATGCGTTTTTCTCATGAGTCGGTGACGAAAAATGGTTTGAAGGCTGGTCAACTTTCAACCATCTTGGCGATGCTGCCAAAGGCGCAATAGACCGGAATACAGCTGCAGATGAAACCGTCCTGGTGTCAGTCGATACCAGGCGATAAGCGTACTGCGGAACATATCCAAACCCTTATACAAAAACAAAAGGGGAAAACAATGCGTGCTCAATCCGGCCTGTTGAAAGGCCTTAATCCGAATGTGACTGTTGCTTCGATATTAGCGGTGATCCTGTTTGTCGTGTTCTGTGCATTTAAAGACGAACAGGCAGCCAAGGCTTTTGAAATGGCTTCGGTGTTTATCCTGCACAACTTCAAGTGGTATTACATCGCCCTGATCAGTGGTGTGCTGGGCGTATTGCTTTATATATCGATCAGCCGATTCGGTAACTTGAAACTTGGCACCGAACAGGATGTTCCCGAGTTCAGTTTCGCTTCATGGATTGCCATGCTGTTCAGCGCGGGAATGGGCATCGGACTGATTTTCTGGTCCGTGGCCGAACCCATGCTGCATTACGCCGACAACCCGTTCTCCAAGGGCTTGACGGACGAGTCCGCCACCCTGGCGATGCGTATCACCCTGTTCCACTGGGGCCTGCACCCGTGGGCGATCTTCTCCATGATCGGCCTGAGCCTGGCGTATTTTGCCTACCGTAAAGGTTTGCCGCTGGCCCTGCGATCGCTGCTGTATCCGCTGATTGGCGATCGTATCTACGGCTGGATCGGCCATGTGGTCGATATCATGGGGGTGGTTATCACCGCCTTTGGTGTCTCCCAGTCGCTTGGCCTCGGTGTGGTGCAGATCAATACCGGATTGCATCAGGTCTTCGGTATTCCGGTGAGTGTCGGGTTGCAGTTATCGATCATTCTGTTTGTCAGTATCGTTGCCTGCATTTCACTGTTGGCCGGACTGTCCAAGGGTATGAAACGTATCTCCACGCTCAATATGTACCTGTCCTTCATCTTGATGCTGGCCGTATTGGCGATCGGTCCGACCCGTTACATCCTCAACCTGATGTTTGAATCCACCGGCGACTATGTGCAAAACATTGTTGGCCTGAGTTTCTGGATGGACACGCAAAAAGACAGCGAATGGCAAAACTGGTGGACGGCGTTCTACTGGCCATGGTGGATGACCTGGGGTCCTTTTGTCGGTCTGTTCATCGCGCGCATTTCCAAAGGCCGGACCATCCGCGAACTGGTGATCGGGGCGCTGGTGGTGCCGACCATGGTGACCATCCTGTGGATGTCGGTGTTCGGTGGCGCTGCGCTGAAAAACGAACAGCAGGACAGGCAGGCCTACCAGGCATCCGTCGCCAGTCAGGTGGTGACCCAGGAGCAGCCGAAGTTCGAAGGCGGCACCGTGCTGCTCGCCACCAAGAAAGAAACCACCGCGGCCATGTTCACCTTGCTGCAGTCGCTCGATGGCAAGGCGATTGGCGCCGCGCTGTCGATCCTGGTCTGCGTGTTGCTGGGTGTGCATTTCGTCACCACCGCAGATGCCGGCACCCAGGTCCTGTGCACCCTGTGTGCATTGGGCAGCACCAATCCGCCGAACTGGATCAGGCTGCTCTGGTGCATTCTCGAAGGTGCCATTGCCGCCGGGTTGTTGCTGGCCGGGGGACTCAAGGCCATTCAGATGGCGAGTATCGCCGCCGGTTTGCCGATCGCCATGTTGCTGCTGGTGATGTCCTATACGCTGATCCACAGCTTGCGCAAGGAGATGCCCGCCGTGCCGGCCTGGACGCCTGCGCTGGATCGCCTGCCGCAGCAGGAGCGTTCTGCACAAGAGGGGCGTGATGCGCTGGCGGCAACACCCGCCTACTGAGTCTCGCTGAGGCTTACGTGAACACACCGCAACCGTCTGCTGCCGATACAGCCGACGGTTGCGGTTTGATGCTCTCCTTCAAATTCCGATCCCGGCATTCCTGCGCATTCTGTTAACAGTGTTTATCCGTCAGGGCGCTGTTTGGCAGCGGGGCAAACCCCTAGCATCGTCTCTACCGAATGAACCCGGATCAAGGGTTCCAGCGGTACACATCAGCCCCTGAACGAGACGGTGAACCCCATGAAAAGAATCGCGATTTTCCTTGCACTCAGTTGCATCGGTTCCCAGGCCTTTGCCGAAGAAAGCCAGGCCAGAATCTCGGCCAACAAGCCACCGATCGAGACCTACACCTACGGTTCGAAACTGGACATCAAGAAGGTCATTTCCGTGACCGATGTCGCGCCGGAGTGTGGTCCGGTTTCGGCGCAGATGACCTACGAAGATTCCCAGGGCCTGCGCCATGTCATGCAGTATCAGGTCATGGGCACTGGGTGCTCGAACGGTTGAGTACCGTGATGACGGTGGAGGGTCGACACTCCATCCGTTCGGCGCGGGAGCACTCAGGCTCTTTCGGCATATTTTGAAGAGCGTGCAATTTTGTCATCGTTAGCCAGCAACCCGGGCAGGTAGTCCTTGAGAAACTCCACCCAGGTTTTTATTTTTGCATCGACGAATTTTCGTGAAGGGTAGATGGCGAACAGGTTCAACTCTTCAAAATGGTACTGCGGCAGCACCCGCACCAGGGTGCCTGCCTTGAGGCCGGCCACAGCGGACGCAATCGGCTGGATGCCGATCCCCATGCCCTGGGTGATGGCGACGGTCATGGCATCGGCGGTGTTGACGTGAAACGGCGACACCGGCGTGTTGACGGTCTCCACGCCTGCGGGTCCTTCGAACACCCAGTGTTCCACCGGCATGACCGTGTTGACGAGTCTCAGGCAATCATGTGAACCCAGCGAACCCGGCGTGTCGGGTATTCCGCGTTGCTTCAAATAAGTCGGCGAGGCGCAGAGAATGCTGTAGGTGATGCCCAGGCGCTGGGCGACAAAGCCTGAGTCGGGCAGGTCGCGCGCCAATACGATCGACATGTCGTAACCTTCCTCCAGCAGATCGGGCAGCCGATTGGTCAGGGCAAGATCGAACAGGACCGTGGGGTGTGTCTGGCGGTATCTGGCAATGGCGTCGATCACGTAGTGGTTGCCGATGGCCGACATCGCATGAATCTTCAGGCGGCCCACGGGGGTGACCTGTGCGGTGCCTGCTTCCTGTTCCGCTTCTCGCAGTTCATCGAGGATCTTCTCGCAGCGCTGCAAGTAACGTGTGCCGGCCTCGGTCAAGGCCAGGCGCCGGGTGGTGCGGTTGATCAGGCGGGTCTGCAGCCGGGCCTCCAGGCTTGAGACCGCCTTGGATACGTTGGTCGTGGTGGTGTCCAGCAAATGGGCCGCTGCGGTAAAGCTGCCGCTCTGGGCGACCGCCATGAAAAACCGCATGCCCTGGAAAACATCCATCGTCGTCGCCTCTTGGGTTGATCAAAAAAAGGACGGCACAGGGCCGTCCCTTCGAGGCCTTTCATTTTTTGCGCGGGATGAATCCCGGTACACCGGTTTCCACTACCGAATTGAAGCGTATCCGCGTTGTGATCTCCTGGCGAATTTCCAGCATGGCCCGGTGGGGCAGGGTGGTGATATCGAAGTTTTCCTGAATATGGCCCAGTGTCGCCGAGGTGGTCAGGAACGCGGCGCCGCGCTGTACCGCCCAGGCCAGGGCCACCTGCGCCGGGGTTCTTTGCAGGTGCCGGGCGATGCCCTGGATCACCTCGTCTTCCAGCACGTTCGGTTCCATGCCGTGGCCCAGCGGCGCGAAGGCCAGGAGGATGATCCCGTGCTCTTTGCAGAATTCCAGCAACTCCCATTCCGGCAGATACGGATGGGATTCGACTTGCACCACCGCGGGCTTGATCCGCGCCACGGCGACGATCTCTTTCAGCGCCTCCAGGGTGATGTCCGACAGGCCGATGGACCGGCAGCGACCTTGGTCCACCAGTTGCTCAAGGGCCCGCCAGGTGTCGATCAGGGTCACGCCGGAGTCGTAGAGGACATGGCCGAAGGCATCCCTGGGATCCTGGTCGTCCCCGGCTTGAAAAGCGAAGGGCGTGTGGATCAGGTAGCAATCGATGTAATCCACCTGCAGCCGTCGGCAGCTGGCTTCAAAGGCCGGCAACACCCGCTCGGGACGGTGGTTGGTGTTCCACAGCTTGGTGGTGATGAACAGGTCTTCGCGCCGTGCCTTGCCGGCGTCCATGAAGGCGCGCAGGGCAACGCCGACACTGTCCTCGTTGCGATAACGCTCGGCGCAATCGAAATGGCGGAAGCCGGTTTCCAACGCGTGGGTGATCGCCTGGGTGGTGACGCCGAGGTCCTTGAACAGGGTACCGAAACCCACGGCGGGCAGCTGACCCGAACCGTGGTTGAGGGCAAACCGGGTATCGCGCAGTTCATCGTGGAAGGCTTCGTAGGACATGTCTTTCTCCAATTACCGAGGCCGCAGCCTCTACTGATACGAACGTTGTGTTGCCTGGGCAGTGGCGACCCGTTGCTCGAACACGCCGACGGAGTTGCCGCCGAGGGCGACAAACAGCTGCACGGTGTCGAGGTACTGCGCGGTCTTGACCCGGATCTGGCCCAGCAGCGCCTGTTGGTAGGCACGTTCGGCTTCGAGCACCTGGAGGATGCTGTTCTCGCCCCGGGCGTAGGCTTGCCGGTTCAGGCGCAGGCTGGTGTCGGCGGCTTGCAGTGCATCCTCCTGGGCGCGAAATTCCTGGGCGTCATGGTTAATTGCTTGGAGCGTGTCCGCGACCTGGCCGAAGGAGCTGATGACGGTCTGCTGGTAGCCGGCGAGCGTCGCGTTGTAACCCTCGACGGCGGCCTGGCGTTCAGCCTTGAGGGTTCCGCCATTGAAGATCGGCCCGGCGATGCCCGCCGCGAAGCCCCAGAGGGCCGCGCCGCCATTGCCTGAGGCGGCCTGGGCCAGGGAGGCGGACAAGGTCACCCGGGGATAGAGATTGGCGGTCGCCACGCCGACGGCGGCGCTGGCGATGTGCAGCTCGGCCTCGGCCTGGCGCACGTCCGGACGGTCGTGGGCCATTTCCGAGGGCAGGGCCACCGGCACGTTCGACGGCAAGGCAAATTCGTCGAGGTGAAAGTCCGGCGCAATCCAGTCAGCCGGGCCTTTGCCCGTCAGGATCGACAGCGCATGGCGCGCCGCATCCCGTTGCTGGGCCAGGGGTGGCAGCAGCGTGCGGTCCTGGGCAAGCCGGGTTTCGGCCAGCGACACATCGATTTGCGTGGTGGTGCCGCTGGCATGGGCCGCGCGTACCAGTTCGAGGTTGCGGGCGTCGTTGGCGAGCAAGGTCTCCACGGCCTGCATCTGCGCATTGGCAGAGGCCACCAGCAAGGCCTGGCTGGCGACCTCGCCGGTCAGGGTCAGGTACGCCGCTTCATAACGATGTTTTTGCAGGTCGGTAAAGGCTTGCTCCTGCTCGACCAGCCGGTTGTTGCCACCGAAGACATCCAGATCGAAACCGACCCGTGGCCCGATCGCATAGAAGTTGGTGACCGACGGCTCCTTGGTGTTGTGCAGCCGTTGGCGACCCGCAGTCGCGCCGAAGTCGACCTGCGGGTACAGCGCACCTTGCGCCGCGGCCACCGATTGCGCCGCCTGGCGGATCGTGGCGTCGGCGGCGACCAGCTCCAGGTTGCCGTCGATGGCGCGGCGTACCAGCTGATCGAGCTTGGGCGAGCCAAAGGCCGACCACCATTGGCCACGGACTTTGCTGCCCAGGGCAATGCGCTGCGAACCACCCTGGCCCAGACGCTGCTCGGCCTGTTGATCATAGTGTTGCGACGGGCTCGCCGGCGGGGTCTTGAAGTCAGGGCCGACGGTGCAGGCAGAGAGCAAGACCAGCGCCGCCAATGCCGAGATTTTCGTTGGGAACAGATGACTGGATTTCATAACGCAGACTCCACGAAAACTAGTTGGCCGGTATCGGCTTGCGAAGAAAGACCACCAGCGGGCTCACCACCAGCATCGCCACCAGCAGGATCTTGAACTGGTCAACGACGGCGATGAACGCGGCCTGGTGGGTGATCAGGTGGTTAAGCCCTTCCAGTGCCGGCAAGGGCAATGACGCTGTGCCGAAATGGGCGGCGGCGCGATAGGGCGTCACATTGGCGGCCAGCGCCAGGTGCATCGCCTGGGTATTGTTGAAGAAGAAAATCTGCACGATCGCCACGCCCAGGGTGCTGCCGTAGACACGCGAAAGATTGAACAGGCCGGTACCCTCCGCACGCAGCGCGGGGTCGAGGGTGCTGAACGCCACCTTGGTCAGTGCCGGCATCAACATGCCGATGCCGATCCCCTGGATGGCGCCGGCCACCGCCACCGGCGACCAGTCCATCAAAGGCGAAAAATCCAGCATCAGGGCATTGGCATAGATCACCAGGGCCACACCGGCCGCCACGAACAGCCGGCGATCGAAACGCTCGGGCAGCCGCCCCATCAGCACAAACGCACCCACCAGCCCGATGCCGCGCGGGATGGTTAGCGCACCGGTGGTGTCGGGCGGATAGCCGAGAATTTCATCGAGCATCGGCGAGGTCAGCGCCATGGTCGACAGCAGCACGAAACCCACGGCGAAAAAGATCAGGGTCGACAGCACGAAATTGCGATCGCGGAACAGGCGCTTGTTGAGAAAGTGCGTCTTGCGGGTCAACAGGTGCACCATGAACACGTACAACCCCAGCCCACAGGCCACTGCCTCGATCCAGATTTCCGCCGAGTCGAACCAGTCCAGGCGTTCACCGCGGTCGAGCAGCATCTGCAGGCTGATCAGGCCCAAGGTGAAACTGCCGAAGCCGAAGAAGTCGAAGGACTGCGCCTTGTCGGCTTTTTTCTCGGCCAGCAACAGGGCCACGACCAGGAAGATGTACGCCGACAACGGAAGGCTGATGTAGAAGATCGGGCGCCAGTCGAAATGCTCGGCGATCCAGCCACCGATGCTTGGGCCGCTGACGATGCCCAGGAGCACGATGGCGGTCCAGGTCGCGCCGAATTTCATGCGCTTCTGCGGTGCCAGCGTTTCCAAGGCAATCGCCATCGACAGGGGCGCCAGCACGCCACTGGCCAGGCCCTGGATGATCCGCGCGCCGATGAATTGCAGCGGCGTCGTGGCCACCGTCGCCAGCAGCAAGCCGAGGACGAAGAAGGCCAGCGCAGCCTGATAGACCCGCTTCAGGCCAAAACGCCCGGCAAGCCACTGGGCGATCGGCAGGGTGATGGCGCTCGCCGCGAGGTACGCCGTGAAGATCCAGCCGGCCTGGTCGTCGGTCATCGACAGGCTGCCTTGAATCAGCCGCAGTACCGCATTGGGCAGTGGCAGATTGGCCGACTGCATGTAAGTGGCGAGCAGCACCGCCAGCCTGAGCGAGCGCGCACCGCCTCCCTCTGGAGATGTTTGTGCATGGGCGTTCATCAGAAGTTACCTGCGGTCAACAGCGACTTGAGCGGGTGCCACCATGGCGTGCGATGCCCGGTATCGACCTTGACCGTGGCGCTGGTGCCGGAAAACAGCGGCAGGGCAGGGTCCGCGTCATCCAGTTCGAGGCGAACCGGTACCCGCTGGACCACCTTGACCCAGTTGCCGGTGGCGTTTTCCGGGGGCAGCAGGGCGAAGTCCGACCCGGCGCCGGGGCTCATGCTGGTTATGTGGGCCTTGAACACGCGCCCCGGGTAGGTGTCGATGCCGATGCTCGCTGCCTGGCCCGCACGCATGTGCGTGACCTGGGTTTCCCGGAAGTTGGCCTCGACCCAGATCTCATGGTCGCTGATCAACGCGAAGGCTGGCGCGCCGCTGTTGAGATAGTTGCCCACCTGAAGGTCGTCGACCTTGGCGACAATGCCGTCGGCCGGCGCATGGACGGTGGCGTAGGAAAGGTACAGCTGCGCTTCATCGAGCTGCGCCTTGGCTTCACGCACCGAGGGGTGAGTGTCGGCCTCGATGTTGGGGTTGCCGTTCAAGGCGACGATGGTGCTGGCGATCTGTTGTTCGATCGAGGCGATGCGTTGCCGCGCGATCTTCAGGTCGGTTTCCGCGCGCTCATAAATGGCCCGGGAGACGAACTCGGTCGCGACCAGCGCTTTCTTGCGGGCAAATTCCTTCTGGTCGAAATCCGCCGACTCTTTGGCCGATTGCAGTTCGGCCTGCTGCTGACGGTAGCTGGCCTTGAGCCCATCGATGCGCAGCCGCGCGACGCTCAGTTGCGCTTGCGCACGATCGATCGCGATCTGCAATGGCTTGGGGTCGAGGCGAAACAGCACCTGGCCCTTGCTGACCTTTTGATTGTCCGCGACAGCGATGTCCACCACCTGCCCGGAAATCCGTGCGTTGACCGAAGCCTTGGCCACTCGGGCGTAGGCGTTATCGGTGGTGACGAAGGGTTCGCCCGCCACGTAGTGCGCATAGCCAACGGCGGCGAAGAGGGCAGGCAGGCCCACCATGAGCCAGGGCCGCAGCTTCTCCTTGAGGTTTTTTTTGATCGGTGATTGGGCCTCATGGGCCTGCGAAGCCGTGATGTCGATTGATTGCGTCATGATCGAGTGCACCTTTGACCGGGAAGGCGGGCCTGGAGTAATCGCCTGGCACCGACGTCAATGAATGTTGTGGAAAAACAATCCCGCAGGCGCTTGGGAGGATCACTCCGGCGCCTCTGTTTCGTCGCTGCAACACCCGGTTCGAGCTGCGCTTGAGCAAACATGGATCAAGGAATTTGTGGTTCCTTATTTTTGTGCGATGGTGTAAAAATATCCCCTCATCCACCTTCCTGCAAGGAATTTGTACGGTATGGCACAAAATAAAGTGACAGAGGGCAAAGGCCGCGGCCGGCCCCGTGCGTATGACCCGCAGACTGCGCTGCAACAAGCGCTTGGTGTGTTCTGGAGCACCGGCTATTCCGGCGCCTCCCTGGACAGCATCGCCACGGCGGCCGGAATGAATCGCCCCAGCCTCTATGCGGCTTTCGGTGACAAACATTCCCTGTACATCAAGGCGCTCGAGCAGTACTGGGAGTTTGCCGCCGCCGACATGCAGGCCGCGCTGAACGACAGCCAGCTGACATTGCGCCAGGCGCTGATGCGTTTCTATGAGGGACAGCTGTCGATCTACTTCTCCGGCGACGGCCAGCCACGTGGCTGTTTCGCGATTGGCACGGCGACCACTGAGGCTGTCGAGGATCCGCAGATCCGCGAGGTGCTGGGGGATCGCCTGAGCAGGCTGGATGCCGATCTGGAGGCGCGCCTGCGAACCGCCATTACATCCGGCGAGTTGAAAGAGGATGTTGATGCAGAGGCGCTGGCCGTACTCGCTTCATCGTTGCTGCACAGCATTTCGATCCGTGCGCGGGCCGGCAAATCCCGTGAGGAACTGACGGCGCTCGCCCGCAACGCGGTCGGTGTGATCTGCGGTGGGTGAGGGGCTCGACGATATACTGGCGCCACAACTGGACGTGGTTTTTTGTGGCATCAACCCAGGTTTGGCGGCCGCGGCCCAGGGTCATCATTTTGCCGGTCGGGGCAATCGTTTCTGGCGCACGTTGCACCTCGCCGGTTTTACGTCACAACAACTGCAGCCGGAGCACGACCGGATGATTCTGCACTATGGCTGTGGTTTGACGGCCGTGGTCCAGCGGCCGACGGCACGTGCCGATCAATTGTCGGCACACGAGTTTGCCGCGGCTGCGGTGGCTTTCGAACAGAAGATCGCCGGTTTTGCGCCACGCTTCGTGGCGTTTCTCGGCAAGGCTGCTTACTGCGCCTTGTCCGCCCAGCGCGACATTGCCTGGGGGCCGCAGCCGAAAACCTTCGGCGATGCCGCGGTCTGGGTGCTTCCCAACCCCAGCGGGCGAAATCGCGCCTTTACCCTTGAGCAACTGGTGGATGCGTACCGCCAGCTGTATATGACGGCAGGCGCGCGCCTGTTTTAGCGCGAAGGCGCCAGAAAAGCGTGCGCTGGCGCACCAAGCTCGCACCTGATTTCCCGCCCGGATATTGCTTGCCCAGAGCTGTTCACTGACCCTGCGGGCGACGGCCAGTTACCCGATGCGAGGCGATCAACGCAACGCTAGGCGGCATTGTCATTGCATTGTTTTGTTTGTGCGATGGCTGGTTTGACAGTCTTTTTATGAGAGGCCACTGCACGCATAAACACTTGCTGTCTCTGACGCGTCACTTAGGCTGCTTACGGCGTTTTTTTGACGTTATCCGACGGCGTTTTATATTTCTATTTATTATTGTGACGTGCTATTGACGTACTGGCTATCTGCTTATAGGCTCCATTTAGCCTGATTCAGATTTTTTCAACCGACTCAATCCAAACCCTCAGCGCAGGGAGGCGGTTATATGCGGACGACAGTTTTCATTAAGTTGATTGTGTTATTTGCGACTCTGAATGGAGTAGCCGTTGCCACTGCGCAAGCAGCCAATTTGCCCTATGAAATTAGTCGCATAAGTAGCGCTTGCGAGGGTGCACGGGCTCAAGCCGCCGCAGCTTCGACCGAGGGTGCCCTTGCCGCGACGGAAAGTCTTGGTAAAGACCATGGTGGCTCTTCGCCAGACACCAAAAGTGTCAAACTTACCAGCACTGATAATGGTTCCGAGTCGGCAGCGAATGCTTACGTCAATACTTCAGCGTGCGACGGTTTAATGACGGAAGTTGCCACGCAGCAGTTCGTGATTGATCCGGTACATGACAAGGGAATGACTGGCGAATCGGCGTTCCACGTCACTCAACCCAATGCAGTCCCGGTCTCTGCGGTTGTATGGTTATTCTCTTCCGCACTGTTAGGTTTCATCGTTGTCGCCAACCGGCGCAAGATCTAGATGACAGTTTTGCGAGACAGTTTTTTGTTGTGGGTGTTACAGGTTTAAAGAGGACGCTGATAGTAACGGTTGATCCTCATTAGATGTGCTAACCAGGCGGAGGAATCCAGATGCTGCGTTTAATGTTACCTGCACTGTGTGCGCTGGCTATCATGCCCAGCATGGCCGGCGCCGCCGAAGAAAATGCCTATCTTCTGAACGCGGGAGATATTGTCGAAGTGTCCGTTTGGGGCGAGCCACGGGAGAACAGAGAGGTCGTCCCGGTTCTGCCTGATGGCTACATTACCTTGAAGCTGGCGGGGCGAGTCCAGGTCAAGGGGCTGGATACGGCTAAAGCCGAAAAGGTCATCACCAAGGCCTACGATGAATTCTATCCCGAGCCGAAGGTGAGCGTTGTCGTCACGGAGGCCAGGGGTAATGTCGTCTATGTCCAGGGCAAGGTACTCAAGCCTGGCAGGGTACAGATGACCGGTGAGACCGATGTACTGCAAGCCTTGAGCGAGGCCGGCGGTTTGGACAAGTTCGCGGACAAGGACGATATCAAGCTCTTGCGGCGCGAAGGGAAAACCCAGAAAGTACTGCCCGTCAACTACGGCGATCTGATTGCCGGGCATGACATGTCCACTAACTTTCAACTTCAGGCCGGCGATACGCTGGTCGTACCCTGACATTGCGCGATGCATTAAGGATTAACTTGCGTTCATTGCAAACAACCGGAGTGGTGATGGCAATATTGACTTTGCCATGTTCCGGCATGACCTACGCCGGCAGCTGGCAGTCGGCAGTTGCACTGCCCATGACCGTCGAGCACGACAGCAATCCATTGCTCTTGACGACTGACGAGAAGGCGATCACGCGAACGATCATTGCCCCCGATTACACGCTGGTGGGTAATTTTGATCGGGATCAGTGGAAGTTTGGCCTCGGTGTCAATCTCGAGCGTTCGTCCGATAAAGACGTCGTGTCCGATCGAGAAGATCCGCGGCTGTCGTTTGGCTGGCAGCGTGAGACCGAAAAGGGTAGCTATGGACTCACGGCGAGATACATCGAGAGTTCGACGCTTTCCACTGAAGTCCAGCAGACCGGTGTAACAGACTCAACCGATGGCACGCAAAAGCTCTCGAGCATCGGCGGCAACTGGCGAAGCGCGGTGACCGAGCGCAGCACCCTGGTCAACGAAATCGACCTCACCCATGTCGAATACGACACCGCCTCGCTGACCAACTACGATGAGCTGACCAACCGTTTCAGCTGGCTTTATCAATGGAATGAGCGGGTCGAACTGTTCACCCGTTTCGAAGCGACGCGCTATGAGCCCAAGGACGAGACCACCCTTGGTTCATCCAACAGTTACACCCCAGTGGCCGGTGTGAACTTCCAGATCTCCGAGCAGTTTACGGGGTCGGTGTACGGCGGCGTGAACAAGGTTTCCGACAGCGGCAGTGGCCCCACCGGCCAGGGTGGCGCGAACCTGCGTTATACCGGTGAGCGTGTCGAGTCCAGTGTCGAAGCCAGTCGCAGCACGATCGCCAACGGGGAGAATGGCCTGATCGAATCCGATGAGCTGCGGGGTAACTGGAGTTATCTGCTCGACGAGACCAGTCGTCTCGGTGTTGATGGCTCCTGGCAAAAAACCAAAGGGGACGCGCCCAGTACCTTTCGCACATACGGCGCCTATGTCAGTCGCGAACTCTCGCCTTTTTGGCTTGCACGCCTATCCTTCACCTACAAAGAGCGCGAGCGAGATGGCTTGCCAGATGCCGATGCCAACATCATAGGGATGACCTTGATCTATAGTCACCCCGACTTCTGACCTTCAGCAGCGTGGTATTTATGTCCTCTGAATACGAAATGTCGGTCAACGACTACATTGCAGTAATCAAACACCGGGCCTGGCTGTTGATTGTGACAGTGGCCGTGATAATCGGGGCGACTGTGTTGGTGGCGACCTCCATGCCACCGATCTATCAGTCGTCCGGAACTATCCTGGTCGAGTCTCAACAGATTTCGCCGGACCTGGTGGCGGGGAACAACAATACCTTTGCCGACGAGCGCATCGAGGTCATTCGCCAGCGCGTGATGACCCGCGAGCATTTGGAGGCAATCATCAACAAGTACAATCTTTTCGAAACGGGAAGCCGGCGGCTGACCCTGACCGAGAAGATCGAAGAGATGCGCGCTGCGATTTCGGTCGCCCTGGTCAGTGCGGCGGTCAAGGGGCGAGGCGAGGTGACGATTGCCTTCCGCCTTGCCTTCGAGCACAGGGAGCCGCAAGTCGCGAACGAAGTGGCCAACGAACTGGTGACGCTGTTCCTCAATGAGAACATCAAGCAGCGCACCGAGCGCGCCAGTGAAACCACCGAGTTCCTGACCCAGGAAGCGAACAAGCTGCGCACCGAGCTGGAAGTGCTGGAGAACAAGCTGGCGGACTTCAAGCAGGCCCATGGCAACGCGCTGCCCGAGCATCAGGAGCTGCGCATGAACATGTTGTCGCGCTCTGAACTCGAACTCAAGGATATCGACCGTGACTACAAGGCGGCCAACGAAGAGTTGCGCTTCCAGGACCTGGAACTGTCGGCGGCCAATGCCGGCCTGTCGACCAAGCCGGGCACGGCGGGCGCGGTCGTTGAACCGGTGCAGGATCTACCGAGCCTCAAGGCCGAGTATGCCCGGCTGCTGACGATCTATAAGGAAGCCCACCCTGATGTGCGGGCCATCAAGCGCAAGATTGCCGCCATGCAGGCCAGTCAAGGCCGTGGCAGTTCCACCACGCCGGTCAGCATGGAGGTTGCCAGGGTCCAGGCGCGCATTGCCGCCTCGGAGCAGCGCATGAGATCGCTGGCCGCGCAGAAGCAGCAATTGCTCGACAAGATCGCGACCCTGGAGAGCCAGATTCTCGAGGCGCCGCAAGTGGAACGCGGCTTGGTCACACTGATGCGTGACCATGAAAACGCACGCAAGAAGTATGAGGAAATCCGCACCAAGGAGATGAGTGCGAAAATTACCGAAAGCCTGGAGCAGGAAAACAAAGCCGAGCGTTTCGTGCTGCTCGAAGCGCCGTTGATGCCGGAAAAACCGGTGCGGCCGAACCGCAAGAAAGTCGTGGCCCTGGGCTTTGTCCTCGCGCCGGTAGGGGCGGGTGCACTGGTGATGCTGCTCGAGATGCTGAGCCAGCGGGTACGTGGTGTCGACGCGCTGACCAGTGTGCTGGGCAGGCGCGTACTGGTGGCCATCCCCTACATTCATACCCAGGCGGAACTGGCTCGTCGCAAACAGTGGCGAACGATACTGGTGCTCTGTGGCATCTTGATGATCGTGGTTTCCCTGGTGCTCCTGCACTTCTTCTACATGCCACTGGATTTGCTGATGTTCAAGGCTCTGGCGCGGTTTGAATAAGGAATATTGCGATGGAAATTATTAAGCCACCTCTGGGTAAAGGCGAACAATTGCCTTCGTCAGGCCTGGTGCTCTCTTCATCTGGACAGCCTGCACCGCTCAATGCACTCAGCTACGTGCAAACCAAGGTCGTACCGTTGCGGGCAGAGCATCTGGAACGCCATCGCATTGTCGCCTACAACAAGAATTCGAACATGGGCTGGGCGTTCGATCTGCTGCGTACCCAGGTCCTCAAGGCCATGGAGGAAAATGGCTGGCGCACACTGGCCATTACCTCGCCGACACCGGAGGCGGGCAAGTCGGTGTTGGCGATCAACCTGGCAATGAGTATCGCGCATCACACGACCAAGACGGCGCTGCTGGTGGATTTCGATTTGCGTTGCCCCAAGGTGGGTAGCTACCTGGGGCTGCCGATGGAAAAATCGCTCAATGAATTTCTGAGCAACGAAGCAGAGCTGCAGGAGGTGTTGGTCAACCCGACCTTGCCGCGTTTTGTGGTGCTGCCGACGCGCGAGCCGATTCCGCTTTCCACCGAGGTGTTGTCCTCGCCGGCGGTGAGCGATTTGATCGTTGATCTGCGTGAACGCTACAACTCTCGTGTCGTGATCTTTGACTTGCCGCCGGTGTTGAGTTCGGACGATGTGATTACCGTGCTGCCCAAGTTCGACTGCGTGCTGCTGGTGGTTGCCAATGGGATGAACACCAAGAAGGAGATCGAGGAGAGTCTGCATCATCTGGGCAGGGCGAATCTGATTGGTACGGTGTTGAACAAGTCCGGGCCGGCGAAACGGCCTTACTAGGAGATCGCCGTACCGCTGCGATTGCCGACCAGTCTCTTGCGGATGTAGACGATCAACTGTGGGAGCGAGCCTGCTCGCGAAGGCGGCCTGACAGCCGACCTATTGTTTGTTGACTGAGTACATATCCATTGCTGCGGTA
>NZ_AKJF01000123.1 GCF_000282475.1 Pseudomonas sp. GM78
TGCTGAAGCTCTGGTCGAGTTCGATGCGGTTCCAGTTCAGGCCGCCGTTCCAGTGGGTCAGCATGTTGAACAGCGGGAACCCGGTGCTCAAATCCTCATGGACCATGTCGGTGCACCAGACCTGGTGCGGGCAACCTTCACGCAGCATGAGCAGGCCGGTGGTGTGGTCGATCTGGCTGTCCATCAGGATGATCGCGCCGATCCCGGTGTCGCGCAGTGCGCGTCCCGGTTGCATGGGTGCGAAACTCTGGAGCTGGGCACGGATGTCCGGGGAGGTGTTGCACAACACCCAATTCACGCCGTTATCGGAAATCGCGATGGACGACTGGGTGCGCGCCTTGGCCCGCAGGCTGCCATTGCGAAAACCTGCGCAGTTCTCGCAATTACAGTTCCACTGGGGAAAACCACCGCCGGCGGCGGAACCTAGGATCTGGACAAACATGGACGCTCCATCATTTCAACGCTGAAAATAAAACGCCTCGGATAACCGAGGCGTTGTGCTGCATTCCTGCCCAGGGCAGAAATCAGCGGCTTGCGAAGTACATGGTGACTTCAAAGCCGATACGCAGGTCGGTGTAAGCCGGTTTGGTCCAGGCCATCAGTTGAACTCCTTCAGGTAAGGTTGGACAGCGCTATCTATAGGTATAGTCCACCTCCAGCGGGAGATGTTCCAAATAGTTAGGCTGCTATGTTACTCAAAATTTCACAGGGATTGCCCGTGAAACTTTGAAAAAGCTCCTTACAGTCTGGGTAATGATCATTTTGTCGCTTGCCAGGGCGCGCCGGGTGCAGGGCTGTTCGCCAGGCAGCGCCAGCCCCCTTCGGCCCGGTTCAAGCGCTGAACCGCGGCCAGCAGCGCGGCACGGTCGGTCAGGAGAATGGCCTGGGGCAACTGCGTCAGATAATCCGACGGGCGGCCAACCAACTTGCCCTGCCAGAGCAGTTCCGCGGTTTGGCTGGTGGTCAGGGCGGCGCTGGAAAACTGATCCACCAAGGCTTGGCGTTGGGTGATGAAGGCGTTTTCGTCGAGGGACTGGATCAGCGCCGGCAAGCCGTTCAGGAACTGTTCGATGTGCTGCAGGATTGCCGCTGCGGCAACATTCGGCGATTGCACACCCAACAGCAGCCCGGTCTGCCCGTGAACCTGTCGCAGGGCACTGAACACCACATAGCCCAGTTGCAACTCCACCCTCAGGCGCTGATAGAACGGCGTCTGACAGACATGGGCGAGCAAGCGCCAGGCGGCTTCGTCGGCCAGTTCCTGGGTGGCTGTGGGGCAGAACAACAACAGCGCATGCTCGCTGGAATCGGCCTCTACGGTGCTCCACAGGTGTCGCGAATGGATTGCCGACGGTGGCGCCTGTTGCGTATCCGCAGTACCCGGCACGCGGCTCAACGCCAGCCCCATGGCCGCTTGAGTCTGGGCAGAAAAACCGCTCGCCAGGCCGGTCCAGTGAGCACTCGACCACAGTTGCGCCAGGTTGTCCGATTCGGCCGACGGCTCAAGGCAGTGATCGGGCAGCACCATGAGTAGCTGTCGAATCGGCATCAAGGCCGGGCGGGCCAGTGGTTGTTGTGAGCACGCGGCATCAGGTTGGGTCAGCAGGTTCAGCGCGTGTTCGAGGATGGTGGGCATCGGCGCTTGCAGGCCGGTCATTTTCAACAGCCATTGATTGCCCGATGCACCGAAGGAAAAATCCACACCGGCCTGGCTTGCGTCTTCGCGCAGCGCTTGCAGGTTGTTTTCCAGGCGTGATTGAAGGCCGGCGCCGGGGGCCGCGTCCAAGCGCCAGCGCAGGTACACCGCGCCTTCCGTGCCGTTATCCGGCAACGACGGACAAAATTGCATCGGTGAACGTTCGCGACGGCTGCGTGAGCGGTCCTGGGCAAAGGTGCGCAGGCCCCGGTGGGCGCTGGTTTGTCCGCGAATCAGACCGGCGTTGGGGGCCGCTGCTTCGGTGTTTAGAAACGGATTGGGCGCGGGGAGTTGCCAAGTGCCGCTGAAGTTATCCACAGCGCCAATTTTTTCCAGGACAGCCTTAAGGGCGCTAACGCCGGCTTCGGATAACCCCACTTCGCGCTCTTCGCTGTCCTGCCGGACCTGTTGCAGCGCACTGCTGACCTGTTGCTGGCGCTGGCGCAGTGCCGCGTATTCCTCGCGCAACCCGCGCCAGTCTTGCCGGGAGAAAAAGCCCAGCCAGTCCTGCAATTGTTCGCCAATCCCGTTTGCCACTGCATTGGCAGGCAATGTGAACTCAATGCGCAGCAAGGCTTGACCGGCGAACTGATACAGAGGGCGTGCCTTGAGGTTGTCAGCCCGGCCCTGTTTGCGCAGTTCAGCCAACAGCCCTCCGGTTTTCGCCGTGTTCAGCCAATGGCACAAGAAGTCCAGCGCCTCGGGCGATGAGTCGGGCAGTGCTTCAAGGGCGAACAGCAGGTCCAACCGAAGCTCGCTGGCCTGTTGATAACGGTTGTCCGCTCCGGCCATCAGCGCTGTGGGAGGTTGTTGCGGGACCTTCTCGCCCTTGGTTATGACCTTGCCAAATGCCTCGGCCAACAGCCTCAATTCATCAAGGCTCTGGGGGCCGGCAAGGCTCAAGGTCATTTGTCCGGTCTGGTAATAGCGCTGATGGAAATCCTGCAAGGCCTGCTGGAATTCTGGTTGCGGCACCGACAGGGTGTCGCGGTTGCCCGCATGAAAACCGCGCAACGGATGAGCGTCGCTAAGGCCGCCGAGCAAGGCCACCTGCTGCTGCGCTGCGGCATCCTGCGACCAGGCGATAAATTCTGCGTGCAGCACTTCCCGTTCCCGGTTCTGGTCGTCCAGATTCATGCGTGGGTGGGCGAGCATGTCGGCCAGCCGCTCCAGACCCTTGGCAAACGCCTGGGGTGGCAGCTCGAAAAAGTAATCGGTGGTGCGCTCGCAGGTTTGCGCATTCACCTGACCGCCGTGACGCTGGACGTAGGCCATCAGCCCTTGAGCGGCGGCAAAGCGCTCGGTACCGAGAAACAGCAGGTGTTCCAGAAAGTGCGCCAGACCTGGCCAGGCCAACGGCACGTCATGGCTGCCGGCGGCAACCCGCAACGCCGCCGCGCAGCGCTTCAAGTCCGGGGCATGACGCAGCGTCACCCGCAAGCCGTTGGCCAGGGTTTCAGTGTGGGGGCGAGGGTGATTCAGCGCAGGCATGAGCACTTCCAGAACAGAGAAGTGCCAATGCTAGCGGATAACGGTGGCTCAGCGCTTGTTCAGCGCGCCGTAAAGCTCGGGGCGGCGATCGATCAGGTAGCGATTGGCGGCGCGGGAGTCGACCATCAACTGGCGGTCCAGCTCGCCGACAATCAGCGCTTCATCGAGTCCCGCCTGGGCGATGCGGCTGCCATCCGGTGCGGCGATGCTGCTTTGGCCGCAGTAGTGGATATCGCCTTCGTGCCCGCAATAGTTGGCATACGCCACATAGCACTGATTCTCGTAAGCCCGGGCGCGGACAGTGACGTCCGCGATGAAATCGAACGGGATCATGTTGGCCGTCGGTGCCAGTATCAGCTCGGCACCGGCCAGAGCCAGGCGCCGGGCGTTTTCCGGAAACTCGAGGTCATAGCAGATCAGGAACCCGAGCTTCCAGCCGTTGAGTTCAACGATGGGGAAGTCGTCGGGGCCGGCGCTGAACATCGAGCGGTCGAGGTCACCGAACAGGTGCGTTTTGCGGTAATTGCACAGGCGTTCGCCATTGGCGTCGATCAGTTGCACGGCGTTGTAGATCTGTCCGTCCGCGGTGCGTTCGGGATAGCCATACAAAATGGCGATCCCGGTGGTCTTGGCTATGCGCGCAATCTGTTGCGCCGACTCACCGTTGTACACCTCCGCCAGCACACTGACGGCATCGACGCCGATGTTGTAGCCGGTCAGGAACATCTCCGGCACTACCAGCAAGTCGGCGCCCTTTGCCTCCAGTGCCAGCTGATGCAGGCGCTGAAGGTTGCCGGCGACATCCAGGGGCAACGGTGGACACTGGTAAAGAGCTACGCGCATTTCGGATTCCTCTTACTCGGGCAGGGCGATCGGACCGATCTCGTTGAACACATCTCCTGGACCCGGATTCTCGGCGTGAGTTGCACCGCCGAAGTGTTTCATGATGCCCCACACCGCATTGAGCGAGGTTTGCACCGCGCCTTCGACCCAGGCCGGCGTCCACGAAACGTCGTCGCCAGCGATGAAAATCCCGCGTTGTTCGGCCGGCATGTCGTCCTGCATGAAGTGCGCGTACATGCGCTGGTTGTAGCGGTAGTGGCCAGGCAGGGCACCCTTGAAGGCGCCGAGGAAATGCGGGTCGGCTTCCCAGGACACGGTGATCGGATCGCCGATGATACGCGCGGCGATGTCGACTTTCGGGTAGATCTTCTTCAGCGCATCCAGCGCCAGTTTCACGCGTTTTTCCACCGGGTGCGGGAGCATTTTCAAGGCGTCGCTCATCCACGAGTACGACAGGCAAATCACCCCCGGCTTGTCGTCGCCGTTGTCGAACAGGTAGGTGCCGCGGGTCAGGCGATCGGTGAGGGTCATGCTCATCAGGTCGCGCCCTGTTTCCGGATCTTTGTCCTTCCAGAACGGGCGGTCGACCATCACGAAAGTTTTCGACGACTGCATGTAGCGGGTGCGGTCCAGGGCCATCCACATCTTCTGCGAGAACAGGCTTTCATCGCATTCGATCTGGGTGGTCAACAGCCAGCTCTGGCAGGTGGTCAGCACCGCCGCGTATTCGCGAGTATCGCCGTTGTTGTCGGTGACCGCAAAGCGGCCGTCCAGCGCGTGGGCGATTTTCTTCACGCCGGAACGAGGCGCACCGCTGTGCAACGACTTGAGGCTGGTGCCCTGCGGCCAGTGCACGCAGCGTTCCGGGACATGGCGCCAGATGCCCTGCGGCACTTGTTCCACGCCACCGACCACCAGGTGCTGGTGATCGTCGCAGTTGGTCATCACCACGCGGAAGATTTCCAGCATCGAGTTGGGGAAGTCCGAGTCCCAGCCACCGGTGCCGAAACCGACCTGGCCGAACACTTCGCGGTGATGGAACGACAGTTTGGCGAAGGCTTTGGAGGTGGCAACGAAATCGTAGAAGGTGCGGTCGTCCCACAGCGGCACGAGGGTGTTCCACAGCTCCTTGAGGCGCGGGACGTCACGGTCGCGGATGGCCTGTTGGATATCGGAGAACTGCGAGCCGGCTTCCAGAGCGTCGGCCCAGGCGTCAGCCACTTCCTGGAACAGTGCAGGAAGATCCGCCAGTTTCTGTGCGTAATGGGTCTTGCCTTCGAGGTCGATCACGGTGCTGCCCGAGGCAGGCGTCAGCGGGTTGGGGAAAGGTTTGGTTTCGAGCCCCAGCTTGTCGACGTAGTGATAGAACGCGGTGGACGACACCGGAAAACGCATGCCGCCCAACTCGGCGACGATGCCGTCGGTGCCATTGAACGCCTGGGAGCGCAGGCGACCACCCAGCTTCGAGGCCTCATAGACCACCGGCTTGAGGCCGAGCTTCATCAGTTCGTAAGCGGCTACCAGCCCGGCGATACCGGCACCGACAATCGCCACTTCGGCACCGTGATGGTGCTCGGGAATGCTGCCCAGGCCGGCCGGGTGTTCGATCCAGTCGTCGAAGGCGAAAGGAAAGTCCGGACCGAAAATGGTGACTGGTTTTTTACCGTCTGCAGGATGGCGATTGTTCTTGTTCATGGCTGACCTTGCTGGCGACCCGACGCGGAGTGCGCATCTGAGTATAGGAAAAGATGCCAGCCATTCTAGAGAGCGTAGAACACGTTAATAAGACGCAAAGTGTCGTCGTTTTGCCAGTTAATTTATCAATATGACGAGCTATTGCTGCGTATCGTCAAGTGTGGGGGCTTAGACCGGCTGCCCCCGATCAATCTTGCTGCTCAAGATGATCGACGTTGTCGTCTTCTCCACACCATCGACACTGCCAATCTGATCCAGCAGCTGGTCCAGCTGCTCCGGCGAATCGCTGCGCAACCAGGCCACATAATCAAATTCGCCACTCACCGCACATAGCTGCTGCACCTGGCCCATCGCACTCAGGCGCCGCAACACTTCCTTGCCGGAGCGCGGCTGCACGGTAATCCCCACATACGCCTGCAGTCCGCCATCCACCACGCGCTGGCCGAGCCTTACGCCATAACCGGTAATGACCTTGGCCTTTTCCAGACGCGCCAGACGCGAGGTGACGGTGGTCCGGGCGATGCCCAGTTGCCGGGCGAGCATGGCCACGCTTTCGCGGGCGTTGATCTGCAGGGCCGCAATCAACTGACGGTCGATTTCGTCGAGAACGGGCGGGCGAGTGTCAGGCAAGGGCGGTCTCCAGCGGTATGGATCAATGTCCAGGCATGTTACAGGCACATTCCCCACGGCGCTCGCGACGGTTATCGGGACTAGCCTCAATACCGTTCATGACATTTCTGCCTGCGACAAATTGCCATAAGTAACTAGGTAGTACATTATTCCGCCCTTGTCACAAATGGGGAAAATTTCCGACATGAATACTTCTGGGGCTGCCGCCGGCAGCAAATGGCTGCTGACGGGGCTGGGTGTCCTGATTGCACTGATCGGGCTTGGCCTGGCTGGCGGCGGCGGTTATCTGATCACGCTTGGCGGCAGCTGGTATTTCCTGCTGATGGGCCTAGCGATGCTGGTCTCGGGGTTGATGATCGCCCGGCGTAGGCCGCTGGGGGCGTGGTTGTATGGTCTGGCGCTGATTCTGACGGCCATCTGGGCAGTGTGGGATGCCGGTCTTGAATATTGGCCACTGGTTTCGCGGGTACTGACGTTTGCCGTCATCGGTCTGGTCGTCGCCTTGATTTATCCCACGCTGGTGCGCGCTTCCGGTGCAAACGCAGGGCGAGGCGCCTATGGCCTGGCCGGGCTGCTGGGTGTCGGTGTCGTCACGACGCTGGCTTACATGTTCGTACCCACCCCGGTGGTCAAGGCCACCACTGAGCCGGTCGTAACGCCGGTGGTACCGGGTACCGAACAGAAAGACTGGGCACACTGGGGCAACACCACCGCCGGCAACCGCTTTGCCGCGCTGGACCAGATCAACAAAGGCAACATCGACAAATTGCAGGTGGCCTGGACCTTCCGCACCGGCGATATCCCGCAAAGCACCGGCGCCGGTGCCGAAGACCAGAATACCCCATTGCAGATCGGTGACACGGTCTACACCTGCACCGCGTACGGCAAGGTTTTTGCCCTGGACGCCGACACTGGCGCCCAGCGCTGGAAGTTCGACCCGCAAGGCACCGCGCCCAACTGGCAGCGCTGCCGTGGCCTGGGATACTTCGATTCTAGCGTGGCGCCTGTAGCCGAGCAGCCAGGCGCTTGTACGAAACGTCTGTTCCTGCCGACCGGCGATGCCCGCCTGATCGCCATCAATGCCGAAACCGGCAAGCCGTGCGAAGAATTCGGCAACCAGGGTACCGTCGATCTGACCACCGACATGGGTGAAGTCAAACCCGGTTACTACCAGCAGACCTCGACGCCGCTGGTCGCAGGGGACGTGGTGATCGTCGGTGGCCGTGTCGCCGACAACTACTCCACTGGCGAACCGCCAGGTGTGGTGCGCGCCTACGACGTGCGCAGCGGCGAGCTGGTGTGGGCATGGGATCCGGGTAACCCGAACACCACCAAGCGCCCACCAGCCGGCGAGACCTACACCCGGGGTACGCCGAACGTCTGGTCGGCGATGTCCTACGACGCCAAGCTTGGTCTGGTGTACCTGCCAACCGGCAACGCGACACCGGACTTCTTCGGCGGTCAGCGTACGGCCATGGATGACAAGTGGAACTCGTCCGTCGTTGCCATCGACGTGAAAACCGGCCAGGTACGCTGGCACTTCCAGACCACCCACAACGATCTGTGGGACTTCGACCTGCCCGCACAACCGTTGCTGTATGACGTGCCGGACGACAAGGGCGGCACCCAGCCTGCCTTGGCGCAAGTGACCAAGCAGGGCGAGATTTTCCTGCTCAACCGCGAAACCGGTGTGCCGATAGCTCGGGTCGAAGAGCGTCCAGTGCCGCAGGGCCATGTGCCTGGCGAGCGCTACTCGCCAACCCAGCCGTTCTCGGTGGACATGCCGTCAATCGGCAACAAGACCCTGACCGAGTCCGACATGTGGGGAGCCACGCCGTTTGACCAGTTGATGTGCCGCATCCAGTTCAAGGGCATGCGTCATGAAGGCGTCTACACCCCGCCAGGCATGGACCGCGCCCTGCAATTCCCGGGCTCGCTGGGCGGGATGAACTGGGGCAGTGTCTCGGTCGACCCGAACACCAACTACATGTTCGTCAACGACATGCGCCTGGGCCTGGCCAACTACATGATCCCGCGCGACAAGATCAAAGCAGGGGCCAGTGGCATCGAAATGGGCGTGGTACCCCAGGAAGGCACGCCGTTCGGCGCCATGCGCGAGCGTTTCCTTTCTGCGGTCGGCATTCCGTGCCAAAAACCACCGTTCGGCACCATGTCCGCCATTGACCTCAAAACCCACAAACTGATGTGGCAGGTACCGGTCGGCACCGTACAGGACACCGGCCCGCTGGGCATCCGCATGCACCTGCCGATACCGATCGGCATGCCGACCCTCGGCGCCTCGCTTGCCACTCAGTCGGGCTTGCTGTTCTTCGCCGGCACCCAGGATTTCTACCTGCGTGCCTTCGATACTGGCAACGGCAACGAAATCTGGAAGGCGCGGTTGCCGGTGGGCAGCCAGTCCGGGCCGATGACCTATGTTTCGCCGAAAACAGGCAAGCAGTACATCCTGCTCACCGTTGGCGGCGCACGTCAGTCGACGGACCGTGGCGATTATGTGATTGCCTACGCATTGCCTAAATAAGGGTTGAGTCCCAGGTACGAAAAAGAGATACGAAAAAGCCGCGCAATGTCGCGGCTTTTTCGTGGGCGATGATTAGAGGGAAAAAAAGCAACGCTATTTCAGGACGTGTCTGACATACAGGGCGGGGCCCATTTGTTGATCATTGATTTTTCCGTGGCATGGGGCCGCGGAGAGGTCTGTGAAGTGCCAAGGGGCGGATGGAAAGGCTCTCGTTCGATGTTGATCACGTGTACTGCATATCCCTGAGTGAGCGCCAGGACAGGCGGCAACTATTGCGCAGCACCGTCGCCACGCTCATTTCGAATCCGATCGAGTTTTTCATTACGCAGCGCTGCAGCGACCCGATCCAAGGCTGTTATGAGTCGCATCAGGCACTGGCCAGAAAAGTCCTGGCCGAAGGTTGGCAGCGGGTGTTGATCTTCGAGGACGATGCCAAACCCTACAGGTTGCATCCGGTACAGGTGTACTGGGTGAACCGGTTTATTCGCAGTCAAAGGTTTGAGGCGCTGCATCTGGGGTACAGCATGGGGCGCACATGGCTGACCTGGTTCCCGTTCATTGCCCGTGGCAACGTGGTGGCGCTGCACGCCTACATCATCTCCCGCGAAGGCTGCAGGGTACTGGCTGAAATACCTTTTGCCGGAGAGCCGGTCGATGTCCTGTTCAAACGGCAGATCAAACAACATTGCGTGTTTCCCATGCTGTTTCGCCAGCATGCAGCGGCGGTGGCAGGCAGCGACATCGAGGCGCTCGCCATGAATGAAGATGGATGGTGGGAACGCAACTGGAAGAAACATAAGCGTTCGGTGTGGAAAAACATCTGGCGAACGGTGGTTCGATACAGGTTTTGATGATTGACCCTGGACCTGCATTGGGTCTGTGATGTATGACAATTCGTAAAGGGATGCCCAATTGGGGCCGTGACGCGAGGGGACAGGTCATGACGAAGAAATTACCTCCTGCCGTGCGGGATCACGCCTGGGAGATTGCCCATCACGAAATGGGCCACTACGTCGTGGCTCGTGCCTTGGGTTTTGCCACGGGCAGCGTGAGCCTGACAGTGACCATGGACTTGCGGCATCAAGGCGGGGCGTCCATCAGCCTGGTGCGGGCGATTTCGTCAATAGACGCCATGAAGCAACATCTGGAGGCCCGGATGATGGTCCTCCTGGCTGGCGCGATGGCGCAGTCACTGCCTTCGAAATATTCAGCCGGCCAACGCGTCGACAAGTCGAAAGCGACAGCCATCCTCAAAGGCGAGCAAGGGGCGCAACAGGATTACGCAAAGATCAGGGAGCTGCAGCATCTGCTGCGCAATATCCTCTACCCCGACACCGATCTGGCTTCATCCGAGCGCATCACGGCTGAGCTTAAAACGCTGACGGATCGCGCATGGCAGCGGACTCAAGACATCGTGGAAGAACTGTCGGGGATCATTGCCGAATTGGCAGCGGTCTTGGTTGACGGCATGGTTATCGTGGAGCAGTGGGGGCGGGCGGCGGATACGTATGAGGTTGTGTACACCGGGCCGATGTTAGAGCGGCTGCGGGCAGTGCAGGTCATTCCTTCTATTAGAATTGGAGGCCCCGAATAGTCGGGGCGTATTTTCAGTAGGCGCCTTCGCCAAAGCCCCAGGCACTGCATAACTCACGTCGATCATGTCAAACACCAGTGTATGATCATGCTGGTAGAGACGACCGTTGCCGCTTGTTGTCCGGCGAGGTCGCGCAAGACCTCAAGGTACGCTTTCGCACGCTCGGCGGCTATTCGCTCACCGGCGCTGTGGAGTCGGAGGTTGAAACGCTTAAGATATCATTCTGGGACTCCTCAATGCCCGCGTCTCTGAGCGTCAGGGGCGCAAGATCGACACCGATGCTATCGCCAGCATGGAAAATAAGAATCAGGAGGGCTGCTTCTGATGGCACGCCGGAACTCACGCAAACAAACGACCTTCGTTCACCCACAGCCCGTCGCAGGCCCGACCACCCAACAGGCTTTTCTAGCGCAACAGCAAAATCAGGATCTGCTGCGCTTCATCACCTGCGGCAGCGTGGACGATGGCAAAAGTACCTTGATCGGCCGCCTGCTCTGGGAGTCGCAGCAAATATTTGACGACCCGATGGCCGCGCTTGAAACGGAGTCCAAAAAATACGGTACTCAGGGCGACGAGATCGACTTTGCCTTGCTGGTCGATGGGCAGTCTGCCGAACGAGAACAAGGCATCACTATTGACGTGGCCTATCGTTTCTTTTCTAGCCCCCGGCGCAAGTTCATCGTCGCCGACACCCCGGGACATGAGCAATATTCCTGCAATATGGTGACCGGCGCTTCCACTGCCGAGGTTGCCGTACTGCTCGTTGACGCGAAAAAAGGTCTATTGACTCAGACTCGGCGGCACGCCTATTTGGCGTACCTCATGGGCATCCAGCACGTGGTGCTGGCGGTCAACAAAATGGATCTGCTGGACTTTGATGCTGCCATCTTCAACCGCATCAGGGAGGCGTTCGAGAAATTTGCCAACCCCTTGGGTTTCGTAACGATCAGCGCCATCCCCCTCTCAGCACTGAACGGCGATAACATCACCCACCGATCAGCGCGGACCCCCTGGTATAGCGGCCCGCCGCTGATGGCTTACCTGGAAACCATTGTCGTCTCCCAAGCCAAGAACAGCGCACCAGTCTTTCCCGTTCAATGTGCCAACCGCCCGGATTCGGACTTCAGGGGTTTTAGTGGCACCGTCGCACAGGGGCGCTTGCAAGTCGGTGACGATCTGCGTGTAACGGCCTCTGGGCAATCGGCTCGCGTGATTGAAATCGTTACGCTCGACGGTTCACCATCAGAGGCGCTGGCGGGAACCCCGGTCACCCTCCGGCTGGACAAAGAAATCGATATCTCGCGCGGTGATGTACTTTCGCTGGCCACCAGTCCACTTGAGAGCACCGATCAGTTTGAAGCCACACTGGTGTGGATGTCGGACGAATTTGGCCACACCGGCCGTAGCTACCAGATCAAGCTGGCCACGCAATGGGCAACGGCTTCGATAACCACCCTCAAACACAGAATTGATGTCAATACGCTGGCGCATGAGGCGATCAAGCATCTGCAACTCAATGATATCTGCGTGTGCAACATCGCTACCACTAAACCCTTGGTGTTCGACAACTACAAAAACTCCAAAATCCTGGGCGGGTTTATTCTCGTCGACCGGCACAGCCATGCCACCGTTGCCGCCGGAATGATCCACCACAGCTTGCGACGATCGCAAAACGTACACCGTCAGGCACTCTCAATTACACGAACCGAGCGCGAAACGCTTAACGGTCACCGAGGCAAAGTGATCTGGTTTACCGGGCTCTCGGGTTCGGGAAAATCGACAATCGCCAACGCCCTTGAGTTGCAGCTCCACTCCCAAGGACGGCGTACTTACATCCTGGACGGTGACAACGTACGGCAAGGATTGAACAAAGATCTCGGCTTTACCGATGCCGACCGTATTGAAAACATCCGGCGGATTGCCGAGGTCGCCAAGCTAATGATGGATGCCGGGCTAATTGTCATGACCTCCTTTATTTCGCCGTTCCGGCAGGAGCGCGAAACGGCAAGGCAATTGATCGGCACAGAGAATTTTGTCGAGGTCTATGTCAATACGCCGCTGGACGTTTGCGAACAGCGCGACCCCAAAGGGCTTTATAAAAAGGCACGCAACGGGCAAATTCCCAACATGACTGGGATCAACAGCCCGTATGAAGCGCCCGAAAATCCCGATTTCGTTTTCAGAGAGCACGTCTCAGTTCAAGAAATGGTCAATGAATTGTTACTATTGATCAGGTGAAGTTAAGTTTTAGGTATCAAGCTGCATATTTGATGCTTGGATCCTGGAAGTTTTTTTTGGTGCGTTGAGGCGATTACTCGAGGTTTTCCATGTGAGCGGTAGTCGTAGCCTTCAACTTTGCTTTTGTGCGTGCCAAGCCTTCTGGCCGGCAAACTCAATGGGCTCTGGATACAAATGATTTTAGCTGTATTTTTGGTAATATTTGGGATGTGAGTGCCGGGCTAGGGCATAACCGCCGAACCCAGCCTACTTTGACAGCCTGCACCAAGCGGTGGCGGCGTGACTTCCGCAGCGGCACGTATGAAATGACAACCGGCTCCTAAAACTGTTAAAACGAATCAAGGTAGATCTACCTATGGTACCGATACTCTTCTTACACAATCCAAAGGCCGGCGGTACTTCGGTGGCCGCCGCTCTACGGCAAAAGTTCGACCCTGGCGACGTATCGCCTTATTTCGACAATTCGCCTGCAGAACGACGCCCTGAAGATTGGTCATCATATAGTCGATACCGCTTTGTTGCTGGGCACTTCGGGTACGAAGTTAAGCAGTATTTCCCACATCATGTTCTTGTCACCAACTTCCGCCACCCCGTGAGGCGCATAGTCTCGATGTACAACTATTGGCGCTCATATCCGCTTGAATTGCTGCCAGAGGCGATTCGCCAAGCCGATAACGGACCAACGCTTGCTCATCAAATGAGTCTGTCTGAGTTTGTACGAAGCCGAAATCCTTACCTCAGTCTGTACCTTGACAACTTCCACGTCCGTCAACTAACCGGATCAGGGTGGATTGGTCGTCGCCGATTTGGTGATATGCTCTTGGCCAAACTTCGCATCCGGAAAATGCCATGGTTCTATGTGTGCGAGAGGCCGGATTTATCCGTAACCTGGCTCCGCTCAGTTTTCCCTGAAATGAGGGACACTCCCATCCCGCACGAAAACGTTACCACATCCGAGACTGAAACGGCGCTGACGTCCTCCGACATTCGTGTGATAGAAGAACGTAACAAAGCCGACCTGGCTCTGTACGGCTTCGCCTTGAAACAGCTGGAACGTCGAGCATTAACGAGTTCCGCCTGTCTGATCCGGCGTCAGGAGCCGTGATCACCAACATCGGCTGAAGGACCAGTGGTAGCCCTCAGGCACTCAGTCCAAGGCCGATAACGGCCATCGGTATTTGCTCCTGCGTAAATCTCTGTGCAGTTTAATCACGGGTTCACTGCCGCAGGAACACTGCAAGACGTAGTGCCGCTGTGGTGGATCAAAGCGCAAAAGGTAGCCGATCACGGTGAATTGTCCCATGGCTTCGCCAGCGGCCAGCTCTTGGTCCTTGTGTCTTCGGACGTTGACACATTCGCAGCAGCCCCTTGAGTGCTTAAGGGGTGCAAGAAGCTGCTTATAGGAGCTCCAGTGGTTTCAATCGAGGTCTTGCCGGTCTGCCCCTTCGCTGAATTTATGGGCGCGGCGGTGATGGGGAGTACCACGGTGGTTAATGTGGCAGTACAAAGGCATCAGTACAAAAAAGGTCAACCGCAATGGTTGACCTAAGTTGTTGATTCATATGGTGGGCCCACACGGACTTGAACCGTGGACCAAAGGATTATGAGTCCTCTGCTCTAACCAACTGAGCTATAGGCCCCATTGGTCGGGGATTATAGCGACGGTTTCGCGGCAGTGCTATCCGAAAAATCCATTACTGCTGTACGAAGAAACGTCGCGGCGAATTCGTCGGGGGGCAGGGGCAGGCTGACGATGTAGCCCTGGATCTGTTCACAGCCTTCGGCGGCCAGGAATTGCTGCTGCGCCTGCGTTTCGACGCCCTCGGCGATAACCGTGAATTGCATGCTGCGGCCGAGCGCGATGATGGCGCGCACGATGGCGGCGTCGTGGGGGTCGTCCGGCAGGCCGCGGACGAAGGATTGGTCGATCTTGAGGATGTCCAGCGGCAGGCGCTTGAGGTAACTGAGCGAGGAGTACCCGGTCCCGAAGTCGTCGATCGCCAGTTGCACGCCCAGATGCTTGAGTTGGTGCAGGACGGCAAGCGCTTCTTCGGCCTGGCTCATGATGAAGTTTTCGGTGATTTCCAGTTGCAGGTAACCGGGTTGGAGGCGGTTGTCCTTGAGCAGTTGCTCGATTCGCCCCAAGAGGTTCGGTTGGCGCAGTTGGGCACCGGCGAGGTTGACCGACAGTGGGCCGAGGCCTTCGTACATCTGGTTCCATTCAAACATCTGCCGGCAGGCGGTCTCGAGCACCCAGTCGCCGATCTGCAGGATCATGCCGTTTTCTTCGGCAAGGGAGATGAAGTGTTCGGGCGGTACGTCGCCAAAGGTCGGATGACGCCAGCGAATCAACGCTTCGGCACCCACCAGGCGATAGTCGTCGAGGCTGATCTTCGGTTGGTAGCACAGGTGCAGTTCATTGCGTTCGATGGCGCGTCGCAGTTCGTGCTCCAGCGCCACGCGCTCGCTGGCTTGGGCGGTGAGGTCGCAGGTGTAGCTTTCGACGCGGTTGCGGCCTTTGGCTTTGGAACGGTACATCGCTGCATCAGCGTTTTTGATCAGCGTGGCTACATCGCAGCCGTCCTTGGGGTAGAGGCTGGTACCGATGCTGGAACTGATGAAAAACTCATGCTCGCCGGCCTGGAATGGCGCGGTAAAACAATTGAGCAGCTTGGTGGCGATGTTGTCGGCGTCGCTGGCTTGTTGCAGGCCGGGGAGCAGGATGATGAATTCGTCGCCGCCCAGGCGCGCGACGGTGTCGATGTCTCGCAGTTGGTCCTTGAGGCGCACGGCAATGCCCTTGAGCAATAGATCGCCGACCGGGTGACCGAGGCTGTCGTTGATGTGCTTGAAACGGTCCAGATCGAGGAAGAGCACTGCACCCTGGCCGCCGTTTTCTTTCTGGTGATTGAGCGCGTTGAGCAGGCGGCTTTCGAACAGCGTGCGGTTTGGCAGGCCGGTCAGCGGGTCGTGGTGAGCCTGGTAGTCGAGTTTGGCCTGGGCGTGTTTGAGGCTGGAGATGTCGGCGAATACGGCCACGAAGTGGGTGATGAAGTTGTCACGATTGCGCACGGCGCTGATGGTCAGCCAGCTCGGATAGAGTTCGCCATTCTTGCGTCGGTTGGAAATCTCGCCTTGCCAATGACCTTCGTCGGTCAGTTGATGCCACATGGCGGCGTAGAACGCACTGTCATGCAGGCCCGAGGCGAGCAGGCGCGGGGTGTGTCCCAGTGCTTCGCTTTCGCTGTAGCCGGTGATTTCGGTGAAGGCGCGGTTGACCGCGCTGATGTGTTGCTGGGTATCGGTGATCAACACGCCTTCTGCGGTGCTCTCGAATACCGTCGCCGCCTGTTGCAGTTTTTCCTGCATCAGGTGGCGTTCGGTGATATCCCGGGCGATGGTCAGCATGCAGTCGTCGTCACCGATCGGCAGCGGACGGCTGGAGACCTCGCAGAGGCGGATCTGCCCGTCGCTGCGGCGGATATGGCAACTGAAATCGCGGACGAACCCGTCCCGGTGCAACAGGTCGAGCATTTGTTTGCGCTCGTTGAGGTTGACCCAGATCCCCAGGTCCAGGGCCGAGCGATCCACCGACATCGCGCTGTTGAAACCGGTAATGCGGCTGAACCCGTCGTTGACCTCCAGCAGCAGGCCATCGCTCTGGCGCGACAGCAGCAAGCCGTCGGGGGAGGCGTGGAAGGCCTTGGCGAACTTTTCTTCGGAGGTTTGCAGTTGTTGCTGGGTTTCCTTGAGCTGGGTGATATCCCGTACCACGACCACCAGCGCCGGGGTTGTATCGAGGTCAAAGGGCTCGGCAGAGATCAGGCCGGTGAACACCTGGCCATTGCTGCGGCGAAAGGGCATCTCCAGGTTGCGGATGCTGCCGGCCTGCAAGCGCTGTAGCAGCCCTGGCCCGACGCCCGGGATGCCCCAGATGTTCAGTTCGGTGGCGGTCTGGCCGATGACGTCCTCAGCCCTTAAGCCGATCTGCTCTTCGAACGCCTCGTTGACCTCCAGCAGGCAGCCGTCGCTCAAGCGTGCGATCACCAGGATGTCCGGGCACTGCTGGAACACCGAGGCAAACTTCTGTTCTGACAGGCGCAGTGCTTCTTCGGTGCGTTTGGTTTCGCTGATATCGATCATCAAGCCGCGCATCACCGGCTCATGACCGTGTTCGATCAGGCTGACGATATCGCGGACCCACAGGCAACGCCCGTCAGCGGTGATGACCCGGTAATCGAGACTATGGTCTCGCCCGGCCAACACTTCGTGGTCGCAAAAGCTCTGCGCGCGGGTGAGGTCGGCGGGGTGGATGATGTTTCGCCAGAAGCCCGGGATCAGCCAATGGGACAGGGGGTAGCCGAGCAGGTCTTCGGCGTGGGGCGACACATAGCTGTAGGTGAAGTCGCTCATGCGCGCTTCCCAGGCGATGGCCGACAGGCTCTCTACCAGCCCGCGGTAATGGTACTCGCTACTGCGCAGTTCCTGCTCCAGGTCGACCCTGCGGGCAATTTCCGAGCTCAAGCGGCGGTTGACGCGGATCACGGCCGCCAGCACGGCGATCAGCAGCAGTAGCCCGGGCAAGCCGTAGATCAGCAGATCGGACCAGAACGTTCGATGATCGAGGACGTTGCCGACCCAGTGTTCCTGGATCGAACTGATTTCAGCGGGGGTCATGTCGGCCAGGACTTTATCCAGGATGCCGACCAGAATTTTGTTGTCCTTTGGTACCCCCATGGCCAGCTGATAGCGGTAGGGGGTTTCGCCGCTGACATACAGCCCGTCGAGCTTGAGCTGGCGCAAACTCCAGACACTGGAGGCAAGATCGCCTACCACGGCGTCTACTTCGTCGGTGGCCAGCGCCTGCAGGGCGGAGCTGACGTTGGGCATCGCCACCAGGTTCAAATCGGGATTGTGGGTGCGCAGCAGCTCGTGAGGTGCGTAGTTTTCCACTACCGCGATTTTCAGCCCGTACAGGTCTTTGAGTTTGCGCGGCTGGGCGCCTCCGACGTGCGCCAGGATGACGATCGGGAAGTCCAGGTAGGGACGGGTGAATGACAGGTAGGCCTGGCGTTCCGGGGTCGACATGATGCCCGGCAAAAGGTCCAGCTTGCCTTGTTTGGCCTGGTCCAGGACGACCGTCCAGCTCACGGGCTCGATAGGCGTGAGCTTGATGGCCAGTCGCTGGCGAATACGGTCGATATAGTCTGCCGCAAGGCCCTGGTAACGCCCCTGGTCGTCGCGAAACTCAAAAGGCGGCCAGGATGCATCTACACCCAGGCGCAGGTCCGGGTGGGCCGCAAGCCAGCTACGTTCTTCGTCGGTTAGAGTCAGCGCGCCAGCCGTTGCGGTCCAGGTCATTAGCGACAGCAAAAAAAACACGGTCGGCAGTCTGGGCATAACGGTCTCGTTATGGCTCGGGGAATGCTTCGAGTGTAGACGGGCAAATCGGCGGGTGGGGTGGTGCAGGGGATTTTATCTGCAAAAACAAAACCCCCGGCCTGGGCCGGGGGTTCTGGTATCACTCGTCGAGGAAGGAGCGCAGGTGCTCGCTTCTCGTCGGGTGGCGCAGCTTGCGCAGCGCCTTGGCTTCGATCTGACGAATCCGTTCACGGGTCACGTCGAACTGCTTACCAACCTCTTCCAGAGTGTGGTCGGTATTCATGTCGATCCCGAAGCGCATGCGCAGTACCTTGGCTTCACGGGCAGTGAGGCCGGACAGCACTTCGCGCGTCGCTTCCTTAAGGCTCTCAACGGTCGCGACATCGATTGGCGACTGCATGGTCGAGTCTTCGATGAAGTCGCCCAGATGGGAGTCTTCGTCATCACCGATCGGGGTTTCCATGGAGATCGGCTCTTTAGCGATCTTCAATACCTTGCGGATCTTGTCCTCAGGCATTTCCATGCGTTCGCCCAGCTCTTCCGGGGTCGGTTCGCGACCCATTTCCTGCAACATCTGGCGGGAAATGCGGTTGAGCTTGTTGATCGTCTCGATCATGTGCACCGGAATACGGATGGTGCGAGCCTGGTCGGCGATCGAGCGAGTGATCGCCTGACGGATCCACCAGGTGGCATAAGTCGAGAATTTGTAGCCGCGGCGGTATTCGAACTTGTCTACCGCTTTCATCAGGCCGATGTTGCCTTCCTGGATCAGGTCGAGGAACTGCAAGCCACGGTTGGTGTACTTCTTGGCGATGGAGATCACCAGACGCAAGTTCGCTTCGACCATCTCTTTCTTCGCGCGGCGGGCCTTGGCCTCACCGATCGACATGCGACGGTTGATGTCCTTGATCTCGGCGATCGTCAAACCGGTTTCGGTTTCCAGCGCGGTCAGCTTCTGCTGGCAACGAATGATGTCCGGCTGCACGCGACCGATGGCTTCAGCGTATTTGCTTTTGCCCTTGGCCAGTGCATCGCTCCAGCTTTCGTCGACTTCGTTGCCCGGGAACTGGCGCAGGAAGTCGGCACGCGGCATGCGCGCATCACGAACGCAGAGCTGCATGATCGCACGCTCTTGCTGACGCAAACGATCCAGGGCACTGCGTACACGCTCGACCAGGCCTTCGAATTGCTTCGGAACCAGTTTGATCGGCATGAACAGGTCGGCCAGGGCCAACAGCTCGGCAATCGCCAGCTTGTTGTGGCGACCGTGCTTTTTCAGCGCCTTGCGGGTGATTTCCATCTGATCGGCGACAGCACCAAAGCGCTGGGCGGCGATGATCGGATCCGGACCGCTTTCGGCTTCTTCTTCGTCATCGGAAGCTTCGGCGTCATCGTCGTCGGAATCGTCATCCGCTTTTGCGGTCTTGGTGTCGATCGGCGGTGGCACCTCCGCTGCAGGCGGCGCAATACCGTCGTCCGGGTCGATATAACCGCTCAGGACGTCGGACAGGCGGCCACCTTCGGTGGTGACGCGAGTGTATTCGGAGAGAATATGATCAACCGTGCCAGGGAAGTGCGCGATTGCGCTCATCACTTCACGGATGCCCTCTTCAATACGCTTGGCGATTTCGATTTCGCCTTCACGCGTGAGGAGCTCGACCGTACCCATTTCACGCATGTACATGCGCACCGGGTCGGTTGTGCGACCAATGTCGGTCTCGACCGCTGCCAACGCAGCAGCTGCCTCTTCGGCCGCGGCTTCGTCGGTATCGGCGTCGGCCAGCATAAGGGAATCCTTATCTGGCGCAACCTCGAATACGTTGATCCCCATGTCGTTGATCATGCGGATGATGTCTTCCACCTGTTCCGGATCTGAAATATCCTCCGGCAGGTGGTCGTTGACCTCCGCGTAAGTCAGGTAGCCCTGCTCACGACCCAGTTTGATCAACTCAATAATACGAGACTGCTGTTGCGCTTTTCCGGACATAACACCCTATCCACTGAAGGTCTTGGCGGGCAAAAAACAAGCCGAGGATTATACCTGAGCTATGACCTCACGCGCCAGTTGAGGTCGGGTTTGATGCGGAAACATTGCGACTTAATAGGTCGCGCAGTTGATTTTTCTCTTCTGTGCTCAGCTCGCTTTGACGGGCTTTCCTGAGCAGTTGTTCCAGGTTTCGCTCGCGTTGGCGGGCTGACAAGCTAGTAATGGTGTCGAAAAACTGTTGTTCAAGGTTATCTCCGTCAATCAGCCATTCCTTTTCCGCCAGCGCCTTGAGCAAGCGTCCTTGCTCCGTGCCGTGCCAGCGCGCAATCAACTGAAATGAGTTTAGCTTGGGATTCTTCTGTACGGCTTCGAGCAGCGCCACCAGCAGTTGCGTGTTGGTGTGGTCCTCGGCGGCAAAGTGCCCGGCATCCTCGACTTTCTCAGCCAGTTGCGGGTGGTGGAGCAGCGTGCGCAACGCGGCGAGCGTCGGAGGCTCAACGGCCGCCGGCACCCTGGGCGCACGGGGTTGGTCGCGATCACCGCCACGTTTGCCGTTCTTGTCCCAAGGCTTCTTGTCCCACTTCTTGCCGCCCGCGCCGGGCTTCTTCGGCGTCCATTCCTGCTGCGGTACGTACATTTCCTGCGATTGCGGCTGATGATAGTCGCTGTAATCGGGCATCGCGTCGTAATCGAAGCCGGGATCGTAGGCCGGCGGCGCTTCTTGCGGGGCGCTCTGCACCAACTGGCTGACGGCTTCCCCGCTCAGGCCGGTGATTTCGCTTAGGCGCTGGCGCATCAGGATGCGCAGGTTGGCTCCCGGAACTTTGTCGATCAACGGTGCTGCCAAGGTGGCCATGTGGGCCTTGCCTTCGAGTGAGCGCGGGTCGGCTTCTTCCGTCAGTTGCTGGAAAAAATAATCGGCTAATGGTTGCGCATGCTGGTTGATGCGCGCGCGGAAGGCGTCGGTGCCTTCGGAGCGGACCAGGGTGTCCGGGTCTTCGCCTTCGGGCAGGAACAGGAAGCGGGCGCGCCGGCCATCCTGCAGGCTCGACAGCGTGGCCTCCAGGGCTCGCCAGGCGGCGTTGCGACCGGCCTGGTCGCCGTCGAAGCAGAACAGCACGCTGGGCACGACGCGAAACAGCCGTTTCATGTGCTCTTCGCTGGTGGCGGTGCCCAAGGTCGCGACGGCATTACGCAAGCCTTGCTGGGCGAGGGCGATGACGTCCATGTAGCCCTCGACGACGATGATTTCGTCGAGGTTGCGATTGTTCTTGCGTGCTTCGAACAGGCCGTAGAGTTCCTGGCCTTTATGAAAGACCGGGGTTTCCGGTGAGTTGAGGTACTTGGGCTTGTCGTCGCCCAGTACCCGGCCACCAAAGGCGATGATGCGCCCGCGACTGTCGCGGATCGGGAACATCACGCGATCGCGAAAACGGTCGTAGCGTTTGCCGGTTTCGGCGTTCTCGATCAGCAGGCCGGCATCGATCATGGCTTTTTGTTGCAGGGTATCGCTGCTCAAGTGCTTGAACAGGTTGTCCCAGCCAGGTGGCGCAAAGCCGAGGCCGAAGTCCCGGGCGATTTCACCAGTCAGCCCGCGACCTTTCAGGTAGTCCACCGCGGCCTTGCGCGCCGGGTGGCTTTTCAAGGCCTGGCGGTAGAAATCGGCGGCGGCCGTGAGCAGCGGGTACAGCGGCGAGTCGGTTGGCTGGCGCGGCTTGTGCGAGCGCCCGCTTTCTTCGCGGGGGATTTCCATGCCGGCGGCTTTGGCCAGTTCCTCGACAGCCTGGGGGAAGTCCAGGTTGTCGTGGTCCATGATGAAACCCAGGGCATTACCGCCAGCGCCGCAGCCGAAGCAGTAATAGAACTGCTTGTCGGGGCTCACGCTGAAAGAGGGGGTTTTCTCTTTGTGGAACGGGCAGCAGGCAGTGTGGTTCTTGCCGGCCTTTTTCAGTTGCAGGCGCGAGCTGACCACGTCGACGATGTCGGTGCGGTTCAGAAGGTCGTCAATGAAGCTCTGGGGAATTAGCCCGGCCATGGCGTTCTCGTCATCTGCGCTGAAAAGGAACCGAAGCGAAGGGTAGCTGGGCGCGGGTCATTGCTTGAGGCGCGCAAAATATACGGCTCGACCGGTATCGCCTGCATTATCGCTTTCGGGAAGTGTATCTGCCGAAAATCCACTGACGTTACTGCTCATCAGTATTCGACTATTTGAAAATGTTGCGCTGAATCCGGCTGCGACCAGTCAATGGTCTCGGATAGCTCATTATCTTGCACGCAAGCAGGTGCCTTGGGCTGATCGTCGTGAGAGGAATCAGTGGGTGTGCTCGTCAGTAGCCTTGAAAGGCTCGTCAGAAAAGACGTGCACCGCTGGCAAAAGAGCCAGGTCTGACGCGGTGAAGCAGATTTGTCTCGGTCGCATCTGCGGCTTCGACGGTGAAGCATCAAGCGTTTTACGCAAATGCCATAAGCCCGGCTCAGAGCCGGGCTTGGCAGAAGCTTGCTACGATCGTCTGTGTATTAGTACAGACGAACGGCGCGGCGCTGTTCGCGCTGAACTTTCTTGGCGTGACGCTTAACAGCGGCTGCTGCTTTGCGCTTACGCTCAGAAGTTGGCTTCTCGTAAAATTCGCGGCTACGAACTTCAGCCAGTACACCGGCTTTTTCGCAGGAGCGCTTGAAACGACGCAGAGCTACGTCGAAGGGTTCGTTCTCTTTTACTTTGACGGCTGGCATCCAGAGCTACCTTCATTCATTACCGGGGTCAACATCCTCGCGGCAAAAGAGCACTTGAAGACGTCGGTTTTTAAGGGTTGCGGATGTTAACCCCTCATCGCACGGAATGCAAAGCCTCTGATCGAAAACCGCTGGTCGGGGCATCACGCGACGACTATTATGCGCGCCTTCGAATTCAGCCTAAACAAGGCGCAAACCCATGCTAGTACTGGGATTAGAAACCTCTTGCGACGAAACCGGTGTCGCACTTTACGACAGTGAGCGCGGCCTGCTGGCCGACGCGCTGTTCAGCCAGATCGACCTGCACCGTGCGTATGGTGGCGTAGTGCCGGAGCTGGCCTCGCGTGATCACGTCAAGCGCATGCTGCCCTTGATTCGTCAGGTGTTGGCCGAAGCCGACTGCGTGCCAACCGAGATCGACGCCATCGCTTATACCGCGGGTCCTGGCCTGGTCGGTGCGTTGCTGGTCGGTGCGTCCTGTGCTCAGGCACTGGCCTTTGCCTGGGGCATTCCGGCGCTGGGCGTGCACCACATGGAAGGTCACCTGCTGGCGCCGATGCTGGAGTCGCAACCACCAGAATTTCCGTTCGTCGCTTTGTTGGTCTCGGGCGGCCATACGCAGTTGGTTCAGGTCGACGGAATCGGCCAGTACACGCTTTTAGGCGAGACCCTGGACGATGCCGCGGGCGAAGCCTTCGACAAGACCGCGAAGATGATGGGGCTCAATTATCCAGGCGGACCGGAAATCGCCCGCCTGGCAGAGCAGGGTGTTGCAGGACGTTTCGCCTTCCCGCGTCCGATGTGCGACCGCCCTGGCCTGGACTTCAGCTTCAGCGGCTTGAAAACCTTCGCCCTGAACACCTGGCAGCAGTGTGTGAGTGCCGGGGACGACGGTGAGCAAGCCCGTTGCGACATCTCGCTGGCGTTCCAGCAGGCCGTGGTGGAGACTTTGACCATCAAGTGCAAGCGCGCCCTGAAAGCGGCTGGCATGAAGCGCCTGGTGATCGCTGGAGGCGTCAGTGCCAACAAGGCGTTGCGCACTTCCCTGGAAAAAATGCTCGGCGACATGAAGGGCGATGTTTTTTATGCCCGTCCGCAGTTCTGCACCGATAATGGCGCCATGATTGCGTTTGCCGGCTGCCAGCGGCTGCAGGCCGGCCAGCAGGAAAGCCTGGCGATCAGTGTGCAGGCGCGGTGGCCGATGGAGCAATTGTCGCCCCTGTGATGAAAGGCGCTTATGCCTGGCCGCTAAAAATGCCGTTCGCGCCCGGCAAACAGGTCGCGTAGATTGCCTCGGTGGCGCCAGACGATCATGCCGGTCAGGGCGCACATGGGCAGCAGTGCTGCCGGTTCTTGCCAGGCCAGCAGTGGCAGGGTCAAGGGTGTGGCGATCAAGGCGGCCAGCGAGCTGGTGCGGGTCAGGTAGAACGTCAGCAGCCAGGCGCAGACCGCCATCAAGGCCGCAGGCGGGTATAGGCCCAGCAACATGCCGGCAGCGGTGGCGACACCCTTGCCGCCGCGAAAGCGGAAGTACAGCGGGAACAGGTGGCCGATGACGGCGCAAACGCCGATCCAGGCCTGGTCTTGAAGTGACAAGCCTGCGCTGCCGGCGACCAGCACGGGCAGCAGGCCTTTGCAGAGGTCGCCGAGCAAGGTCAGGATGGCGAGTTTCTTGCCGGCCAGGCGCAACATGTTGGTGGCGCCAGCATTGCCCGAGCCACTCATTCGCGGATCGGGGCTACCGGTCAGGCGGCTGAGCAAGATGGCGAAGGACAGAGAGCCGAGCAGGTAGGCGAGGATCGCCAGTAACCAAAACATGCTAACCATTCCGGGCGAGGACGCCCTGATTCTAACGGCGCATTGCGCCCTTGTCGTGTAGCGGAGAAAAGTGCTTGGACAGAGTGTTTATCGAGGGCCTGGAAGTCGACACCGTAATCGGTGCCTATGACTGGGAGCGAGGCATCCGACAGTGCTTGCGGCTTGACCTGAGTTTCGCTTGGGACAACCGTCCGGCCGCCGCTGGCGATGACCTGACCCTGGCGCTTGATTATGCGAGCGTTTCATCGCGCGTCCAGGCTTTTGCCGAGCAGGCGCAGTTCCAGCTGGTCGAGACCTTTGCCGAGCGCCTGGTCGAAGTGCTGATGAGCGAATTCAAGATCACCTGGATGCGCCTCAAGCTGACCAAGCCAGGTGCGGTTCCTGCCGCTACAGGTGGCGTGGGCGTGGAGATCGAGCGCGGATGTCGCTGACTCAGGTGTATCTCGGGCTCGGTAGCAACATCGAGCGCGAAACCCATTTGCAGGCCGGCCTGGACGCCCTGGCGGGTTTTCTGGTGGATATACGTTGCTCGGCGGTCTTCGAAAGCCAGCCGGTGGGAATCAAGAGCGGGCCGTTCTTCAATTTCGTGATGTCGGCCTATACCGACTTGTCGCTGATGGAGCTGGATCGCCGGTTGAAGTTCATCGAGGCTGACAACGGGCGTTACGCACCTGATCGCCGAGGTTTGCCTCTGGATATCGACGTGTTGCTATTCGGTGACCTTGTGGGCAACTTCGATGGCCTGGTGCTGCCGAGGGCGGAAATTCTTAAAAATGCGTTCGTTTTGTGGCCGCTGTCTCTGATTGCGCCGGATCGGGTGCATCCTGGCGTAGGCAAGAGCTTTGCGACGTTGTGGGGTGAAGCGCAGATTGATCAGGTGTTGGCGCCGGTGGCGTTTGAATGGCGTGGGGAGCAGCTGACGCCTTCGAATTTGTTGTGACAGCGATTACGCCTTCGCGGGCAAGCCCGCTCCCACAGGTACGATGCAATTTCTGTAGGAGCGAGCATGCTCGCGATGCTTTTCAGGTAGACGCCGCTTCTTTGTAAGCTTTCAACGCTTTCAGCCGTTCACGCTTGATGGCCTCGCCCAACTCAGGCCCTTTGTATCCCTGCTCCAGCAATGGTTGAACGGCAACGCTGCGCGCCGCCGTCGCCGCCCCGCGCAAGTAATCCGCCTGTGGATAACTTGTCTGCTCCAGTCCCTTGCGCCCACGAGCATCCATCTCGCACGCCGCAATGAACTCCTCGAACCGTTGAGGTCGGCGGTAAACGTCGAAGCTTTGCAGTAATTCCAGCAGTGTCGATGGCTTCAGTTCCAGAGCACGATGGCCATGGGTGTGATATTCGCCCACCAGCAACGCCAGCTCCTGGCAATCCTTTGGTGCCTTGAAGCGTTCGTTGACCGCCTTGATCAATTTCAGCCCCTTGGACTCGTGGCCTATGTGGCGCGGCCATTGCTCCTCTGGCGTCAGTCCTTTACCCAGGTCATGCAGCAGGCAAGCCCAGCGCACGGTCAGTGGTTGTTGGTGTCGTGCCGCTTGCTGCAGCACGCTCAGGGTGTGGACGCCAGTGTCGATTTCCGGGTGGTGGGTGGCGGGCTGCGGGACACCGAACAGCGCGTCGACTTCCGGCATCAGCACTTTGAGCGCACCGCAGTCGCGCAATACCTCGATGAACACCTGTGGCTGATTTTCCATGAGGGCGCGCGAGATTTCTTTCCAGCTGCGTTCCGCCGTCAGCGCCTGGAGTTCGCCTGACTCACTGAGCTGGCGCATCAGTTCGAGGGTTTCGGGGGCGACAGAAAAGCCGAGATCGGCATAGCGAGCCGCAAAACGGGCAACGCGCAAAACTCTGAGGGGATCTTCGGCAAACGCGGGGGAAACGTGACGAAGCACGCGGGCCTCGAGATCGCGTTGACCGTGATAGGGGTCGGTCAGGTTCTGCCGATCGTCCTCGGCCATCGCGTTGATCGTCAGGTCGCGGCGAATCAGGTCTTCTTCGAGGGTCACATCGGGACTGGCGTGGAACGTGAATCCGCCGTAGCCGCGTCCACTTTTGCGTTCGGTCCGGGCGAGGGCGTATTCCTCGCCGGTTTTCGGATGAAGAAACACCGGAAAGTCAGCACCTACCGGCCGGAAACCCTTGGCGAGCATTTCTTCAGTGGTCGCGCCGACCACGACTCGGTCGATGTCGGTGACAGCTATGCCGAGCAGGCGATCGCGTACGGCACCGCCAACTTTATAAATCTGCATGAAAAACCTCCGTTAGCTCGACAGGATAACCGTTACGTCGAGCGTTCGGAGGCCCAAACAGGATCACAAATGGATGACGGCCAGGTCCAGCCGGCCGTAATCGCCTTCGCTGTGTTCTCCTCTGGGTGGCACATGGTGGGTTTTCATGACTTGGTCACCCTGCAGGGTTTCCAGGTGAATATCGAAGCCCCAGAGGCGATGCAGATGCTTGAGCACTTCCTCGGTGGACTCTCCCAGGGGTTTGCGGTCGTGCTGTTGGTGGCGCAGGGTCAGGGAGCGGTCGCCGCGTCTGTCGATGCTGTAGATCTGCACGTTAGGTTCGCGATTGCCCAGGTTGTACTGTGCCGCCAGGGTTTCGCGAATGATGCGATAACCGCCTTCGTCGTGAATGGCTGGTACCAGCAGATCGTCCTTCTGGTCGTCATCGAGAATGCTGAACAGTTTCAGGTCTCGGATCACTTTGGGTGAAAGGTACTGCAGGATGAAACTCTCATCCTTGAAGCTGCTCATGGCGAACTTGATGGCTGCAAGCCAGTCGGTGCCGGCAATGTCCGGGAACCAACGATAGTCCTCCTCAGTAGGTTCTTCACACATGCGACGGATGTCGCGGTACATGGCAAAGCCCAGGGCGTAGGGGTTGATGCCGCTGTAGTAGGGGCTGTCGAAACCAGGCTGGAAGACCACGCTGGTGTGGGATGTGAGGAACTCCATCATGAAACCGTCGGTCACCAGTCCTTCGTCGTACAGGTCGTTCATCAGGGTGTAGTGCCAGAAGGTCGCCCAGCCTTCGTTCATGACCTGGGTCTGGCGCTGTGGATAAAAGTACTGGGCGATCTTGCGTACGATCCGCACGATTTCCCTCTGCCAGGGCTCCAGCAGCGGCGCATGTTTTTCGATGAAGTACAGGATGTTTTCCTGCGGTTCGGCGGGGAAGCGCGCGTTGTCCTTGTCGCTGTACTTGTCCGCGCCTTTGGGTATGGTGCGCCAAAGATCGTTGATCTGCTTCTGCAGGTGTTCTTCCCGGTCCTTTTGCCGGCGCCGTTCTTCCTCTGCGGAAATAGGGTAGGGACGCTTGTAGCGGTCGACCCCGTAGTTCATCAGGGCGTGGCAGGAGTCGAGCAAGTCTTCGACTGCATCGATGCCATGGCGCTCTTCGCATTGCATGATGTACTGCTTGGCGAACACCAGGTAATCGATGATCGAGCTGGCATCGGTCCAGGTGCGGAACAAATAGTTGCCCTTGAAGAAGCTGTTGTGTCCGTAGCACGCGTGCGCCACCACCAGCGCCTGCATGCAGATCGTGTTTTCCTCCATGAGGTAGGCGATGCACGGGTCGGAGTTGATCACAATTTCATAGGCCAGCCCCATCTGGCCGCGCGTGTAGGATTTTTCGGTACTGAGGAAGTGTTTGCCATAGGACCAGTGGTGATAACCCAGCGGCATGCCGACGGACGCGTAGGCGTCCATCATCTGTTCAGCGGTGATCACTTCGATCTGGTTAGGGTACGTATCGAGCGCGTAGCGAGCTGCAATACGACTGATTTCACGGTCGTACGCCTGGATCAGCTCGAACGTCCACTCTGATCCTGTGGATATGGGTTGGCGCTTCAGCTCTTTGGCGGTCATGTCACTAACCTGCGCTGGAAGAGTTCACGGAAGACCGGATAGATATCCCCGGCCGAGACCAGTTGTTGCTGGGCAAAAGTGTCGGAAAAGGCTTCGGCGATACGCTCGTACTCAAACCACAGGGCCTGGTGTTCCCGTGGGGTGATCTCAACGTAAGTGTAGTACTGCACGAATGGCATGATCTGGTTGATCAGGATGTCGCGGCAAATCGGCGAGTCGTCGTTCCAGTTGTCGCCGTCGGAGGCTTGGGCGGCGTAGATGTTCCATTCGTTGGCCGGATAGCGCTCGGCCATGATCTCTTGCATAAGTTTCAAGGCGCTGGACACGATGGTTCCGCCGGTTTCCCGGGAATAGAAGAACTCTTCCTCGTCCACCTCGCGGGCACTGGTGTGGTGACGGATGAACACCACGTCGATCTTGTCGTAGTTACGCTTGAGAAACAGGTACAGCAGGATGAAGAAGCGCTTGGCGATGTCCTTGGTCGCCTGGGTCATGGAGCCGGAAACGTCCATGAGGCAAAACATCACCGCCTTCGAGCTGGGGTTGGGCTGCTTGATCAGCAAGTTGTACTTGAGGTCGAAGGTGTCGAGAAACGGTACGCGATGAATGCGTGCGCTGAGTTTTTCGATTTCTGCCTCAAGTTCCTGGATATCGCCGAAGTTGTCTGGTTCTTCCTGCTTGAGTCGCAGGAGTTCTTCCTTGGCTTCGCGCAGTTTCGCCCGGCTGCTGCCCGAGAGGGCGATTCGCCGTGCATGGGCCGAGCGCAAGGTGCGGATGATGTTGATCCGCGACGGGTTGCCCTCGTTGCTGATCCCCGCGCGCACAGTCTTGAAGGTGTCGGTGCCGGTCAGGTTGCGCTTGACCAGGTTCGGCAGCTCGAGGTCTTCGAACATGAATTCGAGGAATTCTTCCTGAGTGATCTGGAAGACGAATTCGTCCATCCCTTCGCCCGAGTTACCGGCCTTGCCAGGCCCTCTGCCGCCGCCACCCCCCGGTGGGCGGGCAATGTGTTCGCCGCTGGTGAATTCCTTGTTGCCCGGGTGCACGACGGTCTGTTTGCCACCGCGACCGTGGTGAAGCACCGGTTCGTCGATGTCGCGCCCCGGGATGCTGATTTGCTCGCCGTGTTCCATATCGGTAATGGAACGCCGGCTGACCGCCTCTTCGACAGCCTTTTTGATGTGATCACGGTAACGCCGCAGAAAGCGTTGGCGGTTTACCGTGCTCTTGTTCTTGCCATTGAGACGTCGGTCAATCACATAGCTCATAGGGAGCCCTCCGGGCAGCTACAAGTTACAAGCTTCAAGCTACAAGCTCGAAGCTTTCAAAGCAAACAGGAGCCACCAGCAGCCTCAAGCGCCCACACGGTGTGCTTGAGGCTTGTAGCTTGCCGCTTGCAGCTGCCTTACTGCGATTTTCTGACCCGCAGGTACCACTCGGACAGCAGCCGTACCTGTTTGTCGGTGTAACCCCGCTCGACCATCCGTGTGACGAAGTCGTTGTGTTTCTGCTGGTCCTCTTTGCTGGCCTTGGCGTTGAAGCTGATGACTGGCAGCAGGTCTTCGGTGTTGGAGAACATTTTCTTCTCGATGACCACCCGCAGTTTTTCGTAGCTGAGCCAGGTCGGGTTCTTGCCGTTGTTGTTGGCACGGGCGCGCAGCACGAAGTTGACGATTTCGTTGCGGAAATCCTTCGGATTGCTGATGCCTGCCGGTTTTTCGATTTTCTCCAGTTCTTCGTTCAGCGCTACGCGGTTGAGGATCTCGCCGGTTTCCGGGTCGCGATACTCCTGATCCTGAATCCAGAAATCGGCGTACAGCACGTAACGATCGAAGATGTTCTGGCCGTATTCGCTGTAGGACTCGAGGTAGGCGGTCTGGATCTCCTTGCCGATGAATTCGATGTACCGTGGTGCCAGGTACTCCTTGAGGAAACGCAGGTAGCGTTCGCGGGTTTCGGCCTGGAACTGTTCCTGCTCGATCTGTTGTTCCAGCACGTAGAGCAGGTGTACCGGGTTGGCGGCGATTTCGTGGGGATCGAAGTTGAAGACCTTGGACAGGATCTTGAACGCAAAGCGGGTCGACAGACCGTTCATGCCTTCGTCGACACCGGCGTTGTCGCGATACTCCTGGATCGACTTGGCCTTCGGATCGGTGTCCTTGAGGTTTTCGCCGTCATACACGCGCATCTTGGAGTAGATGTTGGAGTTTTCCGGCTCCTTGAGGCGTGACAGCACGGTGAACTGGGCGAGCATCTTCAAGGTGTCGGGCGCGCAATGGGCTTTGGCCAGCGAGCTGTTGAACAGCAACTTGTCGTAGATCTTCACTTCGTCGCTGACCCGCAGGCAGTACGGCACCTTGACGATGTAGATCCGGTCGATGAACGCTTCGTTGTTCTTGTTGTTACGGAAGGTATGCCACTCCGATTCGTTGGAGTGGGCCAGCAGGATCCCGGTAAACGGAATCGCGCCCAAGCCTTCGGTACTGTTGTAGTTACCTTCCTGGGTGGCCGTCAGCAGTGGGTGCAGCACCTTGATCGGCGCCTTGAACATTTCGACGAATTCCATCAGGCCCTGGTTGGCCCGGCACAGTGCGCCCGAATAGCTGTAGGCATCGGCGTCGTTCTGTGGGAACTCTTCCAGTTTGCGGATATCGACCTTGCCCACCAGTGCCGAGATGTCCTGGTTGTTTTCATCTCCCGGCTCGGTCTTGGCCACGGCGATCTGGTTGAGGATCGACGGATAGAGTTTGACCACGCGGAACTGGCTGATGTCGCCGCCGAATTCGGCCAGGCGCTTGGTGGCCCATGGCGACATGATGGTGTTGAGGTAGCGCCGTGGGATGCCGAAGTCTTCCTCGAGGATCGCGCCATCTTCAGTGGCGTTGAACAGACCCAGGGGCGATTCGAATACCGGCGAGCCCTTGATTGCGTAGAAGGGCACTCGCTCCATCAGTTGTTTGAGTTTTTCGGCCAGGGACGACTTACCGCCGCCGACGGGACCGAGCAGATAAAGGATCTGTTTCTTCTCTTCCAGGCCTTGGGCGGCATGGCGGAAATACGACACGATCTGGTCGATGCATTCTTCCATCCCATGGAAGTCTTCAAAGGCCGGGTAGCGACGGATTACCTTGTTGGAGAAGATTCGCGACAGCCTCGAGTTGGTCGAGGTGTCGAGCAGTTCCGGTTCACCGATGGCCAGCAACAGACGCTCGGCGGCGGAAACGTAGGCGCTACGGTCCTTTTTGCACAACTCCAGATACTCTTGCAGAGAGAGTTCTTCCTGGCGTGTGGACTCGAAACGTTGTTGGAAGTGGCTAAAGATACTCATGACGTCACCTCGCTCGATACGTGGAGCCGACGCCGGATCACTCAGTCGATGCTGGCAGCAACCGAACAGGCGGTCGCTGTTTACCCCCCAGAACTCTTTCGGAGCTGACTACCCCGAAAGCTACTCCCGATGACCCGTGCGCCGGTGTACCGGCTCTCCCCTGTTTTGGATGGCCTGCGCTTAAGGATAGTTGGGAATTCGGGAGGTAAAGGCGAGATACGTAATTAGTTGTGGCTGACCGTTCGTCTGCCACCGCGCAAGCCCGCGGTGGCCGGGGCTTGCGCATGACAAAAAAATTATTCGCTGGTGCCTTGCGCCGTTTCCGCAGGGTAAGTCGTACGCCACAGCTCAAAACCGCCATCCATGCTGTAGACGTCGGAGAAGCCCTGGCTGATCAGGTAGGCAGCGGCACCCTGGCTGGAGTTGCCGTGATAGCAGACCACCACGGTTGGCGCGTCCAGATCGGCGCCCTGGATGAAGGCGTGCAGGGAGTGGTTGTCCAGATGCTTCGAGCCGCTGATGTGCAGGGCGGCAAAGGTCGCAGGATCCCGGACGTCGACCACCACTGCGCCTTGCTCGCGCAGGGCTTGGGCCTGTTCCGGGGGAATACGTTTGAATTCGCTCATGGCGGGCTCCTGTGGCTCGGCAGAAAGTGCAGTCTAGCGCGGGGCGCTGACTGGCGATGGTTCGGAAATCCGTGGGGCGACTGGCGGTTCGGCGGCATGGCCATGCTCGTCGCATTTGCAGGCCAGGCGTTCACCGGTGTCGACATTCATCAGGGTCAGGGCACCGCCCCAGACGCAACCGGTGTCGAGGGCCGAGATGCCCGGTTCCTGGATCTTGCCTTCCAGCGCCGCCCAGTGGCCGAAGATGATCTTTACGTCCCTGGTCTTGCGTTCCTTGTGCTGGAACCAGGGCTTGTAGCCTGCAGGGGCCGTTCCCAGGCCTTCCTTGCTCTTGAGGTCGAGCTTCCCCTCGGCCGTACAGAAGCGCATGCGCGTGAAATAGTTGGTAATCACCCGCAGACGCGTCACGCCCTTGAGGTCACTGTCCCATTTCGCCGGATCGTTACCGTACATGCCATCGAGGTAGGGCGGCAGCAGGTTGTCATCACGCAGGGCCGTCTCGACTTCGGCTGCGTATTTCAATGCTTTGCGCAGTGACCACTGCGGCGGAATGCCAGCATGCACCATCGCCACGTTGCGCTGTTCATCGTAGTGCATGAGTTTTTGCTGGCGCAGCCATTCCAGTAGCTCGGCGCTATCGGGGGCTTCGATAATCTCGCGCAGGGTGTCGGCTTTCTTCAGGCGCTCGATGTTCTTCCCGGCCGCCAGCAAGTGCAGGTCGTGGTTGCCGAGCACGCACACCAGCGAGTGACGGATGCTATAGAGGAAGCGCAGGGTTTCCAGCGACTGCGGGCCGCGGTTGACCAGGTCGCCTACCAGCCATAGACGATCTTTTCCCGGATCGAAGGCGACCTTCTTGAGCAGGCATTGCAATGCCTCGAGGCAGCCTTGCAGGTCGCCGACGGCATAGGTTGCCATCAGTGCAAGGCTCCGGGCACCGCCAGGCGGAATGGGGCGATGATGGCATCGAAATGTTTGCCGTCGTCGGCGAGCATTTGATAGGTGCCTTGCATGGTGCCGACTTTGGTGGTCATGACCGTGCCGCTACTGTAGGTATGGCTTTTGCCCGCATCGATCAGCGGTTGCTGGCCGACCACGCCTGCGCCGCGGACCTCTTCGACATGCCCATCGCCATCGGTGATGACCCAATGCCGTGACAACAGTTTGGCCGGTAGCAGGCCGTTATTTTTCACGGTGATGGTGTACGCGAAGGCAAAACGCTCTTGCTCGGGTTGCGATTGTTCTGCCAGATAGCGGGTGACGACGCTGACGTCGACCTGATAACGAGGATCGGACATGCAAAGGGCCTTAAAAACGAAGCGGAACGCGGGACGTAGCTGATAAGTCAGTCTAGGCCAGGTATCGGATAGTAAACCAGACATGGGCGCTGGTGTCCTACCCGATAACGCTTCAGTTCTGTCAGGCGTCCGCGGCTTTCTGTAGGACTTGTTCGCTAAGCTTGTCGGCAAGGCGTACGAATGCCGCCAGATCAAGCTGCTCGGGACGCAAGCTGCCATCGACGCCGGCGGCTTCGATTTCGGCGTTGCTCAGCAACAGCTTGAGGGTGTTGCGCAGGGTTTTGCGGCGCTGATTGAAAGCCTCGCGCACGACGCGCTCCAGCAAACGGTGGTCCTTGGCCGGGTGCGGCAGTACCGCGTGGGGCACCAGGCGCACGATGGCCGAGTCGACCTTCGGCGGTGGATTGAACGCGCCGGGACCTACGTTGAACAGATGTTCGACCCGGCAGTGATACTGGACCATGATCGACAGCCGGCCCCAGTCACCACCGCCAGGCCCTGCCGCCAGACGCTCGACCACTTCCTTCTGCAACATGAAGTGCATGTCGCGGATCAGGTGGGCGTTGTGCAGCAGGTGGAAAATCAGCGGTGTAGAGATGTTGTACGGCAGGTTGCCGACTACACGCAGGCTACCAGGTGCGGCATTCAGGCTGGTGAAATCGAACTTCAACGCATCACCCTGATGCAGGTTGAAGTTGCTCTTGCCGGCGAACTGTTGGTTGAGGATCGGGATCAGGTCCTTGTCCAGTTCCACTACGTCGAGCTGCGCACCACTGCTGAGCAGGCCTTGGGTCAGCGCGCCCTGGCCAGGGCCGATTTCCAGGAGGCGGTCTTCGGCCTTGGCATGGATGGAGCGCAGGATGCGGTCGATAACGCCAGCATCGTGCAGGAAATTCTGGCCAAAACGCTTGCGCGCCTTGTGTTGGTATTGCTCGGTCATAAACGGGTCTCGGCCATCTGGTAGGCGGTTTCCAGGGCGACTTGCAGGCTGCCGGTGTCGATCTTGCCACTGCCGGCCAGGTCCAGGGCGGTGCCGTGGTCGACCGATGTGCGGATGATCGGCAAGCCGAGGGTCACATTGACTGCTGCGCCGAAGCCTTTGTATTTCAGCACAGGCAGGCCCTGGTCGTGGTACATCGCCAGCACTGCATCGCAGTGCTCCAGATATTTGGGGGTAAACAGAGTGTCGGCGGGCAACGGGCCACGTAGGTCCATGCCTTCGCCGCGCAGGCGCTCTAGCGTGGGTTCGATGATATCGATTTCTTCATGGCCCAGGTGCCCGCCTTCACCGGCATGGGGGTTGAGTCCGCACACCAGGATACGTGGCTGGGCGATGCCGAACTTTTCTTTCAGGTCGCTGTGCAGGATTCGCGTGACCCGCTCCAGACGCTCCGGCGTGATCGCATCGGCAATCTCGCGCAGGGGCAGGTGAGTGGTGACCAGCGCCACGCGCAGGCCGCGGGTGGCGAGCATCATGACCACTTGCGAGGTGTGGGTCAGGTCGGCGAGAAATTCCGTGTGCCCGGAAAACGCGATACCGGATTCATTGATCACGCCTTTGTGCACCGGGGCGGTGATCATGCCGGCAAAATGCCCGTCCAGGCAGCCCTGGCCAGCGCGGGTCAGGGTCTCCAGGACGAAAGCGGCGTTAGCCTTGTCCAGCTGCCCAGCGACCACCTTGGCGTTGAGCGGTGTATCCCACACATACAGGCTATTGGCGGGAGCGGGAGCATCCGGCCAGTTGTCCGGCGTGACGGGCAGCACATCGACGACCACGCCCAGTTGCGCGGCCCGCTCAAGGAGCAGGTCGCGGCTGGTGATGGCAATCAGGGGGTGTGGCTGGGCGTGCGCGGCGAGCAGCAGGCACAGGTCGGGACCTATGCCGGCCGGTTCGCCGGGTGTCAGCGCGAAACGCTTGGGTTTCACTGTGCTGCCTGGTCGGCGCCAGGGAGTTTGATTTCAACGTACGCTTCGTCACGGATCTGACGTAGCCAGGTTTGCAGCTCTTCGTCGTACTTGCGGTTACGCAGTACGGTCATCGCTTGCTGCTCGCGAGCCTGGGTCGTGCTGTCGGTGGCGCGACGACCGAGGACTTCCAGGACGTGCCAGCCGTATTGAGTCTGGAATGGCTTGGACAGCTGACCTTGTGGGGTCTTGGCCATCACTTCGCGGAACTCCGGAACCAATACATTCGGGTCGATCCAGTTCAGGTCGCCACCATTGAGGGCGGAACCCGGGTCTTCCGAGAAGCTTTTTGCCAGTTCGCCGAAATCTTCGCCGGCTTCGATGCGGGTGTAGAGCGATTCGGCCAGGGCCTTGGTTTTGACTTCGTCACGGATCGGGCTTGGTTTGACCAGGATGTGACGTACGTGCACTTCGTCACGCACCTGCGCCTCACCGCCACGCTTGTCGGTGATCTTCAGGATGATGAAGCCCCCCGGCGTACGCATGGGTTGGGTAATGTCGCCAACAGCCATGGTGCTCAACAAGCGATCGAAGGGGGGTGGCAATTGAGCGGCTTTACGCCAGCCCATGTCACCACCTTCCAGTGCGGTTTCGCTGGCGGACTTGGCGATTGCCAGCTGACCGAAGTCAGCGCCTTGCTTGAGCTGCTGGTAGACCGCGTCGGCCTGCTTGGCGGCATTCTGGATGGCGTCGGAGTTGGCGCTTTCCGGCGTAGGAATCAGGATGTTGGCCAGGCGAAACTCTTCGGACAGCTGCATTTTGCCAAGATCCGAGGCCAGGAAGTTCTTCACTTCCTGCTCGGAGACCTGGATGCGCTCGGCGACGCGGCGCTGGCGCACGCGACTGATGACCATTTCGCGACGAATCTGGTCACGTGCGTCGTCGTAGGACAGTCCGTCACGCGTCAGGGCGGCGCGGAATTGCTCGACCGACATGTTGTTGCGCTGGGCAATGGTGCCAACAGCCTGGTTCAGTTCTTCATCGGTGATACGGATGCCGGAACGTTCGCCGATCTGCAGTTGCAGGTTTTCGACGATCAGGCGCTCAAGCACCTGTTGCTCCAGTACGCTGGCCGGTGGCACGGCGGAGCCGCGCTTGGCGATGGTTTGCTGGACTTCATGGACCCGCTGGTCCAGTTGGCTCTGCATGACCACGTCGTTGTCGACGATGGCCACCACTTTATCGATGGACTGTACCGCGGCGTTGGCCGCGGTACCCAGGAACAGCGCGCCCAGCAACAGCGGGCGCAGACAATCAGAAAGCTTGGTCTTCACGTTCACGATAACCTTGGATGCCTTTGTCGAGGAAACTCTCTACTTTGGAGCCAGTGAGGCCGCCGAGTCCCTTCAGAACAATTTGGAGGAAGACGCCATGGTCGCCTTTTTCGTTTTCCGGGGCGTCTTGACTGGTTTCGTCATAATCGACCCAGTAACGGTTGATCAGGCGCAGTTTCCAGCAGCAGTTGTCGTACTCGAAACCACCGAAGGCTTCTAGGGTACGGTTGCGGTTGTAGTCGTACTGCCAGCGGCTGATGACGTTCCATTGCGGCACGACCGGCCAGATCACCGAGAAGTCGTGCTGTTCGATCTTGTAGTAGTCCTTCACGTAGCCAGGTTGGCCCGGGGTGCCGTAATCGCCACCGCCGACCTGCCATTTACCGGAGTTCTGGTCGTAACGAATCTGGTCATTGCGATAGCGATAGCCGGCGTTGATGACCTTGTTCGGGTTGTCTTCAGGCTGGTAGTGGAACATCGCGCTGCCCGAGCGAGGGCTGCGGCTGTCCGGGTCCCAGTTGTAATCGGCAGTGGTGCGCCAGTCGCGATTCCAGCGATATTCGTACTCCAGTGCATATGGAGAGACGTCAGAGTGCGCGTCTTCGCGGGTTTTTGCATCGATGCCCGGCAATTGGACTTCGCGATCCTTGAAGTAGAAAGCCTGGCCGACGCTGATGCGTTGGCGCTCGAAGCCGTTTTCTTCGATCCAGCGGCTGGTCACGCCCAGGGACAGTTTGTTCTCGTCGCCGACACGGTCGGAGCCAGAGAAACGGTTGTCGCGGAACAGCGATGCATAGTTGAAGGTGTATTCGCTGGTATCGAATACCGGAATGTCTTCCTGGTCCTTCTCGGGTACGTAGAGGTAGAACAGGCGTGGCTCAAGGGTCTGGTTATAGTTCTTGCCAAACCAGTTGGTCTTGCGGTCGAAATACAGGCCGCTGTCGATGCTTGCAATCGGCACGCCGCGGTTCTGGTTGCTGTCGAACGTGCCGTTGAGCCGGTCCTGTTCTGCAGTTTGCGCTGCAACCTGGCTTTTCCCGATGCTGTCCAGGTCCAGTTGGTACTGCGTGTACTGGTACTTGAGTTTTGGCGTCAGGAAGCCATAGCTCGCCTCCATCGGAAAGCTGACCGCTGGCGCAAGGTTGAGGCGATCGCCATTGGCGCGTGCCAGACCCTGGACGTTGGTGTCGAGGCGTGGCGATACATTGCCGTCTTCATCGGTGAAGCTGCCGTTCTTCAAGTCCCGGTCAAACCGCACGAGCTCAGTGTCATAGGTGAAACTCAGGCCGCCTGGACGCTCCGGCAGCGCACCGTTGAAGGTGATCTGTGGCAAGCGGTCGTACGGCGTGATGTTCGACACGGTCGCCAGTTGATAAGCCTGGGCATTCACGCGGGCAGTGTAGCTGTCGCCGCGGTAGGTCACGGCACCCTGCTGGTTGACGTAGTCGGCGCTTTTCACACCGATCTGGTCGGTTTGCAGATCCTGGAAGTAATAGGGGTCGCTGATCTTGGTGTAATCGACTTCCGAGAGTACACGCGAGTCGAGACCACCCTTGTGCTGCCAGTTGTACATGTAGCGGGTTTTTTCGTAATCGGTCTGCTGCTTGCGATCGTCATTCTCGTCGTTGAGGTACGCGGCGCCGAACTGACCTTCGCTGGACTTGGTCAGGTAGCGGAATTCGCCTTCCATCAACAGGCCGCGATCGCTCATGTAGCGCGGGTACAACGTGGCATCGTAGTTTGGTGCCAGGTTGAAGTAGTACGGAGTGACCAGCAGGAAGCCGGTATCGCTGCCGCTGCCAATGGTCGGCGGCAGGAAGCCGGATTGACGACGGTCGTCGATCGGGAAGTAGATGTACGGTGTATACAGGATCGGAATGTCCTTGACCCGCAGTGTGACGTTGGTCGCCGTACCGAAGCCGGTAGCCGGGTTCAAGGTGATGTTGTTGCCCTTGAGCTGCCAGGCGTTGCTGTTCGGCTCGCACGTGGTGTACGTACCATCCTTGAGTCGAATGATGGCGTTCTCGGCACGCTTGGCGTACAGCGCGTTACCGCGGATGCGCGATTTGTGCATCACGTATTCGGCGTTGTCGACCTTGGCTTCACCGGTATCGAGCTGCACGTCGGCGTGGTCACCCACGATCAGTGCACCGTTGTCGCGAATGCGCACGTTGCCGCTCAGCTCACCACGGCTCTCGGCCTGGTACAGGTTGGCTTCGTCGGCTTCGACCTGCATGCTGCCCTGGCGCATGACCACGTCACCGGCCAGGGTGGCGACTTGCTCATCCTGCTTGTAGCGGGAAGCTTTGGCGCCGATAAAGGTTGGGGCGTCACTTTTATTCGTCTTGTCATTCATGCCAGGACGAATCGGTTCGATATAGGAACCAGAGCAATAAGGACCGGTTTCGGCCAATTGTGCTGCAGTGAGCTGCTCGCGCGGAACCCAGTCGAGGTGGCTGTAGTCTGCGCTACGCGACTTGAGGCCACGGCCTTTGGATTCGGTGACCAGTGCTGGTTTGGCCCCCGTGTCTTCGCTGGCGCCCGTTTCGGCGGGTGCCTGGCCGGTGGTGCTGGCTGCGCTGCCCTCATGGACTGGGCGCGGAGGCAATGCAGCCGCCTGCGATTTTGGCGCACAATTCCAGGCACCCGAAGCAGAGACCGAGCAGTCATACTGTTCCGCGGCGACCACGAAAGGGCTGGCCAAGGGTTGCAGAGCCAGCAAACTGCCGGTCATCAACAACGGAAATTTTTTACGAAACGCGGGGGATTTCAATGCCATCTTAATAGTCCGGGCTTCCTGCGTGCCATCTGCCCGCGGTGTGGGCCGCACGCCTCTCGATGGTCTGAAAAAGATGCTGGATAATAAAGCATGACCCGCTTGACGGCTAGCGCCGTCGGAGACCCTTGCAATGCCTGACCAAGATCTACGTTTGCAACACCTGAAAGTTTGGCTCGATGAACAATTGCCAATCCTTTTCGCGCAACAGGGATGGGGTGCCGTACCCCCGGCTACGTTGACTGCGGCCAGCAGCGACGCGAGTTTTCGGCGCTATTTCCGTTGGGAAGGCGCCGGTAGGAGCTTGATCGTGATGGACGCCCCTCCGCCCCAGGAAAACTGCAAACCCTTCGTGGATATCGCTTTTCTGCTGGCGAAATCCGGAATAAATGTGCCGAAGATCTATGCCGAAGACCTTGAGCGCGGATTTCTTTTGCTTAATGACCTGGGCAACAAGACGTACCTGGACGTGATCGACAGCGCAAACGCCGACGATTTGTTCAAGGATGCCCTGCAAGCGCTGCTGGCATTCCAGCAGTTGCCGATGGTTGCGCCACTGCCGAGTTACGACGTGGCGTTGTTGCGTCGTGAGCTGGAGTTGTTCCCCGAGTGGTACGTCAAGCATGAGCTGGGCATCGAGTTCGATGCGGCGCAGCAAGTCCTCTGGCAGCAGGTCAGCGATCTGCTGATCGACAGTGCTCTGGCTCAGCCGAAGGTCCTGGTGCACCGCGACTACATGCCGCGCAATCTGATGCTCAGCGAACCCAATCCCGGTGTGCTGGACTTCCAGGACGCCGTCTATGGTCCTGTTACCTACGACGTGACCTGCCTGTTCAAGGATGCCTTCCTCAGTTGGCCCGAGGAGCGCGTGCGCGGCTGGCTGGAAAATTACTGGCAGCAAGCAGCTGCGCTGGACATTCCGGTGCAGCCAGACTTCGAAGACTTCCTGCGCGCCAGCGACCTGATGGGCGTGCAGCGTCACCTCAAGGTGATCGGGATCTTCGCTCGTATTTGCCACCGTGACGGCAAGCCGCGTTACTTGGGCGATGTGCCACGCTTCTTTGCGTATATAGATGCAGTGATTGCGCGTCGTCCTGAGCTGGCTGAACTGGATGTATTGCTGGCCAGCCTGCGTGCTGGAGTGCCGGCATGAAGGCGATGATTCTGGCGGCAGGCAAGGGCGAACGCATGCGTCCCTTGACCCTGACCACGCCCAAGCCGCTGGTTCGTGCCGGTGGCGTGCCGCTGATCGAGTATCACCTGCAAGCCCTGGCGGCGGCGGGCTTTACCGAGATCGTGATCAATCATGCCTGGCTGGGTGAGCAGATCGAAGACTATCTGGGCGATGGCTCGCGCTACGGTGTGAGTATTCGCTACTCGGCCGAAGGTGAACCGCTGGAGACCGGCGGCGGAATCTTCCGCGCCTTGCCGTTGTTGGGTGACGAAGCTTTCCTGGTCGTCAACGGTGATATCTGGACCGACTACGACTTCAGCGTGCTGCATCAACCCATCACCGGGCTGGCGCATCTGGTGCTGGCCGACAACCCGCCCCATCATCTCGCTGGAGACTTCAGCCTGGACGACGGCCAGGTCCGGGACGGTCAGCCGGACACCGCAACCCTTACCTACAGCGGTATCGCCGTGCTGCATCCACAGTTGTTCGATGGGTGCTCGGCAGGGGCGTTCAAGCTCGCGCCGTTGTTGCGCAAGGCCATGGCTGACGGGCAAGTGAGCGGCGAACGCCTGAAGGGGCTTTGGGTGGATGTCGGCACCCACGAGCGTCTGGCCGAAGCTGAAACCCTGATCGAAGCGAGCCGCTGACATGCTGTGGCCAGGGACTCTGATCGGAGCTGGAGCGGGCTTTGCCATCGCCAGCATTCCCGGGGCCATGCTCGGGGCCTTGCTGGGGCAGGTGCTGGATCGGCACCTGCATCTGCAAAGCTGGGCGCATTTGCGTGAAAAGCTCGGGGGGCGACCTGTCCTGCGCAACGACGAGTTGTTGTTTGTGTTGCTGGGGCGCCTGGCCAAGTGTGATGGACGGGTTGTGGAGGGGCATATCCAGCAGGCTCGCGCGGAGATGCGTGCCTTGGAAATGTCCGAATCGGCACAGCGCCGGGCGATTGCCGCGTTCAATCGTGGCAAGTCAGGCAGTGACCGGTTGGGTGGCCATTTGCGCCGGCTGAGGGCTCAGCCCTTTGCCGCCGAAGGGGTGTTGCGCGCTTGTTGGCGGATGGTTTGGGCTGATGGTCATGCAGGCATCCGCGAGCGTGAACTGCTGCTCCAGTGGGGCGGCTGGCTGGGTTGGAGCGAGCGGCAGGTCAGGGCGTTGGCGGCCGATTACGAGCCACAGCAGCGTCCGTTGGCCAACAGTGTTATTTCCTATCAGGACGCCTTGCGGCTGTTGGGGGTGTCTGCCACCAGTGAGCCCGCCCAGATCAAGCGCGCCTATCGACGCCTGCTCAGTCGTCATCACCCGGACAAGATTGCCGGCAGTGGTGCAACGGCGTCGCAGGTTCGCGAGGCGACCGACAAGACACGCGAGTTGCACAACGCCTATACGTTGATTCGACAGCGGCGGGATTTTCGCTAGCAGCGAAGCGTTGCGTCGCCCCGAGAATGGGGCGACCCAGTCCATCAGTCCGGCGAATTCTGCGGATTCAACCAGCCCCGCACCCGGCGCACCAATTGTTCCTGTTGTGCCTTGTTATTGCCTGGCAAAGCCTTGAGCGAAACCTGGCTGAAGGCCGAAGTCTTCAAGCGTTTGCTGGCTTGCAAGCGGGCCAGTGCCGCGTTGCGGTCCAGCGGCTTGTCCATATAGAAGAGGTCGGCGGTGGGCAGCTTGAGGGTTGGTGCGAGTTCGTCCAGTTCAGGTGTCACTTTGGCCGGCGTCTGCGCGGCGACCATGACGAAGCGCTCGACTTGCGCCGTCTGCTTATCGCTCAGATACCGCGCGGCCCAATAGGCGCCGGTACCATGCCCCAGCACCACGATGCTGCGAGCGCTTTGCTGTTCGGCAAAAGCGATGGCCGCGTCGATGCGGGCGAAGATTCGCTCGGCGTCAGCCTTGGTCTGCTCGTCGGCGGTTTCGGCGACGGCCTTGTCCGCCACCTCGGCTTCGCCGCCCGCCGCCTGTTCGATGGGGGCCGCGGTGGTTGAGTCTTTGCTGCCGACGTCTGGCGCCTTGGCTGCTGGAGCGGCTTCCACAACGCGCGGTGCCATGGCATCACTTTGCAAATCAGGCAGGGTGATACTCAGGCTGCTCCATTGGGCATCCGGCAATTGGCGGCGCAACGGGCCGATTGCTTGCGGCCAGTCAACGGTTTCGCCAGCGCCGGGGATGATAATGACAGCGCCTTTTGGATCAGCGGTGTTGGCCTGCTTCCACAGGGCAAGGAAGGTATCGCTGCCCGCTTGCAGTTGTTGCTGTTCCTGGAACGCAATTGTGCGCGCCAGTGCATTGGCTTCTTCCTGACTACGCTCAGGCAACGGCTGGCGTTCGAGTGGTTTTTCTTCGGCGGGTTTTTCTGCTGCGGCAGGCGTCGGGTCAGCCGCCTCAACGGAAAAAGCCCATGGCAGGATCAGCGACAGGCACAATGCTGGCAGTGCCAGGCGGTAGACAGGGAGCATCGGATATTCCAGGCCAGAAGTAATTCCGGCAGCCTAATGGGTTGGTCAGATTTTGTCAGTGTGTGAGAGTTCGATGATGCGTTTTCGCTGCCTGTGGGTTATCGGCTGTTTATGGTTGCCCTTGATGGGCTGGGCGGCGGTCGCGCCACCGGCGCATGTCGCGCCCTTGTCGGCAGGCCAGCAACAGTGGTTGGCGCAGCAGGGCGATCTGCGGGTGGGGTTGGTGTTACAAGCGCCCTACGCCCAGTACGACCGCCGCTTGCAGCGCTTGTCCGGGGTCAATGTCGAGCTGATGAAGTGGCTGGCCAGTTCGCTCAAGGTCGAACTGAGCTGGCGCAACTTTCCCGATCTCGAACAATTGGAAGCGGCCGCGCGCGCCGGCGAAATCGATCTCGCCCCAGGGTTGACCCAGACTCCTGGCGGCCTGCGCCTCTGGCAGTTTTCCGATCCGTACATGCGGGTGCCGCAACTGGTGGTCAGCGACCAGAAAAGCACCGGTGCGGTGGAGCTGGAAAAACTCGATAGCCAAACCCGCGTCGCCGTGCGCATGCCCAGTGCTACCGCAGACTACTTGCGCGGCAACTATCCGCATTTGAACCTGCAGGGTGTACCGGTCGAGCGTCAGGCGTTGCAACTGCTGCTGAGCCAGCAAGCCGCCTTTGCTGTGGTCGACGAGGCGCAATTGGGGCGCTTGTCCGTCGAACCTGAGTTCTCCGGGCTGGTGGTGGTCGGTGATATCGGCTTGCCACAGCTGCTGCGGGTGGCTACACGGCGCGACCTGCCGGAGTTGGCCGGTATTGTCGAAAGCGCGCTACGGGCGATCCCGGCCAAGGACCTGGAGGCGCTGCACAACCAGTGGCTGCAACCCAAGTACCCACGGCTCAGCGAATCCCCGGGGTTCTGGCAAAACCTCTGTCTGCTGTTGTTGGTGCTGGCGCTCAGCGCTATGGCCATCGTGTTCTGGCAACGGCGTCAGCAGCACAGCCTGGAGCAACGACTGGCGGCGGCGCAGGCAGACATTGCCTTGCGCGCCGCCAGCGAAGAGGCCCTGAGACTCACGCAGTTTTCCATCGACCAGAGCACTGTCGGCATTCTCTGGGTGAATTGGGACAGCCACGTGCGCTACGCCAACCGCGCCGCCGAAACCATGCTGGGCTATCCGCCCGGTGGGATTATCGACCGGCCGTTGATCGAGTTCGAGCCCGACCTGCACATGGATCGCTGGTTGAACCTGTGGAAGCGCGCCAGGGCCAGCGACGACGCTCCGCAAAGTTTCGAAACCAATTGCCGGCGGGCCGATGGCAGCATCCTGCCGACTGATGTCTCCTTGAGCTTCCTGCGCTTTCGCGAGGGCGAGTACCTGGTGGTCTACCTGACCGATGTCACTGAGCGTCGCCGCGCCTTGGCGGCGTTGCAGGAAAGTGAAGCACGCTTGCAAGGGATCGCGGCGAATGTGCCGGGCCTGGTCTTTCGCCTGGAGCGGGCGCCGGTGACAGGCCAGATCGACTTTGCCTACATCAGTGAAGGCAGCGAGAGTCTGGTGGGTTACTCGCCAGCCACCCTGGCCCATCGTGACAAAGGCCTGCGCAGCCTGGTGCATCCGGACGACAAGGCCAGCTATCACCAGACCCAGGACCATGCACTGGACACTGACAGCGACTGGTCCTGGCAAGGGAGGATTCTCACGCGTCAGGGCGAACAACGCTGGGCGGAAATCAAGGCGATCACCCGTCGACTCGACGGCGGTGCCTACGTCTGGGATGGCATTGTCTGGGACATCAGCGAGAGCAAGCGCATCGAACTGGAACTGGCCAGCTCGCGCGAGCAGTTACGCGAATTGTCCGCGCACCTGGAGAGCGTGCGCGAAGAGGAAAAGGCGCGCATTGCCCGGGAAGTTCACGACGAACTGGGCCAGATGTTGACGGTGCTCAAGCTGGAAACGTCCATGTGCGAGCTGGCGTATGCGCAACTCGATCCCGGATTGAACGAGCGCCTGAACAGCATGAAGCGTTTGATCGCCCAGCTGTTTCAACTGGTACGCGATGTGGCGACGGCGTTGCGACCACCGATTCTCGATGCCGGGATAGCTTCGGCCATCGAATGGCAGGCTCGCCGCTTCGAGGCGCGCTCGCAGATTCCGTGTCTGGTACAGGTGCCGGAAAATTTACCGGTGCTCAGTGATGCCAAGGCCATTGGCCTGTTTCGTATCCTTCAGGAAGCGTTGACCAATGTCATGCGGCACGCCCAGGCGCATACTGTCGAACTGACACTGGCCCTTGAAGGCGACGACCTGTGTCTGACTGTCAGCGATGATGGCGTAGGATTTGTCGCCGCGAGCGGCAGGCCAACATCCTTTGGGGTGGTTGGCATGCGTGAGCGGGTGTTGATCATGGGCGGGCAACTGTCCCTTGAGAGCGAACCGGGTGAGGGCACGACCCTGACTGTGCGAGTACCCCTGGATAAGGAGACGTAAGTGATCCGTGTATTGGTTGCCGAAGACCACACCATCGTTCGCGAAGGCATCAAGCAATTGATCGGCCTGGCCAAGGACTTGCTGGTGGTGGGGGAGGCGAGCAATGGCGAGCAACTGCTCGAGACCTTGCGTCATGTGCCCTGCGAAGTGGTGTTGCTGGATATCTCCATGCCGGGTGTCAACGGCCTTGAGGCGATCCCGCGGATTCGTGCCTTGAACAACCCACCGGTGATCCTGGTGTTGTCGATGCACGACGAGGCGCAGATGGCGGCACGGGCCTTGAAGGTCGGCGCGGCGGGCTATGCCACCAAGGACAGTGATCCGGCGCTGTTGCTGACAGCCATCCGCCGGGTGGCAGCGGGAGGGCGTTACATTGACCCGGACCTGGCCGACCGCATGGTCTTCGAAGTCGGCCTGACCGATTCGCGGCCGTTGCACTCATTGCTCTCGGAGCGTGAGTTTTCCGTGTTCGAGCGCCTGGCCCAGGGCGCCAACGTCAACGAGATCGCCCAGCAACTGGCGTTGAGCAGCAAAACCATCAGCACCCACAAGGCGCGGTTGATGCAGAAACTCAACATCACCTCGCTGGCCGAGCTGGTGAAATACGCGATGGAACATAAGCTCCTCTGAAGAACACCGCCGCACCGCTGGCTCCTACAGGGGGTAAGCGTCGCCATGCCTAATTGCGACATGCCTGAACAACCGTTTTTGCTCGTTCTTGCGCCTTGCAGCTCTGCGCTCACCCCTGCGGTTGCCAAAACGCGCCATCCTTGTAGGGCAATCCCTACCCCCAGCCTTCCATCTGGCTGAGGCGAATCTCTCTTGCCCCCCGATTTGCGCAGGTCCCAGCGTCCACTAGGCTTAGTCCACAGCAGTCATCAACAACAAAGGTGTGGGTATGAGCCAGGTCGATTCAAGCGCAGGGGCCAATGATGTTCTGGTCAGCTTTCGTGGAGTGCAGAAGAGCTACGATGGCGAGAACCTGATCGTCAAGGACCTCAACCTGGACATTCGCAAAGGCGAATTCCTCACCTTGCTCGGGCCGTCCGGCTCCGGCAAGACCACCAGTCTGATGATGCTCGCCGGTTTCGAAACACCGACAGCGGGCGAAATCCTGCTGGCCGGACGCGCCATCAACAATGTGCCGCCGCACAAGCGTGACATCGGCATGGTGTTCCAGAACTACGCGTTGTTCCCGCACATGACAGTCGCCGAGAACCTGGCGTTCCCGCTGACCGTGCGCGGCTTGAACAAGAGCGACGTCAGCGACAAAGTCAAAAAAGTCCTGAGCATGGTGCAGCTCGATGCGTTCGCTCAGCGTTATCCGGCACAACTGTCCGGTGGCCAGCAGCAGCGTGTGGCGCTGGCCCGCGCGTTGGTGTTCGAGCCGCAACTGGTGCTGATGGACGAACCCCTCGGCGCACTGGATAAACAGCTGCGCGAACACATGCAGATGGAAATCAAGCACCTGCACCAGCGTCTGGGCGTGACCGTGGTCTACGTGACCCACGACCAGGGTGAAGCCCTGACGATGTCCGACCGTGTGGCCGTTTTCCATCAAGGCGAAATCCAGCAGATCGCACCGCCGCGCACCCTTTATGAAGAGCCGAAAAATACCTTCGTCGCCAACTTCATTGGCGAAAACAACCGCCTTAATGGTCGTCTGCACAGCCAGACCGGCGATCGTTGCGTGGTCGAACTGGGCCGTGGTGAAAAAGTTGAAGCCCTGGCGGTGAATGTCGGCAAGACCGGCGAACCCGTCACATTGTCGATTCGTCCGGAACGCGTGAGCCTCAATGGCTCCAGCGAGTCCTGCATCAACCGCTTCTCGGGACGGGTAGCGGAATTCATCTATCTGGGCGACCACGTCCGGGTGCGCCTGGAAGTCTGTGGCAAGACCGACTTCTTCGTGAAACAACCGATTGCCGAGCTCGATCCTGCGCTGGCTGTCGGCGACGTGGTTCCGCTTGGCTGGCAGGTCGAACACGTTCGCGCGCTCGATCCAATTCTAGAGGCGAACTGATCGCCCCGGCTTCAACAACACAAACCCTGCACGTGGAGAGAACAATAAATGTTGAGATCCCTGAAATTCACCGCTCTGGCACTGGGCATGATGGGGGCAGCAAGCGCAATGGCGGCTGGCCCGGACCTGACCGTGGTGTCCTTTGGCGGGGCGAACAAGGCGGCGCAGGTCAAAGCCTTCTACGCACCGTGGGAAGCGGCAGGCAACGGCAAGATCGTGGCGGGCGAATACAACGGCGAGATGGCCAAGGTCAAGGCCATGGTCGACACCAAGAGCGTGTCCTGGGATCTGGTAGAAGTCGAATCGCCAGAGCTGTCCCGTGGTTGTGACGAAGACATGTTCGAGCAACTCGACCCGGCCCTGTTCGGCAAGACCGAGGACTACGTCAAAGGTGCCATCCAGCCATGCGGCGTGGGTTTCTTCGTGTGGTCGACCGTGTTGGCCTACAACGCCGATAAGCTGAAAACTGCACCGACCAGCTGGGCGGACTTCTGGGACACCAAGCAATTCCCGGGCAAGCGCGGCCTGCGTAAAGGCGCGAAGTACACCCTGGAGTTCGCACTGATGGCTGACGGCGTTGCGCCCAAAGACGTCTACAAAGTGCTGGCCGGCAAAGACGGTCAGGACCGCGCGTTCAAGAAACTCGACGAACTCAAGCCGAACATCCAGTGGTGGGAAGCGGGCGCACAACCGCCGCAGTACCTTGCCTCCGGTGACGTGGTCATGAGTTCGGCCTACAACGGCCGCATCGCCGCGGTGCAGAAAGAAAGCAACCTGAAAGTGGTGTGGAACGGCGGCATCTACGACTTCGACGCATGGGCGATTCCAAAAGGCCTGGATAAAGCACGCGCTGACGCGGCGAAGAAATTCATCGCTTTCTCGGTGCAGCCGCAGCAGCAGAAGACCTACTCGGAAAACATCGCCTACGGCCCGGCCAACACCCAGGCCGTACCGTTGCTGGCCAAGGATGTCCTGAAAGACATGCCGACCACCCCGGAAAACATCGCCAACCAGGTGCAGATCGACGTCAGCTTCTGGGCTGACAACGGCGAGCAACTGGAACAGCGCTTCAATTCCTGGGCTGCGAAGTAACCACCACCCTTGTGGGAGCGGGCTTGCCCGCGATGGCGTCATCACCTTCAACATCCATGTTGACTGATACACCGTCATCGCTGGCAAGCCAGCTCCCACAGGTTGTTCGTATTAGAAAGATCGATTTCCGGAGTACGCCATGGCTATCGCCGTTCCCGTGAACGCGGGCACTGACCCCACCTTGAAGCAGCGGCTCAAGCATGCCGAGCGGGTCAACCGCTGGAAGGCCCAGGCGTTGATCGCGCCGCTGGTGCTGTTCCTGTTGCTGGTGTTCCTGGTGCCAATCGTGGCGCTGCTCTACAAAAGCGTGGGTAACCCGGAAGTGGTCGGCGGCATGCCGCGCACCGTGGCGGCCATTGCCAGCTGGGATGGCCGAGGCCTGCCTGCGGAACCGGTCTACAAAGCGGCCAGCGAAGACCTCGCCGAAGCACGCAAGAATCAGACCCTGGGCGATTTGTCCAAACGCCTGAACATGGAGTTGGCCGGCTATCGCAGCCTGCTGACCAAAACCGCCCGCGCCTTGCCGTTCGCCACTGAACCGGCTTCTTATAAAGAAGCGCTGGAGGGCCTCGACGAGCGCTGGGGCGATCCGGCCTACTGGCAAGCCGTACGCCGCAACACCAGCAGCATTACGCCATACTATCTGCTGGCAGCGGTCGATCACCGCATCGATGATCTCGGCGAAATCGCCCCGGCCACCCCGGATCAGGCGATCTACCTCGACATCTTTGCCCGCACCTTCTGGATGGGCCTGATCATCACCGTGATCTGTCTGGTACTGGCGTATCCCCTGGCTTACCTGCTGGCGAACCTGCCGTCGCGCCAGAGCAACCTGCTGATGATTCTGGTGTTGCTGCCGTTCTGGACCTCGATCCTGGTACGTGTCGCCGCGTGGATCGTCTTGCTGCAATCGGGTGGCTTGATCAACAGCGGCCTGATGGCCTTGGGCATCATCGATAAACCGGTGGAGCTGGTGTTCAACCGCATCGGTGTCTACATATCCATGGTGCACATCCTGCTGCCGTTCATGATCCTGCCGATCTACAGCGTGATGAAAGGCATCTCGCCGACCTACATGCGTGCGGCGATTTCCCTGGGTTGCCACCCATTCGCCAGCTTCTGGCGGGTGTACTTCCCGCAAACCTATGCCGGTGTCGGCGCCGGTTGCCTGTTGGTGTTCATCCTCGCCATCGGCTACTACATCACCCCGGCGTTGCTGGGCAGCCCGAACGATCAGATGGTCAGCTACTTCGTCGCCTTCTACACCAACACCAGTATCAACTGGGGCATGGCGACCGCACTCGGCGGCCTGTTGCTTCTGGCGACCGTGGTGCTTTATCTGATTTACAGCTGGCTGGTGGGCGCGAGCCGCCTGCGCCTGAGCTAAGGGGAGAATGAAATGCTGAGTCCTTATATGTCGCCCATCGAGCGGGTGTGGTTCTACAGCTTGCGGATTCTCTGCGGCTTGATTCTGTTGTTTCTGATCCTGCCGGTGCTGGTGATCATTCCGTTGTCGTTCAACTCCGGCAGTTTCCTGGTGTACCCGCTGCAAGGTTTCTCGCTGCAGTGGTACCACGACTTTTTCGCCTCGGCGGAATGGATGCGCGCCCTGAAGAACAGCATCATCGTCGCCCCGGCCGCTACGGTGCTGGCCATGGTGTTCGGCACGCTGGCGGCCATCGGCCTGACCCGTGGCGACTTCCCCGGCAAACCCCTGGTGATGGCGCTGGTCATTTCGCCGATGGTGGTGCCGGTGGTGATCATCGGTGTGGCCAGCTATCTGTTCTTTGCGCCGTTGGGCCTGGGCAATAGCTTCTTCTCGTTGATCGTGGTGCATGCGGTGCTGGGCGTTCCGTTCGTGATCATCACCGTGTCGGCGACATTGCAGGGGTTCAACCAGAACCTGGTGCGCGCCGCGGCCAGCCTCGGTGCTTCGCCGCTGACGGCGTTCCGTCGGGTGACCTTGCCGTTGATCGCACCCGGGGTGATTTCCGGTGCACTGTTCGCCTTCGCCACGTCGTTTGATGAGGTGGTGGTGACGCTGTTCCTCGCCGGCCCCGAGCAAGCGACCTTGCCACGGCAGATGTTCAGCGGCATCCGCGAAAACCTCAGCCCGACCATCGCCGCCGCCGCGACGCTGCTGATCGCCTTCTCGGTGATCCTGTTGCTGACCCTGGAATGGCTGCGTGGGCGTAGCGAGAAACTGCGTACCGCCCAGGTCTGATCTACGGTTAACGATCGTTCCCACGCTCTGCGTGGGAACGATCGGCGCAGAGCACGCGGGTCATTCACCACCTGAATGCCAGCCAACCCCCAATCCCCAGCTACTCTAGTGCCCAGCTCCCACATCTATAAGAGGCTGCGCACATGAGTCTTTCCTCCTTCAAAATCGCTCACAAATTGATCACCGGTGCAGGGGCCATCGAGCAGCTATCGGCGGAATTGACGCGCCTGGACATCGACAATCCGCTGATCGTCACCGACGCCGTGCTGGTCAAGTCCGGCACGGTAGAGCTGGCGCTGGCCCAGCTTGGCGGGCGCACGTACGAGATCTTCGACCGGGTGCTGCCGGACCCGGAAATCGCCATCGTCGAAGACTGCATGCGGGTTTATCGCGACGGTGGGCATGACGGTTTGATCGGCCTGGGTGGCGGCAGTGCCATCGACATCGCCAAAAGCGTGGCGGCCTACGCCGGATACCACGGCGCACTCGAAGATTTGTTCGGGGTCGACCAGGTGCCGCGCAAGGGCCCGCCGCTGATCGCCATCCCGACCACGGCCGGCACCGGCTCGGAAGTCACCAACGTGGCGATCCTTTCCGACAAGGTCGCGCAATTGAAGAAAGGCATCGTCAGCGACTACTTGTTGCCGGACGTCGCATTGGTAAGCCCGCAGATGACTCTGACCTGTCCGCGCGGTGTCACGGCGGCCAGCGGCGTCGATGCACTGGTGCACGCCATCGAATCCTACCTGTCGGTCAATGCCTCACCGATTACCGATGCCCTGGCCATCGGCGCAATTAAACTGATAGCAAAGGCGCTGCCCAAGGCTTACGCCAACCCGTCCAACCTGCAGGCCCGTGAAGACATGGCCACCGCCAGCCTGATGGCCGGCATGGCGTTCGGCAATGCAGGGGTGGGTGCGGTGCATGCGCTGGCGTATCCGCTGGGTGGGCGCTTCAACATTGCCCATGGCGTGAGCAATGCCTTGCTGCTGCCCCATGTCATGACCTGGAACAAGATGGCCTGCGTTGAACGCATGCAGGATATCGCCGAAGCCATGGGGGTGAAGACCGCTCATCTGAGCGCCAATGAAGCGGCCGACAAAGCCGTGGAGGCCATGACCGCGTTGTGCGCGGCGGTGGAAATCCCCCAAGGACTGCGCAGTTTCGAGGTGCCCGAGGATGCCCTTGCGGCGATGGCCGTGGAGGCGGCGGGGATCGAGCGCCTGATGCGCAACAATCCGCGCCGGCTGAGTGCTGTCGATATCGAGAAAATCTACCGGGCGGCCTACTGATCATCGCGCTTTCGGTGCGCCGGCCAAAGGAGGCGGTATACAATGCGCGCCATCGTGATTCTGCTCAGAAAAGGTGCGTCATGCAGCCCTTCGTAATTGCTCCGTCGATTCTTTCCGCCGACTTCGCCCGCTTGGGCGAAGAAGTGGACAACGTCCTGGCTGCCGGTGCCGACTTCGTGCACTTCGATGTCATGGACAACCACTACGTGCCGAACCTGACCATCGGTCCGATGGTCTGCTCGGCGCTACGCAAGTACGGCGTGACCGCGCCGATCGACGCGCACCTGATGGTCAGCCCGGTGGACCGCATCGTCGGTGACTTCATCGAAGCCGGCGCGACCTACATCACCTTCCACCCGGAAGCTACCCAGCACGTCGACCGTTCCTTGCAACTGATCCGCGAGGGCGGCTGCAAGTCGGGCCTGGTGTTCAACCCGGCAACGCCGCTGGACGTGCTCAAGTACGTGATGGACAAGGTCGATATGATCCTGCTGATGAGCGTCAACCCGGGTTTCGGTGGGCAGAAGTTCATCCCTGGCACCCTCGACAAGCTGCGTGAGGCGCGGGCGCTGATCGACGCGTCGGGTCGTGACATTCGCCTGGAAATCGACGGCGGCGTCAACGTGAACAACATTCGTGAAATCGCTGCGGCGGGTGCCGACACCTTCGTTGCCGGTTCGGCGATCTTCAATGCACCGAACTACCAGGAAGTGATTGAAAAAATGCGTTCCGAACTGGCGCTGGCTCGCCCATGAGTGGCTTTGAGCAGCTGTTCCCGGGGCGCCTGCCACGGCTGGTGATGTTCGATCTGGATGGCACCTTGGTCGACTCGGTCCCGGACCTGGCGGTGGCTGTGGACAAGATGCTGCTCAAGCTCGGTCGCGCACCGGCAGGTATCGAAGCGGTGCGTGAATGGGTGGGTAATGGCGCGCCGGTGCTGGTGCGCCGTGCGCTGGCCGGCGGTATCGACCATTCAACGGTCGATGACGCCGAGGCCGACGGTGCGCTGGAGATTTTCATGCAGGCCTATGCCGATAGCCATGGCTTGACCGTGGTTTACCCCGGCGTGCGCGATACCCTGAAATGGCTGCAAAAGCAGGGCGTCGAGATGGCGCTGATCACTAACAAGCCGGAGCGCTTCGTCGCGCCGCTGCTGGATCAGATGAAGATAGGCCGATATTTCAAGTGGATCATCGGCGGCGACACCCTGCCACAGAAAAAGCCTGACCCGGCTGCGCTGTTTTTCGTGATGAAAATGGCCAATATCCCGGCCTCGCAATCCTTGTTCGTCGGCGACTCGTGCAGCGATGTGCAGGCGGCGAAAGCGGCGGGGGTCAAGTGCGTGGCCTTGAGCTACGGCTATAACCACGGGCGTCCGATCGCCGAAGAATTGCCGGCCCTGGTGATCGACGACCTGCGTAAGCTAATTCCCGGTTGCCTGGATCCGGCCGCTGAGATAACGTTGGCCGACGCTGTTCAACCCCCTTCTGGAAACGCCATCGTGGTGGTCACTCGCAAACTCTGGATGAAAGTCATCAAGGCCCTGGCCCGCTGGCGTTGGCGCGCCTGACTGATCCTGGCCGGTTGTCCGGCGCGTTTGCATACCTGACTGTTTGACCCTCAAGCCACGAGGCACCTCATGATCCGCGAAGAATTCCTGCGTTTGGCCGCTGCCGGCTATAACCGCATCCCGCTTGCCTGCGAAACCCTGGCCGACTTCGACACGCCGCTGTCGATCTACCTGAAACTGGCCAACGAGCCCAACTCCTATTTGCTGGAGTCGGTGCAGGGCGGCGAGAAGTGGGGCCGTTACTCGATCATCGGCCTGCCGTGCCGCACCGTACTGCGTGTGCATGACCATCACGTCAGCGTGACCATCGACGGTGTCGAGACTGAAAGCCACGATGTAGAAGACCCACTGGCCTTCGTCGAAGCCTTCAAGGCCCGTTACAACGTGCCGACCATCGCCGGTCTGCCGCGCTTCAACGGCGGCCTGGTGGGCTATTTCGGTTATGACTGCGTGCGTTATGTGGAAAAGCGTTTGGGCAAGTGCCCGAACCCGGACCCGCTGGGCGTACCGGACATCCTGCTGATGGTGTCCGACGCCGTGGTGGTATTCGACAACCTGGCCGGCAAGATGCACGCCATCGTCCTGGCCGACCCGGCGCAGGAAGACGCCTTCGAGCAAGGTCGCGCGCGCCTGGAAGAGCTGCTGGAAAAACTCCGTCAGCCAATCACCCCACGCCGTGGCCTGGATTTCAGCAAGCAGCAAGCGGCTGACCCGGTGTTCCGCTCCAGTTTCACCCAGAGCGATTACGAAAAAGCCGTCGACACCATCAAGGAATACATCCTGGCCGGTGACTGCATGCAGGTCGTGCCGTCCCAGCGCATGTCGATTGACTTCAAGGCAGCACCCATCGATCTGTACCGGGCGTTGCGTTGCTTCAACCCGACGCCTTACATGTACTTCTTCAACTTCGGCGACTTCCACGTCGTCGGCAGTTCGCCGGAAGTGCTGGTGCGGGTCGAAGACAACCTGATCACCGTGCGCCCGATCGCCGGCACCCGTCCACGCGGGGCTAACGAAGAGGCCGACCTGGAGCTGGAAAAAGACCTGCTGTCGGACGACAAGGAAATCGCCGAGCACCTGATGCTGATCGACCTCGGTCGCAACGACACCGGTCGCGTATCGGAGATCGGTTCGGTGAAGCTCACCGAGAAAATGGTCATTGAGCGTTATTCCAACGTGATGCACATCGTGTCCAACGTCACCGGTCAATTGAAGGCCGGTCTGACGGCGATGGACGCACTGCGGGCGATCCTGCCAGCGGGCACCTTGTCCGGCGCACCGAAGATCCGCGCGATGGAAATCATCGACGAACTGGAACCGGTCAAGCGCGGTGTCTACGGCGGCGCCGTCGGCTACTTTGCCTGGAACGGCAACATGGACACCGCCATTGCGATCCGTACGGCGGTGATCAAGAACGGCGAACTGCATGTGCAGGCCGGTGGCGGCATCGTCGCCGACTCGGTGCCGGCGCTGGAGTGGGAAGAAACCCTGAACAAGCGCCGCGCGATGTTCCGTGCGGTGGCCCTGGCTGAACAAACCCCGAACGCCTGATCCAAAATAAACGCGGTGCCTGAGAAGGCACCGCGTTTTTTTGTACCTGCGGTTTACCGAGGATCAGAAGTCCAGCGCGACCCCAACGCTAATCCACTGCTGGGTAAAGTCATCGTCCTTGCGCAAGGTGTACCCGCCACGCAATGCAAGATCGGCCGTCAAGTTGTGGCTGACTCCCAGGCTCACGCGATTCAAATGGCTCTGTGGTGTATAGCCATCCAGCGTGAAGCCGAGGGTCGGCAAGCTATTGAGGGCGATGTTCACCTTCTGCACGTCATCTTCATACTCTCGCTCGTAGGCGTATTCGCCAAACACCTGGGTCTGCGAAGTGATCTGGTACTTACCCTGAAGCCCGGCGCCGAGACGTTTCGAATCGCGTTTTTGGTCGTCAAAGGTCAGCGCCGTGGAGCGACTGGTATTTTCCGAGTAACCGTCGACTTCCACTTTGGCGTAATCGGCGCTGATGAACGGCGACAGGTGCCACTCACTGCCCGGCTGCGCAATGTCGTAGCCCAGGCGCGTGCTGAAGGCCCAGAGATAGCCGTCGGTGTCGCCTTTCTCCGCACCTTCACCCGCGCCTAGATCGAATTTGCGTTTGAGATCGTCGTAATCCAGCTTGCCGCCGGTCAAGGCGGCATCGGCCCACCAACGGTTCTGCTGGAACTGGGCGAATGCCGTGGCCAGGTAGCTGTTGAGCTTGTAGTCAGAATCGTTGTTGCCCGCCTCCAGATCCTGACGATAGAAGCCTGCCGCCACACCCACGCGCCAGGCTTCATTGAGGCGATAGCTGCCGCCGATGTTCAAGCTGTAGCCGTTGCCATCGGCATCGGCACCACTGCTTTGGTGGTCCACATCGAGATGCTGGCCACCCCCGGCCACAATGGCCCGCCATTGGCCGACCGCCTGCCAGCTCTCCCAGTCGGATTGCCATTGGCTGCGCAGCTCATCCTGATGCGCGCGTAGCGTGGCGTGGGCCATTTCCGGCAGCAGCGTCAGTTCCCAGGGCGCAGCAAGCAAGGAATAGGCGTAGTCGGACACCAGCTTTTGCCCGGCTTCGGTCGGATGAACCCCATCGTTATAGACCAGCTGGCTGGGGGCCGGGGTGGCGCTGTTGATGCCAAAGGTGGCGTTTTCGGTGCATCCGTCACCGCTGAAGCAAGTCGCCGTCAGGTTCTGGCCGGTAGCAAAACCGAATCTTGCTGGGTCGGCGAAGGTTTCCTGCAACAACAGCGGAATGTTCAACGGAATGATTTGGGCATCGATGCCCGCCAACCGAGTGACCAGTTGCCGATTGAAGACCGCGCTCAACTGCGAGGTAGGTCCCTGTAGAGGAGTGCCATTGATGGCAGGTGTCAGGCCCAGGTCAGGCAACAGCCAGACCATGATGTAGCGGGCGCCGGCCGATTGCAGAACCTGAACGCTGTTGGCGAGTCGGTCCGCCGCGGCATTCGCCTGGGCGCCACTTTGCACACGTCCCTGAAGAAAGTCGTTACCGCCGCCAGAGAGGTAATACAGCGCGTTCGGATCGGCGCGGAAATTGTTGGCCGGCAAGTAGCCCGCTCGTGCACGTTCGCCCGTGGCGGATACCGTGGTGATTGAATCGAGGATCTGATCGGTGCGGTAACCGCCGACGGCCCAGTTGTTACCATCGGGCAGACCCTGGGCGGCGCGTGCGGCTGAAGTCGAAGCGGCGGTCTGGTCATCCGAGAAACCAAGCCTGCCCCCAAGCAGCTGGGTTGAGTTGGCGGAATAGACTTCGCCACTGCCGTCCTGATAAGTCGGCCCGGTCCGATTGGTGAAGCGCAGGGTCGAGCCGGGAGGGCCTCCCGTGTCGGTAAACTGCCCCGCATCGTTGAGGCTGTCACCGAAGACGATGAAGCTCGAATAAGGATTGGGCGCCGCGATCGCCTGTGCGCAGGCCATGGCGAGCAAGCAACCGGCAAGCGGTGCAAACAGCGTCTGTCTGATCATGAGCAAGTCCGTTTGTTTATTGTTTTAGTGGGTGAAACGACAGTGCCAAAAAACTATAGAGCCTGATGCCATTCGGCGCGAACCTGGCGAATGTTTCACTCGCTTCGATCGCCCCATATTGCACGCTCTGCCCAGCTAAGTTACTGTGCCAAGACGTATAAATGAGACCTTCCCCGTGTTGATCGTCAGCAAACTTCTGGATCAAGTCATCAAGGCACACGCCCGCTGGCGTTGGCGCGCCTGAATCCTTCTGCCGGCCCGGCCGGATCTTTACCGCTTCGCCTTCTTTACTCGCAAGACATTGCCCTTTGCTTCGCGATTCCAGCGATCGCCAAAGTACAGGACGCTGCGGGTAAATCATTCGAAGGCTGTATCAAGTCAGTGAATTCAAGAGGTTCCTAACGCCATGTTGCTGATGATCGATAACTACGACTCTTTTACCTACAACGTTGTGCAATACCTTGGCGAGCTGGGCTCCCAGGTCAAAGTCGTGCGCAACGATGAACTCACGGTTGCACAGATTGAAGCCCTCAATCCCGAGCGCATCGTCGTTTCTCCAGGTCCTTGCACCCCGACCGAAGCGGGCGTCTCGATTGATGTCATCAAGCACTTCGCCGGCAAACTGCCGATTCTCGGTGTCTGCCTGGGCCATCAGTCCATCGGCCAGGCCTTTGGTGGTGATGTGGTTCGCGCGCGCCAGGTCATGCACGGCAAGACCAGCCCGGTATTCCACGAAGACAAAGGTGTCTTCGAAGGCCTGAACATGCCACTGACGGTCACCCGCTATCATTCATTGATCGTCAAGCGCGAAACCCTGCCGGATTGCCTCGAGCTGACCGCCTGGACCCAATTGGAAGACGGCTCGGTCGACGAAATCATGGGCCTGCGCCACAAGACCCTGAACATCGAAGGCGTGCAGTTCCACCCTGAGTCGATCCTCACCGAACAGGGTCACGAGCTGTTCGCGAACTTCCTCAAACAAACCGGCGGCACGCGCTAAGGACTTATCATGAATATCAAGACAGCCCTGGGCCGGATCGTCGAGCAGCTCGACCTCAGCACCGATGAAATGCGCGACGTAATGCGCGAAATCATGACCGGCCAATGCACCGACGCGCAGATCGGCGCGTTCATGATGGCCATGCGCATGAAGAGCGAAAGCATCGACGAAATCGTCGGTGCCGTGTCGGTCATGCGCGAGCTGGCGGACAAGGTCGAACTCAAGACCCTCGATGGTGTAGTCGATGTGGTCGGCACTGGCGGTGACGGTGCCAACATCTTCAACGTGTCGACCGCGTCGTCCTTCGTGGTCGCGGCGGCCGGTTGCACGGTGGCCAAGCACGGCAACCGCGCGGTCTCGGGTAAAAGCGGCAGTGCCGATTTGCTGGAGGCGGCCGGTATCTACCTGAACCTGACCCCGGTCCAGGTGGCGCGCTGCATCGATAACGTCGGCATCGGTTTCATGTTTGCCCAGACTCATCACAGTGCCATGAAGCACGCCGCCGGCCCGCGCCGGGAGCTCGGTTTGCGCACCTTGTTCAACATGCTCGGCCCGCTTACGAATCCGGCTGGCGTGAAACATCAGGTGGTGGGTGTGTTCACTCAAACACTTTGCCGGCCATTGGCCGAAGTCCTGCAGCGTCTGGGCAGCAAGCACGTGCTGGTGGTGCATTCGAAGGATGGCCTGGACGAGTTCAGCCTGGCGGCACCGACCTTTGTCGCGGAACTGAAAAACGACCAGATCACTGAATATTGGGTCGAGCCGGAAGATCTGGGCATGAAGAGCCAGAGCTTGCATGGCCTGGCGGTGGAAAGCCCGGCGGCGTCCCTGGAGCTGATCCGCGACGCCCTGGGCAAGCGCAAGACCGAAAACGGTCAGAAAGCTGCCGAGATGATCATGCTCAATGCCGGTGCCGCGCTGTATGCGGCCGACCATGCCAGCAGTCTGAAAGAAGGCGTTGCCTTGGCGCACGATGCGCTGCACACCGGCCTCGCTCGGGAGAAACTCGAGGAGCTGGGTGCATTTACCGCGGTATTCAAAGTGGAGAATGAGGGATGAGTGTACCGACGGTTCTGGAAAACATTCTGGCCCGCAAAGTTCAGGAAGTCGCCGAGCGTAGCGCCCGCGTGAGCCTGAGCGAGCTGGAAAGTCTGGCCAAGGCGGCCGATGCACCCCGTGGTTTTGCCAAGGCTTTGCTGGCTCAGGCCAAGCTGAAAGAGCCGGCAGTCATTGCTGAAATCAAGAAAGCTTCGCCGAGCAAAGGCGTGATCCGCGAGAACTTCGTTCCTGCCGACATTGCCAAGAGTTACGAGAAGGGCGGGGCGACCTGTCTTTCCGTGTTGACCGACATCGATTATTTCCAGGGCGCCGATGAGTACCTGCAGCAGGCGCGTGCCGCGTGCAACCTGCCGGTGATCCGCAAGGACTTCATGATCGATCCGTACCAGATCATCGAAGCCCGTGCCTTGGGTGCGGATTGCGTGCTGTTGATCGTCTCCGCCCTTGACGACGTGAAAATGGCCGAACTGGCTGCGGTGGCCAAAAGCGTCAACCTCGATGTGCTGGTGGAAGTGCACGATGGCGATGAGCTGGAGCGGGCCTTGAAAACCCTCGACACCCCGCTGGTTGGCATCAACAACCGCAATCTGCACACCTTCGAAGTCAGCCTGGAAACCACCCTCGACCTGTTGCCACGTATCCCGCGCGATCGTCTGGTGATCACCGAAAGCGGCATCCTCAACCGCGCCGATGTCGAGTTGATGGAAATCAGCGACGTCTACGCGTTCCTGGTTGGCGAGGCGTTCATGCGTGCCGAAAATCCGGGTACTGAACTGCAACGCCTGTTCTTCCCTGAACGCGGCATTCCTGTCAGCGGTTCTACGCTCGACTGATCCGGTCATTGCAGGCAGCCCTTTCCCCTGTGGGAGCGGGCTTGCCCGCGAAGAGGCCATCCAATCCCCCAAAGACGTGAAGTCTGCCGGAGTCGCCCCATGTCGCTGCCCACCTCTCTGACCATCGAAGCTGGCCTGCAGGCCGAACAGGATTTGTTGGCATCGGTCTGTGCCGGTGACGCGGAGTTTGGCCTGCTGTTCTGGCAGCCGAGCGATCGGGCATTGGTCATGCCACGCCGTTTGAATCGCTTGCCGGGGTTCGAACACGCCTGCCAAGTCTCCGCCTCTGCCGGGTGGCCAGTGCTATTGCGTGAGACCGGCGGCGAACCGGTGCCGCAATCCGCCTCGACGATCAACATCGCCCTGGTTTACGCGCCGCCGCGCAGCGAAGGGGATCTGAACCGCATCGAGACCGGCTACCGGCGTCTGTGCGATCCGATCTGCCAGTTGCTGGATGAGCTGGGGGGCACTTCGTCCCTGGGCGAAATCGACGGTGCGTTCTGTGATGGCCGCTTCAACGTCAATCTGGATGGGCGCAAGATGGTCGGTACGGCCCAGCGCTGGCGCCAGAGCCAGGGTGGTCAGCGCCCGGTCGGGCTGGTTCATGGTGCGATGTTGCTGGATAACGAGCGCGAGTCGATGGTCGCAGCGGTCAATCGCTTCAATGAGGCCTGCGGTCTGGAGCAACGGGTGCGCGCTGAAAGCCACATCGCCTTGCATGAGAAGTTCACCGCACCGGATGCGCTGGAACGTCTCGATGAACTCTACCGGCAAATGCTGGTGCAGATGTTCAACAGCTAAGTTTTCGAGCTTAGCGCGTACCGAAGACCACCATGGTCTTGCCTTTGACATCCACCAGGTTGCGCTCTTCCAGATCCTTGAGCACACGTCCGACCATCTCCCGTGAACAGCCGACGATCCGTCCGATTTCCTGACGCGTCACCTTGATCTGCATGCCATCGGGATGGGTCATGGCGTCTGGCTGCTTGCACAGTTCAAGCAGGCAGCGGGCGACGCGACCGGTGACGTCAAAAAACGCCAGGTCACCAACCTTGCGGGTGGTGTTACGCAGGCGTTGTGCGATTTGTCCGCTTAGTACGTAAAGAATGTCCGGGTCCTGCTGCGACAATTCGCGGAATTTCGCGTAGCTGATTTCCGCCACTTCGCATTCGACCTTGGCCCGTACCCAGGCGCTGCGTTCCTGTTCGTGGCCGGCCTGCTCAAACAGACCCAGCTCGCCGAAGAAATCCCCGGCGTTCAGGTAGGCGATGATCATTTCCCGACCGTCATCGTCTTCGATCAGGATGGTGACCGAACCCTTGATGATGAAGAACAGCGTCTCCGAGCGGTCACCGGCACAAATGATGTTGCTCTTGGCCTGATAGCGACGGCGCTGGCAATGCATCAACAGCTTGTCGAGGTTTTTCATCTTGGGGGTGGGGGCAATAGCAACCATGGTTGTATCCCGAAAAGACTGCACGGTGTGTTGGTTTGTTATGAATAGCGGAAATCGTGGCACAGTTGGCCAGGCGCCAGCGAATTGGCGCCAGCTTACCAGACACTTCTTGCAATATTCGAGATTTTACCTACAGCGCCGATGGTTATGTCCTAGGACGCCAATCACTGTCAATCACGGGGCCTGTGCTAAGCTGGCGACCCTTTTTTAGACAGTGGAGTCTTGGCGATGAAGGCACGCATCCAATGGGCTGGCGAAGCCATGTTCCTCGGCGAATCCGGCAGCGGTCATGTCGTGGTCATGGACGGTCCGCCCGATGCCGGCGGCCGTAACCTGGGTGTCCGGCCGATGGAAATGCTCCTGCTGGGTGTAGGCGGTTGCAGCAATTTCGATGTGGTCAGCATCCTCAAGAAGTCCCGTCAGGCGGTCGAGAGCTGCGAGGCGTTCCTTGAAGCCGAGCGCGCGACTGAAGATCCGAAGGTTTTCACCAAGATTCACATGCATTTTGTGGTCAAGGGGCGTGGCCTGAAGGAAGCGCAGGTCAAGCGCGCCATCGAACTGTCCGCTGAAAAGTATTGCTCGGCTTCGATCATGCTGGGTGCGGCAGGTGTAGAGATCACTCACGATTACGAGATCATCGAGCTGGGTTGAGTCGACATGAAAAAAGGCGACTACCTCACGGTAGTCGCCTTTTTTTGTTTCTGGTGCAGCACCCGATGCGGGCGCTCGCCGGCTTGCGAAGACGTCAGATTCGATAAGTGCTCTTGGTCATGACCTTGGCCATCAAGCTCATGCCGAACTTCACCGGTGCCGGAAAGCGGAAACCGCCAGCTTCCAGTGCGCTTTCGGCATGCTGTTCTTCATCGATGCGCATCTGCTCGAGAATCGCCCGGGATTTTTCATCCTCGGCCGGCAATTGCTCCAGGTGTTCATTCAAGTGCTTGCACACCTGATCTTCCGTCGCTGCGACAAAACCCAGGCTGACTTTGTCGCTGATCAGGCCTGCAACAGCACCAATACCGAACGACATGCCATAGAACAGCGGATTGAGAATGCTGGTGTGGCTGCCCAACTGATGGATGCGTTGCTCACACCACGCCAGGTGGTCGACTTCTTCTTCGGCGGCGTGCTCCATCGCGATGCGCACTTGAGGCAGCTTGGCGGTCAGCGCTTGTCCCTGGTACAGCGCCTGTGCGCAGACTTCACCGGTATGGTTGATGCGCATCAGCCCGGCAACGTGGCGGGTGTCTTCATCGCTCAATTTCGCATCGGGCTGCACGATGGCGGGCGACGGACGGTAGGGCTGGCCGCTGAAGGGCAGCAGGGTCCGCATCGCGGCATCGGCTTGCAGCAGAAGGCGGTCAATCGGCGAGTAGTGACGTTGGGTAGTCATGCTGACCTCCGGAGGAATCTCGGCGGCCAGTTTAACCCAATCGGCCGGGGAAGGTTTGCGTTGGGTCATTACGACGCAGGCTTGCCGACGATGGCGATCTCAATGACACCATCGCCGGCAAGGGGCGTTATGAATCAGCCCGGCGGCCAGTGCATCTGGCGCTGACCCAGCACATGCATATGAATGTGGTAGACAGTCTGCCCACCTTCTTCATTGCAGTTCATGACAACGCGGAAACCTTTTTCGCAACCCAGTTCCAGGGCCAGGCGCTGGGCGGTGAACAGGATGTGTCCAGCCAGGGCCTTGTCGTCCTCGGTCAGGTCGTTCAAGGTGCGTACCGGCTTCTTCGGAACCACCAGGAAGTGCACCGGTGCCTGTGGGGCGATGTCGTGGAAGGCCAGTACCTGGTCGTCCTCGTAAATGATCTTCGCCGGGATTTCCCGGTTGATGATCTTGGTGAACAGAGTATCCACAGCTGTTTTCTCCGTTGTTTGGGTTGGCCCGAGTGTACCCATGGAGGGTGTACCCGCCCAGTGTTTTACCGTAAGACCCTTCAGCGCGGGCAGTGAGCCTTGATGACCATGCCGGTGATTGTCCTGATCAGCCAGCGCGAGCCGAACCGGGGCAGGGTGGCGAACCAGCGGTTGCGCCGCCCGGGGATGATGATTGCGCGATTTTTCTCCAGGGCTCGCACCGTATAAAGCGCGACTTCCTCCGGACTCATCAGCATTTTACTGTTGGCCAGTTTGTCGCTGTTCAGTTGCGCGGTGCGGAAAAACGCCGTGCGAGTCGGGCCGGGGCAGAGCACCGAGACCTTGACCGCGCATTTTTTCAGCTCGACCCGCAGAGCTTCGGAAAAGTGCAGCACATAGGCCTTGCTGGCGTAATAAGTACTCATCCACGGGCCGGGCTGGAACGCCGCGACCGAAGCGACGTTCAGAATTTGACCGCCACCCTGCAACGCCATGCTGTTACCGATGGCATGGCACAGGCGAGTGAGTGCCAGGATGTTCACTTCGATCAGGTCCTGCTCGGTCATCCAGTCCTGGGCCAGGAACGGGCCGCAAGTGCCGATACCGGCGCAGTTGACCAGCAGGTCGATCTGCCGGTCTCCTTCCTCCAGCTCCAGCAGGAAGCCTGACAGGCGTAGCGGCTCGCCCAGGTCGCAGGCGCGGAACAATACTTCCACGCCAAAACGTTGGGTCAGTTCAATCGCAATGCTTTCCAGCTGATCACGCTGTCGAGCCACCAGAATCAGGCTGCGGCCGCGCCGGGCCAGCGCTTCGGCCATCGCCAGGCCGATGCCGCTGGAAGCGCCAGTGATCAGAGCGTAACGGGTCATGCCATTCTCCATCGCAACAGCTCCGCGCCGCGACGCAGGTGTCACGGGCGGGGAGCGCTGTTCATTCTTTCGCAGAGTCTACAGGGGGCGGGGCTTGTTCGGCTGCCTCGGCAGGCGAATTTGCTTGCGGTTGGACTTCGACATCGATTTCGTCGGTGGTCATCGAGCTGCTTTGGTAACTGCTCTCAAGGGAATCTTCATACCCTTGCTGGATTGTCGAGATTCCACCCACCATCGCACCGACGGCAAATAACCCGATAAAGACAATCCACAATGCGCACAAAACCTTGATCGCCTTGCTGTTGGGTGGGGGAGGCGGGCCATAGCGGTTAGCGCCGGCGTTGCCTGGTATGACCATGATCACCAGCGGGAAGAAACTGCCTACGAACGGAACCAGGTTCAGGAGCCAGAGCCAGCCCGACCAGCCTATATCGTGCAAGCGCTGAATGCTGAACAGAACACTGACCACCAGGAACGCCATGAACAGGAGAAAGGCGAAGATGCCGCCGATGATCAGCCCGTTGGTGGAATTGCCACTGACCAGCCCCAGGCCGATGAGCGCAAATACGCCGACAATGGGCAGCGTCACCAGGCTCAGCACCATCGTCCACGCCAAAAAGCGCAGGCGTCCGATGCGGCCTTCGACGCCGAAGGGTTTGAGTACGGCGAACTCCGGCAGTTTTTCACCGACGCGGGCCTGTGGCGGCGAATAAGGGGATTGTGGCTCTGCCACGGCGACAGGATCGTGAACATCCGCCAGGTCGAGCTCGATCGTAGGTTCGATCTCGATCCGTGCATCGATGCCCGTGTTCTTCAGGGCTTGAAGATAGGTTTGCGCATCAGCCTGTGACAGGTCGCGCTTGAGCGCTACCGGTCGACCATTGAACAGGCGCTCGATGGCGCTGACGTCACTCTTGAACAGCGCGGCGAGATTGAGTTTGGCGGTGTTGATATCAACACCCGGCAACAGTGTGCTGTCGAACACGATCTTGTAACGGTTTTCGCTCATCGCCCAGGCATCCTTGTCGCAAGTCTCGATACGAATGGCCAGCCGCAAGCTGGCCCGGTTGTTCAGCGCGGCCAGCGTTGGCGCAGTTGCGCTGCTTGTTCCTGTGCCTTGCGGTACTCGTCGTCGAGGCGTGCGACCAACTGATCTACGCTCGGCAAGTCATCGATTTCACCGACGCCCTGGCCCGCAGACCACACGGTTTTCCAGGCTTTGGCTTCATCGCTGATGGGTTTAAGTTTGGAGCCGAAATTCACCTCTCCCTTGTTTTGCAGCGCTGCCATGTCGAATCCGGCGGCTTCCAGGCTCTGGCGCATGAAACTTGCCGGAACACCCGATACCGCTGGAGTATGGATGATGTCTGCGGCTCTGGATGTCAGCAGCATCTCTTTGTAGGCATCAGGCGCGTGACTTTCGGTGGTGCCGATAAATCGTGTACCGAAGTAGGCCAGGTCCGCACCGAGCAATTGCGCGGCGAGAATTTCGTGGCCGTGGTTCAGGCACCCGGCCAGCAGCAGCGTCTTGTCGAAGAACTGGCGAATCTCGGCGATCAGCGAGAACGGACTCCAGGTGCCGGCATGTCCGCCGGCACCCGCCGCAACGGCAATCAGTCCGTCCACACCCGCCTCGGCGGCTTTCTCGGCATGGCGACGGGTCGTCACATCATGGAACACCAGGCCGCCGTAGCTGTGGACCGCGTCGACCACTTCCTTCACGGCGCCGAGGCTGGTGATCACGATCGGCACTTTGTGTTCGATACAGATTTCAAGATCCGCCTGCAATCGCGGATTGCTGTTGTGAACGATCAGGTTCACTGCATAGGGCGCGGGATTCTCCAATGTCGCCAGCCCTGCCTCGATTTCCTCCAGCCAGGCCTTGAAGCCGCTGCTCTCGCGCTGGTTCAGCGCCGGAAAGCTGCCGACCACGCCATTGCGACAGCAGGCAAGCACCAGTTGCGGGTTGGAAATCAGGAACATCGGCGCGGCCACTACGGGCAAACGCAAGCGTTGTTCAAGCAGAGCGGGCAGCGACATTGGAAGTACCCCGGTGAGTAGTATCTATTGGGTTTAGAACGGCCGAACGACAACCAGAATTACGATCGCCAGCAATATCAGAACCGGCACTTCATTAAACCAGCGATAAAAGACATGGCTGCGGGTGTTTTCGCCATGGGCAAAGCGCTTTACCTGCGCACCGCACATATGGTGGTAGCCGATCAGCAACACGACCAGGGTCAATTTGGCGTGTATCCAGCCACCTTGACTGAAGATGCCTGGGTTGAGGTAGATGAGCCAGCCCCCGAAGATGAGCGTAGCGATCATCGAGGGTCCCATGATGCCTCGGTACAGCTTGCGCTCCATGATGCTGAAGCGCTCCTTGCTGACGGTGTCTTCGCTTTGGGCATGGTAGACGAACAGGCGCGGCAGGTAGAACAGGCCGGCAAACCAGCAGACGACGCTGATGATGTGGAAAGCTTTGAGCCACAGATAAAGCATTTTTGGTTATTCCCAGGTTCACGGTAGCCGGATAGTAGAGGCTTGAGGCTCCGCACGTCACCTTGCCGGTTGTCGCAGGACGATACGGGCCCTATTATCGACGGCTTTCCAGTGGGTTCGTTGAGGGCAGGTTTATGGTCAAGGTCGGTATCGTCGGCGGCACGGGTTACACCGGTGTCGAACTGTTGCGTCTGTTGGCGCAACATCCGCAAGCTGAAGTGGTGGTGATCACTTCCCGATCCGAGGCCGGCCTGGCCGTGGCCGACATGTACCCGAACCTGCGAGGCCACTACGACGGCCTGGCGTTCAGTGTTCCGGACATCAAGACTCTGGGTGCGTGCGACGTGGTGTTCTTCGCAACCCCTCACGGCGTTGCGCATGCCCTGGCGGGTGAGCTGCTGGCGGCCGGCACCAAGGTCATCGACCTGTCTGCGGATTTCCGCCTGCAGGATGCCGAGGAATGGGCCAAGTGGTACGGCCAGCCGCATGGCGCCCCGGAGTTGCTGGACGAAGCGGTCTACGGTTTGCCGGAAGTCAATCGCGAGCAGATCAAGAAAGCGCGCCTGATTGCGGTGCCGGGTTGCTACCCGACCGCTACGCAGTTGGGTTTCCTGCCATTGCTTGAAGCTGGCCTGGCCGATGCGACGCGCCTGATCGCCGACTGCAAGTCCGGCGTCAGCGGTGCCGGTCGTGGTGCCGCTGTAGGTTCGCTGTACTCCGAGACGTCGGAAAGCATGAAGGCTTACGCCGTCAAAGGGCACCGCCACCTGCCGGAAATTCGCCAGGGTCTGCGTCGTGCCGCGGGCAAGGATGTTGGCCTGACCTTCGTACCGCACCTGACCCCGATGATCCGTGGCATTCACTCCACGCTCTACGCAACCGTCGTGGATCGCTCGGTGGATCTGCAGGCGCTGTTTGAAAAACGTTATGCCAACGAACCGTTCGTCGACGTCATGCCAGCCGGCAGCCACCCGGAAACCCGCAGCGTGCGCGGCGCCAACGTGTGCCGAATCGCTGTGCACCGCCCTCAGGACGGTGATCTGGTGGTCGTGTTGTCGGTGATCGACAACCTGGTCAAGGGTGCGTCGGGTCAGGCCGTGCAGAACATGAACATCCTGTTTGGCCTGGATGAACGCCTGGGTCTGTCCCACGCGGGCATGTTGCCGTAAGGCTGCATCGCACACAGCAAAAGGCCCGTTGAACGGGCCTTTTTGCATTCAGGGCGGGCGACTGGGTTGGTTGATATACCATAACAATAGTTGACCGCTTTTCTAGGAGAAGCGGATAATGCGCGTCATCACGCAATATGACGGCGTAACGCCGGGAGATAGTCAGCATGAGCGTCGAATCCTTCACCCCCACGGCTTTGCAATTCACCCACGGTGCCGCGCACAAGGTGAAGAGCCTGGTCGATGAAGAGGGGAATGATCGCTTGAAGCTGCGCGTATTCGTTACGGGCGGCGGTTGTTCAGGTTTTCAGTACGGCTTCACTTTCGATGAGGAAGTGGCCGATGACGACACCATCGTCGAGCGCGAAGGTGTGAGTCTGGTTGTCGATCCGATGAGCTTCCAGTACCTGGCAGGAGCCGAGGTGGATTACCAGGAAGGCCTGGAAGGCTCGCGTTTCGTCATCAAGAACCCGAACGCTACCACCACCTGTGGTTGTGGCTCTTCGTTCTCGATCTGATCAGCGCGTCTGTATCATCAAAACGCCGCATGGCCTCAGGGCCCTGCGGCGTTTTGCTGTCCGGCATTCAGGCGGGGTAGATGGCGCCGAGTACGCGTAGCCCTCGGGCGCCGGTGACGCTCGGGCGATTGGCCGCGATCCCTTCCAGGCAGCAATGGGCCAGCCAGGCGAAGGCCATGGCTTCGACCCAGTCCGGGTCTACACCGTGAGTGGCGGTACTGCTGACCGTCGCATTCGGTAGCAGGCAGGCCAGGCGCTTCATCAGTGCGCCGTTGTGCGCGCCACCACCGCAGACCAGCAGCTCCCGAGTATCTGCCTGGGCACTGCGCAGCGATTCGACGATGGTTAATGCCGTCAGTTCCAGCAGCGTTGCTTGAACATCCTCGGCCGCGAAGGTCGGCAGCGCTGCCAGATGCCGGGTCAGCCATGGCAGGTTGAAGACTTCACGACCGGTACTCTTCGGGCCCTTTGTCACAAAGAACGGGTCGCTGAGCAGTGCCTTCAACAGTACCGGTTCGATCTTGCCGCTGGCAGCCCATTGGCCATCACGATCATAGTTGTCACCGCGCTGCTGGTGAATCCAGGCATCCAGCAATACGTTGCCCGGGCCGCAGTCGAAACCTGCGACGGGCTTGCCGGGTTCAATCAGGCTGAGGTTGCTGAAACCACCTACGTTCAGCACGGCGCGGTTGCCGGACTGTTCTTCAAAAAGCGCTTCGTGAAAGGCTGGAACCAGTGGCGCGCCTTGCCCACCGGCAGCGACGTCGCGGCTGCGGAAATCACTGATCACCGTGATGCGGGTGAGCTCGGTCAGTAGGGCCGGATTACCGATTTGCACCGTGAAGCCGCGCGCGGGTTCATGGCGAATGGTCTGGCCATGGCTACCAATCGCGCGTATGTCTTCAGGCTTGAGGTGCTGTTGGGCAAGGAGGGCACTAACCCCCTGCGCCGCCAGCTTCACCCAGTTCTGTTGGGCGATGGCGGAGCGGGCGATTTCGTCCGGACCGCTGGCGCACAAGCCAAGCAGCTCGGCGCGCAGGGAGTCGGGCATCGGGATGTAGTGGGTGGCGATCAGCCTGATCGCCGGTGCTTGCTCGATCAGCGCTATGTCCAGGCCATCAAGGCTGGTCCCGGACATCACACCTATATAGAGCGCCATGGCCTAGCGCTTGGCCGAAGCCAGCTGGGTGGCTTTTTCCTGATCCATGCGGGCCATCATGGGCTGGCTCTGCGCCAGGAAGCGTGCGCGTTCGGCTTTCGAAATCGGGTCGGCCATCGCTACTTTCTGGCCCAGCGGGTCGACGTGTACGCCGTTGACCTGGAACTCATAATGCAAGTGCGGACCGGTGGAAAGGCCGGTAGTGCCGATGTAGCCGATGACCTGGCCTTGTTTGACAGTGCCTCCAGTCTTGACGCCTTTGGCGAAGCCTTGCATGTGGCCGTACAGGGTGCGGTAGGTATTGCCGTGCTGCAGGATTACGGTGTTGCCGTAACCGCCGCGGCGACCCGCCAGCAATACTTTGCCGTCACCGGCTGCCTTGATTGGCGTACCGCGCGGTGCTGCGTAGTCCACGCCTTTGTGAGCGCGGATCTTGTTCAGAATCGGGTGCTTGCGGCCCATGGAAAATTTCGAGCTGATGCGGGCGAAGTCCACCGGGGTACGGATGAATGCCTTGCGCATGCTATTGCCATCAGCCGTGTAATAGCTGCTGTTGCCTTGCTTGTCGGTGTAGCGCACGGCGGTGTAGGTCTTGCCGCGGTTGGTGAAACGTGCGGACAGGATCGGGCCGTCGCCGACTGCTTTGCCGTTGACCACTTTCTGTTCATAGATCACATCGAACTGGTCGCCCTGGCGAATATCCTGGGCAAAGTCGACGTCGTAGCCAAACACGCTGGCCATGTCCATGGTCAGTCGATGCGACAGGCCCGCGCGCGCAGCGGACTGCGACAGCGAACTGTTGATCACGCCATGCACGTAGGCAGAGCGTACGGTGGGCTTGGCGGTAACGCGGTTGAAGCTGTAACCCTTGACGTTCTTGGTCAGGGTGATGGTTTCGAGGTCGCTGACCTTGCTGTGCAGGCTGGTCAGCTGGCCGTCCGGACCCAGTTCGAATTCGAGTTTCTGTCCATGCTTGAGTTGGCTGAATTGCTTGGCCTGTTTGTCGCTGGCCAGCAAGTCATGCACCGAAGTGGCTGGAAGGCCGACTTTTTCGAACAGCGTGGAGAGCGTATCGCCTTTGCTGACGATCACTTCCCTGTGATTTGGCGCCTTCTTTTCTTCGGCAACCGGTACAGGTACTGCTGCAGGAACTGGTGCGGCTTGAGCTGTTTCCTGGGGCTCTGGTGCGCTGTCCTCGATCTGTGCAAAAGGAGACTCGACCGGCTCATTTGTGGCTTGGACGGCGTTAGTAGCGTCTTGTTCTTGTGTCAGTTGTTCAGCAGGGCTTTCCAGTTCAAGACTCAGGGTTGTCTTTTTGGCTTCGACATCACTGGAAGGAAATACCAGAAGCGCCAGGCTCAGCAGGGCGGCTATGCCGCTCGCTGCGAGCAGGTGGGTTTTCGGGTAAAGCGGTGGCGCTTTAGACGATTCTTTGGTCATAAGTAGTGTTTTGACTTTGAAAAAGATGAATTGGAAAAGATGAATGACATGATGAAGATGAAATAACTGTATAAAATATAACCAAATCATCCCTGAAGCAAGTCCGTGGACACCCTTGTCAGCGGATTGGCGTCATTGTGCCGGCCAAACTTTGTATTTGACGCGCGATCTTGTATGGTTGGTCCCCTTTGAATTCGAGCCTTGCGGGTCTGTTATGAAGTCGGTTGAAGAGCAGCTAGCGCTGATTAAACGTGGTGCGGAAGAACTGTTGGTCGAGTCCGAGCTGATCGAAAAGCTCAAGCGTGGCCAGCCGCTGCGTATCAAGGCCGGCTTCGACCCGACCGCCCCGGATTTGCACCTGGGCCACACCGTGCTCATCAACAAGCTGCGCCAGTTCCAGGAGCTGGGTCACCAGGTGATCTTCCTGATTGGCGACTTCACCGGGATGATCGGCGATCCGAGCGGCAAGAGTGCAACGCGTCCTCCGCTGACCCGTGAGCAGGTGCTCGACAACGCCGAGACCTACAAGACCCAGGTGTTCAAGATTCTCGATCCGGCCAAAACCGAAGTGGCATTCAACTCCACCTGGATGGATCAGATGGGGCCGGCCGACTTCATTCGCCTGACTTCGCAGTACACCGTGGCTCGCATGCTCGAGCGCGATGACTTCGACAAGCGCTACACGACCAATCAGCCGATCGCCATTCACGAGTTCCTGTATCCGCTGGTCCAGGGTTACGACTCGGTCGCCTTGCGCGCGGATGTCGAGTTGGGCGGCACCGACCAGAAGTTCAACCTGTTGATGGGGCGTGAGCTGCAGCGTGGTTACGGCCAGGAAGCCCAGTGCATTCTGACCATGCCATTGCTCGAGGGTCTGGATGGCGTGAAGAAGATGTCCAAGTCCTTGGGCAACTACGTCGGTATCCAGGAAGCGCCGGGTGTGATGTACAGCAAGCTGGTCTCCATTCCGGATGCGCTGATGTGGCGTTACTTCGAGCTGCTCAGCTTCCGTTCCATGGATGAGATCAATGCGTTCCGCGCCGATGTCGAGGCGGGTGTCAATCCGCGTGACATCAAGATCAAGCTGGCTGAAGAGATCGTTGCCCGTTTCCATGGTGAGGAGGCTGCGGCCAATGCCCATCGTGCGGCCGGTAACCGTATGAAGGATGGCGAGCTGCCGGATGACCTGCCTGAGATCGAATTGACTGCTGCCGAAGATATGCCGATCGCTGCCGTCCTTAATAAAGCGGGCCTGGTGAAGAACTCGGCTGTGGCGCGTGATCTGCTCGGTTCCGGTGGCGTGCGCATCGATGGCGAGGTGGTTGATCGCTCCTTTATATACGTACTGGGTGCGACCCACGTTTGCCAGGCCGGCAAGAAGGCATTTGCGCGCATTACGCTCAAATCGGAATAAAGCTGAAACAAAGGGTTGACGGCGAATTTTAGAAGCCTATAATTCGCCCCACTTCCGGCGCAGTCGAAACGGAAAACTCCTTGGTAAACAATGAGTTATGCAGTTTTCGGCAGCAGGTTGCTTCAGCTCATCGAAGCCCGAAGGAAGTTGAAAAAGA
>NZ_AKJF01000124.1 GCF_000282475.1 Pseudomonas sp. GM78
GCGAAACCCTAAGTGGCTGTTACCGCACGAATGGATATGTACGCGGTCAACAAACAATAGATTGCCTGTCAGGCCGCCTTCGCCGACAAGCCTGGCTCGACAAAGTGTAGACCCTAACCTCTAGAGTCCCGAAACAAGATGCCCGCCATCCACCGTAATCACCGACCCCGTCATCCAGGACGAGGCCTGCGTCGACAGCAACAACAACGCCCCATCCAGCTCCTGCGCAGTCCCAAGGCGGCGCAGGGGAATGCGCTTGATCAGGGCCGCACCCTGTGGCGTGTCCCAAGCGGCTTGCGTCATCTCGGTAGAAATGTACCCGGGTGCGATCGCATTGACCCGAATACCATCACGGGCCCACTCAAGCGCCAGGCTCTTGGTCAGGTGCACGACGGCCGCCTTGGAAGCCGAATAGGCCGCCACGCCCGGCATCACCCGCTCCCCTTGGATCGAGGCGATGTTGACGATGATTCCGCCCTGCCCCTGGGCTTTCCATAGCCGCGCCACCTCCGTGGACACCAGCCAGACGCCGCGAAGATTGGTGGCGATGATGTCGTCGAACTCATCGATCGGCTGGGTCATCGCCGCCCCTTCATGGCCGACGCCTGCATTGTTGACCACCACATCCAGGGGCTTGCCCGTTGCGTTAATCGTAGCGACGGCCTGCGCCACCGAGGATTGGGACGCAACGTCCAGTTCAACGACCGTCACCTGCTCGGCACCAAGCGCCGAAAGCTCGACGGCAAGGGCCTCCAGCCGTGAGGTACGTCGCGCGCCGATCACCACCTGGGCACCGCAACTGGCCGCCAATCGGGCGAAGTGATTGCCCAGTCCCGAAGACGCGCCGGTGATCAAAATCCGTTGTCCGCTGAGCATCGCACCAAGGTTCATCGCAGTTCTCCACTGTTGAATTTGTGTGTTATCGGAAGGGTTGAAAGCCTTACAGGGAGCGCTGCCCCAGCCACTCATCGAGTGCCGGCCACATGCGTTTTTTCGCAGCCGGCCCAGCTATCAAGCTGACATGGCCGCCCGGCAACACCAGTTCCTGCTTGTCCAATGATCCGACCATCGCCACCAACGGTCGCGCACAGGCTGGAGGCACCAGCGAGTCGTGCTCGGCAATGACGTGCAGCAAGGGCACCTTGATGTTTGCCAGATCGATCTTGCGGCCAGCAATGTGCAAGCTGCCTTCATGCAGGCCGTTGTTCCACATCAATTCCTTGATCACCTGGCGGTAGTATTCGCCGGCCAGCGGCAAGTGGTCGTTGCCCCAACCCACCATCATCCGGTGGTGCCTGACGTAGGCGTCGTTCCACATGTTGTCCCACAGCCGCAGTTGCCCGGCGATGCGGCTGGCAGGGCGTTGCAGGTCGATCGCCGCCATGATCATCTCGCCGGGGATGATCCCCACGGTATCGACCAGCTTGTCGATCTCGAAAAAGCGTTGATTGGCGATGCCTCGCGACCAGCTCATCTGCGACCAGTCCACCGGCGTCGTGAAGCACAGGAGGTTCTTCAGCGGGCCGTCGACATGCAGCGCCGCATACAGGGTCGAGAGCACGCCGCCCATGCAGTAACCGGCCAGCGTCACTTCATCGACCCCGGCGTCTGCCTGTACCCGGGCCATGCAGTCGGGAATGAAGTCCAGCACATAATCTTCAACCCGCAGCGTGCGCTCGGCCTGGGTCGGTGCATTCCAGTCCATCACATAGACGTCGTAACCGCGATCGAGGAGAAACTCGATCAGGCTCTGGCGCTCGGCAAGGTCGAAGATGTAGGCCTTGTTGGTGGGGGCCATCACCAACAGCAATGGCACCCGATACACGTCCTGGCAGGTCGCGTGATACCGATACAGGCCCAGCGTGCCCCGCCGGTGCAATAACGTCCGGGGCGTTTTGCCCATCGCGGGGCCGGGTGAACCGAGGAATTCGAGCCCCTTGAGCCGGCGCTGGACCATCCGGTCGACCTCGGTGCAGAGTCGGCCCGCGAAAGCGCGGACGTGACCTTGATGCGGTTGCGTTGCAGCCATCATTCAATCCTCTTTGGGCGCGCGCCTGGTGGCCGGTTTAAGGGTTCGTTTCACTTTTTTCGGCGCAGCCGGCGGTGACGGCTGACGGGCGCGTGAGGGCCGAGGAACAAGCGCGTCATTGACGGGCGCTGGCAATAGGCGATCGAGCTTGTCTTCGATGCGCTGCACAGCGGTTGCCAGCGCATCGACTTCAGACCGGCTGGGCAGCTCCAGGCGGCGCAAGGCGCTGGCGAACGACCGGTCGAACACATGCTGGACACCCAGCGATACCTTGGAGAACTGGTTGACGGCCTTGGCGACTTCCGCCGACTCGAGCTTTCGCGCAGCCAGCGAGTTGATTTCGCCCTCGACCAGGCCGATTGCTTCACGCCAGATATGAAATGGATCAAGAATGCCCATGGCAATACTCCTGCTCAGCTTTACGCTTGTGGATAGGTCTGGTGCGCGATCCGCCGATCGAGCCGTGCGCTCAGCCGGCGGCGCATCAGGGACAAGGGTGCGCTCCAGGGCCGCAGCGCCACCCGCAGGGTGCTGGCGCAAACCGGAGAAACCTCGCGCAAGAGCGTGCCGGTCCAGCGTTCGGTTGCGACCGAGACCATCAGGCTCGACGTCGACAGCTCCCCCATCGCCGCGCACAGGCGTGAGGGTTGCGCGGCTGCCCTGTCGGCAATTTCCACCGTGCGATCCGCCGCGGGCTCGGTGCGAAAGGCACCCGCCAGTGACTCGCCAATACGCTGCAAGGCGTCAGCGCCCGCACCGATGACGGCATCGAAATTCAGGAAGCCATGGAACTGGCCCGCGTAATGCAAAAGCTCCACCGGCACCCCGGCTGCGCGCAAGCGAGCGCTATAGTCCAGCCCGTCGTCGCGGATCGGGTCGAATCCTGCACTGATGACCAGCGCCGGTGGCAGGCCTTGCATATCCTGACTGCGACGCGGGGATAGCCAAGGCGCTTCGGGATTGAGCGAATGGAGCGAGCCGGCCACGGTCTGGTTGATCTGCGCGAGCAGCCTGTCCGTGATCATGAAGCCTTCGGCATTCTCTGCGAATGAAGGAAACTCCTGCACCAGGTCGGTCGCCGGATAAGCCAGCACCTGCAGGCAGAGCGCCGGCCCCCCGTTACGCAACGCTTGCTGGGCCACGGCAGCACAGATATTGCCACCTGCCGAATCGCCGCCGATGGCCAGTCGCGAGGTATCGATACCCAGCGTCGCTCCGTTCTCGGCCACCCATTGCAGCGCGGCAAGACAATCCTCACGCCCCGCTGCCAAGTCATGTTCCGGCGCCAGTCGATAGCGCACGGCGATGCTGATGCAATTGGCGTTGCGGGCCGTGCTGCGGCAAATCGATTCGCAGCTATCCAGCCCACCGACCACAAATCCGCCACCGTGACACCAAAGGAACGCCGGCAGTAGCTGATCGGTTTGATGCGGTTTGAAAATACGTAACTCGATGGGCCCGCCCGGGCCGTCGATGACTGTCTCGTTCACAGTGGCGACCGGGGGCTGTTGCCCCAGGGCCAGCGAGGTCAGGCGCCAGACTTCACGCAGTGCGCGCAGCGAATAGTGTTCGACCGGGCGCAGGCGTGTGGCCATGTTGAGGATGCGTAGAAAAGCCCGGGCATCGCGATCGGGACGATCCGCTCGACGCACGTGCGGCATACCGATGACCCGAGTCCAGACTTGCTGGGTGTTCTTGCGTGTTTTTCCCGCGGGTAAACCGTTTGGCGCTGTCATTCAATGCCCCTCGAATGTGTCCTGCCAACAGCCTACCCATTACTGCCGGTCCACTCTCCCCCTCATGTGGATGGGGGTGACGCCCCCCCCTTGTGCTCTGGTGCAATCGTTTCTACTTGAGCCAAAACGTTCCTGATCTCCCGGCAAGCGCGGGGACCACGGTCCCCGCGCCCGTTGCCTACATGTCGTAGCGCAGGATCAGGCCCGCGGTGCGCGGGGCGCCGACATCGATGATGTCGCCACTGCGGTTGTTGGTGACGTATTCCTTGTCGAAGGCGTTCTTCACGTAGCCGGATATCGAGACGTTCCTGGTGAGCTTGTACTCGGCGTTGAAGTTGGCCAGCCAGTAGGCGTCGGCCTTGCGCTCGCCGGTAACCTGGCCCGCGTCATCGAACTCGTACTCGGACGGGGAAGTGCTCTGCCAGACGACATCAGTGTTGAGGGTCACACGGTCATTCCAGCGATAGGTCGCGCCCAGCGCCATCTTGTACTTGGGCGAAAAGAGGAAGTCTTCGCCGCTCATGTCCCGGCCGTCGCTGGTGACGAAGTCCTTGTACTTGCCATCGGTCACCGAGGCACCGGCATTCAGGGTCAGCTGTTGGCCGAAGTCTTTTTCAACGGAAACTTCCAGGCCCTTGATGTCACTGCTACCGGCGTTGAACACGTCAAGGAACTCGGTTTGCGGGTTCAGCACGCTGACCTGCTGGTCTTTCCAGTCGGTGTAGTACAGGTTGGCGCGGGTACGCAGGGTCTGGTCCATGAACGAGGCGCGGTAGGACAGCTCGTAGTTGGTGGTGAATTCCGGATCGTAGGATTCGTGTCCGCTGCCGGCACGGACGTTGACGCCGCCACCGCGATAACCTCGCTGCACCATGAAGCCCAGGTACTGGTTGGCAGCCAGCTCGTAGTCGAGTCCGAGTTTGGGCAGGACGGCATCGGAGGTCTGCTTGTCTTTGCCAGGCTGCGAGAAATCATCTTCCTTGACGTCGGTGTCGTTGGTCTCGTGGTCGTAGCGCAGGCCGGTGATCAAGGTCCAGCGCGGGGCGAAGGTCCAGTTGACTTCACCGAACACCGCCTTGTTCTCGATCGTCGTATCGCCCTTGACCGTGCCGAACGGATCGCCTTCGAAGAACAAGCGGTCGTGGAAATTGTTGGTGTTGTGGCCGTAGTAGAGGCCGGCAAAACTCTTCACCGTGTCCGAGTTGTAGTTCAGACGCAGTTCCTGGCTGAACAGATCGCCATATTGCTTGCGCAGCACCACCTGGTTGTCGACGGAGGACTGGTCGAAGTCCAGGCGGGCGTCGTAATCGGAGTCGGTGTTGGCCGTGAGGCTGGTGATGGACCAGTCGTCATTGAGACGGTAGTCGACCTTGGCACTGACGGTGTCCTGCTTGAGTTTGTCGTAGGCGTCTGTGTTGGAGTCGATTTTGTAATAACGGATCCTGTCGCCTTGGCGAACGACCGCGTTATCGCCCTTGCGGTTTTCAGCATGGGCATACGTCAGCAGCACATCAAGATCATCGTTAGGCAGGATCAGCAGCTTGCCACGGTAGTTCGCGGTGCGGGTCTGGTTGGCGTCGTTGCCGTTGAAGAGGTTGTCGATGTAACCATCACCCTCCTGATAATCCACGGCGATACGGCCGGCGATCTTGTCGTCGACGATCGCGCCGCCACCGGCCACCGCACCACCGCGTTCACCATAGGTACCGCCATTGGCCATCGCCGAAAGGCTGGGTTCGAAGGTGGGATTTTTGGTCTGGATGACCACGGCACCGGCCAGGGAGTTGCGGCCCTGGGTGGTGGATTGCGGGCCGAGGAATACTTCGACCTGCTCGACATCCCACAGCGGCATCGGGCTCAGGGTCAGGGCACGGTTGGGCTGCACGGCGCCATCGACGAATACCGAGACTGCGCCATTGAGCGCGGCCGGGCCCTGGTCATCGAAGCCGGAGACCGGCACGCCACGGATACCCCAGTTTTCGTTGCCGGACGTGTTGTAGACACCCGGTGTGCGGGCGAAGACATCGACCAGGCTATGGTCTTCCTTCTCGCGCAGTTGCTTGTCCGTCACTACGGCGACACTCGACTGGGTCTGCTCCAGGGTGCGGTTGATTTTTTCACCCGTCACCGTGATGGGCGCAATTTCCAGTGAGCCCGATGGTTCGGCCGCCCATACGCAGTTGGACAGGCAGACCGCCGAGCCCACCGCCAACGCCATTGTAGTTTTTTTGAAATTCACGCCCCGCTCCCCTGCGACAGATATTTTGTGTTTTTTCTTACGTCCAGAACGCCGTGTTCCTACAGCCAGCGGGAGTTTAATCTAAAGTAATGCTTAAACAAACACTATTGATAACCCCTCTCATTTGTATTTAAAGTGCCACTTCGTATCGGATCGAATACATTTCGCTCGCCCCCTGAACCGTTGTTTCCAGGGTTGGCAGCCTTGCATTCACAATGGTTAAGCTGACCGCTACCTTGCAGCAGCAACGGGTTGCCCGCCTTGATGGCGCCCTACTGACGGAGCCGCGTGAAATGGATTTGTTGTTACTCATGGCCAGACGTTCGTGGCGCGCTTTATTGATAGCGACACTCACGGGACTGGTCTGCGGCCTCGCAGCGGCGGGCCTGATCGCCAACATCAACCACAGCCTGACGGTGTTCGACCAACTGCGACCGGTAGACGGCCTGTACTTTGCCGGCCTGGTGGTGTTGGTGGCGGTCTCGCGGGTGATTTCCGACATCAGCCTGCTGCGCCTGGGCCAGGGCGCGGTTCACGATATGCGCCTGCACCTGAGTGCCAGGCTGGTCGATACCCCTTACGCGCAATTGCAGCGCCTGGGCAAACACCGCCTGCTGGCCATGCTCACCGACGACACGCAGGCCATCAGCCAGGCGGTAGAGTGGGTGCCGATCTTGCTGGTCAATGCCGGGATCATTGCCGCTTGCCTGGGTTACCTGGGCTGGCTCAGTCTGCCACTGCTGGGTTTGACGCTGTTGCTGATCGCCCTGGGCAGCCTCAGTTTCAACTGGCCGCAACGCCGGGCACTGACCTCGATCGCCCAGGCTCGCGAGCTCAAGGATCAATTGTTCGATCACTACCGCCTGCTCACCGACGGCAGTAAGGAATTGCAGCTCAACCACCCGCGCCGGCAACACTTCTTCACTCGCCTGCTGCTTCCTGTGAGCCAGCAGTACCGTCGGGATTTCGTGCATGGCATGAGTATCTATGCCGTGGTGCTCAACTGGGGCAATGCGGTGTTCTACCTGCTGATCGGCGTGGTGCTGTTCGCCGCGCCGCACTTCATCGAGCTGAGCGCCAGCCTGGTTACCGGCTACATCCTGGCCATCCTCTACATGATCACCCCCCTGTCGGAGCTGATGCATGCCCTGCCCACCCTGGGTCGGGCCAGCGTAGCACTGAACAAGATCCGCGCCCTGGAAGGCCAACTGCAAGGTGCCAACGAGTCCCTCGACACGAGGACTGCGACCAGGGTTCGCCGCCTGGTGTGCCAGCAGGTCACCCACACTTACTACCGCGAACGCGAGGACGGTCATTTCACCCTGGGCCCCATAGACCTCGCCCTCGATGCCGGGGAGGTGGTGTTCATCACCGGCGGCAACGGCAGCGGCAAGACCACCCTGGGGTTGTTGCTGACCGGCCTTTACCGGCCGGAGAGTGGTGACATCGTGCTCGACGAGAGCGTGTCCTCGGCCAGCGACAACCACCGTTACCGCCAGCACTTCTCGGCGATCTTCACCGACTTTTGCCTGTTCGAAAACCTGTTGGATGGCGACGACCCGCAACGGTTGCAGCAGGCTCAGGAGTACCTGATCCACCTGCAACTGGACCACAAGGTGCAGATCGAGGAAGGCCGGTTGACGACGTTGGCGTTGTCCACGGGGCAACGCAAGCGCCTGGCGCTGCTCAGTGCTTACCTGGATGATCGCCCCTGCTATCTGTTCGATGAATGGGCGGCCGATCAAGACCCGGTGTTCAAGCAGTTTTTCTACAGCAGGATCCTGTCGGACCTGCGCGAGCGCGGCAAACTGGTGATCGTCATTTCCCATGACGATACCTACTTCGACCTGGCCGACCGACTGATTCGCATCGAAAACGGCATGCTCAGCGATGTCACGCCCCGGGCGGAATGCATTCCCCTGTAGGAGCGAGCCTGCTCGCGAAAAACTCCAGGGCGACGCGTTTATCCAGACAGGGCGCGTTATCGTTGACGTCCATCGCGAGCAGGCTCGCTCCTACAAAGTCGAGGCGCTCAACCGTCCTGGTAGATGTAGTGCAGGTAGCTCACCTGCTCTGCCACCGGCAGGCGATGCAGCTTGGGGCAGGATTCGCACAGCACCAGCGGTTCGCCTTCAACGGGTTCGTGCAGCTGGTAATGCAGGCAGCAATGCCGCCGCAATGGCAGTCGGGGGACAATCTGCGGCGCCGGTGATTCGACCATGCGCTGCAGGCCCCGCAGCTTCAGACGGCCATCGTTGACGATCGCCTGCTCCAGCCACTGGTGCGCCTCGGCGAACCCGTCCCTGGACAAGTCGGCATCCATTCTGGCGAAGGCGCCGTCCCAGATGGCGACCATGTTGCCCCACAGTATTTTCGGAGCCAGGCCACCGGCGGCGGCCAGGGTGACGAACAGCGGCGCCAGGTGTTCGTGGATCAACCGCGACCAGTAGGTCGCGCGGTATTGCGGGGCCAGTTTCGCTGGTTGGACAGCCAACCCCACCGCCTGGGGTTGACCATCATCGTGCAGCAGCACCGCCTGCCCTTCCCAGAAATCGAGCGCTGCCTGGCGGGTAAGTACACAGGCGAACGCGGCCGGTAGAACGATGCTCATGTAGTTCATCGACCACTGCGAAACCACCGCAGCACGGTTCACCCCCGGATAAAGCAAGGCGAACCGGGTCAGCAAGGGGTGCAGCACGGCGGGGTCGGCAAGCCGACTCAAGGCGATGGAGGGTTGATCACCCGGCGCATTGCAGATGACCCGCTGAATCGGCGGCCAGGCCTGGGTCAGCCATTCTGGAAATTCGATAACGGGACTCCCGTGACTATCCCTGTTAATTGCAAACGATTAGCATTGGCCGATCCTATCCGTCCTCTCCTGCAAACTCAACGTCGCCAGCGACCGGGCTCACAAGGACCTCATGCAAACACTCCGTAACTTCTGGCGTCTGGCAAGGCCTTTCTGGGCATCCGAACAAAAGTACCCGGCCCTGCTGTTGTTGCTGGGTACGGTGTTGATGACCCTGTGCCTGGTCGGGGTCAACATCCTCACCAACTTCTGGAACCTGCACTTTTACAACGCCCTGCAGGACAAGGACTACGCCGGTTTTCTCCTTGGCGGCGTGCAGTTCATCGCGCTGCAGGTCGGCACCGCGGCCTTTACCGTCGCCGCGTTTCACTTCCAGCAAAAACTGACGTTGCGCTGGCGCCGTTGGGCGACCCGCAACATGCTCGGCCAATGGCTGGGCAGCCAGCGTTACCAGAGGCTGAAGCTGACCGAGACCGACGTCGACAACCCTGATCAGCGCATCGCCGAGGACATCGACCTGTTCATCGTCAAGTCGCTCAAGTTGAGCCTGGGGTTGCTGACGTCAGTGGTGTCGCTGTTTTCCTTCCTGCATATCCTCTGGCAGGCTTCCAGCCTGGTCAGTGTGCCGTTTGCCGGGCAATCCCTGGTCATCCCGGGGTTGCTGGTGTGGATCGCCCTGGTCTACGCGCTATTGGGCACGGGTCTGGCGTTCTGGCTGGGGCGCGCATTGCCACGGCTGAACTTCATGCAACAGCGGCGCGAAGCCGACTTTCGTTTCTCGTTGATGCGCTTGCGGGAAAACGCCGACTCGGTTGCCCATTACCGCGGCGAAGCCATGGAGAATGCCCGTTTCAACCAACGCCTGGAAGCGGCGCTGGAGAACTTCTGGGCGCTGGTGAAAAAGCAGAAGCTGATCATGGGTTACTCGACCTTCTACTTGCGCAGCGCCACGGTCATCCCGATGTTCATCATGGCGCCACAGTTTTTTGCCGGTGCGTTTCCTCTTGGTCGCCTGACCCAGATCAGCGCCGCCTTCGGCGAAGTGCATGCGGCCATCGCCTACCTGGTAGAGGTGTTCCCGGAACTGTCGGCCTGGAAATCGGTGATCGACCGGCTGATCGGTTTCCAGGAGCGCCTGGACAAGGTCGATGTCAAGTCGGGGGTCAGCCTGAGCCAGCAGTCCGACGGCCTGCATATCAAGGATCTGGACATCTGGCTGCCAAACGGCCGGACCTTGCTCGAAGGCTTTAACCTGTCACTTGAGCCCGGTGACAGCCTGCTGATCAGCGCGCCGTCCGGCTACGGCAAGTCGACACTGATTCGTGCGCTCACGGGACTTTGGCCCCATGCTCGCGGTTCGGCCCGTTACGACCGGGCGCGCACCCTGACCCTCTCGCAAAAACCTTATCTGCCGCTGGGCAGCTTGCGCGATGCGCTCTGGTATCCCCTGCCCCCCCATCGCGATCACGACCTCGAACTGCGCCTGGCCATGCAACAAGTCGGCCTGCAACACCTGGGCGAACAACTGGATGAGGAACAGGATTGGGCCCAGACCTTGAGCGTCGGCGAACAGCAACGCTGTGCCTTCGTTCGGGCACTGATGGTCCGCCCCAGCGTGCTGTTCCTCGATGAGAGCAGTTCGGCACTGGATCATGCGAACGAAACGCGCTGCTATCAGTTGCTCAAACAGACACTGCCGGAGGCGATCCTGATCAGCGTCGGCCACAATGCCTCGCTGGAACGCTTCCATCGGCACGTGCTGGAACTGCAAGGCGAAGCCCGGTGGCTGCATCGAAAGGTGGTGCAGCCCGTCTGACTGCGCAGGGCGCGCAACCGCTGTCCGGCGCTCAGGGGAAAATGCCCCCACATATGGGTTTTAGTACCCGCTTCGGGCCCGGTGTTTCCCTGGTGAGACGGTTGCCAGGCGCACCGCGCAAGCGCGGCATTGCATTGGCATGGATACTGCTGTTCACCCAGGGCTTGGTTGAGTGGTTGAAGCTGCTGGAATGCAGCATACCCTGGAGTACTCCCTATGCCTGCAATCGACGTGCTGTATAAATGTTTTCGCCCTGGAACAGTTGACTCGATTGCACCCACTCAACAATTCAATCTGCTGCGCTGGTTTTCGATTGCCAGCTTCCTTCTCGTCAGTGTGATTGCATTTGGGCTGGGCTCTTTGTCGACGAGTTTCCTGGTCGCGGAAAGCCTCGAGCGCGATGCACTGACGTCAGCACAGTTCATCCAGACCATCGCAAAGGGTGATATACGCCATCACGGACTGGCGGGTATGCAGATCGGGGAGTTGCTGGCATTCACTCAACAGAAGACGATGCCACAAGACCAGAAGCAGATCGCACAGCCCATCAGCTTCGAATTCCTGGACTATCTTGCGCAGCTCCCGAACTCGCTCCTGATCAATATCTATTCCCCACTTCGAACAGTGGTCTGGTCAACCAACAAGAAGCTGGTTGGGCGAGCATTCCTGAATGACGAGCTTGAGCAGGCATTCAGTTCCAAGGAGCGGATATCCACCAAGTACAGCAATGTCGATGCAGACCGCAGCGAACAGAAATTCCTGCACCCCCCGAAAGAATTCTTCATCGAAAGCTACATCCCTATCGTCGATGACCAAGGGAAAATTCTGGCGGTGGTTGAAATCTACAGGGAGCCTGCGGACCTCATTGAACGCCTCAACCACGGGCACTGGCTAATCTGGCTGTCCACCATGGGCGGTCTGATGGTTTATTTCGGGATTTACTGGATTGCCCGACGAACATCGATCCAGTTGGCGTCAAAAGAAGCTCAAGTCGTTGCCAACAAGACCTACGTTGGCTTGGGCGAAGTGTCCACGGCCATTGCCCATAGCCTGCGTAACCCACTGGCCTGCATCCGTTCAAGCGCAGAGTTGGCAAATGACATGGACGGCCAGCCTGCAAGCAAGCACCTCGACAATATTGTCGCTCAGGTGGACCGGATGTCGCGATGGGTACAGGAATTGCTCCTGTGCCTGGGCCCGATCCGCGGCGAGGCAGAGCTGGTGGATCCGATGGAGATGGTACAGGTCGCACTCGACAGCTTCAGTGCGCAACTGAGTGCATCAAAAATCCAGGTGGCGTTCAAAAATGAATCCACGCCCCGGGTCATCAGCAATCCGCTGTTGCTCTCGCAGATTTTGAGAAGCGTCATTGCCAATGCCATAGAGGCGATGCCGACCGCAGGAACCCTGAACATCGAGGCTCGCCTGGATGATGCCCAACAACGGCTGAACCTGACCATCTGCGACACCGGGGGTGGATCTTCCCGGCAACAGCAACTGATGGCCTTCAAATCTTTCTACACCACCCGACAAGGCAGGCTGGGTATTGGCTTTATCATGGTGAGGCAGATCATGGAATGTTTCGGCGGCGACGCGCGCCTGACAATCCAGGACAAACAGGGAACATCGGTGCACTTGAGTTTCAGGGTCCAGGACGGGAAAGCCAACGCACCGCACTAATCCTTGGCCCGTGCACGCTGCAACACCGCCTCCCCCGCCTGGGGCGGCAGTCGCAGGTTGTCCAGCAAGGCGATGGCCGCAATCACCGCCACACACAGGAATGTCAGCTGGAAGTCGGCAGTCTCGGCGTGCCCTGCGGTGCCATGGATGTTCATGGCCAGGCGCAGCAGCAACGCGCCGATGGCCACCCCCATCGCCATGCTCAACTGGAAGAACATGCTGAACAAGGTTGAAGCGTCGCTCATCTGTTCCTTGGGGATTTCGGCAAAGGCCAGTGTGTTGAACACGGTGAACTGCATGGAGCGCGACAGGCCACCGACGAACAGGATGAACAGGATCAGCGCCGGACTCATGCGCTCATCCAGCAGCGCACACGCCGCGATCGCCAGGACGCCAAGGATGCCGTTGACCATCAGCACCGGACGAAATCCCCAACGCTGCATCACCCAGGTGGTGAAGGGTTTCATCGCCAGGTTGCCGGCAAATACCGCCAATACCAGCAGCCCCGCATCGAACGCAGATAGACCGAAAGCCAGTTGAAACATCAGCGGCAGGAGAAACGGCAAGGTGCTGATGGCAATCCGGAAAATCGAGCCCCCGCACAGGCAGACGTTGAAGGTACGAATACCGGTTACACCCAGCGCCAACAAGGGTTGCGCATGCCGACGCATATGGCGCCAGGCGAAAATGCCGAGAACCACACCGGTGCCACTCAGTGCCAGGCCTTGCAGCACATCGTCACGACTTTGCCCGAGCATCTCCACGCCATACAGCAAGGCAGCGCTGGCGATACCCACCAACAGAAAGCCTCTGAAATCGAACGTCCTCGCACTGGCGTCGTCCCGTTTGGGCAGCAAGGCCAGCGCGGCAATCAGGGCCAACACGCCCAATGGCAGATTGAGATAGAAAATCCACGGCCAGGAAGCGTGGGTGACGATGAAACCACCCACGGGAGGGCCAAGTACCGGTGCGACCAGGCCGGGCCAGGTAATGAATGAGATCGCGCGCACCAGGTCTTTCTTCTCGGTGCTGCGCAGCACTGCCAGCCGTCCCACCGGCACCATCATCGCGCCGCTGATGCCTTGCAGCACGCGAGCGGCGACAAAGGTTTCGAGGCTGTCACTCAACCCGCACATCAACGAAGACAAGGTGAACAGGACGATCGCCGAACTGAAGACCAGGCGCGAGCCGAAACGATCAGCCAACCAGCCGCTCATGGGGATGGACACCGCCACGGCGAGCATGTAGGCGCTCATGCCAATGTTCAGGTCCACCGCCGCGACGCCGAACGTCCTGGCCATGTCAGGCAACGCGGTCGCGATCACCGTGGCGTCGAGGTTCTCCATGAAGAACGTGACGGCTACCAATAGAGCAATCCATGTTGAGCGGCGTTGGGACATCGGTCATTCCTGTTTGACTGCGTGGTTGCTCGACTGGCTAACCTGCGCACTTTGCGTCATGTAAATGACAACGTCAAAAGCGCCGGATTTCCAACGAAGCGCGCAATCCACCCTGCTCGCGATTCTCCAGCCTGACCTGCCCGCCCAGGCGATCGGCAATGGCCCGAACAATGGTCAGTCCCAAGCCTGCTCCCTGGTCATTTGCCCGGCTGTAAAATCGCTCGAACAGCCGCTCGCGGTCCTCTTCCTGGATCCCCGGCCCCTCGTCCTCCACGGACAGTTCATAGCCCTGTTCGGTTTTGGCCAGCCTGACGGTGATCAGCCCATGCACAGGCGAGAAATTCGCCGCATTGGTCACCAGGTTGTTCAACGCAATATCAATGGCGGCGGGATCGACTTTTACCTGGCTGACGTCGCCGCTGACATCGAACACCAGCTCCAGGTTTTTGCCCAACAACCAGGGCGTCAGCTGAATCAGGCTGTCGCGAACCGTGGCTTGCAGGTCAATGTATTCAGGGGGTTGAACGCCTGCCTGGGGTTCGATACGCGCCATCGTGAGCAACTGGTTGACCAGTCGGCTGGTCCGGTCCACGCCAGCGATCAGGTGTTCCAGCGATGCGCGGCGCTCCGCCTCGCTCCCCGCCTCCATCAGGTTCTGCGCATGCACCCTGAGCACCGCCAGCGGCGTGCGCATTTCGTGGGCGGCGTCGGCGATGAAACGTCGCTCACGCCCCAGTACTTCCTGAATCTGCGCGAGCACGCGGTTCAGCGCCGCTTGCATGGGCTCCAGCTCGCTGGGCAGTGGCGACAGGTGCAACGGCTCCAGTGAACCGCTGTGCCGTGCACGCAGGGTCGCCGCCATGTTCGCCAGCGGCTTGAGACCCCAGCCGATGGCCAGCCAGACCATCACCGCAAGCAGCAGGCTGCCCAACATGTTGGGCCAAAGGGTATGGCGCACGATCCGGTCGACCAGGTCCGCCCGTACGTCGTCCCGTTCACCGACCCAGATCCGCAGGTGATTTTGCTTGTCTTCCAGCAGGAACGCGCGCCAGTGGCGGTTGTTCAGGTCCACCACATCGCTGAAGCCGGGCATGGAGGGGGCAACGGTAAAAGAGGGAGCGCTGGCGGTGTGCACCAGCACTTCGCCCTGGGGATTGAAGACCTGAAAGGCAATCTTCCTTTCATAGGGGTGACCGTCACCCCTGGGCACCGCTTCGCTCAAGGCCTTGTTGAACGCCTCATACAACTCGGCGTGCTCCTTGCTGGCCAGTGGCATGCGCAGCACGCCTTGCAGCAATCGCGCGTTTTGCGCGAGTTGGGCGTCGTAGACTTCGGCAATTTCGTGATGGCTGTCGTACAGGTTCAAGGCGCTGATCACACCGAGACCCGCGAGCATCAGGCCGATGATCAGCGTCAGGGTGCGACGGCGGATCGACGTCACCGACGCTCCTCCACCAGATAACCGACGCCGCGAATGGTACGGATCAGGTCGGTGGAGAACTTCTTGCGCAGGTGATGGATGTGCACTTCCAGGGTGTTGCTTTCAGCCTCCTCGTTCCAGCCGTAGAGCAATTGCATCAGATGGTCGCGGGTCATGACCCGGCCCGGCGGCGAAAGCAGTTCGTGCAACAGCTGATACTCCTTGGGCGTGAGCGCCACCGGCTCGCCCTGGTAGCTGACTTGCTGGGTGCCAGGGTTGAGCCTGATGCCAGCGTGCTCGATCAACACCTGTGCGCGCCCGGCGCTGCGCCGCAACAGGGCGCGCAGGCGCGCCTTGAACTCGGCCAGGTCGAAGGGCTTGATCAAGTAATCGTCAGCCCCGGCGTCGAGCCCGGCAATGCGGTCTTCGGTGGCATCCCGGGCCGTGAGAATCAGCACCGGCAGGTTCGAGCCGCTGTCGCGCAGGCGCCGCAGCACTTCGAGCCCGTCCATGCGCGGCAGGCCAAGGTCAAGCACCGCCAGGTCAAAGGTTTCGCTAAGCAGCGCATGCAAGGCGCTGCTGCCGTCTTGCAACCAGTCGACGGTATAGCCTTCGCGCCCCAGGGCTTGATGAATGCCTTCGCCGAGGGCCACATCATCTTCAATCAGTAGTAAGCGCACGCGGGCTCCTGTCAGCCAAGTTTCCTGTTCACGTCCACCAGCAGTGTTTCGATCTCTTTGCGACGCCCGGTATCGGCGGTTTCCCGACCGGGCCGAGGGGCTGCCAACAGGGCTTTTTGCAACGCGGCCCTGGCCTCAGCGTAGCGCTTTTGACGGTAGAGGTGGTCCCCCCAGAAGTACAGGCTGTCGATGCCATTGGGGTTCATCTGCAAGGCGACCTTGAGCAATTGCTCGGCTTTGTCGGCGTCACCGAAACCGATCGGCCAGCCTGGCACGCGGTCATACAACGCACCGAGGCTGGTATAGGCCGAACCTTGCAAGGCCTTGGGGTCCAGGGTCAGGGCTTTTTCCAGATACTGCCTGGCGTCCTTGACCTTGCCCAGGGCGCCAAGCCCCCCTTGGGCGCCGGCCCAGCTGCTGGTGACGATGCCGGACCAGATCCAGGCCTCGGCCACTGACTGGCGTTCCTGGGTAAACGCAGCCGCCTGGGTGGCGAGTTTTTCGAAGGCGGCAGTGCGCTGCCCCTCGGGCAATTCGTACTGAATATGCGCCCAGCTCTGCTGGATGCCATTGAGACGTTGCTGATCGGCGGCGTCCAGGGCCCAAACGCTCTGGCTCAAGGCGCCCAGCAGTAAACACGCGGCAAATTTTTTCATGGCTCGAGGTTCTCGTTGTCCGGCTTTTGACTCAGGCGGCGAATCAGTGGCAATTGCTTGCGCAAACCCCGATCCACCAGGTGGGGCAACAGGCTGTTGAGGCGCACGAAAAAGCGCTCCGGCCAGCCCAGGTACAAGTCGCGGCGGTCGCCGGCAATGGCGTGGATGACCGCCGAGGCGACGGTCTGCGGGTCGTCGACGCTGGATTTGAGTGCGTCGTTCAAGGCCTGCGCCGCCGGGCTGTTCATACTCGTGCGGGTGGCGCGCGGTGCGACGTACAACACACCGACCCGGGTGTCCGCCAATTCCCGGCGCAGGGCTTCGGAAAACCCGCGCAGGGCGAATTTGCTGGCGCAGTAACTGGCGTAACCGGCATAGCCAATCGAGCCGTAGGTGGAACCGACGTTCACCACCATGGCGCTGTCGGCCTGCTTGAGCAGTGGCAGCAAGGTTTTGGTCAGGCACACCGGCGCGCTGATGTTCACCGCCAGCATCGCGTTGATTTCGCTGTCATCGAGTTGTTCGAGCATGGCGAAGTGGTTGACTCCGGCCGCATTGATCAGCAGGTTAATCACGCCCAATACTTCGGCGGCGGCCAGCACCTTGCGCCGGTCGGCCTGCACTGTCAGGTCGGCGCCCACCCAGAACAGCCTGTCCCGATAGCGTTCGAGCAAGGGCTCCAGCGCCTCCCGATGCCGAGCCACGGCCAGCACCGTGGCGCCACTGGCGCACAGAGCGGTGGCGATCGCCAGGCCAATGCCGCCGCTGGCGCCGGTCAGTACCACGCGAGCCTCAGACAGGCGCATGCGGGTTCTCCCCGTCCCGTGGCAGGCCACGGAACATGTCGGCGTAAAGCCGGTAAACCACTTTCGAGGCGTGGATGACGGCGGCCTGATCGCCAGGGTCGTGCAGTTTGTTCATGAGTCGGCGGTAGGTCTGCATATGCTCGATGTCCAGCGACCCGTGGGAATCGAGGTAGCTGAAGGCGCTTTGCGGCAGCCCCAGGCGCTCGCGAATGCTGCCGGCGGCATGGGTGGCCAGGGCGATGCTGGTGCCCTCCAGCACATTGACCATGCCGAACAGCCCTACCGGATTGCCCCGGGCAATCAAGTCGTAGAGAAAGCTGACCATCAGTTCGATGGCCAACGAAGGCTGGCCGTCGCGCACCGCTTCCTTGTCGCCGCCACAGGCCTGGATATCATCGAGTACCCATTGTTCGTGGCCGTACTCATCCTCGATGTACTCACATACGGCCTCACGCAGCCACTCCAGGCGCGACGGCAGGCGTGCACCGCAGGCCATCATCAACGGCACGGTGTGGCGCACGTGGTAGTAGGCCTGGGCCAGGAAGGCCCGGTAGCTCTCCAGGCTGACCTTGCCTTCGAGGGCATCGACGATGATCGGCAGATTGAACAGCGTGTTGCGCTCCTGGTGGGTGGCCTCTTGCAGCGTGTCGAAAAAGCTCATGGTGCGGGTTCCTCGAAAAGTGCCGACTCAGTCAGCTGGACCCGGTATCGCTCGACGATGGCATCGCGGCGTGGGCGACCGTTGGCCGTCAGCAGGCCATTTGCAGCGGTGAAGGGTTGTTCCAGGCGGGTCCAGTGCCGGACCCGGGCGTAATCGGGCAAGGCCTCGTTGGCCTCGGCCACGGCGGCGGCCAATTGCTCGTCCGGGCAGTCCGCACGGTACGGCCAGAGCAATGCATGGTTGCCCGGCAGGGCTTCGCCATGGACAAAAGCCTGGGCGATATGACGGCGCTGGGTCAGTTCGGCTTCGATCCACTCCGGGTTGACGTTGCGCCCGAAGCTCGTAACAAACTGATGTTTCTTGCGGCCCTTGAGGTAGAGAAACCCTTCCTTGTCGAACTCGCCGAGATCACCGCTGGGCCACCACTGATCAGCGTGCGGCGCCTCTCCCAGGTAACCCAGCAGCGTCGAGCCCTTGATCAGCACTTCGCCGTCGTCGGCCAGGCGAATCTGCACATGGGGCAAGGGCCGGCCGACGCTGCCAGGACGCCAGGCTTGCGGTGTATTGAGGCACACCACCGAGGCACATTCCGACAGTCCATAACCTTCGTAGACCGGCACGCCTGCACGTTGGGCACGATGCAGCAAATCCAGGCTAACCCGCGCACCGCCCACGGCGGCAAACCGTAGATGTTCTGGATCGAAGGCTTTCTGCTCGGCCGCGCTGACCAGCATCAGCAGCAACTGCGGCACTAGGATCAGGCTCTGGGGCGATCGTTTGGCCAGGCATTCCAGCAGTTGCGGCACATCCACACCACTGGCGCCCTGAATCCCCAGGGCTTCCTGGCTGGGCAGGCTCAAGGTCGCGCCGGCATACAACGCAGCGTAACAACCGATGTTCTCCAGCAAAATGGCGAGCGGCAGCAGCGCCAGATGATGCCGGGGATGGCAGCTTCGACTGGCCTGATCCAGTTCGCGGGCGACCCGCAGAATGCTCTCGGCGCTCAAGCACACGCCTTTGGGTGTCCCCGTGGTGCCGGAGGTGAACGTCAGCTTGGCGGTGCCTTCGGGCATGCGCTTCGAGTCACTGAAGGTGCGGCGCCAGAATCCAGCGGTAGTTTCATAGTCATAGCCGGCCGCTTGCAGTGGCGCCGCCAGTTGCGGTTCGGCGATCACCCTTTCGGCCTGGCTTTGTTCCAGGCAATGACGGCACTGCGCCGGGCTGAAGAAAGACGGTAGCGCGACACAGGTCAAGCCTTCGAACAGCGCGGCCAGGTCCCAGAGCATCGCTTCGACGCCATTGTCCAACGCCAGGGCAAACACCTTGATGTGTTCATCGCGCAGCCGTTGCTGGCGGTCGATCACTTCGGCGTACAGGGTGGCGTAGTCCAGTTTCAACTGATCGCCCCACAAGGCAATGCCATTGCCCTTGCGTTCGGCTTGATCGCGCAGCGTCTGTTGGAAACGCTCGACTTCAGGCGACATGGCAGCAGCCCTCGATGGACGAAGGCAAACCCAGTCGACTGAACAGACCTGTGTTGCGTAAATGAATGAACCCGCTGCGGATATTGCCAACATGAACCCAGGGTTTGCTTTCGTAGTAACTGCCCCAGGCATGGCGGTCTTCGCCCAGGCGCGCAGGATCGGCGGCACACAGTGTCACCGGCTTCAAACCCAGGCGATGGAAACTGTTGACCAGGCCAATATTGCCGGTGAACGCCACCCACTCCAGACCGCCCATGGCCAGCACGTAGGTCATCGCGATGATGCTCATGCGCGCACTGCCCGTGTCGGCGGCCGCCAGATTGCCGACTTCGACGATGGCGGATCGGTCTACGATCCGGTCCGCTGCGGCGCTGATCAGCGGATCGATCGGCTCGTCCAGATAGCCCTCCAGAAACAGCGGTTGCGTGCCTGCCAGTCGCACCCCGGCCACCGCACACAAGGCACCGGACGCATCGCTCATGCCAAACAGTTCTGGCATGAAATGACGGATGTCGGCGCCGTGGGCCTTGCGAAATCGCTGCTGGATGAAGCCTTCGAAGACCGACCGCTGCGCGTCGTCGGGCAAGGCCCTGAGCAGGCTCATGGGCGGTGTTTCGGCTTGGCCGAAATACAGCGGCAACTGCACGTTCCAGTTGAATTCGGACATTGGAAAACCCCTCCCCCGGATCAATTGGGGAGCAGTATCAAAGGGATTTCTTAACGAAGTCTGAAGGTGAAGAGGCTATTGATCGCTACGCTTGGCTCAAGGCCGGTTGATTTTTATCAGCTGCCGGCTCCAATTGGATCGGCCCTCGGGAGATTGGCCATGCTGGCTGTCACGCTGATCAATGCGCTGGTGGTGATCCTCGCCATCGTGATCCACTACGAATGCCTGCTGCGTCTCAACGACTGGCTGCCCCGGCTCAAGCTGTGGAGCCGCTTCAGGATTGTCGTCGGAGTATTCGGCGCCCTGCTGGCCCACGCTGCAGAAGTCTGGTGCTTCGCGTTGGTCTATTACCTGATGGTGCATTCCGGCAAATGGGGCAGCCTGACGGGCAATTTCGACGGTTCGCTGATGGACTGCGTGTACTTTTCCTTCACCACGTACACGACCATCGGCTTCGGCGATATTTCACCGGTGGGCGACCTCAAGTACCTGACCGGGCTTGAGGCCCTGACCGGGCTGGTCCTGATAACGTGGACCGCGTCCTTCCTCTTTCTGGAAATGCAGAAGTACTGGAAGCGCAAATAATCACGTTTGCCAGGCGTAGCAGGCAGTGTGCGACAATTCACGCCTCCATTCGATCTAAACCGCCAGAACGCAGCACGGCACTTGATACAGGATATGCTCGGTGGTGCTACCCAGCAGTTTGCCCACCCCATGGGACTGAACCCTGCCCATCACGATGACATCCACGTCATGCTCATTGGCGAACTCGCTCAGCACCGACACCGGATGCCCCTGGATGAAATGCCGACGATCAGGGGGAACGCCGAAACGCCCGGCCAACCTCAGGAAGGACTGTTCCAGATCGGTGCGTAGCTCTCGGGTGAGGTCGGCGAGCGCCAGACCGCCCATGTCCGCCAGATAACCCGCCGTGATATCGCAGGCGTACAACAAATGCAACTCGGCGCCACACTGCAGGGCAAGGCTTGCGGCCTGTTTGATGATCTGCTCATTCAGTTCGTTGTCGGCTGACTCACTGTCTGACACCTCGACGGCTGCCACCACCCTGCGTGGCAATGCGGCGCCACTGCGACCCACCAGAAACACCGGTACTGGACAATGGCGCAGCAGATGCCAGTCCAAAGGCGTGAAGAAGGCGCGCTGGAGCGCTGATTCATGCTGAATGTCCTTGATCAACAGGTCGGGTTGCAGCTCTGCGACGTGATCAAGGATGTCCTGTTTCATGTCCTCAGCCCAAACCACCTCGTTGGTCACCTCGATACCTGTGCCACGCAGATGTTTTGCCTGGGCCTCAAGCCAGTCGCGGTGGTCCTGCAGGTAGTGCTCCCGAGCGAGTTTTCGATCGCCTTCTTCAAGCAGCGATAGCCATTTGAATGAGGGAATCAGCGCCGCGATATGCAGGCTCGCGCCACTGGCCTTGGCCAGCGCTGCAGCATGGTTAATGGCTGAGGGATGGCGCAGGGCCGGGTTGATGATAAGCAATAACCGTTGGTACTGGCTCATGACAGGTCTCCAGTCAGATCATCATTCAAAGCTGGCACGCTGCCTGACCGCCAGCAGACTCCCCGGCACCGAGTATAGCGCCCGCTCCGTATTGCTACCGATCAGCCGTTCGAGCCCCACCCGGTGCACAGTACCCATCACCACCACATCGGCCAGAAACTCCTCGACGAATTCACTGATCACCGGCACTGGCAGCCCCATGACGAAATGGCGTCGCTCAGGCGGCACGCCGTAGCGCTCCGCCAGTGTGAGAAAAGCCTGGTGCAAGGATTGCCGCATCTCCTCGAAGCAGTCGACGCCCCAACCGCCCCCGGCCATTGGCGCGTCACTGTTGAACACGGGCGACAAGTCATAGGCGTACAGCAGGTGTAACGGCGCATCGCATTGCAGGGCCAGGGCATTGGCTGTCTGGATGATGGTGTCATTCAACCCGCTGATTTGTGCCGTCGAATCGTACGGGTCCACCGCCGCCACGATTCGGTGGGGCAAGCTGTAGCGGACGTGGTTGACCAGGTGCACGGCAACCGGGCTTTCGCGTAACAAGTGACAATCGAGTGGCGTGATGAACACCCGCTTCAGCGCGGGTTCAAGGGTCACATCCTTGATCAGCAGGTTTGGCTTCAGGTCTTCCACCGTCTTCAAGATGTCCAGCAACGGATGGGTGGTGAAGACGGCCTTGACCGAGACCTCCAGATCCAGGTCGCTGAGCCGATCGAACTCTTCGGCCTCCCAGCGGCGGTAGCGACGCCAATAGCGCTGCTGCTCTGCGTCGTCGACTTTGTCCTCCCACAAACGCGCCACGGGCGCCGGTTCGACAAAGGCCCGCACATCCAGCGCAGCCCCGGCGGCCTTGGCCAGGGCGACGGCGCGCTGCATGGCGGGGGACTGCCGCAGGCTTTGATCGGCGATCAGTAGCAACCGTTGATAATGGCCCATCACACACCTCCGTTCGATCCCGGTCATCACCTGCCGGCATGCTTCAACATTGCGCGCTTGTACCTCGTGCGAATTGATCTGGATCAAGCACGCTGTAAAGAATCGCCCCGCGATGTTCCGGTACTCGGTCCATAGCGGGGCGATCCAATCCTCGAGATTGCAGCATTCGTTCCGGCTTGAGCGCCCTGCCCCTTACGCCCTCGTGGCTTTCTCCATATTCGCGCGCAAAGGGTTGATGGCTAACGATGGCGCCACGGCGGCACTCTCTGCCGGCGCTACCTCGGGCGTTCTGTCTTCGGCGTCGCCATTGAGGGCCTTGTGCATTTTTTGTGTGTCCAGCGCTCCGACCCATTTGGCGATGGCCATGGTGCCCACGCCATTGCCAATGGTGTTGGTGATCGCACGCGCTTCCGACATGAACCGGTCGACACCCAGCAGCAACACCATGCCCGCCACCGGAATCGTGCCGAGGGACGAGAGCGTTGCCGCCAGGATGATGAAGCCTGAGCCGGTGACGCCCGCCGAGCCCTTGGAGGTGAACATCAACACCGCCAGCACAATCAACTGATCGGTCAGGGTCAGTGGCGTGTTGGTGGCCTGGGCGATGAAGATCGCGGCGATGGTGTAGTAAATCGCCTGGCCGTCCGGGTTGAAGGTCAAGCCCGAGGGAATGATCATGCCGGCCACGGGCTTGGAAACACCGGCCTTTTCCATCTTGGCAATCATCTGCGGCAACACCGACTCCGAAGAGCTGGTGCCGAGCACGGTGAACAGTTCTTCCTTGATGAACTTGAGGAACTTCCACAGGCTGAAACCGCTGTAGCGGCAGATCGGCCCCAGGACAAAAATCACGAACACCGCGCAGGTCAGGTAGACGCAGGCCATCAGTTTGCCAAGGGAAAACAGCGAGCCGAAGCCATACTTGCCGATGGTGAACGCGATGGCACCGAAGGCACCGATGGGCGCCAGACGCATGACCATGTTGACGATGCGAAACATGCCCTGCATCAGGCTATCGAGGGTGTCGACGAAGACTTTTCCGCGCGGCCCCACATACGCCAGCGCGACACCAAGCAGTATCGAGAACAGCAGGATCTGCAGGACATTGCCCTTGGCAAAGGCGTCGACAATGGTGTCGGGGATGATGTTCATGATGAAGTCCATGAACGAGGCGTGCTTGACCGCGGAGGTATAGGTGGCAAGGCTTGAAGTGTCGAGGGTGGCGACGTCGATGTTCATGCCGGCGCCAGGTTTGAAGACATCGACCACCACCAGGCCGACCACCAGGGCCAGGGTGGAAACCACCTCGAAATAAATCAACGCGCGAAACCCGACGCGCCCCAGCTCCTTCATGTTCTCCATCTTGGCGATGCCGGTGACCACGGTCAGGAAGATCACCGGGGCCAGGAGCATCTTGATCAGTTTGATGAACGCGTCGCCCAAGGGCTTGAGCGCAGTGCCGGTCTCGGGAATGAAGACGCCGACGATGGCGCCGAGAATGACGGCGATGAGCACTTGTACGTAGAGTTTGCCAAATATTCTTTTCATGACAGGGCCCTGATTTTTTATTGTTGTCAGGAAATGCCGAGGAGCCGGACCCAGTGATCCGCCCCTCGGCGTTGTGCCGCAGTACTCTTTGAATCGCTGGAAAATATCAGCGGTTGATCAAGGCGATGATGGCCTCGGTGATCTGCCGGGTGGTGGCGTTACCGCCCAGATCCGGGGTATGCAGGCCGCTTTCAGTTACGGCTTCGATGGCCGACATCAGTTGCTTGGCCGCGGCGGGCTCGCCGAGGTGTTCAAGCATCATCGCCGCCGTCCAGAATGTCGCGATCGGGTTGGCGACACCTTTGCCGGTAATGTCGAAGGCAGAGCCGTGGATCGGTTCGAACATCGACGGGAATTTGCGCGACGGGTTGAGGTTGGCAGTCGGCGCGATGCCCAAACTGCCGGACAGCGCAGCGGCCAGGTCGGAAAGGATATCGGCGTGCAGGTTGGTGGCGACGATCACGTCCAGTGTCGACGGCTTGAGCACCATGCGCGTGGTCACTGCATCCACCAATTCCTTGTCGATCTTCACGTCTGGGAAGTCCTTGGCGACCTCATAGAAGATTTCGTCCCACAGCACCATGCCGTGCCGCTGGGCGTTGGACTTGGTGACCATGGTCAGGTGCTTGCGCGGACGGCTTTGCGCCAGCTCGAAAGCGAAGCGATGGATGCGCTCCACCCCGGCACGGGTGAATACCGAGACCTCGGTGGCGACCTCCTCCGGCAAACCCCGGTGCACGCGGCCGCCGTTGCCGGAGTATTCGCCCTCGGAGTTTTCACGCACCACCACCCAGTCGATTTGGTCGCCGTTATGCAGCGGGCTTTTCACCCCGGGCAGCACGCGCGCCGGACGCACGTTGGCGTATTGATCGAAGCCCTGGCAGATCGGCAGGCGCAGGCCCCACAGGGAAATATGATCCGGTACGTTGAGCGCACCGACGGCGCCAAAGAAAATCGCGTCGAAGGTTTTCAGTTCTTCCAGCCCGCCCTCGGGGATGTAGTAACCGTTTTTCAGGTAATTGTCCGAGTTCCAGTCGAAGTGTTTGAAATCCAGCTCAAAGCCGGACTTTTTCGACAGGGCTTGCAGCACCTCGACACCCGCGGCGATCACTTCAACACCAATGCCGTCACCTGGAACCGCAGCAATTTTGTATGCGCTCATCGTTAACTCCACTCTCTTCACGTTTTTGTTGTGCCTGTTGAACGGGGTGTTCAATCAGGGGGTGAGCGGAGTATATGTAGTGAGTAAATGAGCGTGAGTTACCCAAAATAACTACATAGATGAATTTGAGTTACGAATGGACCAGACCCTGGATTTGTCTTTTTTCTACCTGCTGGCCAACAAAGGCAGCCTGGCAGCCACGGCCCGAGAACTGGGTGTCACACCGCCAGCCGTGAGCAAACGCCTGACCGCCCTGGAAGCACGGCTTGGCACACGCCTGGTCAATCGCACCACACGGTCGATGAGCCTGACGTCGGAAGGCGAGCTGTATTTCTCCCACGCCGCGCGGATCCTCACCCAGATCAACGAACTTGAGCAGTTGGTCAGCAGCAGCCGCGCCACCCCCAAGGGGCTGATCCGGGTCAATGCCTCCCTGGGCTTTGGCCGACGCTACATCGGCCCTGCCCTGGCGGCGTTCTTCGCGCAATACCCGGAGGTGGAAATACAGCTGGAAATCAGCGACCACCCGCTGGATCTAGCGACCCACGGCTTTGATTTGGGCATACGTTTCGGCACCCTGCCGGATGCCGCCTTCCATGCGCGCAAGATCGCCTCCAACCGCCGCCTGTTGTGCGCTTCGCCGCTCTACCTGGACAAACACGGCACGCCAACAAAACTTGCCGAGTTGCAGGATCACAACTGCATTTTCATCCGCCAGAACGAGTCACCCTATGGCGTCTGGAGCTTCAACAACGGCGGGCGCAAGGACAACATCAAGGTGCATGGCGCCTTGGGTTGCAACGATGGCGAGGTGGCGCTGAACTGGGCGCTGGATGGCTTTGGCATCTTGCTGCGGGCCGAATGGGACATCGCACGTTATGTGCGCAGTGGCCGCTTGCGCCTGGTGCTGGAAGACCAGACACCCACCCGCGCCGACGTGTATGCGGTCTATCCGCAACAGCTGCATTTATCCGCGAGAGTGCGCTGCCTGATCGACTTTCTGATCGAACGTTTCAAGCACATCGATAACATCGAGGAAAACTAGCGCCTGAACCGGCACTACGCCCCTTCCCCTCTATTCACCTGATTTATTGCTTCACACCGCTCCTCCAGCAACCGCACGAACATGGTCAGGCTCTGCGACACCGTGCCCCTGCGCCACACCAGCCAGGTGCGCAAATAACGGAAGGATTCGGACAATGGCCAGACGCTGACCGTGCTGCAGCCGGGCATGCTCTGAAGCATGCTGCGCGGCATCAGGGCCAGGCCGGCGCCGGCGCTGACGCAGGCGAGCATGCCGTGATAGGACTCCATTTCGAAGATCTTGCCCGGCACTGCCGCGTCCTTGGTGAACCAGCTTTCGAAGTGGTGGCGGTACGAGCAGTTGGAGCGGAAGGCATAGATGTTTTCGCCGTTCACGTCCTGCGCGCGATGGATCGGGCTGTGGTTGAGCGGTGCAATCAGCACCATTTCTTCTTCGAACGCCGGCACGCCTTCCAGCGCCGGGTGCAGTACCGGGCCATCGACAAACGCGGCGGTCAGGCGGCCTGCCAGCACCCCATCGATCATGGTCCCGGACGGTCCGGTGGACAGGTCCAGTTCGACCTTGGCGTACTGCTGGTTATAGGCCGCCAACAGCTCGGGAATCCGCACCGCCGCGGTGCTCTCCAGCGATCCCAGGGGAAATGTACCCTGGGGTTCTTCACCGGCCACCGTGGCGCGGGCTTCCTGGACCAGGTCGAGAATCCGCCGGGCGTAGTCGAGGAAACTCCAGCCGGCCGGCGACAGGCGCAGGCGGCTTTTTTCGCGGATGAACAGGTCGACGCCCAGATCCTGTTCCAGTTGCTTGATCCGCGTGGTCAGGTTCGAAGGCACCCGATGGATGTGCTGCGCGGCCACGCTGATGCTGCCGTGCTCGGCGACAGCCTTGAAAATCTCGAGCTGAACCAGATCCACATCATTCTCCAAACGTGAACGGGACGCTCATTATTATTCAGTTTCAAGAAAACATACAGCACCGTAACCTGAGCGCATTCCTACCCGCAGGACGGTGCCATGACAAACATATCCATCCTTACCCACGCCATTTCGATCAACCCGGCGACTGGTGAACAGATCGGCCACTACGCTTACGAATCCGCAGCGGCACTGGACGCCGCCCTGTCGCGTTCCGCCAGCGGGTACCGTGCCTGGCGCCGCATACCGCTTGCACAACGCGCACAGCGCTTGATTGCCCTTGGCCAGGCCTTGCGCGACAACGCACAAGCCTTGGCCACCATGATCACCCTGGAAATGGGCAAGCCGATCGCCCAGGCTCGCGGTGAAATTGAAAAATGTGCGCAACTCTGCACCTGGTATGCCGAACACGGCCCCGCCATGTTGAACGCTGAACCCACCCTGGTCGAAGGCGGCAAGGCGCGCATCGAATATCGCCCGCTGGGCCCGATTCTCGCGGTCATGCCGTGGAACTTCCCGATCTGGCAAGTGCTGCGCGGTGCGGTGCCGACGCTGCTGGCCGGCAATACCTACGTACTCAAGCACGCGCCCAATGTCATGGGCAGCGCCTACCTGCTGCTGGAGGCCTTCAAGCAAGCGGGCTTTGCCGAAGGCGTGTTCGAGGTCATCAACGTCACGCCGGACGGTGTTTCCACGGCGATTGCCGACCCACGCATCGCCGCCGTCACCCTGACCGGCAGTGTGCGCGCCGGCATGGCCATCGGTGCCCAGGCTGGCGCGGCACTGAAGAAGTGCGTGCTGGAACTGGGCGGTTCCGATCCGTTCATCGTGCTCAACGATGCCAACCTCGACGACGCCGTCAAAGCGGCGGTGATCGGTCGTTACCAGAACACCGGGCAGGTCTGTGCGGCAGCCAAGCGGCTGATCGTCGAGCAAGGCATAGTCGAAGAATTCACCCGGCGGTTTGTCGACGCCACGCGCAAACTGGTGCTTGGCGATCCACTGTCCGCCGAGACGTACATCGGCCCGATGGCCCGCTTTGATCTGCGCGATGAACTGGATCAACAGGTGCGCGACACCCTGGAGGAAGGCGCGACCTTGTTGCTGGGCGGCAAGAAAGCCGAAGGCTCGGGCAACTTCTATGAGCCTACGGTACTGGCCGGCGTCACTGACCAGATGACTTCATTCAAGCAGGAGCTGTTTGGCCCGGTCGCTTCGATCATTACCGCCCGCGACGCAGCGCATGCGCTGGAACTGGCGAACGACAGTGAGTTCGGCCTGGCGGCCACCGTCTACACCGGCAATGTCGAGCAGGCCCAACAGATGGCCGGTGAACTGGAAACCGGCGGGGTGTTCATCAATGGCTACTGCGCCAGCGACCCGCGCGTGACCTTCGGTGGCGTGAAGAAAAGCGGATTCGGTCGCGAGCTGTCGCACTTCGGCGTACGTGAATTCTGCAATGCACAGACGGTGTGGCTGGATCGTCACTGATCGAATCCAACAACCTGGCACACACAAAAACGCCGCTCAATGAGCGGCGTTTTTTTGCATCAAAGGTGTGCAAGCCTCAGGCCTTGCAGTCCCAGGCACGGTCGCCGTGCTCGTCCTTGACGCGGGTAGGCAGGCCCATCACGTCCAGCGCCTTGAGGAACGGCTCGGCTGGCAGCTCCTCGACGTTGACCATGCGCTGCACGTCCCACTCGCCGCGGGCTACCAGCAGGGCTGCAGCCACCGGTGGAACACCGGCGGTATAGGAAATGCCCTGGCTGTCGGTTTCGGCAAAGGCTTCCTCGTGGTCCGCTACGTTGTAGATGAACACTTCGCGCGGCTGGCCGTCCTTGGTGCCCTTGACCAGGTCACCGATGCAGGTCTTGCCGGTGTAGCCAGGGGCCAGCGAGCTCGGATCAGGCAGCACGGCCTTGACCACCTTGAGCGGCACGACTTCCAGGCCTTCGGCGGTCTTGACCGGTTGCTCGGAGAGCAGGCCGAGGTTCTTGAGTACGGTGAACACATTGATGTAGTGCTCGCCGAAGCTCATCCAGAAACGCACGTTGGGCACGCCGAGGTTCTTCGACAACGAGTGCACTTCATCGTGACCGGTCAGGTACAGGTTCTGCGAACCCACTACCGGCAGGTCGTCGGTGCGCTTGACTTCGAACATGGTGTTGCTGGTCCACTGGCTGTCCTGCCAGCTCCACACCTGCCCGGTGAACTCGCGGAAATTGATTTCCGGATCGAAATTGGTGGCGAAATATTTGCCATGGGAACCGGCATTGACGTCGAGAATGTCGATCGAATCAATGCGGTCGAAATACTGTTGCTGGGCCAGTGCCGCATAGGCATTGACCACACCCGGGTCGAAGCCCACGCCGAGGATGGCGGTGACGTTCTTCTGCTGGCATTCCTCGAGGTGCTTCCACTCGTAGTTGCCATACCAGGGCGGCGTCTCGCAGACCTTGCCCGGCTCTTCGTGAATGGCGGTGTCCAGGTAGGCCGCGCCAGTATCGATGCAGGCACGCAGCACCGACATGTTGAGGAAAGCGGAACCGACGTTGATGACGATCTGCGATTCGGTTTCGCGAATCAGCGTCTTGGTCGCCTCGACGTCCAGGGCATTGAGGGTGAATGCCTTGATTTCAGCGGGCTGTTTGAGGCTGCCCTTGGCCTTGACGCTGTCGATGATGGCCTGGCATTTGGAGATGTTGCGCGACGCGATAGCAATACGACCAAGTTCGTCGTTGTGCTGCGCGCACTTGTGGGCCACCACCTTGGCGACACCTCCTGCACCAATGATAAGTACGTTCTTCTTCAATTTTTCTCTCACTCCTTCTCAGCCAGCTTACGAGAGGCTGGACATATAGTCGTTGTAACCGAACTCACGAACCACCTCGACACTACCGTCGAGTTGTTTCACTACGATGGACGGCATTTTCAGGCCGTTGAACCAGTTCTTCTTGACCATGGTGTAGCCCGCGGCGTCGACGAACGACAGGCGGTCGCCGATGGCCAGCGGGCGATCGAACTGGTATTCACCGAAAATGTCGCCGGCCAGGCAGGATTTACCGCACACCATGTAGGTGTGCTCACCCTCGCTCGGGGCCAGCTTGGCATTCAGGCGGTAGATCAGCAGGTCGAGCATGTGGGCTTCGATGGAGCTGTCCACGACCGCCAGGTGCTTGCCGTTGTAGAGAGTGTCAAGCACGGTGACTTCCAGCGACGCACTCTGGGTGATGGCCGCCTCGCCCGGCTCCAGGTAAACCTGTACGCCGTATTTCTGCGAGAACGCCTTGAGGCGCGCGCAGAACTCATCCAGCGCGTAGCCTTCGCCGGTGAAGTGAATACCGCCACCCAGGCTGACCCACTCGACCTTGTGCAGCAGGTGACCGAAACGCTCTTCGATGGTGCACAGCATTGCGTCGAACAGGCCGAAGTCGCCGTTCTCGCAGTTGTTGTGGAACATGAAGCCGGAAATCTGCTCGATGACCTGCTCGATCTTTTCCGGGTCCCACTCGCCCAGGCGGCTGAACGGTCGTGCCGGGTCGGCTAGCAGGTAATCGGAGCTGCTCACCTGCGGGTTGACGCGCAGGCCACGAACCTTGCCTTCAGACGCTTCAGTGTAGCGCTGCAACTGGCCGATGGAGTTGAAGATGATCTTGTCGCAGTTGTCGAGCATCTCCTCGATTTCGTCATCGGCCCAGGCGACGCTGTAGGCGTGAGTCTCGCCCGCGAACTTCTGCCGACCGAGCTTGAGCTCGTACAGCGACGACGACGTGGTGCCGTCCATGTACTGCTGCATCAGGTCGAACACCGACCAGGTGGCGAAGCACTTGAGTGCCAACAGGGCCTTGGCCCCGGACTGCTCGCGCACATAGGCAATCTTTTCCATGTTGCCCAGCAGCTTTTGCTTGTCGATGAGGTAGTACGGCGTTTTGATCATTTCGAGGCCTCCGGCAAGGCCAGCCAAAAAAAGGATGCGCATTGTGCCCGCACTGGCCACATATCGAAAGAGCAGAAGTGCAGTTCGTCGGCCAGGGATCTGCGCGGCGACCCCGCAAGATCGCACTCATAGGCGACAAAAAGATGACGCCGCGGCCAATTGCCATCTATTTTCGATCTCGCCGACGACCGGTCTAACACGGCACAAAAAACGACTATTGTTTTTAGTGACAGGTCACTGGTGACCGAATGTCACCGCTACGATATCAGACTCACCAATCGCCCGTTCAGACTGGGGACAAAGTAAGGCGTAACGCTTGGCAAGGTGTTTTAACCCGACCACAGGCCTCGCCCATAACCTTTCGTCGCAAATGAAATCGACCCTGGTAAACCCGGCCTTCTCTGGCTTGGGGATTGCACCGGCCCGCGTTAGCCATAGCGAACGACATAAAACTGACGCGATGGCCATCCAATCAACGCTAAAGGACTCCAGCAATACGCTTGGTCAGTCACCGGAGATGTAACGTGTCAACTCTCAACGAAATCGCAGCGAACCACGCGAGAATGGCTAAGGCAAAGGAACAGGAGTCGACCGGACTGAGTGAGCGACAACCGCACATTGTAGGAAGCATTGAAATTCCCTCCCACGTCGAGCAACCGCATATCCCTCTGCACCTCATCACCGCAGCCCAGGACAACAACCTCGCCCAGGTATCGGCCTTCGTAGCCTGACGGCGCTCGACGCCAGAGATTACCCTGCGCCAGACATTGCAGGAGCCCGGCTCGCCGGCGAAGAGACCCGAACGCGCGATGCAGTATTCGAGGACGCCTTCGCCGGCAAGCCTGGCACCTACAGTTGATCGGGTACATCCACGAGCGACAGTTTGGCTGTCAGACCGCCATCGCTGGCAAGCCAGCTCCCAAGTGTAGACGCACATACCCGCCTGCAACCCCCACTTTCTAATTCCAAAACAGCTTTGTCGGACAATATGTAGTGTCTAAAAATATTCACTACAAAACCGTTGACGCCTTCGATTTGCCCTTGCATGATGCAGACGTCTCCCCGATCGGGAGTAGCAACACGCTTGAGCAAGCTCGTCTGACCGCCGAGCTGTTTTTTCCGGATACACGCTGCCCACAAGGCAGATTGAAGAAGCTGACCTGGCCTGAACGTCCAGTACAAGGACGAGAAGCGCTGGCGATCCATCCTCATGATGCTTGTGGCCGACCCTCAAAACGTCGGCAGGGGCCGAAGGTTATCGCCGCTTCTCTTCGTTGTGACGCTATTGCGTAGCAGTTATTCAACACGACTACATGCAACAGACGCGGTACCCCGCCGATTTCGGCGGACGACTGCTGACGTCCTGGTTTCGGTGCCAGGGATCAACTAACCGATGGGCTACTTGTATTAGCGAATCAACTTTGAAAGATCACCAAATGGTCAAGGGGGCTTTATCATGAACCTGAACAATCAACCTACTATCGAAGAACTGGCTCGTATGTTCGCGGCGCAAAAAGACAGCCACGACAGCCATATCCTGTGGATCAGCAAATCGGGCCAGGTGCATATCGACTGCCTGTCGCCACATGCCCATGAAGCGGAGTTCGACCAGAACAACCAGAACCTGCTCGCCCGACTGAAAATGTACCGTCGCGGCCAGGGCTATGTCGGCAAGAAAGCCGCCGCCGACAAGGACTTCATCGGTAATGTCCTGCAAACGCTGAAACAGGCCTGGGACTCGCTGCAGAACCAGAACGAAGTTCGGGTGATTGACCGGTTCTACTGATTGATTAATTAGTACCTCAATACAAGAAAGGGCCTGCTCCGGATAAGAGCAGGCCCTTTTTTAATGCCTTTCCTGCCCCCCCCCAATTAACCACTGTAGGAGTGAGCCTGCTCGCGATAGCGGAGTGCCAGGCGCCAAATTTGTTGAATGTAAGTCCGTCATCGCGAGCAGGCTCACTCCTACAGTGGTTACGGGGTGTTCAAGAGAACTCGGTGCCCAGCACCAGATCCATGAACGCCACCGACGCCGCACTGTGATAATTGTTCTTGCGTCGAAGCAGCGCGGCCCCGCGTTTGGGCCCCTCACCCAGCAATGGAATCCTGCGCAATGCACGCTCTGAAGTGGCGATCGGTTCCGGGAGGATCGTGGCAATGGCGGTGTGCGCAATGACTTCCAGCAAGGTGTTCACCGAGTTGACCTCAATGACCACCTTGGGCGTGATCTGCGCGGTGACGAAGTACTCATCAATGCAGGTACGGGTGATGAAGTCCTGGGTCAACAACGCAAACTCCAACTGCGCCACTTCTTGTGCGCTCAACGCAGCCTGGCTTTCATACAGTGGGTGAGCCCGGCCCACCATCAGCCCCAGGGTTTCGGTAAAAGCCGGGATCGATTCGATGTCGGCATTTCTCACCTGATCGAACGCAATCGCGATGTCCAGCGAATCATCCGCCAGCCCCGCCTCGATGTCGGCCATCGACAACTCGAAAATCTGCAGATGGATGTTCGGATACCGCGCCACGTAATCGCGCACTAACGGCCCTGCCAGATAAGCCATGAAGGTGGGCGTCATGGCCAGGCGCAAGGTGCCACGGGACAGGTCCTTCACGTCATGCAGTGCCCGCTTGCCCGCCTCAAGTTCCACCAGGACCCGACGGGCGCATTCGATGTAGGCCTCGCCCGCGTCAGTGGGCTTGACCGTACGCGAGGTGCGGTCGAACAGGTTGACGCCCAGGGTTTCCTCCAGTTGCCGGATCTGTTGCGACAGGGTCGGTTGGGAAACGTGCAGCGCCTCGGCGGCGCGGGTGAAGCCACCGTGGTCGGCGACGGCCAGCAAATAACGCAGATGACGCAGCAGCATGGGATCACCTTCTATAGGCAGAGCTTATGCATCGCATTGTATATCGGTCTTGGACGCTATGAATGGATCAGCAGAAGATGGCTTCACACCCGAAACAGCCCACTGCGACAGGAGAAACACCATGCAACAGTCCCACGCCTACAACGATCCCAGCCTGGCCCTGACCACTGAAGTACTGGATGCCAAGGCGCGTAAAAACCTGTCCTGGCAGGATCTGGCTGAAGGCACCGGCCTCGGCCTGGCCTACGTCACCGCGGCCCTGCTCGGCCAGCACCCGCTGCCGGAAAGTGCCGCCAACGTGATTGGCGAGAAACTTGAGCTGAACGCCGACGCCATCGCTCGCCTGCAGATCATTCCGCTGCGCGGCAGCCTCTCGGGTGTCCCGACCGACCCGACCATCTACCGCTTCTACGAAATGATCCAGATCTATGGCACAACGCTCAAAGCCCTGGTCCATGAGCAGTTCGGCGACGGCATCATCAGCGCGATCAACTTCAAGCTGGACATGAAGAAAGTCGAAGACCCGGAAGGTGGCTCCCGCGCCGTGATCACCCTCGACGGCAAGTTCCTGCCGCTGCGCCCTTTCTAAGTGGATACCGGCCCGCGCTGTGCCGCGGGCCAAACCCGACTCCCCCCTGAGGACGCAAACATGCAAGCGCTCATCGATGGTTTCCTGAAGTTCCAGAAGGACGTCTTTCCGCAACGCACCGACCTGTTCAAACACCTGGCCACCACGCAACATCCCGGCACCTTGTTCATCACCTGTTCCGACAGCCGCGTCGTGCCGGAACTGCTGACCCAGCAAGAACCCGGTGAGCTGTTCGTCATCCGTAACGCCGGCAATATCGTGCCCTCCTACAGCCCTCATCCGGGCGGCGTGTCGGCCACGGTGGAGTACGCGGTCGCCGTGCTGGGCGTGACCGACATCGTGATCTGCGGGCATTCCGACTGCGGCGCGATGACGGCGGTGGCCAAGTGCAAATGCATGGACCACCTGCCCGCCGTCAGCGGCTGGCTGCAACACGCCGAGTCGGCCAAGGTGATCAACGAATCGCGACCCCACGCGGATGAGGCGGCCAAAGTCAGTTCGATGGTGCGTGAAAACGTCATCGCGCAACTGGCCAACATCCAGACCCACCCAAGCGTGCGCCTGGCCCAGGAGAAAGGCCTGTTGAACCTGCATGGCTGGGTGTATGACATCGAGACCGGCTCGATCGATGCCCTGGATGCGGGCAGCCGCACGTTCGTGTCGCTGGCCGAGCACCCGACGACTTGCGCCGTGCAAGGCAAACCCGTCGAAGCCGCCTGAGCTTGAGGGCAGCGACCGCCCGGGCAGCCGCTGCGCAAGTTTTTTAGCGTTTGACCGACAGATCGACCTGGGTCATGCGACTGCGAATGGTAAACACACCATCACCCGAGAGAATCGCGCTGCGTGCGAACAGGCGCCCGCTCTCCCAGTTCGACAAGCCCAGTTCCGGCTTGTTGAGTGCGTACTGGCCATCGACCCAACGGGTGATTCCATTGCCGACAAAGGGCGCGTTGACCGCGTTATAGAAGCGTTCCTGGGTCGCCGCATTTTCACTGAGCAGCGACACGGTGAATTGCGGACTGTAGCGGTTGAACAAGGCGATGGCGCTGTCCAGGTCGTCGACGATCTTCAGACTGACTTCCGGGGTTTCTTCCCATTCCCACTCGCGACCCAATTGATCTTCCGGAAAAGGTTCGGCCAGTGCTTCGGTGCGGTAGCCTTCGGCGCGGTAGACCTCGACACTGGCGGTTTGCCAATCCGCCGGCAGGAACGCTTCGCTGCCCTCTACGATGTGCAACTTGCAGCCCTGGCCGCGTGCCTTGCCGGCCTGCTGAAGCGCGTCGAGAAACAGCGGCACCAGTTCGGCGGCGCGATCGCGCTGGATCAGGCACACGTTGAGGGTGTTGCAGACCTTGCGGTCGAGGGAGTTGCGCACCACGGCGGCGAAGCGCGTGGCATCGGCGTCGGTGTCGGCGATCAACCAGGCACCGCCGGTGCCATGCAGGCTGACGGCGGTGCCGGCCTGTTGCGCGATGCTGCCCAGCTGACTGACGGCGCGCCCCGAACCACGGGCCACGGCCAGCGACAGTCGTCGGTCGGCGAACATCGCCCAACCGGCGGCGTGATTGACGCTTTCCACCAACGACACCGCACCGGTCGGCAATCCGGTGTCGTGCAGTGCCGGGTTCAGTGCGTGAGTGACGATGGCCTGTGCCGTGCCCAACGCATCGCTGCCAATGCGCAGCACCGCGGTGTTACCGGTGCGCAACACGCCGGCGGCATCGGCGAAGACGTTCGGCCTGCCCTCGAAGACGAATGCGACGATACCCAGCGGCGAGACCACTTGTTCGACTTTCCAGCCGTCGTGCTCGACGCAACTGATCACTTTGCCGCGGGTGGCCGACGCATCGCGCCAGGCGCGCAGGCCGGCAATCATGTCGCGGCGCATGCGCTCATCGGCCAGCAAGCGCGTGGTCGAACGACCGCGGGCCTTGGCCCGTTCGATGTCGGCCAGGTTGGCGGCCTCGATCAAGGCCCAGCACTCAGGCGTCTCCAGACGTTGGGCGAACACATCGAAGAAGGCGCTGATGGCCTGGTCCGACACCGTCGACATCGCCTTGAAGGCCGCTTCGGCACGTTCGATCGCCAGCGCTGCCGCTTGCTGGTCCGCCACCGGGATCAGCAACAGTTCGCCACTGACCTGCTCCACCAACAGGTGGTCACCGGGCGCAAAGCGTGCCGCCAGTTCGGGGCTGACCACCGTGACACGATTACCGGCGAAAGGGATCGGCGTGCCAGCGACTAGACGTTCGAGTGCAAGAGACATGAAGCGGTATCACCATGCAATGGGCGGGCGGAAAATGTATAGCAAAAGCCGCCGAGCGTCATCCGCCACGCCCCTGCACCGATGATCGCAAACCCGCCGGCGCCGGGCCGGCGCACCTACGCTTAAAGCGTACCCCCCGCGTTTGCTGTTTCGAAGGAGGCCGTCATGAGCGACGAATTCAGAAGCCATGGCGCAGCCCTTGACGACGAAGGTCTGGAAAATGCCCTGGACCTGGCCAAAGTCAGCGCTGCACAACTGTGGGCTGTTCTGGCAGTAGAAACCTCCGGCAACGGATTCTTTTCCGATCGCCGTCCGAAAATCCTTTTCGAGCGTCACGTCTTCAGCCGCTTGACCCAGCAGAAGTTTGACGCACAACACCCCGATATCAGCAGCAAAAGCCCTGGCAACTATGGTGCGTCGGGGGACCACCAGTACGACCGGCTCAACCAGGCGATTGAGCTGAACCGCAATGCGGCGCTGCAAAGCACGTCGTGGGGGCTGGGCCAGATCATGGGGTTCAACTTCGCCTCCACCGGCTGCGCAGACGTCGAGTCGATGGTCAAGCGCATGGTCCTGTCCGAGAACGAACAGCTGCTGTGTACGGTCGGCACGTTGATCGGTGGCGGTTCCATCGGCGCGCTACGGGCCAAGGACTGGGCGAACTTCGCCCGTCGTTACAACGGCCCCAACTATGCCATCAACAACTACGACGTGCGGCTCAGTGCCGCGTATCAAAAGTTCTCCTACGGCGGCACGCCCGACCTCAGGATTCGCACCGCGCAAACCTACCTGACGTACCTGGGCTGGCACCCCGGCACGATTGACGGCATCGTCGGCAAACAGACCCGGGATGCAATGAATCTGTATCAGGCCAAAGAAGGCCTGGAACTGACCACGGTGCTCGATGACGAGACGCTGGAGCATCTGCGCAGCCGGATTCTGGCGATGCCGCTCTGACGTGATGCCCAGCCGGATTAATAGTCCTGTGCTGGTCCCTGTGGGAGCGAGCCTGCTCGCGATGAGGCCTGACCAGTCAATATCAATGTTGACTATAAGTCCGCCATCGCGAGCAGGCTCACTCCCACATTTCTCTGAACGTATCAAAGTGTGTACAGCCCCGCCCCTGACACACCAGGCCTTCAAATCCCCGCGCCAACGACACACCGCAGATACACCCGGTTGATGAAATACGTCTCAACGGGCACACCCCCGGTCCGACATCCCTGCCTTGAAGGAGATCAACCATGAACGCCACTATTTCATCGGCCGTGAAAGGCCTGCACCTGAACCTTGACCGTGCCGGCAGCTGGATCGCGCCACTGACCTTGAGGGTGTTCCTAGCCTGGGAATTCTTCGAGTCGGGCCTGGAAAAATTCAATGGCGAAAACTGGTTCGCCGACATCCAGGACCGCTTCCTGTTTCCGTTCAACCACCTTCCTGCCACGCTGAACTGGGAATTGTCGATGTGGGTTGAGCTGATCTGCGCGCTCGCCCTGCTGGTGGGCCTTGCCACGCGGTTCTCGGCGATCAGCCTGATGGTGGTGACCATCGTCGCGACAGCTGCGGTGCACTGGCCGGCCGACTGGTCGACCTTGAGCGAACTGGCCCAGGGTTACTCCATCAGCAACAAAGGCTTCGGTAACTTCAAGCTGCCGCTGATCTACCTCGCCGCCCTTGTGCCGCTGCTGCTTTCGGGCCCTGGCAAGTTCAGCCTCGATGCGTTGCTGGCCCGGTTTTTCTGGCGCCGCAATCAACACTGAAAAGAAACCCTTTAACCAAATAAAAAATGGGGACTTCGATGAAGCCCCCATTTTTTTGCCCGCAAATTATCGAAGCATTTCTTCCACGGTCTCAATCCCCGCCAGTTGCGGATGCGCATTGCGTTCATGTACATGAGCATGCGGGGTGCGGTCGATCAGCAGGCTCAGCAATTCCGGACGGCTGTAGTGGCCGCGCGAATCCATCATGCGCTTGCGCTTGTCGATCAGGCTCATGTCGAGGTCGACGATCACCTCGCCTTCACCCTCGGTCAACGCCCCCAGCACCTCGCCGTTCGGATTGATGATTGCGGTGTAGCAACCGCCGGAGATCGGACCGATCGGGCAGCCGGTGTCGGCCATGATCTGCGCCTGTTGCTCAGGGTTGAGCCAGGCCGTGGAGTTGACCACGAAGCAGGCCGCTTCCAGGGCGTGCTGGCGAATGCTGACTTCCATCTGCGAGGCGAACAGGGTGCCGGCGAACGAGCCCGGGTACATCGAGGCGTGGATCTGCTCGCCATCGGCCATCAAGGCGTAACGCGCCAGCGGGTTGTAATGTTCCCAGCACGCCAGTTGGCCGATGCGCCCAACCGCGCTGTCGGTGGCGCGCAGGCCGGAACCGTCGCCCATGCCCCAGATCATCCGTTCATGGTAGGTCGGGGAGATCTTGCGGCGGCTCTGGATCAGTGCGCCGTCGGCGTCGAACAGCAACTGGGTGTTGTACAACGTACCGCCATCACGTTCGTTGACGCCGATGGACACCACCATGCCGGCCTCCCTGGCCGCGGCACCAATGGAATCGGTCACCGCCGACGGCACCGTCACGGCCTGGTCCAGCAGTTTGAGATGTTCAGCGCCCATGGCAAAGGGCGCCTGGACAAACGAGAAATACGGGTAGTACGGCACGATGGTTTCCGGAAACACGGCGAACTGCACGCCCTGCCCGCCGAGCTCGAGAATCTTCTCGACGACTTTATCGACGGTGCCTTCACGGCTGTAGAGCACGGGGCTGATTTGTACGGCGGCGGCTTTGACAAAGGTCATGGCGGTCATCTCATTGAGGGAACGGGCTTCAACGAGATAAATATTACGCTAATAATATTTAGTCCTGAATGTCGTATACACCACCTTTTAGGACATCACCCCCGAGCAGCCCGCTGAATCACCTGCGGCGGCTGCCCGAAAGCACGCAGAAACGCCCGACGCATGCGCTCCCTGTCACCAAACCCGGTTTCGGTGGCCACCACATCGATCGAGTGCCGGCCGGTTTCCATCATCAACCGCGCGGCCTCCACCCGCAGGCTTTCGATGGCCTTGGCCGGCGATTGCCCGGTTTCGGCATTGAACACACGGCTGAATTGTCGAGGACTGAGATTGGCGGCGCTGGCCAGTGCCTCGACCGACAGTTCGGACTTCAGGTTCTGCTTGGCGTAAGTCAACGCAGCCTGGATGCGATCGGTCCTGGGCTGCAACTCCAGCATGACCGAAAACTGCGACTGCCCGCCTGCCCGGCGGTGATACACCACCAACTGACGGGCTACCCGCCGCGCGACTTCGGCCCCCAGGTCCATCTCGACCAGCGCCAGCGCCAGATCGACGCAAGCGCTCATGCCCGCGGCCGTCCAGAGGTTGCCATCGTTGATGAAGATGCGGTCCTCTTCGACTTTGATCCTGGGGTACGCCCGCTGCAGCGACGCGGCGTGACACCAGTGGGTGGTCGCCCGCCGGCCATCGAGCAAACCGGCCTCGGCCAGGGCAATGGCCCCGGTGCAGATCGAACCCAGGCGGCGAGTGTTCTGGCTGGCGCGGCGCAAAAACTCGACCAGGCCGGGTGATACCGGGCGAATCAGGTTATCGCCCATCACCAGCAACGTATCGAACGAACGCTGGCCGAACGCTGTGGTTTCTACGGCAAAACCGGCGGAGGTTTGCACCATGCCGCCGTGTTCGGACAGCAAGGCGATGCTGTACACCGGCTCCTGCATAGCGTTGTTGGCTAGTTCGAATGTGGCACACATGGCCAGGCCGAGGACCTGGAAACCGGGGTAAACGATGAGTCCGATGTGTTGCATGGTGGTTGTCCAGAATGACCTTATTAGTGGCATAGCCGGTTATTCAGCCATAGCACCACACTGTACGCCAGCCGCCGTACTGCGGATGAAAAGCCATCCGACGGCAATTCGGCCAGACAATCGCCCATTAAGGCCATACCCCTTCATTTATTGGGTCTATAAATAACAGTACAGCGTTGGCCGCAAACAAGAGGCACAGGCCATGGACAGCAAGGATTCGGGCACAAATATGGCCTTCTGGCTGCCAGGCAGTGCGGTCATCCTGAGTCTGGTGGTATCGATGTTCGCACTCACCCGCGAACCCTTCCTGGAGCCGCGCCCCATCGGCGCCCAGTTCCAGGCCCAACTGCCCATCGAAGCCCGGCTGTGGCAGGACCCTTTCGACGCCGTGGAGCGTTATCGCAAGAAGCTTGCCGACAGCAAGAACCCGGACGCCGAGAACGTTTGCAGCCCCGACCTCTCTCCCCTGGGCGCAGGACAATCGGCGCCCGACATCATGGTCGCGCTGGTCGAGGGCGGCCCCTACGCCGATGAAGTCGAACGGCGTCGGCGCATCCGCTATGCCTTGCTGGCCGGGTTCAAGAACTCCCATCGGGTGCCCGATCAGGAGCAGTACATCCACTGCCTGAAACTGGCCGCCAACCTGTCACTGGAGGCGCCGCAAAAAAGCGCTTTCGTCGATATGCCCTACGAAGTGTTCGTGTCCAATCCCTTCGATCCACCGCTGGCGCTCGAGGGCAAACCCGCACCGCCCGACCGCACGATCGTGTTCTGGCTGAAACAGGACGCGCTCGGCTCGACGCCGCTGCAACAGCTCGAAACTCTACGCGACAGCCTGAACAAAAAAGTCGCCATGGCCTGCGCGCCAGCCCCCTGCGCCGAACCACCGGCCAACGCCGTGCTGAAGGTCATAGGCCCCTCGACCTCGACCGTGCTGCGCGACATGTTCCAGGACCAGGACATCGGCAAGGCCTCGCCGAACATGGAAATCTACTCGCCGCTGGCCACGGCCGATAACGAAACACTGGATCGCGGCTACCAGAAGCTTTCACCGCCCCTGCAAAACCGGCAACCCATGAAGTTGCTGCGCACCGTCAGCGACGACGGCACCATGACCCAACTGATGCTCGAGGAGTTGAAGCTGCGCCGCGTCGACCCGGCTACTGGCGTACGCTGCGGTGAGGGCAAACTGAGCCGGATCGGCTCACCCTGCACCGGCAATCTGCGGCGCAGCGCCAACCGCATCGCGTTGATTTCCGAGTGGGACAGTTTCTACAGCCGCGCCCTGATCGAAAGCTTCAAGTTGCAGGTGGCCAGGGACGCCCGACTCGGCGACGGTGACAACCATAAGGGTGCTGTCGACCAGTGGATTTTACGCTTCAGTTACTTGCGCGGTCTCGACGGGCGCCTGCCGGAAGAATCGGCGAGCACCGATAAAACCGCCACTTCCAATGTCGGTAAAAACGCCCCTGGCGTGTCCACAATCGACCTCAGCCCGCTGGAGAAATCCGACGGCAATTCCCAGCTCGACTATCTGCGACGCCTCGCCGACCACATCGCCAGCGAAGACGCGGCCTATCGACGCGATGGCGAAAGCGGCATCGGCGCCATCGGTATCCTCGGTGTCGATGCCTACGACAAGCTGCTGGTACTGCAAGCCCTCAAGAGCCGGATGCCCTACAAGCTGTACTTCTCCACCGACCTTGACGCGCGCATGCTGCAACGGGGCCAGGCGCAAACCACGCGCAACCTGATCCTCGCCGCGCCCTATGGCCTGACACTGACCCGCGCCCTGCAACAGGACGTGCCGCCGTTTCGCGACAGCCTGCAAAGTGCCGTGTTCATCTCAGTACTGGCGGCCTTGGCCCCGCAATCCTTCGATGCCAAACGCGCGAAGTTCGACTATTCCAAATCGGAGCTGCTCTCGCCCGGCATCTACGAAGTGGGCATCAGTGGCTTCATTCCCCTGGCCACGCGACTGGGCGCCTCGCGCCCCATCAGTTGCCAGGCGCCCACCCAAGCCCAGTCGGAGCGCGGCATACTGCCCCACGACCTGATGGCGCTGCGTTGCCTGCAAGATCCATCGCCGCCGCCCTACCCTGAACCCTCCCGGTCCCTGCGCGAGCGATTCAAACAAAGCCAGTCGTTCTTCTGGGCGGGCCCCTTGACGCTTACCCTGCTGACCATCGCCGCGTTCATCCTCTGGTGGCGCATCGAAGGCCCTCAGGACGAACACGACACGCGCCTGGCGTGGGTACGCGGCGTACCTATCACGCTGTTCATGGTCGCGGCGGCCTGCGCCTTCATCGCCACGCGCTACTGGCACGCGGAGTTCCTGTGGTTCACCTTCGTGCTGGTGCTGCTGGGCATCCTGTCTTCGAACCTGCTGCGCCGCTCCACACGGCGACTGGCACTGGCCCAGGACGCGACGGCGAGTATGACCCCGGCCTCATACGATGCCTGGGCGTGGTACATCGTGGTCCCGCTGGTGGTGTTCATCCTCGCGTTGATGCTGGCGTACCAGATGCGCAGCACCTTGACCGACAACGGTCTGGGCGAGCCGATGTTCCTGCTCGAAGGCATCAGCGCCTGGCCGACCGTGGCACTGCGCCTGCTGGCCGTGCTGATCTCGCTGTCGGCGTTGACCTGGGGCTGGCGCAAGCTGCGCATCAACCGCGCCGACATCGAAAGCGCCTTCCATTTGCGCCTGCACATGCGCAAATACCAGACGACCCTGTGGGGCCAGGTGCAACGGTTGATCCGCCGCGGCAGACGCTGGAGCTTGCGCCGATGGTGCAATGAACTGGGCCATTGGCTGCTGCTGATTTTCTTCCCGCTGATGAGCGCCAACGAAGACTGGTCGAAGTCCTGCGCCGCCGCCCAGGCCCGCTGCACGGACGGACGCAAGATGATCGTCATTGCGCGCTTCTGGGGTGAGCACTGCATCTGCGGTTCGTTCGGTGCCCGCCTGTTGCGGGCGATGCTCGCCACCTGGGCCTACGTCGTGGTCACCAGCGTGCTGTTCGTGATCTGGCCCATGGAAGGCACGCCCGTACGCGGCGCCTCGGATTGGTGGATGTTGAACTGGCTGATTCCGACACTGACTTTCCAGCTTCTGGTGTTCTGGGTGATGGATGCCAACCTGTTGCTGACGCGCTTCATCCGTCATTTGAGCGAGCACCATGCGATCTGGCCAGGGACTTTGCAGGCCGAGCACAAGAAAATCTTCGGCATGCTCAAACATCCCTGCATCGATGAGTGGGTGGATCTGCAGCTGATTGCCAAGCGTACGTCGGCGGTCAACCGGCTGATTTACGCGCCGACCGCAGTGCTGTTGATCCTGCTGGCGTCACGCAGCAGCCTGTTCGACAACTGGCCGACGCCGCCGGGGCTGATGATTTCCTACCTGCTGACCGCGTTGCTGCTGCTCAGCTCCGCGCTCACCCTGCGCCGAGCCGCGGAAAAGGCCCGCACGGTGGCCTTGCAACGAATCGACGCCTATTTGCTGGAAACCCCGGAGTCGACGCCCGGCTATGCCAAGTTCAAGATGATCCGCGAGCGGGTTGCAACGCTCAACACCGGTTCGTTCTCGCGCTATTCCGAGGATCCGTTGATTCGTTCGCTGCTGTTGTCGCTCACGGGTATCGGCGGTTCGGCGATTGTTGATGCGTTGAATTATGCGAAGTTTTGATCGGTTGCTGTTCATAAGAATTGGATGGGGTGTATATCCGTTGCTGCGGTAACGGCGACTTATGGTTTCGCCCTTACGGCGACTCCCTTTTTCAAACGCCAAAAAGGAAGCAAAAGGCTTTGCCCC
>NZ_AKJF01000125.1 GCF_000282475.1 Pseudomonas sp. GM78
CCCCCGCCGTAACGGCTGCTCGGGTCTGACGCCGCCATGAGCCTGCAATTGAGTTTCGCGCAAGCCAGCGCCATCGGTCCACGCGATGAGAATCAGGATGCCTTGCGCCTCGTCACGCCGGCCCCGGCGCTGGCAGCCAGCAAAGGCTACCTGTTCGCCATCGCCGATGGCGTCAGCCAGTGTGCCGACGGTGGCCTGGCGGCTCGCTCGACCTTGCAGGCCCTGGCACTGGATTACTACGCCACGCCGGAAACCTGGGGCGTGGCCCAGGCACTGGATCGCCTGCTGCTGGCGCAAAACCGCTGGCTGCAGGCCAACGGCGCAGGCCAACCGTTGCTGACCACCGTCAGCGCCCTGGTGCTGCGTGGCCGGCGTTTTACCCTGGCCCATGTCGGCGATTGCCGGGTGTATCGCTGGCACGCCGAGCAGTTGCAGCGGGTCAGCGAAGATCATGTATGGGACCAACCGGGCATGCAGCATGTGCTCAAGCGTGCACTGGGTCTGGATCAGCACCTGGTGCTGGATTTTCTCGATGGCGAATTGCGCATCGATGAAAGCTTTCTGCTACTCAGTGACGGTGTATGGGCGGTCCTGGGCGACACCGCCATTGCGGCGATCCTGCGTGACCAACCGGACCTGGACAGCGCCGCGCAAACCCTGGTCAACGCCGCGCACCTGGCGGGCAGTCAGGATAACGCCAGCGCACTGCTGGTGCGGGTCGATGCCCTGGGTGAAGCGAACATCGGCGATGCATTGATCCATCTGCAGCAATGGCCGCTGCCCCCGGCACTGAAACCGGGCCAGGTGTTCGAGGGCTGGCAGATTGAAGGGATTCTCGGCCAGAGCCAGCAGTCGTTGCTCTATCGGGTACGCGACAGCCAGCAGCAGCCCTGGCTGCTGAAAACCCTGCCTCCTCGCCTGCATGACGATCATCAGGCCGGGCAAGCGTTGCTGTCCGAAGAGTGGTTCCTCAAGCGCGTGGCCGGGCGGCACTTCCCTGAAGTGCATGCGGCCAGCCAGCGCCAGCATCTGTACTACGTGATGCGTGAGTATTCGGGCTCGACCCTTGCGCAAGTGCATGAACAGATCGGACCCATGCCCCTGGCCCAATGGCGGGACGTGGCTGAACGCCTGCTGCGAGCGGTCGGCATGCTGCATCGACGGCAGATCCTGCATCGCGATATCAAGCCGCAGAACCTGCTGTCGGGGGACGACGGCGAGTTGCGCCTGCTGGATTTCGGCCTCGCCTACTGCCCTGGCCTGTCTGAGGACCAACCCAGCACCCTGCCCGGAACCCCCAGCTATATCGCCCCGGAAGCCTTTCGCGGCGATGCACCGACGGCGCAACAGGACCTGTATGCGGTGGGGGTGACTTTGTATTTTCTGCTCACCGGGCAATTTCCCTACGGTGAAATCGAAGCCTTTCAACGCCCTCGGTTCGGCGTTCCGGTCAGCGCCAGTCGCTACCGCCCCGACCTGCCGGAATGGATTGCGCAAAGCCTGGAACGCGCGGTGGCCGCAGACCCGGCGCAACGCTTTGAAACTGCCGAGGAGTGGTTGCGGCTGCTGGAACAGGGGGAGCGACGCAGTTTAAGCGTACGCCCCAGGCCATTGCTGGAGCGCGAACCGCTGAAGGTTTGGCGGACATTGGCCCTGCTGTCGCTGCTGGCGAACCTGGCGTTGCTGTTCCTGGTGTTCCATGGCTGAGCCTGCATTGCCGTTAAAACCGATCATCGTCATTTCGTGAGGAAAAACACTATGAACGCAAAAGTCTGGCTGGTGGGTGCAGGTCCCGGCGATCCTGAATTGCTGACCCTCAAGGCGGTGCGCGCATTGAAGGAAGCGGACGTGGTGCTGATCGATGACCTGGTCAATGGCGCGATACTCGAACACTGCCCTGAGGCGCGGGTCATTGCGGTGGGCAAACGCGGTGGTTGCCGCTCCACGCCGCAAGCGTTCATCCATCGCCTGATGTTGCGTTACGCCCGGCAGGGCAAATGCGTGGTGCGGCTCAAAGGGGGCGACCCGTGCATTTTCGGGCGCGGTGGCGAAGAGGCCCAGTGGTTGCGCGAGCGCGGGGTGGAGGCCGAGCTGGTCAATGGCATCACTGCCGGGCTCGCCGGCGCCACCCAATGCGATATTCCACTGACCCTGCGCGGTGTGGCGCGCGGCGTGACACTGGTCACCGCCCATACCCAGGACGGCAGCAGCCTGAACTGGCAGGCACTGGCCCAGGGTGGAACGACCCTGGTGATCTACATGGGCGTGGCCAAGCTCAGCGAAATCCGCGAGCAACTGTTGGCCGGAGGGATGGCGGAGGATACGCCGGTGGCGATGATCGAAAACGCTTCACTGCCCCATCAGCGTGAATGCAGGAGCGATCTGACGGCCATGGAGGAAGATGCCTACGCCTTCGAGCTGAAAAGCCCGGCCATATTGGTGATCGGTGCGGTTGCGGCTGGTGAACAGATCAAAGGATCGGAGCTTTTGCAGGATTCTGCGGAAACTGCGGCCTAGGCACACCGCAGGGTTTGGTCCACCTGTAGGAGCCAGGCTTGCCGGCGAACCAGACGCTGCGGTATGCCTGCTGCACCGCGTCATCGTTCTTCGCCGGCAAGCCTGGCTCCTACAGGGGCTCAAATCGCAGGCAAAGAAAAGCCCGGCCTGAGCCGGGCTTTTCTCAAAGCTGCGGGCTAATTACTTAGCTTGAGCTTCAACCTGCGCTTCTACGCGACGGTTTACAGCACGGCCAGCGTCAGTAGCGTTGTCAGCAACTGGGCGGGATTCGCCGTAGCCAACAGACTGAACGCGGGACGATTCAACACCGTACTGGTTGGTCAGAACTTGCTTAACGGCGTTTGCACGACGCTCGGACAGTTTCTGGTTGTAAGCGTCAGGACCGACGGAGTCAGTGTGACCTTCAACAGTGGTGCTGGTGGATGGGTACTGCTTCATGAAGTCAGCCAGGTTCTTGATGTCGCCGTAGCTGTTAGGCTTGACTACCGACTTGTCGAAGTCGAATTTCACGTCCAGCTCAACACGAACAACTTCAGCAACTGCTGGGCAGCCATCAGCGTCAACAGTTACGTTGGCTGGGGTGTCCGGGCACTTGTCAACGTTGTCGCACACGCCATCGTTGTCGCTGTCGGAGCAGACTTCTGGTGCTGGAACTGGAGCAGGAGCTGGCTTGGAGCCGCCACCGAAGTTCACACCGATACCGACGCTAGGAGCCCACTCGGTGTTGCCCTGGTCGATGTTGTACTGAGCTTCAACGCCAGCACGGGCGTAGAAGTTGTCGGTGAAGTACAGCTTGGCGCCGCCACCAACGTTGGCGAAGGTGGAACGGTTACGACCGTTCGAACCGTTCTGGTCGATGCTCTGGTCGGAGAAACCGGCCGAGACGTACGGACGCAGCATGTCGCCCGGGTTGTTGAAGTGGTACAGAGCATCCAGAGCGGTGTCCGCGCCTTTGATGTTCTGGCCAGAGTCGGAACGTACGTTGTGCACTTCGTCGTAAGCCAGACGCAGTTCAACGTCGTCGGTCAGGAAGTAACCAACAGAACCACCGAACAGATTGCCGTCGTTTTTGAAGTTACGGTCGCTGTCATAGTACTCTTTCTTTGCGAAGCCTTCGATTTCAACTGCGCCTTGGCCCTGTGCCAGAGCGCCGATCGAAGTGGCGGCAATAAGAGAACCAATGGCCAAGCCCAAGGTGTTTTTCAGTTTCATCCGTTAAATCCCCATCTGGTGATTGTGAAGCAGTCCCGCAAACCGGGGGACAACTCGGCGGCAAGTCTATCAGAACTTGCCTACACGTAAGAGATATTTGCGCCGAACTAAGTTTCAGCAATGCCTGCAAATTTCTCACGCAATTTATCTAGAGCGCGTTTGTACCGCATTTTTGTGGCGCTCAAGCCCATGTGCATGATGTCTGCGATCTCCTGAAACTCCAGCTCTGCGACAAATCGTAGCACCAGAATTTCGCGGTCAATCGGGTTCACATACACTAACCAGCGATCAAGTCCACCCTTCTCCTCGGGTTTCGGCGCCTTTTCTTCAGACGCTTCCTCGAGGGGGTCAAGACTCAAGGCGTCCATCAAGCGACGCTTTCGCCGTTCCTTCCGATACTGCGTAATGCACTCGTTGTACGTGATGCTATATAGCCATGTCTTGAACTTCGATTTGCCCTCGAAGTTCTTCAGGCCATACAGCACCTTCAACATGACCTCCTGACAGACATCATCAGCGTCGCGATCGTTCCCGAGATACCGTGCACAGACGTTAAATAATGTTCGTTGGTAACGCCGCATCAGTTCTTCATAGGCGCGCGTTACGTGAAACAGCTCGGTATGCGAGCGCGCGACCAACTCCTCATCAGAGAGCTCGCGGGGGTCGTAGCGCATGGATAGCGATTGGGCTTTATTCAAAACAAGTCGTGCCGACAGTCAGGTCAATGTCCGCCGCAGCCAGCATCAGGCGGCATTTTGCGGGGGCATACATTAGCAGGGTTTGCCGGGTTAGCGGCTACTCACATGCTGCTCGAGGAGGATCCGATTGGAAAGAGAGACTAGCTCACCCTCATCGGTCAGCAATGTAGTTTTAACCGTGCCGATCTCTTCGATCTGCCCTTCGACCTCTCCAACTCGCACTTGTTGCCCAACCTGGTACAACTCACGCACATAGATTCCCGCAAGAATCTGACCGGCAATTTCCCGGCTTCCCAACCCCATGGCCAGCGCAACCGCCAGACCAACGGTAATCAATACGATCACGATCACGTGGTTGAGCAGGTCAGTCTTGACCTCCAACTGACTGATCGCGACCGAAATACTGATGATGATCACCAGGCCCTGGGCAATTCTCCCAAGCCCCGAAGCGTAGTCCAGGCCTACGCCTTCTGCCGCTCCGCGCACCAGCCCATTGGCCAATTGCGCGAGCAAGACACCCACCAGCAGCACCAGCGCCGCGCCGAATACTTTCGGCAAATACAACGCAAGCATATCCAGCGTAGCTGAAACTCGCTCAAGTCCAAGGGATTCTGCGGCAGAAACCAGAAAAATCAGCAGAACGAACCAATAGACGATTTTGCCGATCAGCGTGGAGATAGGTACCTGAAGTCCCGCGCGGGACAACAATTTGGTCAAGCCGGTACCGCCCATCAAGCGATCCAGGCCCAATTTTGCGAGCAATTTCGACAGCAGGGTGTCCAGCAGCTTGGCTACGACAAAGCCGAGCAGGAGCACGACCAGTGCGCCAAACAGATTCGGAATGAAGTTCGCAACCTTGGTCCATAACGCAGTCATTGCAGTGACGAGGCTCTGTGTCCAGAGATCAAGTTCCATATTCAATCAGCCTTATCAGCGGTGCGAGCGGTAGGTTTACGAAGACGGGAGACCGGCGCGACATGGGCCGAACTGTTATTGAGGGCGATCATCAGGGCGGGCAACCAGCGGCCCAGCAGGCTGAACAAATCACCGGCGCCAACCTGGCGATTGGCGGTTTTCAGGACACGTCCCAGGCACGCATCGTCGTCCCGGGTGGACGGTGATGCCTTGAGCATGTCGCGCAAAGACTGTTCAAACGGATCGTGCATACGCACCTCTCGTGATGTCTGTGAAAGACGCGGTCAAATTTACCTGGGTCACATGGCGCACATTCAAACCCAGCGCAAACGTCGGAATAACCACCACTGCCCGAGCGCCACCGAGATCATCAGCAGGCAGGCGACGAGGAAGCCATAGGGGCTTTCTGAAAATGGAATGCCCCCGACGTTGATCCCCAAAAGACCGGTCAAAAAACTCATCGGCAAAAAAATCCCGGTGATGATGCCGAAGCGATACATGGTGCGGTTCATGCGCACGCTCAATCGTCGGTCTTCGGTCTCCAGGACCAGCCCCACGCGCTCCCGGGTTAATTCCAGCTCCTCGAGATAGCGGGTCAGGCTGTTGTTCAATTCGTTCCAGTAATCCCCATCGTCCTCGACGAACCAGGGCAATTTGATTCGTGTCAGCTGACCAAAAATGTCCCGCTGCGGAGCGAGAAACCGCTTCAACGCAGCAGCCCGGCGACGGATCTGCAAAACGGCACCGTGCTCGGGAGTATACCGTTCGTCGGAATCCAGCCTTTCCTCTTCCTCATCGACCACTTCCGAGAGGCAACTGACCAGGTCCTGCACCTTGTTGGTGAGGTACTGGGCCATGTAGAGAATGAGTTCGGAGGCGGTTTTCGGCCCCTTGCCTGCCTCCAGTTGCACCAGCAGTTCTTCAGTGGCACGCAACGGACGCAAACGCAGGGAAATCACCCGCTGGGCGGAGCCGAAGATGCGCACCGACACCATGTCTTCTGGCTCGGCCCCCGGATTGAGGTTTACCCCGCGCAAAAATAGCAGCAGCTCGCTGTCGGAAAGCTGTAGAAGACGCGGACGGGTGTTTTCTTCCAGCAGGAGGTCGCAGCTGAACTCACTCAGTCCGCTGGATTTGCGCAGCCAGGTCTGGGTTTGCGGGTGACTGCGATCCCAATGCAGCCACAGGCTTTCGTGGGCCTGCAGCTGCAATTCGTCGAGTTCTGTCCGGGCTATCGAACGCGCACCGCCTTTACCGTCCAGCACCAGGGCATGTACCAGCCCCCATTGCGCGTTTTCTTCCTCGAACATCCGCATTCCATTCTTCAAAAAAATCGGCTGAATCTTACTCAGGCATCTTCAGTGGGCTCGGCGAGACGATCACGCCGTTGTTGTCCGCATAAATGTAATGGCCGGGATGAAAGGTCACGCCGGCGAAGGTCACGGCAACATTCAGGTCGCCGATACCGCGCTTGTCGGTTTTCATCGGGTGGCTGGCCAATGCCTGGACCCCCAGGTCGGTTTGCGCGATGACGTCGACGTCACGGATGCAACCGTAGATCACCAGCCCTTCCCAGCCGTTTTTTGCGGCTTTCTCGGCGATCATATCGCCCAGCAACGCCCGGCGCAGGGAGCCTCCACCATCGACTACCAACACTTTGCCATTACCCTTGAGCTCGGCTTGCTCCTTGACCAGCGAGTTGTCTTCGAAGCACTTGATGGTCACGATCTCGCCGCCGAAGGAGTCCCGGCCACCGAAATTGCTGAACATCGGTTCCAGCACCTGCACCAGTTCAGGGTAGGCGTCGCACAGGTCAGGGGTGAGGTAATGGTTCATCGAGAAACTCCTGTAAAGAGGAAGAAAGCACGAACATCACTACTGATTCAGTCACGGAAAATGACCAGAACAGCTCAATGCGTCATATCTTAGCCGCAACCCGACCAGAGCGAAATGCCCTTGATAGAGCGTCCAGCTTAGATCGCCGCGGCCAAATCCGCTTGATCACCGAGCAACGGCGTCTGCTGATCCACCAGCCAGCGAGCGACCAACGGCCAGACTTCAGCCTGGGCAGCTTTGCTTACCAACATTTCCACATGACCGAAATTATCGGCAAAACCCTGCTCGCGTCCCAGGTTGATGAATTGCTTGTGCTCGGAACCCAGCTGGTCGAACAACTTGCGACAAGCCCAGGCCGGGTCCTGATGATCGCCCGCGGCGCTCACCGCCAGCACTGGCATCCTGACCTCGGCCAGGCCCGCCCACCAGTCCTTGTCGGCATCGCCAAAGCGCCCGAACAGACCGTACCAGCGCATGCTTTCCAGGGCCAGGCCAATCGGCTCGTCCTCCGGGCCACGCTTGAGCCGTGAACCGGACAGCTGGGCAAAGCGCTTGAGGATGAAACGACCACTCCATTCCACCGGTGGAATCTTCAGCGGCCAGTAGGTGCGGCTGACTTGCGTGCCAAAGAACGCCGCGGACGCGACCACGGGCTCGCCAATGTGTTGGCCGCCCAACGCCGCCGCCAGGGTGATACCGCCCAGCGAATGGCCGATCCAGTGCGGGACCTGGCCGCTTTGCTCGCGCACGAACGCGCCAATGGCGGGCAGATCGTAACGCGCGTAGTCGGCAACACGGTTCTTGCGATAGTTCTGGTTGCGCCGGGACAGGCCGTGACCGCGCATTTCCGCGATCCAGACATCGAATCCCAGGCGCGTCAGATAGGCTCCCAGGCCCAACCCCTTGGGGGAGAACCAGAAACGCCGATTGGAAAAACTGCCGTGCAACAGGATCACCGGCACGCCACGGGAGGCCGATTCATCAGCCATGCCAAGGCGCGTCACCGCCAATTCTACGGTGCCGTCGGGGCTGTTACCGGGTTTCAACCGGTAGACATCTTCGCTCAGATCACCGCGCCGCTCGGCGCTGATCAGGGCGACAGGAAACAGGTTGCTGCTGCTTTGCATAATCTCTTGCACAAAAAAGGGCGGCATCCGAAGGAGCCCGCCCTGCTTGAATCTCCAAGAACAGCCTACCCCTTGTAGGAGCACAGCTTGCTGGCGATGGCGATCTTGAAAACGCCATCGCGGGCAAGCCTCGCTCCTACAGGGAGTGAGCCGTTCACACCATCAAGCTTGCGCTTGACCTTCCGCCAGGAAGAACCAGGTTTCCAGTACGGAATCGGGGTTCAACGAAACGCTTTCGATGCCCTGCTCCATCAGCCACTTGGCCAGGTCCGGGTGGTCCGAAGGGCCCTGACCGCAAATACCGATGTACTTGCCAGCCTTGTTGCAGGCGGCAATGGCGTTGGCCAGCAGCTTCTTGACCGCAGGATTTCGCTCGTCGAACAGGTGCGCGATGATCCCGGAGTCACGGTCCAGGCCCAGGGTGAGCTGGGTCAGGTCGTTGGAGCCGATGGAGAAACCATCGAAGAATTCGAGGAATTCTTCAGCCAGGATCGCGTTGGACGGCAGTTCGCACATCATGATGACGCGCAGGCCGTTGTCGCCACGGGCCAGGCCGTTTTCGGCCAGCAGGTCCACTACCTGGCTCGCTTCGCCCAGGGTACGGACGAACGGCACCATGATTTCGACGTTGGTCAGGCCCATCTCGTTGCGCACGCGCTTCAGAGCACGGCACTCGAGCTCGAAGCAGTCGCGGAACGACTCGCTGATGTAACGCGAGGCGCCACGGAAGCCCAGCATCGGGTTCTCTTCTTCCGGCTCGTAGAGCTTGCCGCCGATCAGGTTGGCGTATTCGTTGGACTTGAAGTCCGACAGGCGCACGATGACCTTTTTCGGATAGAACGCGGCCGCCAGGGTGCTGATGCCTTCGACCAGTTTCTCGACGTAGAAGCCGACCGGGTCGTTGTAGCCGGCAATGCGCTTGTCGACGCTTTCCTTGATGTCCTGCGGCAGGCCGTCGTAGTTCAACAGCGCTTTAGGGTGCACGCCGATCATGCGGTTGATGATGAACTCCAGGCGGGCCAGGCCCACACCGGCGTTCGGCAGCTGCGCGAAGTCGAAGGCGCGGTCCGGGTTGCCGACGTTCATCATGATCTTGAACGGCAGATCAGGCATGGCGTCCACGGAGTTCTTCTTGATGTCGAAGCCCAGTTCGCCTTCGAAGATGAAACCGGTGTCGCCTTCAGCGCAGGAAACAGTCACGCCCTGGCCGTCTTTCAACAGCTGGGTGGCATTGCCGCAACCGACCACGGCCGGGATGCCCAGCTCACGGGCGATGATCGCCGCGTGGCAGGTACGGCCGCCACGGTTGGTGACGATGGCGCTGGCGCGCTTCATGACCGGTTCCCAGTCCGGGTCGGTCATGTCGGAGACCAGTACGTCGCCTGGCTGAACCTTGTCCATCTCGGACACGTCCTTGATGATGCGCACCTTGCCGGCGCCGATGCGCTGGCCAATGGCACGACCTTCGACCAGCACGGTGCCGGTTTCCTTCAACAGGTAACGTTCCATGACGTTGGCCTGGGTGCGGCTCTTCACGGTTTCCGGACGGGCCTGCACGATGTACAGCTTGCCGTCATCACCGTCCTTGGCCCACTCGATGTCCATCGGGCACTGGTAGTGCTTCTCGATGATCATCGCCTGCTTGGCCAGCTCGCTGACTTCGGCGTCGGTCAGGCAGAAACGCGCACGTTCGGCCTTGTCGACATCGACGGTCTTGACCGAACGACCGGCCTTGGCCTCGTCGCCGTAGATCATCTTGATGGCCTTGCTGCCCAGGTTGCGGCGCAGGATCGCCGGGCGACCGGCGGCCAGCGTGCCTTTGTGGACGTAGAATTCATCCGGGTTCACCGCGCCTTGTACGACGGTTTCACCCAGGCCGTAGGCGCCGGTGATGAACACCACGTCACGGAAGCCCGATTCGGTATCGAGGGTGAACATCACGCCAGCGGTGCCGGTTTCGGAGCGGACCATGCGCTGTACGCCGGCCGACAGGGCTACCAACTTGTGGTCGAAGCCCTGGTGCACGCGATAGGAAATCGCGCGATCGTTGAAAAGGGAGGCAAACACTTCCTTGGCGGCGCGAATGACGTTTTCGACACCACGGATGTTCAGGAAGGTTTCCTGCTGACCGGCGAAGGACGCATCAGGCAAGTCTTCGGCGGTAGCGGAAGAACGCACGGCCACGGCCACGTCGGGGTTACCGGCGGACAGCGCGGCGAACGCGGTGCGGATCTCGGTGTTCAGTTTTTCCGGGAACTCGGCTTCCATGATCCATTGGCGGATCTGGGCGCCGGTCTTGGCCAGGGCATTCACGTCGTCGACGTCCAGGGCATCCAGGGCGTCATGAATCTGCTGGTTCAGGCCGCTCAGTTCCAGGAAATCACGATATGCCTGAGCGGTCGTGGCGAAGCCACCGGGTACCGATACACCGGCACCCGCAAGATTGCTGATCATCTCGCCCAGGGATGCGTTCTTGCCCCCCACATGCTCAACATCGTGTTTGCCGAGCTTATCGAGGGAAACTACGTACTCTACCAAGGTGATCTCTCCACTAACTGTGTTGGAAAAGCTCAGAAGCCGGCTGCTCGGGGGAGCGTTTGCCAGCTGTATGGCCTGGACCTGGAAAATAAGTGAGAATGCGGGCCATTGGCGGCCGGCAAATCGCGCCTATCATATCCAAGAATCGTCACTAGCTTAAGGCCCAAGGTGCAAATGAAACGATCTGCTTTCTTTATCTCCGATGGCACCGGCATTACCGCCGAAACCCTCGGCCAAAGCCTTTTGGCGCAGTTCGAAAACATTACCTTCAGCAAATTCACGCGGCCGTACATCGACAGCGTGGATAAAGCGCGGGCCATGGTACAACAAATCAACAAAGCCGCCGAAACCGACGGCTTCCGTCCGATTATCTTCGATACCATCGTCAATCAGGACATTCGTGAGATCCTCGCGACTTCCAATGGTTTCATGATCGACATTTTCTCGACCTTCCTGGCGCCACTTGAACAGGAACTGACCGAGCATTCCTCCTATACCGTGGGCAAATCCCACTCCATCGGTGCCAACACCAATTACATGGAGCGTATCGAGGCGGTGAACTTCGCCCTCGACAACGACGACGGTGCCCGCACGCATTATTACGACAAGGCCGACCTGATCCTGGTGGGCGTATCGCGCTGCGGCAAGACCCCGACCTGCCTGTACATGGCCATGCAATTCGGCATCCGCGCGGCCAACTACCCGCTGACCGAAGACGACATGGAGCGCCTGCAACTGCCCAGCGCCCTGCGCGCCCACCAGCACAAGCTGTTCGGCCTGACCATCGACCCGGACCGTCTCACCGCGATCCGCAACGAGCGCAAGCCCAACAGCCGCTATTCGAGCTACGCCCAGTGCGAATTCGAAGTGCGCGAGGTGGAAAACCTGTTCCGCCGCGAGAACATTCCGAATATCAACTCCACGCATTTTTCGGTGGAAGAGATTTCCGCGAAAATCCTGGTGGAGAAAGGTGTGGAGCGGCGCTTCAAATAAATCTCTATCGCCTGTTCCGGCCTCATCGCCAGCAGGCTGGCACAGTTGATTTGTGCTCACCGCATATCCCCTGTGGGAGCCAGCCTGCTGGCGATTGAACGATAACGCGGTCTCCTAGATAACAAACATATCCACAAACCGGTTCACGGGCGTTGCCTCAAGCCGCGCCTGATCCTTGCACAACGCAAAAATCTCCTCGCTACGCTGCCCGGTAAATCGTGTCAGCAGGTTCGCCCTGAACTTCTCCTCCAACAACGGAATGCCCTCGGGACGGCGCCGACGGTGACCAATCGGGTACTCCACAATTGCGTTCCCGGTGCTGGTACCGTCCTTGAAAATCACCTCGATTGCATTGGCGATCGAGCGCTTGTCGGCTTCCAGGTATTCACGGGTGTAATCCGGGTTTTCGACGATGACCATCTTGTCGCGCAGCACATCGATGATCGGATGCGCCTTGTGAAAATCATCTTCGTAGTGCTCGGCTACCAGATTGCCGAAGGCCAGTGGCACCGCCGTCATGTACTGGATGCAATGATCGCGGTCGGCGGCATTGGCCAGCGGGCCGACCTTGGAAATGATACGGATCGCCGATTGATGGGTGGTGATGACGATCCTGTCGATTTCGTGCAGGCGATTGCGCACTTGCGGGTGCAGGGTCACCGCGGCTTCACAGGCGGTTTGCGCGTGGAATTCGGCGGGAAAACTGATCTTGAACAGCACGTTTTCCATCACATAACTGCCGTATGGCCGCGAGAAGCTGAACTGGCGCCTGTCTTGCGGCTTGAGCGCCAGGTCGTTGTTGGTGTGGCTGAACAGCACATCGTAAAAGCCCCACTGTTTGGCACTCAACACACCGGGAATGCCCATCTCGCCGCGCATGGCGATGTCCGCCAGGCGCACACCACGACTGGAGGCGTCGCCCGCCGCCCAGGACTTTCGCGACCCGGCATTCGGCGCATGGCGGTAGGTGCGCAATGCCTGGCCATCGGCAAAAGCGTGGGACAACGCCGAGAGCATCTGCTCACGATTGGCGCCCATGAGCTTGGCGGTGACCGCGGTGGAGGCGACTTTCACCAGGATGACGTGATCGAGGCCGACGCGGTTGAACGAGTTTTCCAGCGCGATCACGCCCTGAATCTCATGGGCCATGATCATCGCTTCGAGCACCGTACGAACGGTCAGCGGCGCCTCGCCATTGGCCAGGCGCTTTTGCGACAGGTGGTCAGCCACCGCCAGAATGCCGCCAAGGTTATCCGACGGATGGCCCCACTCGGCGGCGAGCCAGGTGTCGTTGTAGTCGAGCCAGCGCACGATGCAGCCGATGTCCCACGCGGCCTTGACCGGATCGAGTCGATAACTGGTGCCGGGGACCCGGGCGCCGAATGGCACGACGGTGCCTTCGACCACAGGCCCCAGGTGCTTGGTACATTCGGGAAAACGCAGGGCCAGCAGGCCGCAGCCCAAGGTATCGATCAGGCAATTGCGCGCGGTATTTAGCGCCTCTTCGGATTCGATCCTGTAGTTGAGGACGTAGTCGGCAATGTCCTGCAGGACCTGGTCGTAGTCGGGGCGGTTGTTGAGGTCGACGTTGGCGCTCATGTTCGATTCACTCGGCAAGTGGTTCGTTGATGGGACCTCGGTACAGGGATCGATCTCGGTTGCTGACAAGATTCTTATTGTTGAAATGCAGTCCACTGTGGGAGCGGGCTTGCCCGCGATGGCGGTACATCAGCCAACTTAAATGTTGAATGTGAAGGCCTCATCGCGGGCAAGCCCGCTCCCACAGGGATTTGTGGTGATGTCTGAATTTACGTTAGAACGAATCACCCGGCACGCGGACGAAACCTTCCATCAACACCCGTGCACTGCGGCTCATGATGGCTTTGTTCACGGTCCATTCGCCGTTCACCAGGCTGGCCTCGGCGCCGACGCGCAAAGTGCCCGATGGATGACCAAAGCGCACCGCGTTACGTTCCACACCGCCGGCCGCGAGGTTGACCAACGTGCCGGAAATCGCTGCCGCGGTGCCGATGGCCACTGCCGCCGTGCCCATCATCGCGTGGTGCAGCTTGCCCATGGACAGCGCGCGCACCAGCAGGTCGACATCGCCCGCCGCCACCGCTTTGCCGCTGGACGACACGTAATCCGCCGGTTTGGCGACGAACGCCACCTTCGGCGTGTGCTGTCGCTTGGCCGCTTCGTCGATGTTGGAAATCAGGCCCATGCGCAGTGCGCCGTAGGCACGGATGGTTTCGAACATCAGCAGTGCTTTCGGATCGCCGTTGATCGCGCCTTGCAGCTCGGTGCCCTTGTAGCCGATATCTTCGGCATTGACGAAGATGGTCGGGATGCCGGCGTTGATCATGGTTGCCTTGAAGGTCCCGACGCCGGGCACTTCCAGGTCATCCACGAGGTTGCCGGTAGGGAACATCGAACCGCCACCGCCCTCTTCTTCCGCTGCCGGATCGAGAAATTCGACCTGCACTTCCGCCGCCGGGAAGGTCACGCCGTCGAGTTCGAAATCACCGGTTTCCTGCACTTCGCCGTTGGTGATCGGCACGTGGGCGATGATGGTCTTGCCGATGTTGGCCTGCCATACGCGCACCACGGCAATGCCGTTGTGCGGAATGCGGCTGGCGTCCACCAGGCCGTTGCTGATGGCGAAAGAGCCAACCGCCGCGGTCAGGTTGCCGCAGTTGCCGCTCCAGTCGACGAATGGCTTGTCGATCGACACCTGGCCGAACAGGTAATCGACGTCGTGATCGGCCTTGGTGCTTTTCGACAGGATCACGGTTTTGCTGGTGCTGGACGTCGCGCCGCCCATGCCGTCGATTTGCTTGTCGTAGGGGTCGGGGCTACCGATCACGCGCAGCAACAGGGCGTCGCGGGCCGGGCCTGGTACCTGCGCTACTTCTGGCAGGTCTTTCAGGCTGAAGAACACGCCTTTACTGGTGCCGCCGCGCATGTAGGTAGCGGGGATCTTGATTTGCGGTGCGTGAGACATGAGTGCTCCTTCAAAAACAGGCACGGGACCCGAAGTCCCGTGCCTGCAAGCCTGTGTTAAACGGCAACCGCCGATTCTTCGAGGAAGTCCTGGGCGAAGCGTTGCAGCACGCCACCGGCCTCGTAGATCGACACTTCTTCAGCGGTGTCGAGGCGGCAGGTCACCGGCACATCGACGCGTTCGCCGTTCTTGCGATGGATCACCAGCGTCAGCTCGGCACGCGGGGTGCGATCGCCGATCACGTCGTAGGTTTCGCTGCCGTCGATGGCCAGGGTGTGACGGTTGGTGCCCGGCTTGAACTCCAGCGGCAACACACCCATGCCCACCAGGTTGGTGCGGTGAATGCGCTCGAACCCTTCGGCGGCGATCGCTTCCACACCCGCCAGGCGCACGCCTTTGGCTGCCCAGTCGCGGGACGAACCCTGACCGTAGTCGGCGCCGGCGATGATGATCAGCGGCTGCTTGCGATCCATGTAGGTCTCGATGGCTTCCCACATGCGCATCACTTTGCCTTCCGGCTCGACACGGGCCAGGGAGCCCTGCTTGACCTTGCCGTTTTCCACAACCATTTCGTTGAACAGTTTCGGGTTGGCGAAGGTTGCACGCTGCGCAGTCAAATGGTCGCCCCTATGAGTCGCGTAGGAGTTGAAGTCCTCTTCCGGCAGGCCCATTTTCGCCAAGTACTCACCCGCCGCACTATCAAGCATGATCGCGTTGGATGGCGACAGGTGATCGGTGGTGATGTTGTCCGGCAGCACCGCCAGCGGGCGCATGCCCTTGAGCGGACGCGCGCCAGCCAGTGCGCCTTCCCAGTACGGCGGACGGCGGATGTAGGTGCTCATTTCGCGCCAGTCGTAAAGCGGCGCGACTTTCGGGCCGGTGTCTTCGTGGATGGCGAACATCGGGATGTAGACCTGGCGGAACTGCTCCGGCTTCACCGAGGCTTTCACCACGGCGTCGATTTCTTCGTCGCTCGGCCAGATGTCTTTCAGGCGGATTTCCTTGCCGTCGACCACGCCCAGCACGTCTTTTTCGATGTCGAAGCGGATGGTGCCGGCGATGGCGTAAGCGACCACCAGTGGCGGCGAGGCCAGGAACGCTTGCTTGGCGTATGGGTGAATCCGCCCGTCGAAGTTGCGGTTGCCGGACAACACAGCGGTGGCGTACAGGTCACGGTCGATGATCTCTTGCTGGATCACCGGGTCCAGTGCACCGGACATGCCGTTGCAGGTGGTGCAGGCAAAGGCCACGACGCCGAAACCGAGTTGCTCCAGCTCATCCGTCAGGCCGGCTTCGTCGAGGTACAGGGCCACGGTTTTCGAGCCCGGCGCCAGGGACGACTTGACCCACGGCTTGCGGGTCAGGCCCAGCTTGTTGGCGTTGCGCGCCAGCAGGCCGGCGGCAATCACGTTGCGCGGGTTGCTGGTGTTGGTGCAGCTGGTGATGGCGGCGATGATCACAGCGCCGTCCGGCATTTGGCCTGGCACGTCTTCCCACTGGCCGGAGATGCCTTTGGCGGCCAGATCCGACACTGCCACACGGGCGTGCGGGTTGCTCGGGCCGGCCATGTTGCGCACCACCGAAGACAGGTCGAAGGTCAGGCCGCGCTCGTACTGCGCGCCCTTCAGGCTGTCGGCCCACAGGCCCGTGGTCTTGGCATAGTTCTCGACCAACTGCACCTGCTCGTCTTCACGGCCGGTGAGCTTGAGGTAGTCGATGGTTTGCTGGTCGATGTAGAACATCGCCGCGGTGGCGCCGTATTCCGGGGCCATGTTGGAGATGGTCGCGCGGTCGCCCAGGGTCAGGGCCGCGGCGCCTTCGCCGAAGAATTCCAGCCAGGCACCGACGACTTTTTGCTTGCGCAGGAACTCGGTCAGCGCCAGCACCATGTCGGTGGCGGTGATGCCCGGTTGCAGCTTGCCGGTGAGCTCGACGCCGACGCTTTCCGGCAGGCGCATCCACGATGCGCGGCCAAGCATCACGCTTTCGGCTTCCAGGCCACCGACACCGATGGCGATCACGCCCAGCGCATCGACGTGCGGGGTGTGGCTGTCGGTGCCGACGCAGGTGTCAGGGAACGCCACGCCGTCGCGCACCTGGATCACCGGAGACATTTTCTCCAGGTTGATCTGGTGCATGATGCCGTTGCCCGGCGGGATCACGTCGACGTTCTTGAACGCCTTCTTGGTCCAGTTGATGAAGTGGAAACGGTCTTCGTTGCGACGGTCTTCGATGGCGCGGTTCTTCTCGAACGCCTCCGGATCGAAGCCACCGCGCTCGACGGCCAGGGAGTGGTCGACGATCAGTTGCGTCGGCACCACCGGGTTGACTTGCGCCGGGTCGCCGCCCTGTTGGGCGATGGCGTCACGCAGGCCGGCGAGGTCCACCAGCGCGGTCTGGCCAAGAATGTCGTGGCACACCACACGGGCCGGGAACCACGGGAAGTCGAGGTCGCGCTTGCGCTCGATGAATTGCTTCAGGGATTCGGTCAGCGTGGCCGGGTCACAGCGACGCACCAGGTTTTCCGCCAGCACGCGGGAGGTGTACGGCAGGGTGTCATAGGCGCCGGGCTGGATGGCCTCGACCGCCGCGCGGACGTCGAAGTAATCCAGGTGGCTGCCGGGCAGCGGTTTACGGAATTCTGTGTTCATCGGTCAGGACTCGGTCACGGTAGTTTCAAAGGGTGGGGCCTGGCTAAGAGTTTGAATTGCACACTATCCACTGTGGGAGCGGGCTTGCCCGCGATGACTGAGTCACAGCCGACATAGTTGTCGACTGACCCACCGCTATCGCGGGCAAGCCCGCTCCCACAGGGATCTGCGTTGAATTCAGACCCCGGCTTCAGCCACCACCATTCAGCGTTGTTCGATTGGCACGAACTTGCGCTGTTCGACGCCGGTGTACTCGGCGCTCGGGCGGATGATGCGGTTGTTGGCGCGCTGTTCGTACACGTGGGCCGCCCAGCCGGTCAGGCGCGAGCAGACGAAGATCGGTGTGAACAACTTGGTCGGGATGCCCATGAAGTGGTACGCCGAGGCATGGTAGAAGTCGGCGTTCGGGAACAGCTTCTTTTGCTCCCACATGGTCTTGTCGATGGCTTCGGAGACCGGGAACAGCACCTTGTCACCCACTTCGTCGGCGAGTTTTTTCGACCAGCCCTTGATCACCTCGTTGCGCGGATCGCTGTCCTTATAGATCGCGTGGCCGAAGCCCATGATCTTGTCCTTGCGCTCGAGCATGCCGAGGGTGCCCTTGATCGCGTCTTCCGGCGAGCTGAAGCGTTCGATCATTTCCATCGCCGCTTCGTTGGCGCCACCGTGCAGTGGACCGCGCAGCGAGCCGATGGCCGCGGTGATGCAGGAGAACAGGTCGGACAGGGTCGAGGCACACACGCGCGCGGTGAAGGTCGAGGCGTTGAATTCGTGTTCCGCGTAGAGGATCAGCGAAACGTTCATCACCTTGACGTGCAACTCGCTTGGCTTCTTGCCGTGCAGCAGGTGCAGGAAGTGGCCACCGATGGACTGCTCGTCGCTCACGCAATCGATACGCTTGCCTTCGTGGCTGAAGCGATACCAGTAGGTCATGATCGCTGGGAACGCGGCCAGCAGGCGATCGGTCTTGTCGTGTTGTTCGGAGAAATCGTTCTCCGGCTCCAGGTTGCCCAGGAACGAGCAGCCGGTGCGCATCACGTCCATCGGGTGGGCGTCGGCGGGGATGCGTTCCAGCACTTCCTTGAGCGCTTGCGGCAGGTCGCGCAGCTTGCTCAATTTGCTGATGTAAGCGGCCAGTTGTGCCTTGGTCGGCAGTTCGCCGTACAGCAGCAGGTAAGCGACTTCTTCGAATTGTGCGTCAGCCGCCAGTTCGCGGACGTCGTAGCCGCGATAGGTCAGGCCTGCGCCCGACTGGCCCACGGTGGACAGTGCGGTTTGCCCGGCAACCTGGCCACGGAGCCCGGCGCCACTGAGTACTTTTGCTTCGGCCATTTCTGCCTCCAATTTTTAATTTTGTTAGGGAGTTATCCGACTTACTTCTTCGCCGCAAACAACGCATCGAGCTTCTGCTCGAAGGTGTGGTAGTCGATGCGATCGTAAAGTTCCATGCGGGTCTGCATGGTGTCGATGACGTTCTGTTGCGTGCCGTCGCGGCGGATCGCGGTGTAGACATTTTCCGCGGCCTTGTTCATGGCGCGGAAGGCCGACAGCGGGTACAGCACCAGGGACACGTCGGCAGCGGCGAGTTGCTCGGTGGTGTACAGCGGTGTTGCGCCGAATTCGGTGATGTTGGCCAGGATCGGCGCTTTCACACGGCTGGCGAACAGTTTGTACATCTCAAGTTCGGTGATGGCTTCCGGGAACACCATGTCGGCGCCGGCCTCGATGCACGCGGCGGCGCGATCCAGTGCCGATTCCAGGCCTTCCACCGCCAGGGCGTCGGTACGGGCCATGATCACGAAGCTGTCATCGGTACGGGCATCGACCGCCGCCTTGATGCGATCGACCATTTCCTGCTGGGTCACGATTTCCTTGTTAGGACGGTGACCGCAACGCTTGGCACCGACCTGGTCTTCGATGTGAATCGCCGCCGCGCCAAACTTGATCATCGACTTGACGGTACGGGCGACGTTGAACGCCGAGGAGCCGAAACCGGTGTCCACGTCCACCAGCAGCGGCAGGTCGCAGACGTCGGTGATGCGGCGCACGTCGGTCAGCACGTCATCCAGGCCGGTGATGCCCAGGTCCGGTACGCCGAGGGAGCCTGCAGCCACCCCGCCACCGGACAGGTAGATCGCCTTGAAACCGGCGCGCTTGGCCAGCAGTGCGTGGTTGGCGTTGATCGCGCCGACCACTTGCAATGGATGCTCGCTGGCGACCGCATCGCGGAAACGCTGGCCTGGTGTGCTCTTGTTCAAACTCATGACTCACCTCGTTTGGCTGTCGGGTTAGCGCCGTCCTGGTAATGACGGGCGATATTGCGTTTGGAGGCGCCGATGTGACGGCGCATCAACAACTCGGCCAGTTCACCGTCACGGTCGGCGATGGCATCGAGAATTCGGTGGTGTTCGGCAAAGGCCTGGTGCGGGCGATTGGGCGTGGTGGAAAACTGGATGCGGTACATGCGCACCAGTTGATAAAGCTCGCCGCAGAGCATTTGCGTCAGGGTGCGGTTACCGCTGCCCTGGATAATCCGGTAGTGGAAGTCGAAATCGCCTTCCTGCTGGTAGTAGCCACGGCCGGCCTGGAAGGCTTCGTCGCGTTCGTGGGTTTCAAGGACCCGGCGCAGTTCGTCGATTTCCTCGACGCTCATGCGCTCGGCGGCCAGGCGACAGGCCATGCCTTCGAGGGATTCGCGGATTTCGTAGAGCTCCAGCAGCTCGGCATGGTTGAGCGATACCACCCGCGCACCGACGTGCGGCACGCGCACCAGCAGGCGCTGGCCTTCCAGGCGGTGGATGGCTTCGCGCAACGGGCCACGGCTGATGCCATAGGTACGGGCCAGCTCCGGCTCGGAGATTTTGCTGCCCGGGGCGATCTCACCCTTGACGATGGCCGCCTGAATGCGCCGGAAGACGTTTTCGGAAAGCGTTTCCGAGTCGTCCTGGGCGGTAAGCGGGGGAGCCAGTTGATCCAGCATATTGTCGACACCTTGAAAGCTAGTGCGGCAAAAACTAACCAAAACTGCCGCCGCCGTCAAAGGATAATTAGATATTGTCGACAATCGTCTAATAACCGCCCGCACCATAACCAAGCAAAGCCCTATGCCCATCGCCGCCCGGCAGCGCTGGCACCATCAACCTGCCGTGCTAGAATGCCGCCCGCATTTGTTTGTCACATCTGCACTGTCTGTCATAAATAGCTGATAGGCATACGAGGAGCTTGCGCAGCGATGCCAGGGTCTTGAATCAAAGAACAGACCGCTGCGCACCAGGATTTATGAGACTCAAGCCCTTCCCGATCTTCCTTTTTCTTCTTTGCCTGCCCGGCTTTGCCGCCGCAGGGGAAAAGACCGTGTACGGCCTCAATGAATACGCATCGCTGGGCGGCATCGACCTCGAAGTGGCCGCCAAACTTGATACCGGGGCGAAAACCGCTTCGCTGAGTGCCCGCGACATCAAGCGTTTCAAACGCAATGGCGAGTCCTGGGTGCGCTTCTACCTGGCCATCGACGCCGCCCATTCGCACCCGATCGAACGACCGCTGGCCCGCGTCAGCAAGATCAAGCGCCGGGCCGGTGACTACGATCCGGAAGAGGGCAAGAAGTACACCGCCCGTCCGGTGATCGAGCTGGATATCTGCATGGGCTCAGCTTTACGCAGCATCGAAGTGAACCTGACCGACCGTAGTGCGTTCCAATACCCGCTCCTGATCGGCTCCGAAGCACTAAAACGCTTCGATGCGCTGGTCGACCCCAGTCTTAAATACGCTGCCGGCAAACCCGCCTGCGCCGCCGACGCTCATACCGCCGAGTAATTTAAATGCGCTCTCTTACCCTTCATCTGAAAATGCTGATCGCCATCCTGGTGGTGTTGGGCATTTCAGTCACGGCCTACCAGATCTTCGTACTCGGCATTCCCGTGACGGAAGACGCCACCGACGACTTGTGGAACATCGACGCCAAGGTCGAGTTCGTCGCCAGTGCCAAGGACCCGGTCAAGATCCAGATGTTCGTGCCGCCGTTGAGCCGCGACTACGTGAGCCTCAACGAAAGCTTCATCTCCAATAACTACGGCGTGGCCGTGAACCGTGTCGACGGCAACCGCAAGGTCACCTGGTCGGCGCGCCGGGCCAAAGGCAACCAGACACTTTATTACCGCCTGGTGCTGACCAAGCGCTACACCGCCGAAAAAGCCAAGATCAAGGGCCCGACCTTCCGCGACAGCATTGCCTTGGAAGGCCCTGAGAAACTCGCCGCCGAAGCGCTGCTGGCACCGATTCGCCAGCACTCGGCCGACGTCGAGACTTTCATCAGCGAAGCGATCAAGCGGGTCAACAACAGCAACGACGACAACGCCAAGATGCTCCTGGCCGGCGACCCGACACCGGCGCACAAGGCCAAGATCGTCGAACTGCTGCTGTCCATCGCCCACGTGCCGGTGGAAAAGGTCCATACCATTCGCCTGGTGGCCGACCAGCCGCAAACCCCGGAACTCTGGCTGCGCAGCTTCAATGGCACCGACTGGCTGTACTTCAACCCGGAAACCGGCGAACAGGGCCTGCCGACCGACCGCTTGCTGTGGTGGACGGGCGATGAAAACCTGATCACCGTCGATGGCGGCAAGAAGGCCACTGTGACCTTCAGCATGAACAACAGCGAAATGAACGCCATTCGCCTGGCCAAGCTGACCGACGAAAACACCGACGCCAACTTCCTCGAATACTCGCTGTACGGCCTGCCACTGCAAACCCAGCAGACTTTCATGATCATGGTGATGATCCCGATCGGCGTGCTGGTGATCCTGATCCTGCGCAACCTGATCGGCCTGCAGACCCTCGGTACCTTTACCCCGGTACTGATCGCCCTGGCCTTTCGCGAGACCCAGCTCGGCTTCGGGATCGTGCTGTTTACCATCATCACGGCGCTGGGGCTGTCGCTGCGTTCCTACCTTGAACACCTGAAGCTGCAGATGCTGCCGAGGCTGTCGGTGGTGCTGACGTTCGTGGTGGTGTTGATCGCGGCCATCAGCCTGCTCAGCCACAAGCTCGGCCTGGAGCGCGGACTGTCGGTGGCGCTGTTCCCGATGGTGATCCTGACCATGACCATCGAACGCCTGTCGATCACCTGGGAAGAACGCGGCGGCAGCCATGCCATGAAAGTGGCGATCGGCACGCTGTTCGCCGCGACGCTGGCGCACCTGATCATGACCATTCCGGAGCTGGTGTACTTCGTGTTCACCTTCCCGGCGATTCTGCTGATCATGGTGGGCTTCATGCTGGCCATGGGTCGCTACCGCGGCTACCGTTTGACCGAGCTGGTGCGTTTCAAGGCCTTCCTGAAGAAGGCTGACGCCTGATGTTCGGCTTCTGGAAGACCTGGAAAGCCCTGGAGGCCCGGGGCATCATGGGCATCAACCGACGTAACGCGGACTACGTGCTCAAGTACAACAAGCGCAGCCTGTACCCGATCGTCGATGACAAGATCATCACCAAGGAACGCGCGATTGCCGCTGGCATCCATGTGCCACAGCTATATGGCGTGATCTCCACCGAAAAGGAAATCGACAAGCTTGGCGAGATCATCGACGGGCGCACCGATTTCGTGATCAAGCCGGCCCAGGGCGCTGGCGGCGACGGCATCATCGTCATCGCCGACCGTTTCGAGGGCCGCTACCGCACGGTGTCCGGCAAGATCATCGGCCACGAAGAGCTCGAACACCATATCTCCAGCATCCTCACCGGCCTGTATTCCCTGGGCGGGCATCGCGACCGTGCACTGATCGAATACCGGGTGATCCCGGACCAGATCTTCAAGAGCATCAGCTACGAAGGTGTGCCGGACATTCGCATCATCGTATTGATGGGCTATCCGGTCATGGCCATGCTGCGCTTGCCCACCCGTCAGTCCGGCGGCAAGGCCAACCTGCACCAGGGCGCCATCGGTGTCGGTGTCGACCTGGCCACCGGCCTGACCCTGCGCGGCACCTGGCTGAACAACATCATTACCAAGCACCCGGACACCACCAACGCGGTGGATGGCGTGCAGCTGCCCTACTGGGACGGCTTCATGAAGCTCGCGGCAGGTTGTTACGAGCTGTGCGGGCTGGGCTACATCGGTGTCGACATGGTGCTGGACCAGGAGAAAGGCCCCCTGATCCTCGAGCTCAACGCAAGGCCCGGCCTGAACATCCAGATTGCCAATGATTGCGGCCTGACATTGCGCACCCATGCGGTCGAGGCGCGGCTGGAAGACTTGAAGGCACGTGGCGTGACAGAAACCGTCGAAGAACGCATGGCGTTTGTGCAGGAGATGTTCGGGCATATTCCGCCGGTCGAAGGTTGATCCCCCCTGCTGATCGTTCCCATGCTCTGCGTGGGAATGCAGCCCGGGACGCTCCACGTCCCAAAGCGGACGCAGAGCGTCCATTGAGGCATTCCTTTGCGGCGCGTGGGAACGATCGATTCCCCAACATCCCTCTAGGAGCAATTCCCCGAGGGGACTACAATCGCCACCCCGCCTCGATGGCTGATCCAACCCGCCCATGCTGACCTGTTCCGTACACCCGCTGCCCTATCGCGCCAACCCTGCCGACTACTTCGCGGCCATTCGGCATGCCCCCGGTGCCGTGCTGCTCGACAGCGGCCGCCCGAGTGCCGAACGCGGGCGCTTTGACCTGCTCAGCGCCTGGCCGCTGGAACAACTGGCGGTCGCGCCTGATGAACGTGGCAGCGATTTCCTGCAACGCCTTCGGGACAATCTGACGCGACTGGGAGAAGCATCGCTGCCCGCACCTTATGAGTTGCCGTTCGCCGGTGGCTTGATCGGTTACCTGAGTTACGACTTCGGCCGCCACCTGGAAAACCTGCCGAGCCAGGCCCTGGATGACCTGCAGTTGCCGGATGCGCGCTTCGGCCTGTACGACTGGGCGCTGATCAGCGATCACCACCAGGCCACCAGCCAATTGGTGTTTCACCCGACGCTGGCCGACAGCGAGCGCCAGCGCCTGATCCAGCTGTTCAGCCAGCCCGCCGCTGAAGCGCTCGAGCCGTTCAAGCTGCAAGCGCCGATGAATGCCGACCTGAACGCTGACCAGTATCGCCAGGCGATCGAGCGCATCCAGCAATACATCCAGGCCGGCGACTGTTATCAGGTCAATTTCGCCCAACGCTTCCGCGCGCCCTGCCAGGGTGATCCCTGGACGGCGTACTGCGCGTTGCGATTGGCGTGCCCAACGCCGTTTTCCGGCTTCCAGAGCCTGCCCGACGGCGGCGCGGTGCTGAGCCTGTCACCGGAGCGCTTCGTCAAAGTCAGCGAGCGTCATGTGGAAACCCGCCCGATCAAAGGCACGCGCCCACGCGGCCTGACCGCTGCCGAGGACGCGGCAAACGCCGCCGAACTGCTGGCCAGCCCCAAGGACCGCGCGGAAAACCTGATGATCGTCGACCTGTTGCGCAACGACCTCGGTCGCACCTGCCGCACCGGTTCAGTTCGTGTGCCTGAGTTGTTCAGCCTGGAAAGCTACCCGAATGTGCATCACCTGGTGAGCAGCGTGACCGGCGAACTGGCGGATGATCGGGATGCGCTGGACCTGATCGCCGGCAGCTTCCCGGGAGGCTCGATTACCGGCGCACCGAAAATTCGCTCGATGCAGATCATCGACGAGCTGGAGCCTACTCGGCGCGGACTGTATTGCGGCTCACTGTTGTACCTGGACGTGCGCGGCGAGATGGACAGCTCCATCGCGATTCGCAGCTTGCTGGTCAAGGATGGGCAGGTGTGTTGCTGGGGCGGCGGCGGGATCGTCGCCGATTCGGAGTGGCAGGCCGAGTATCAGGAGTCGATCACCAAGGTGAAGGTGTTGCTCGATACCCTGCAAAACCTGTAACCCACTGGGACGCGGAGCGTCCCGGGCTGCATTCCCACGCAGAGCGTGGGAACGATCATTGCGCAGCCTAGAGGCTCAAGGTACGGTTGGAAGCCTTGATGAATTCCTGCTTCAGTTCTTCAAACGTATGCACCGCCGGGAACTGCGGGAACTCGGCAATCACGTTGTCCGGCGCATGGAACAGAATCCCGGCGTCCGCCTCACCCAGCATGGTGGTGTCGTTGTAGGAATCCCCTGCTGCAATCACCCGGTAGTACAGGCTCTTGAACGCCAGCACCGACTGACGCTTCGGATCTTTCTGACGCAGCTGATAGCCGGTCACCCGACCGGTATCGTCAGTAACCAGACGATGGCAAAGCAAGGTCGGGAAGCCGAGCTGGCGCATCAGCGGCTGGGAAAACTCATAGAAGGTGTCCGACAGAATCACCACCTGGAAGCGCTCACGCAGCCAGTCGACGAACTCGACGGCACCCTCCAGCGGCTTGAGCGTGGCGATCACTTCCTGGATGTCGGCGAGCTTCAGGCCGTGCTCGTCGAGAATCCGCAAGCGCTGCTTCATCAGCACGTCGTAGTCGGGAATGTCCCGGGTGGTGGCCCTGAGGGATTCGATCCCGGTTTTTTCGGCGAAGGCGATCCAGATTTCCGGGACCAGCACACCTTCAAGATCCAGACAGGCAATTTCCACAAGACACTCCCATTGGTATTGTTTATTGAGTCGAGCGAGCCCGAACTCTAGCGACAACTCCCCCACCACGCAACGCACAGGACGCCCCGGCCAGTGCTGCTTTTTGTTAACATCGGCCCCATATAGAGCGCCCAGCGCCACCGACCTGTAGGAAGCCGCCCTGATGAGCCCAACGTTCGACGTCGTGGAACTCGCCACGACCTATGCCAACAAATCCGCCCAGGACATCCTGAAACTCGCTTTTGCCGAGTTCGGCGATGATCTGTGGATATCTTTCAGCGGCGCCGAAGACGTGGTGCTGGTGGACATGGCCTGGAAGCTGAACAAGAACGTCAAAGTGTTCAGCCTCGACACCGGCCGCTTGCATCCCGAAACCTACCGCTTCATCGATCAAGTGCGCGAGCACTACAAGATCGACATCGAACTGGTGTCGCCGGACTACACCAAACTCGAACCGTTCGTGAAAGAAAAAGGCCTGTTCAGTTTCTACAAGGACGGTCATGGCGAATGCTGCGGCATCCGCAAGATCGAACCGCTGCGTCGCAAGTTGTCTGGCGTGAAGGCCTGGGCCACCGGCCAACGCCGCGACCAGAGCCCGGGCACGCGCAGCGCCGTGGCTGTGATGGAAATCGATACCGCGTTCTCGACCCCGGAACGCACCCTGTACAAGTTCAACCCGCTGGCACAGATGACCAGCGAAGAGATCTGGGGTTACATCCGCATGCTGGAGCTGCCGTACAACAGCCTGCACGAACGCGGCTTCATCAGTATCGGCTGTGAGCCGTGCACCCGCCCGGTGTTGCCGAACCAGCACGAGCGTGAAGGCCGCTGGTGGTGGGAAGAAGCCACGCAGAAGGAATGCGGGCTGCATGCCGGCAATATCATCAGCAAGTCTTAACAGCGCTCTCACAGTAAATGTGTACACACAACTGTCACCATCGGTGCCATTTGTGTGTGCACTTTTTGTTTCCTCGCCCCAAAAAGTTACATTCCCCCGTCTGAAACGCCCTGCCACACCCCTCTGAAAAGCCACCCGTAGAAATAAATAACTGCTCGATCGGTCAGCTTATATCGCCCGTTTTTCAGCGGTTTGCCGCCCATTGATAACAAAACGAAATCAGCCGCACATTCCATATATTCAGGACTGGCACGCATCTCGCTTAAGTGCATACATGTTTTGTATACAATCAATCCAAAACATACACACTCTGATCCGCAAGCCTGAAGCGCCCTATCCCGTACAGGCTGCAGATGCCCCGTAACCAATGATATTCGCTACCCCGCGACGAAGATTTGTCGAGCCATTGCGCTCATGCACAGTCATCGCGGCATCGAGCATCAGGAGCCTGCCGGAATGCGTACAAGTCTTTCCAATAACAATATCGCGCTGGATCTACCCTCCCCCCACTCCACTCCAACCACCGGTGATCAAACACTGCAATGCCCCGTGGTACTGAGCCCTCGCCTGCATAACAAGGACCTGGCGCCGACCAAGGCCGAAGGTCGACGCTGGGGCCGCTACAGCATCTTCGCGCTGTGGACCAACGATGTGCACAACATCGCCAACTACTCGTTTGCCATTGGCCTTTACGCCCTGGGCCTGGGCGGCTGGCAGATTCTCCTGTCCCTGGGCATCGGCGCGGCGCTGGTGTACTGCTTCATGAACCTGTCGGGCTACATGGGCCAGAAGACCGGCGTGCCGTTTCCGGTCATCAGCCGGATCAGTTTCGGCATCCACGGCGCGCAAATTCCTGCCTTGATCCGCGCCGTGATCGCCATCGCCTGGTTCGGCATCCAGACGTACCTGGCCTCGGTCGTGTTCCGCGTCCTGCTGACCGCCATCCACCCCGGATTCGCCGAGTACGATCAGGATTCGATCCTCGGCCTGTCGAGCCTGGGCTGGGTGTGTTTCGTGGCGATCTGGCTGGTGCAGCTGGCGATCCTTGCCTACGGCATGGAAATGGTTCGGCGCTACGAGGCCTTTGCTGGCCCGGTGATCCTGCTGACCGTCGCTGCCCTCGCCGCGTGGATGTACTTCCAGGCCAATGCGACCATCGCCTGGTCGATCCGCGAGCCACTGAGCGGTGGCGAGATGTGGCGCAACATCTTTGCCGGCGGTGCGTTGTGGCTGGCGATCTACGGCACGCTGATCCTCAATTTCTGCGACTTCGCCCGCTCTTCGCCGTGCCGCAAGACCATCAAGGTCGGAAACTTCTGGGGCCTGCCGGTGAACATCCTGGTGTTTGCCGCCATCACCGTCCTGCTGTGTGGCGCGCAATTCCAGATCAATGGCCACATCATTGAAAGCCCTACCGAGATCATCGCCTCGATCCCCAATACCTTCTTTCTGGTCCTGGGCTGCCTGGCGTTCCTGATCGTCACTGTCGCGGTCAACATCATGGCCAACTTCGTCGCCCCGGCCTTTGTCCTCAGCAACCTGGCGCCCAAATACCTGACGTTCCGTCGTGCCGGGCTGATCAGCGCGACCATCGCCGTGCTGATCCTGCCATGGAACCTCTATAACAGCCCGCTGGTGATCGTCTACTTCCTCTCCGGCCTGGGCGCCCTGCTCGGTCCGCTGTACGGCGTGATCATGGTCGACTACTGGCTCGTACGAAAAGGCCAGGTCAACGTGCCGCAGTTGTACAGCGAAGACCCGAGCGGCGCCTATTACTACAGCCGCGGGGTCAACCTGCGCGCCGTGGCGGCCTTCATTCCCGCCGCACTGATCGCCATCGTCCTGGCGTTGGTGCCGGGTTTCCACCTGGTGTCGCCGTTCTCCTGGCTGATCGGTGCCGGGATTGCCGGGATGCTCTACCTGATCATCGCCAAGCGCCAACCTCACTACGCCGACGTCAGCGGTGAAGCCATCGCCGTAGACAACGTCAGCCATTGACTCCATCGCGGCCCGGCAGCGTCGGGCCGCTGAACCACCCGCTATAAGGAATTCCCATGCGTATTCTCGTGGTCAACGTCAACACCACCGAATCCATCACCCAGGCCATCGCCCGCTCGGCCCAGGCCGTAGCCGCGCCAGGCACGGAAATCGTTGGCCTGACGCCCTACTTCGGCGCCGACTCGGTCGAAGGCAACTTCGAAAGCTACCTGGCCGCGATTGCGGTGATGGATCGGGTCATGGCCTACGACCAGCCCTTCGATGCCGTCATCCAGGCCGGCTACGGCGAACACGGCCGTGAAGGCCTGCAGGAATTGCTCAACGTACCGGTGGTGGACATCACCGACGCGGCAGCGAGCACCGCGATGTTTCTCGGCCATGCCTACTCGGTCGTCACCACCCTCGACCGCACCGTTCCGTTGATCGAAGATCGCCTGAAACTGTCCGGGTTGTGGGACCGCTGTGCCTCGGTGCGGGCCAGTGGCCTGGCGGTGCTGGAACTGGAGCACGAGCCACAACGCGCGCTGGAGGCCATCGTGCATCAGGCTGAACTGGCGGTGACCCAGGACAAGGCCGAAGTGATTTGCCTGGGTTGTGGCGGCATGGCCGGGCTGGATGAGCAAATTCGCCAGCGCACCGGGGTGCCGGTCATCGATGGTGTGACGGCGGCGGTGACCATTGCCGAATCGCTGGTGCGGTTGGGGTTGTCGACGTCCAAGGTGCGGACATATGCGACCCCGCGGCCGAAGCACATCATTGGCTGGCCGGGGCGGTTTGGCAGATAGTCCGCGTTATCGTTCTTCGCGAGCAGGCTCACTCCTACAGGGGATTTGTGAGCGACACTGATCCCCTGTAGGAGTGAGCCTGCTCGCGATGGCCACACCTCGCTAATGAGCCAGACTCAAATAGCACTGAACCTCTGCCCCAACCCCTGCCCGGCAAACTGCTCGATAATGAAATCCACAAACGCCCGCGTCTTGCCCGGCAGCAGCTTGTGTTCAGCGTAATAGATAGAAATATTGCCATCATCGACATACCACTCCGGTAACACCCTCTCCAACGTCCCCGCCTCCAGATAACCCACGGCAAACGGCATACTCACCAGTGCAATGCCCAAGCCCTGGGCGGCCGTGGCGCAGGCCGCCTCCGAATCGCTCATGGTCATCCGCGCCTTGAGCGTCAGCGGGCTGTGTTGTCGGGTGCGGCTGGTCAACTGCCAGGAACGCACGCGGCCGGTCTGCGGCGAGCGGATGAGGATGCCGTCGTGAAGCTTGAGATCATCGGGTTCAAGGATCGCTTCGTGCGCCGCCAGGTAACCGGCTGAGGCCACCAACACGCGATGGGCCGGGGTCAGCTTGCGCGCCACCACCCCTTGAGGCAGTTCGAAGCCGCCACCAATCGCGGCGTCGAAACCCTGGGCGATCAGGTCGACCTGACGATTATCGAAATGCCAGTCCGGGTTGATCGCCGGAAAGCGCCGCAAAAACTCCCCGAGCAGCGGCACGATGTATAAACGCCCGAACACGGTGCCCATGCTGACTTTCAACGTGCCCGCTGGACGCCCCTCGGCGCTGGCGAGATTGGCCACGGCATTCTGGATCGTGTGCAGGCTGGCGCTGACTTCGCTTAAAAACAGCTGCCCGGCCTCGGTCAGCGTCAGGCTGCGGGTGCTGCGCTGAAACAACCGTACCCCCAGCCGAGCTTCCAGCTTGGCTACGCTCTTGCCCACGGCCGCCGGCGTCAGGCTCAAGCGTCGCGCGGCCTCGGCAAAGCTGCCGACCTCGGCACTGCGTACAAAGCATTCGATACTGCTGAAGGTTTCCATAGGCGCCATTATAAACCGTTGGTTTACACAGACTATCGCAATTGCCGTCTACTCAGCGTGTAATCCTGAATCGATACTAGGCTCCATCAACCGGGACATCTCGCCTCGGGACTTTGGAGATCGATATGACTACTCAGAACCTCAGCGGCAAAGTGGCTTTGATCCAGGGCGGTTCCCGCGGCATCGGCGCTGCCATCGTCAAACGCCTGGCCGCTGAAGGCGCGACGGTCGCCTTTACCTACGTGAGCTCCACGGCCAAGGCCGAAGAATTGCAAAACAGCATCACCCAGGGCGGCGGCAAAGCCCTGGCCATCAAGGCTGACAGCGCTGATGCCGAGGCCATTCGTGCCGCCGTAACGACCACCGTGGAAACGTTTGGGAAGCTGGATATCCTGGTGAATAACGCTGGCGTGCTGGCCGTTGCACCGTTGGAAGATTTCAAACTCGAAGACTTCGACCAGACCCTGGCGATCAACGTACGCAGCGTGTTCATCGCCACCCAGGCGGCGGCCAGGCACATGACCGAAGGCGGTCGAATCATCAACATCGGCAGCACCAACGCCGACCGCATGCCCTTTGCCGGTGGCGGCCCGTACGCCATGAGCAAAGCGGCGCTGGTTGGCCTGACCAAGGGCCTGGCCCGCGACCTCGGCCCTAAAGGCATCACCATCAACAACGTGCAGCCAGGCCCGGTTGATACCGACATGAACCCGGCCCACGGCGACTTCGCCGACAGCCTGATTCCGTTGATGGCCGTGGGGCGTTACGGTAAAGCCGAAGAGATCGCCAGTTTCGTCGCGTACCTGGTCGGCCCCGAAGCCGGCTACATCACCGGCGCGAGCCTGACCATCGACGGTGGCTTCGGCGCCTGATCCAGGTGAACTCACCGTGGGGGCGAGCAATCGCTCCCACGGTTTTGATCGTCAGGCCCAGTCGAGCGCTGGCAAGCCACAAGCACTCGGTTTGAACGCCTTCAGCGTACGAAGAATGCCATCGGCGTGTGCGTACTTTTCATCAGCCATCGCCGCATCCGGAATCGCAATTGCCGTCATCCCCGCCGCCTTGGCCGCCGTGACACCGAACGGCGAATCCTCGAACACCAGGCAATCCTGCGGCTCCACACCCAGGCGTCGCGCCGCCGTCAGGAAGATATCCGGCGCCGGTTTGGCCGCGCCGACTTCCGGGTCATCGGCCGTGACGATGAAATCGAACAAGGCGAACCACTCGCGATGCAAGGTGGTTTTCTGGCCGAACGACTGGCTCGAGGAACTGGTCCCCACCGCAATGGGAATGTTGTGCGCCTTCAAGTGCCGGACCAGCTGTTCTGCACCCGGCATCGCCTGGGCCTCAGGAAAACGCTCGCGCATCAGCGGTTCGCGAATCACCAGGAACTCTTCGGCGCTGATCGGCAAGTCCAACGCCTGCACCACATAGCGCGCCAAGTCACCTGCACCACGGCCGATGATGTTCTGTTTGACGCTCCAGTCGAACGTGCGGCCATAGAGCGCAGCGATCGTGGCCGTGACTTCGGTATAAATCCCCTCGGTGTCCAGCAGCAAGCCGTCCATATCGAAAATCACGGCCTTGATGGGGCCGAAGTCCTTAAGCGGTGAGTTCATCGCATCTGATCCGTTTTCATGGCATCCCAGGCGGCTCAGCTACGGCCGGTCCGTGACAGATTAAAGGTTTCAGCAGCATAACGAGCCGCCGTGGCCAAGAGCAACGGGAGCGTGACGCAAAAAGCCCGGCAAGCGCCGGGCCCGGGTCAGCTCACTGCGGTTGATCCTGTGTCAGGCTAACCGCCCGCTTTGTCTGTCCCGCTACTTGCGGCATTGCTACCTGATCCTCCAGACCCACTCCCAGAACCGCTCCCCATCGAACTGCCACCGCTGGTCGAACCGCTTCCTGTCTCCGGGCGAGTGCTGCTCCCATCGGCATCGCCTGCATTGCCATCCTTGATGGCGCCAGGCGGCAAAGCATGCTCCGGGCCAGAGCCAGCATTCATTTCGGTAGACGGTGGCATACCGCCCTTGTCGATGGGCGCATCGTTACCAGAGGACTGGGAAAAGGCCATGCCTGAACCGAGCGACAACAGACCGGCCACTGTCACGGCCAACCAACTTGACCTGATCATGTGCGTCTCCTTGAAGAGTTGCATACCTAATGTCTGGCAGCGGTGCATTGGCAGGGTTGCCACTCAATCGACAGGCGGTCTCGCCCGAGAAGTCGATCAGCTTGGCTCGCCGGACGCATCCTCTCCCGCGATGTCGGGATCGTTCGGGTCGGCTTCGACATCAGAACCCGTGCGTTTGAGGTCATCGTTGGGCACTTGCTCGACACCGGGCTCGTCATCGGGAGGCCGCTGATCGCGACTCAGGGAATCGGTAGGCGAAGGCAGGGGGTATTCGGGGGTGTCGTCGATGTCAGAGTCTTTCGGATCAGCGTTCATGGGGCACCTCTCAACGGACCTGTAAAGGCAGGCCCTGACCGTTGGAGGGAAAGTCGATCGTCAGGTTCGATCAGGGAGACCATCGGTTATGTTGCCGATCGAATCCGTCAGTGATGTTTGTTCTTGTGTTTGTGTTTGTGCTTGTGACCGCCACCGGAATGGGATCCACCATCGTCGCTACCCAGATTGTTGCCGACTGCACCACCGGCTGCGCCACCCAGGCCTGCGCCAATGGTCGAACCGGTTCTGCCACCCAGACTGTTACCGATCACCGAACCACCTGCTGAACCCAAGCCACCGCCCACCGCCGCTTCGGTGCGACTGCCCTTGGGTGCGCCGATCGCGCTACCGGCGGCGCCACCGACACCGGCACCAATCGCAGCGCCTGTGCTGCCGCCCATTTGTCCACCTACCACGTTGCCCAACGCACCACCAATACCGCCGCCAACGGCCGCGGTACCGTCTCCTGCAGCCAGTACGAACGGTGTAAACAACAATCCAAAAACAAACGCTGGCAACGTCAAGCGTCGAGCACCTGGGTATCGCACTTCCTTGCCTTTGGTTTTCGGGGTCATGGCACGCCTCGTATTCTATCGGGGGTATGGATCATTCGATGCAAAAATGCCAGAAACGTTCAAAAACGCAAAAGCCCGGCATCGAGCCGGGCTTTTGTTGTCGATCCCTGGGATCAGTGACGCTTGTGACCGTTGGCCAGGTTGCTGCCTACGCCGCCGCCCAAGGCGCCGCCCAGGCCTGCGCCGATGGTCGAACCGGTCTTGCCGCCCAGGCTGTTGCCGATCACCGAACCACCGGCAGCGCCCACGCCGCCACCGATGGCCGCGCTGGTACGGTGGCCTTTCTTGGCAGCAACCGCGCTGCCCGCCGCGCCTGCGACACCCGCACCAATCGCGGCACCGGTGCTGCCACCCATGCTTCGGCCAACGACGTTACCCAGCGCACCACCCAGGCCACCACCCAGGGCGGCAGTACCATCGCCGGCGATTGCACCTTGAGTAACCAGAAGACCCAGAACCAGAGCAGGCAGTGTGAAACGCATGACAGAAACCTCAAAAATAGGGGGTGAAATTCAAAGGGTCGAGATTGAATGCTTTAGAGGGAACAAAGTCCAGACATGCGCGCGCTCAACCTCGTTGTTAGCGACGGTTGGACAGCATTTTTGCAAAAGGTTTTATCGCAGGCAAAAAAAAGCCCGCTGGGGAACGGGCAGGGTGTTGCTTCTAACGGATGAGTTGAGCCTACGTTCGGCCTTGTGAAAAGTTTGTGAAAACTTTCCAGATTAAACATTCGTTCACACTTGCCCCTGCCACGCACAAAAAACCCCGTTCGATGACGGGGTTTGCTCGCGGGTCATTTACTTGCTGGCCGGTTCTGTAAGCTTGGGCAGGAATTTTCCCTTCAGCGCTCGACAAGCCTTGGTCTTGATCTTGAGGACCTTGACCTGATCTTCGCCAAAGCTGGCCACATACTCCGTCTGGCCGCATTGAACGTAGTTGTTGATCGGATATTCTGCGCCGTCGTCTTCGATATACGGTTCAGTCATCGCTTCACCCCTCTCAAAATACGGGATCGACACCGGCAAGCCCTTTGCCCGAAAAATATCGATCACCAAGGATTTTGAGACTAGCCGGTCATTAACGGACCTGTGGTTCAGACAACCGAATGCCCGACGAATGGGCGAAGTCTTTCAGAGCAGTTTCACCAACACCGCAGTGACGGTGGCTACCGTGCCCATTAGACCGATGGCCACCGCCACCGGGTACCAGAAGGTTTCCCGGGTCATCTTGCCCGCTTCGGCATTCAACTTGCGCTGCTCAGCTATCAGCTTGACGATTTCCACATGAACCTTTTCGAGTTCAGCCTGCTTCATGGTGAATTCCTGCATGGCGGGTACCTTTCCATCCTGGGTGGGTAACGTTGGGTGCTTGCATTCATTTTGCACCTGCATCACATCAAACGAACACTTTTTGCCCAGTTGATTTGTATCAGGGGGTAAGACTTGAAAGCAGCTCTCCACTTGACGCTCCAGCACGACTTCCCGCACGCCGATACCGTTTCCTACGGAAACTTCGGAAATGCCTTCGCTCAGTGACCTGATGGGTTCATTGGAGTGGCCGTGCCCAGAGTAGGATAAGATGCCAGCAAACCAGGCTCGCTGTGAGTAGCCCCGCATGACAGAAAACAGTCGGAACACCCCCCGTCTGATCAAGAAATACCCGAATCGCCGTCTGTATGACACGCACACCAGCAGTCATCTGACCCTTGCGGATATTCGCCAATTGGTCGTCGATAGAATTCCGTTCGAGGTGGTCGATGCCAAGACTGGCGAGAACCTGACACGGAGTATTTTGCTGCAGGTCATTCTGGAAGCCGAAAGCGGCGGTCAGCCGATATTTTCCAGCGAAATGCTGATGGGGATCATCCAGTTCTATGGTCCCTACCAGAGCGTCCTCGGCAGCTATCTGGATAAAAGCATCCAGACGGTCATCGACATCCAGTCCCAGACCGGCGCCCAGTCCTCCGAAACCTGGAGCGCGTTCATGCACCAGCAGGCACCGGTCATGCAGGACCTGATGCGCCAGTACGTCGACCAGTCAAAAGCGCTCTACCTGAACACCCAAAACCTGTTCGGAATGTTCGGCGCCATGCCGCCGGGCAAGCCAGGTGCCGATGGCGGGCCGAAAAAAAATGGCGATGGGGAGTAATCCCATCGCCATCCTGTAACCACGCTTACCAGACTTACTTGCTATCAGCCTTGCCACCAGCAGCGGTTTTGCCAGCTGCAACGGTCGCGGCGTCAAAATTGCTCTGGGCAACGTCAGCAGCCTGTTTTACCGCTTTTTGTGCACTTTCAAAAACGGCACCGGCATTGGCCAGCGACGATTTGAAACCGGCCACGACTGGCTCGGAGCCAGCCGGTGCATTCTTGCTGATCACTTCAACGAACTCTTGCACCTGCTGGGTGCCCGCCTCGAACTGACGCGAGGTCAGTTTGGCGATTTCCGAGTGAGTATCGACAATCAGCGCTTGCACTTGGCGATTGAAATTTACCAGGCGTTCGGCTTGCACATTTGGCTGGGTGAAAGACGCCTGGAGCTCAGCGAAGCCTTGTGGATCACGTACCGAAAGCAGCTTGCGAAGGCCGTCGAACTGCTCCTCGGTGGTGGCCTGCAGGGTCTTGAACTGCAACTGGCTCAGCTGCTCAACACTGGAGAAGATTTTGCCACTGATTTGCTGCAGGAGGTCGAGGTTGGCTTTCTGAGCGTCTTGAAATTTTTCCGCGTTGAAAAAAGACATGCTTGAATCTCCTGGTTAGAAGGCCGACTCGGGCCTGAGGACGCGATAGCGATCCTGCCGGTCATCGCGTTAGGCTTTATATTGCAGTGCACAATTTCTTTTGGCAACGATTTTTTGTGCGCCGCACAAAAGACTTTTCCTTCCTGTGGATATTCGCTATAGACTCCTGACATGCAGATCGTCAGGAGATCCCCATGGACCAGAAAGACATTAGTGCATCGCAACATGAAAAGCCCTCCTCACAACGCGGCCTGTGGGAACACCTGAGCCATCTGCAGCGCCTCAATGCGCTGAACGTCCTCGAGGCTGTGCGCCAGCGCCAGAAAAAAACCCTCGCACCCCTGAAACGAGGTCAACTCAGACAACCTACACCTGCTCAATGGCAGGAATATGTCATCGACTTCGGCCAACGCTGCCTGCTGTTCTGGGACACCCTGCGCCAACGCGGCGACAACAGGCTGGCCCATGAAAGCGCCGGGTATCCGCTGCTGCTCAAATTTGATCATGAAACCTTGATCGCAGGCCCTGATCTTCCACGCCCGGTCAACTTTTCGCTGCTGCGGATCCTCCCCGGCCCCGAGCAAAAAATCGACGGCAACAGCCAGGCGGTGATCATCATTGACCCGCGCGGCGGACATGGTTCGGGAATCGGCGGCTTCAAGCAGGATTCGATCATAGGTGAGAGCCTCAGGGCCGGGCACCCCACCTACTTCATCTCTTTCAGTCACTCGCCACAGCCCGGGCAAACCCTGGACGATATCGTCCAGGCCCAGGCCCGGTTCATCGAGACCGTCAGCGCCCTGCACCCGGTCAACAGCAAACCGATCATCATCGGCAACTGCCAGGCCGGCTGGGCCTTGATGGGACTGGCGGCCACACGACCGGAACTGCCGGGCCTGATCATTATCAACGGCGCGCCCTTGTCCTACTGGGCCGGCGTCAATGGACGCAATCCAATGCGCTATACCGGCGGCCTGCTGGGTGGCGGCTGGATGGCTCGCCTTGGCAGCGATTTGGGCAATGGCCGTTTTGACGGTACCTGGCTGGTCAGCAACTTCGAAAACCTGGACCCGGCCAATACCTATTGGGGCAAGTACTACCAGCTGTTCAGCCAGGTCGACAGCGAAGCTGCGCGCTTCCTCGACTTCGAACGCTGGTGGGGCAGCCCGACCCTGCTCAATGGCGAAGAGATCGAGATGATTGTCGATGATCTGTTCATCGGCAACCAATTGTCGGCTGGTCCCGACCGCAAGAGCAACGGTATCGACCTGAAACGGATCGAAGTGCCGGTGGTGGTGTTCTGTTCCTACGGCGACAACATCACCCCGCCCCAGCAGGCATTGAACTGGATCGCCGATGTCTATTCCAGCGATCTCGCCTTGCAGGAGGCAGGACGAACCATCGTCTACCTGCGGCATGCCAGCATCGGCCATTTGGGGATCTTTGTTTCCGGCCAGGTGGCGCGGCGCGAGCACCGAGGGTTGCTCGGCGCGGTTGAAGCCATCAATGCGCTGCCGCCGGGGCTGCATGAAATGCTGATTGACGACCTGCCGGCCCCTTCAGGCAGCGATGACGTGCAATACCAAGTGCGTTTCGAATCAAGGCGAATTGCCGACATCCACGATGACGACGAGCCGGCCCGTGATGACGATCGCGAATTCTCTTCGGTCGTGCGCGCCTCTGAAATCAACAGCGCGTTTTACGACGGATCAATACGTCCGTGGCTGCGTCAGATCATCAACGAGCCCATGGCCGAATGGATGCGCAGGACGCACCCCTTCCATCAACAGCAATTGTTTTGGAGTAGCTTGAATCCGGCGCTGTGGTGGTTGCCCGGGACAATTTCCACGGTCAACCGTAATCGTCGCCCCGTACACCAGGACAACCCGTTGCTGGCCTGGCAGGAGTTGTTCTCCAACCAGATACAAGACACCCTGAATGCGTACCGCGATGTGCGTGACGCTACTCAGGAGATCTGTTTTTACAGTATTTACGGCGCACTGGGCGCCTTCACCAGCACCCAGCCTGCGGGAAATCTCCAGGCGCCTGAGCCAAACGCCCAGTGAATCGGTTGTCACCCTGCAGGAGGCCCTCGTGGAACCCCATCTCTCAATGAGCCTTCACAGGAAATTAGCGGTGCATCCGTTCGACGTAGTCGCTGGAGAAGCCTGGGATCTTGTGATCCCCGCACCGACCGATAGCGCTCATGGGTCGCACCGGCACGATGTCCTTGAGCACAGGCAATGTCTCATGGGCACGATATTGTCCGGGGGTCATGCCAAACCAGCGGGTGCATGCCTTATGGAAGCTGCTGTGATCATGAAAGCCGAGCAGGTGCGTCACATGCTTGAGGTTGTAATGAGAGTGGCGCAAATAGAATTCGGCCATCTGCCGCCGCACATCGTTGAGCACATCCTTGAATTGCGTGCCGTCCTTCTCAAGGCCTCGTTGCAGCGTGCGCTTGCTGATGTTCAGAGCTGCCGCAATCGACTCCATGTCACATTGCCCTTGGCCTTGCCCCTGGCTCAAGCGTTCGGTCACCAGGCCGCGAATCCTGCCAACGATCGAGTAACCGGACAACAGGTCCAATTGAGCCACGGCAAAACTGTCATGCAGCGTGGCCAGCGCCTCGTTGGCCATGCTCAATGGCGTCAGGAGCTCCTGGCCATCGAACAGGATGCTGTCATAGGCCGCGCCGAAACTCAGCGGACAACCAAAAAGCCGCTGATGCTGCGACGTGTCTTCAGGCTCGGGATAAGTGAACTCCACACTCAAGGGTTGCGGTGACTTGCCACCTGCCAGCCAACGGCAGAAACCCAGCAGCGACGCCAGGGCGGCATCCGTGTATTGCCGGGGTTTGACCGAGCCATGTTGCTGATGATCGAGACTGGCCAATCGATAATGCTGCTCCTCCTGGACCAGGAAAAGGCTGAATCCGGTACCGATCAACGGGCTGAACCGCACCAGGCGTTCCAGCGCCCTTTTCAGGTTCGAACTGGACATCATCGTGTAACCCACGATCTGGAAACTGCTGGGATGGAACTCCCCGTAGGCTTTCAATCCGATATTGGGATCATTCGACGCCTCGGCCGCCAGCTCCCAAAGACGATAGATAACGCTTCGCTCGCAGAATGCTCCTGGTTTATTCACGAACCCGACATCCAGTCCCGCTTCCTCGCACAGCGCGGCGAGGTCGAGGCCCTGGGCCAAAAACGTATTCGCCAGCACGCTGGCATAACCTGAACTTATCCTATACATGGCGTCCTCAATGACCAGTGGAACCGAACGTCCTGTCCGGAGCCGATGCTGACACGTGTAGAACATATTTCAACTCTGTTGCAGAAATATTAACTATCCATTCAGTTCTAAGTATTGATCCAGTATAGGTACTCCTCGCTTTTTGCCACCCCCCTCCCTCCCCGCGTGGCACCGAAGGACAGGAGAACGTCACCTTCAAACACTTCCCGCACAGCCCATCGATAACCAACAATCCCCACTCCTGCAGCGCACAAAATGGAGTAGATGTATGGAATCGCGTAGTCGTATTGCTTTGGTAACGGGTGGTATGGGCGGTATTGGTACGGCAATCAGCCAACGTCTGTACAAGGAAGGATTCAAGGTAATCGTCGGCTGCAGTTCTGATTCCAGCCGCAAGAACGACTGGGCTGCCAGCCAGCGCGAGGCGGGTTATGAGTTCGAGTTCATCTATGGCGACGTCACCGATTGGGAGACCACCCGCAAGGCTTTCGAGATGGCTCGTGAACAATTCGGCCAGATCGATGTGCTGATCAACAACGCCGGCATCACCCGCGATGCGTCCTTTCGCAAGCTCACTCCAGAAGACTGGAACAGCGTGATCGGGACCAACCTGACAGGCCTGTTCAACACCACCAAGCAGGTCATTGAAGGCATGCTCTCCAAAGGTTGGGGCCGGGTCATCAATATCTCCTCGATCAACGGTCAGCGTGGCCAGTTCGGCCAGACCAACTACTCCGCCGCCAAGGCTGGCATCCATGGTTTCACCATGGCACTGGCCCGGGAAGTCTCCGGCAAGGGCGTGACCGTCAATACAGTTTCCCCAGGCTACATCCAGACCTCCATGACCGCGGCCATTCGCCCGGACATCCTCGAAGGCATGATCTCGGGCATCCCGGTGGGCCGCCTTGGCCTGCCGGAAGAGATCGCCTCGATCGTGGCCTGGCTGGCGTCCGATGAATCCGCCTACAGCACCGGTGCCGACTTCTCGGTAAACGGCGGCATGAACATGCAGTAACCCTGACCAGGGCATCAATGCCCTGGTTTGCTCGTCGAATTTTGTCTTTTCCATGAGGTCATGCATGAACGAAGTCGTAATCGTTGCCGCTACTCGTACCGCCATTGGCAGTTTCCAGGGTGCTTTGTCTGCAATTCCCGCGACCGAACTGGGTGCCGCAGTGATTCGCCGCCTGCTGGAGCAGTCGGGTGTCGAAGCTGCGCAAATTGATGAAGTGATCCTCGGCCAGGTCCTCACTGCCGGTGCCGGGCAAAACCCGGCACGCCAGACCGCGATCAAGGCTGGCTTGCCGCACACCACGCCTGCCCTGACCTTGAACAAGGTCTGCGGTTCCGGCCTCAAGGCGGTCCACCTCGCCGTCCAGGCCATCCGTTGCGGTGACGCGGAACTGATCATCGCTGGCGGCCAGGAAAACATGAGCCTGGCCCCCTATGTTCTACCCAAGGCCCGCACCGGCCTGCGCATGGGCCATGCGCAACTGCAGGACAGCATGATCCAGGATGGTCTGTGGGACGCCTTCAACGACTACCACATGGGCATCACCGCCGAGAACCTGGCGCAGAAATACGAAATCTCCCGTGAAGCACAGGATGCCTTCGCTGCCGCCTCGCAACAGAAGGCCGCCGCCGCCATCGAGGGCGGGCGTTTCCAGAGCGAAATCACCCCGATCCTGATCCCTCAGCGCAAGGGTGAACCACTGGCTTTCGACACCGACGAACAGCCGCGTGTCGACAGCACCGCGCAAGCCTTGGCAAAACTCAAGCCGGCCTTCCAGAAAGACGGCAGCGTGACCGCCGGCAACGCCTCGACCCTCAACGACGGTGCGGCCGTATTGCTGCTGGCCAGCGCCGCCAAAGCCCAGGCACTGGGCCTTCCGGTACTGGCCAGGATCAAGGCCTATGCCAGCGCCGGTGTGGACCCGTCGATCATGGGCATCGGCCCGGTCCCGGCGACACGCCTGACCCTGCAAAAGGCCGGCTGGAACGTCGAGGACCTGGACCTGATCGAAGCCAACGAAGCCTTCGCCGCCCAGGCGCTGGCGGTTGGCAAAGAGATGGGCTGGGACACCAGCAAAGTCAACGTCAACGGCGGCGCGATCGCCCTTGGCCATCCGATCGGCGCGTCGGGGGCACGGATCCTGGTGTCGCTGGTGCACGAACTGATCCGTCGCGATGGCAAGAAAGGACTGGCCACCTTGTGCATCGGTGGCGGACAAGGCGTCGGCCTGGCTATCGAACGCTAACCAACGGCATCCGAATAGCCAAGGCGCGGGCCTGGTCCCCTAGCTCCGCGCATCAGGCTGGCATCAGACAACGTTGCCCGCCTCCCTTGCCGTCGCTACGCCGCAATCCGGCATAGCGCGGCTTTTTTCTGCCCGGCACATCGGTATGAAATTCATGGACAACAACGCGCATACATTCAAAACCTTCTGGTCAGGACAGGTCCCGTTCATCGCGTCTATTGCAGTGCAACAACTGCGCCTGTGGGTGAACACCAACCCCTGGTTTTCCGGGCATGACCATGACACCTGGTTCAATCTACCTCGCGAAACCCTGGACAGCCTTCAAGCGGACTACCAGGTTGAATGGGCCCAACTGGGCCAAAAACTGCTGACCGGCCAGCCCTTCAGTTTCGATGATCGACGTTTTACCAGCGGCAACTGGAGCGCACCACTGTTCGGCTCCCTCGCCGCGTTTTACCTGCTCAACTCCAGCTTCCTATTGAAACTGCTCGACAAGCTGCTGATCGACGAAAAGAAAGCACGCCAACGTCTGCGCTACCTGGTGGAGCAAGCCATTGCCGCCAGCGCACCGAGCAATTTCCTGGCCAGTAACCCTGATGCGTTGCAGCGTGCGGTCGAGACCCAAGGTGCCAGCCTGATAACAGGGATGCAGCATCTGGCCAGTGACATGAATGAAGGCAAGATGCGCCAGTGCGATAGCGGCGCGTTCAAGGTTGGCGTCGACCTGGCCAATACCCCCGGCGAAGTCGTCTTCGAGAATCACATCTTTCAACTCATTCAGTACTACCCGCAAAGCGAAACCCAGTACAAGCAGCCGGTGCTCGTCGTACCGCCGTCGATCAACAAGTACTACATCCTTGATCTGCGCCCGGACAACTCGATGGTCCGCCACCTGCTGGAAAAGGGGCATCCCGTCTTCCTGGTGTCCTGGCGCAATTTTGACCAGGAACACGCGGGCACCACCTGGGATGACCTGATCGAGCACGGGGTGATCAACGCCCTGCAAGTCACCCGCGAGATCAGTGGCCAGCAGCGAATCAATTGCGTGGGCTTCTGCATCGGCGGCACCCTGTTGAGCACCGCACTGGCCGTACTGGCGGCACGTGGCGACCGCGAGATCGCCAGCCTGAGCCTGTTCGCCACGTTCCTGGATTATCTGGATACCGGCCCGATCGACATCTTCGTCGATGAAGAACTGGTGGCCTACCGCGAGCGCACCATTGGTGGTGTGAACGGCCCCATCGGCCTGTTCCGTGGCGAGGACATGGGCAATACCTTTTCCCTGCTGCGCCCCAACGAGCTGTGGTGGAACTACAACGTCGACAAATACCTCAAGGGGCAGAAGCCGATTCCACTGGATCTGCTGTTCTGGAACAACGACAGCACCAACCTTCCAGGGCCGATGTACTGCTGGTACCTGCGCCACACCTACCTGCAGAATGATTTGAAATCAGGCGAGCTGGAGTGCTGCGGGACCAAGCTGGATTTGCGTGCAATCGACGCTCCCGCCTACATCCTGGCCACCCATGACGATCACATCGTGCCGTGGAAGAGCGCCTACGCCAGCACCCACCTGCTTTCCGGGCCCAAGCGTTTCGTTTTGGGCGCTTCAGGGCACATCGCCGGTGTCGTCAATCCACCGGCCAAGCAGAAGCGTCATTACTGGACCAACAATCGGGTCACCAAAAACCCGGAGACCTGGTTCAAGAATGCCGAGCAGCAACCCGGTAGCTGGTGGAATGACTGGTTCAACTGGCTGGAGGGACACTCCGGCGAGCGCCAACCCGCGGTTGCGCACACCGGCAATGACAAATACCCGCCTCTGGAGCCGGCACCAGGCAGCTATGTAAAGCAATGAAAGACCGCTGTGGAGCAGAGCGGAACACTGCCTGCAACACAGCGGCTTGATCGCACAGGCGAAGATCAAATCACGCAAACGCAATAGATAGCCGCCGGTAAGCCCAACCGGCGGCACATCATTTGTTTGGGTACAAGGAGAGAGGCTCCATGAGCACCCCGTTTCGCATCAACGAAGCACTCTTGATTGCCGGCCAGGCATTCGAGCCATTTCAATGCGTCGCCTGGGCTCCGCAAGACGGTAATGGCGAACTGAGCCTGTCCGTCCTGGACCGGGCCAGCACGCGTATTTGTCGCAAACTGGTTCCAAGCAGTACCTATTCGGACCCGGCGCAACTGGAAAACCTGTTGCAAGAAGTGCGCGCCGAGTTGAGCCAGGGAGGCTACACGCTGCAGTCCTGGGCGATGCCAGGGTAAGCCTGCTCGCGGGCTGGAATTTTTTCCCGAAACGCAGAAACGAAAAAGCCCTGAATAATCAGGGCTTTTTCGTATAAATGTGGCGGTGAAGGAGAGATTCGAACTCTCGATACAGTTTCCTGTATACACACTTTCCAGGCGTGCTCCTTAAGCCACTCGGACACTTCACCGTATCTCTTCAAACAAGTTCTGTCTGTCGAGGCGCGCTAATGTAGTCGAAAGCTTTTCTGATGGCAAACATTTTTTTCAGAATTTTCATGCGCTTAACTCGCTTAGCTGTTTCTGGTTGCTCTGGGTCATGGCAAACCGGCCATTCTCCGGCCTGGCATCCCCCTCTATATAGCTGGCGATGCACAGCTGGCGGGCCGGGTGGCGCTTGCCGAAGGCTTGGAGCGTGACTGGCGAGTCAGTCACGGCGCTTTACCTGGCCGGTGGCGGTGAGTAACTTCTGCCCTACTTTACTGAAAGGATTAGCGTCATGAGTGAGTTGATTTCCTACCACCTCGAAGACGGTATCGCGACCCTGACCTTGAGCAACGGCAAGGTCAACGCCATCTCTCCGGACGTGATTGCGGCGTTCAACGCTGCGCTGGATCAGGCAGTGGCTGATCGCGCGGTGGTGATCATTACCGGTCAGCCAGGGATTCTGTCGGGCGGGTACGATCTGAAGGTCATGACGTCCGGCCCTAAAGAAGCCGTGGCGCTGGTGACTGCCGGCTCGACGCTGGCCCGTCGCCTGTTGTCGCACCCGTTCCCGGTGATTGTGGCCTGCCCTGGCCACGCCGTGGCCAAGGGCGCGTTTCTGCTGCTGTCCGCCGACTATCGCATCGGTGTCGACGGTCCGTTCAGCATTGGTCTGAACGAAGTACAGATCGGCATGACCATGCACCACGCCGGTATCGAGCTGGCCCGTGATCGCCTGCGCAAATCGGCGTTCCACCGCTCGGTGATCAACGGTGAAATGTTCAATCCGCAGTCTGCCGTGGATGCCGGTTTCCTTGACGTGGTGGTGTCGGCCGAGGAGCTGCAGGGTGCAGCACTGGCGGCGGCGCGTCAGTTGAAGAAGATCAACATGACCGCGCACAAGAACACCAAGCTCAAGGTACGCAAGGCACTGCTGGAAACCCTGGACAACGCAATCATGCTGGATCAGGAGCATATGGGTTAAGCCCCGACCCGCAGCAACGAAAAGCCCGACCGTCGTGTCGGGCTTTTCGTATGCGCCGCACTGAAAAGCCCTACAGCCGCTCTAGCACGCGTCTGACCCATCAGTCGGAAACATGCACTCAAACATCGCCTATCTCCCACCTATATAGTGGCAATTGCCGAAAACAGTGCACATCCGTACACTGCGCCACCTTTTGTCCCGGTGGGGCCTGCAAATGCTCTTCGCTTTACGTATGTCATTGATGGGCCTGCACTTTATAGTGGCGGGTGTGCTGGGCGTGGTGCTTGGCCTGTGTCGCCCGTTCAATCCGGACAACAGTCGCCTGTGCGCACGCCTCTATGCGTGGCCAGCGATGTGCATTCTGCGTCTGCGGGTAAAAGCCGACGTCGGGCCGTTGATGGATAAACCCGACAGTTGCGTGATCATCGCCAACCACCAGTCCAACTACGATCTATTTGTATTCGGCAACGTAGTGCCGCGTCGTACCGTGTGCATCGGTAAAAAGAGCCTGAAATGGGTGCCATTGTTCGGGCAGTTGTTCTGGCTGGCCGGCAATGTGTTGATCGACCGCGGCAATGCGCAGAAGGCGCGTCAGTCGATGTTGACCACCACCCACACCCTGCAAAACGAAGACACTTCGATCTGGGTATTCCCGGAGGGCACGCGCAATCTGGGCGAAGAGCTGTTGCCGTTCAAGAAAGGCGCCTTCCAGATGGCCATCGCGGCCGGGGTGCCCATCGTACCGGTGTGTGTCAGCAGCTACGTCAAACACATGCGCTTGAACCGCTGGCGCAGTGGGAAAATCCTGATCCGTTCCTTGCCGGCCATTCCTACTTCGGGATTGAGCCTGGATGACATGCCCATGCTGATGGCCCAGTGTCGCGAGCAGATGCGCGAATGCATCGATTCGATGGATCGGCAGTTGCAAGCTGCGTAATAAAGCAGTCTGCCAGTCGACAAATACATCGACTGGGCCGGCGCCTTCGCCGGCAAGCCGGCTCCTACAAGATTTCACTGACTCTCGGTAGCAGACAAGGCTAAGCTGAACGCTGCCAAGAAGAAGTGAATCAACATCATGGGTAGAGTTGTTGCTGCTGCGGTTTACAGCGCTGGTAAGAGAGTCACCAATATCACCCTCGACGAAGGCGCGGCCTGGGCTGCCAAACCTGGTCACTTTGTCTGGATCGGCCTTGAAGAGCCGAGCGCCGAGGAACTGTACAACCTGCAACGCCAGTTCAACCTGCATGAACTGGCCATTGAAGACGCCCTGGAAAAACACAGCCGCCCGAAGCTGGAAACCTTTGGCGATGCGCTGTTCATCGTCACGTATTCGCCCATCATGGAAGAGGGCAAACTCAAGTTCATCGAGACCCATATATTTGCCGGCAATGGCTACATCATCACCGCGCGCAACGGCCATTCGGCGTCCTACGCTCATGTCCGCCAGCGATGTGAGGCGCGTCCGTTGTTGCTGGAGCATGGGGAAGATTTCGTACTCTATGCCATCCTCGATTTCGTCATTGAAAACTACCAGCCGATGGGCGAAGCCATTCACGCGCAAATCGATGAGCTGGAACGCAACGTCATGTGCAGCTCGCTGAACGAGCGCGACATTCAAAAACTTCACAGCCTGCGCCGTGATGTATTGCGCTTGCGCCGGTTCGCGGCACCGATGGTGGAGATTGGCGAGGAACTGCAAAAGCTGAGTTTCCCCTTCATCGACAAGAACATGCGCCCGTACTTTCGCGATGTGCAGATTCACGTGACGCGGCAGATGGAAGACCTGACGACCCTGGCCGATATCGCCAGCCAGACCATCGAGGTCGGGGTGTTGCTGGAGGCGTCACGCCAGAGCGTGGTGCAGCGCAAGTTTGCCGCGTGGGCGGCGATCCTGGCGTTCCCGACGGCGGTGGCGGGGATTTACGGGATGAACTTCCAGAACATGCCGGAGTTGACCTGGCATTACGGGTATTTCGGGGTTCTGGCGTTTATCACGGTGGGGTGCGTGGGGTTGTGGGCGAGCTTCAAGAAGTCGGGGTGGCTGTAGGATAAACCGAGTCGTCTGTGAGATTCGCTGGCAAGCCAGCTCCTACAAAGGACGCGATTCCCTGTAGGAGCCGGCTTGCCGGCGAAGCTTTTAAACGGTTTCGGGTTTGTGCGCCACGAACCGCATCATCCACTCGGCAACCGTGGTGCCGTGATGTTCACCTTCCAGGCTCGCGATGCCTTTCGAATACACCTGCTCGCCCAGCGCCTGCTGGCGAATCTCCAGCAAGGCCCGGGAATAGTCGTGGATGAATTCCGGGTGCCCCTGGAAGCACAGCACCTGATCGTTGATGTGGTAGGCGGCAAACGGGCAGAAATCGCTGGAGGCGATCACCGTGGCGTTTTCCGGTAGCGAGGTGACCTGGTCCTGGTGGCTGATCAACAGGGTCAGCTCTTCCTTCACCGGGCTCATCCATGGCGCCTTGGCGGCGAGTTTGTATTTATGGGTGCCAACGCCCCAGCCTTGCGTCGCCCGTTCGCTTTTGCCACCCAGCAGCAGCGCCAGCAACTGATGGCCGAAGCACACGCCCAGCAGCTTGTCGCCGCGCTCGTAGCGCTTGAGCAAGTAGGTCTTGAGCGTTTCGATCCACGGGTCGGTGCCGAAGGAGTCGGCCTTGCTGCCGGTCACCAGGTAGGCGTCGAACGTCAGGTCATCGCTGGGATACTCGCCCTGCATCACGTTGTAGACGGTGAATTCGGCGGCGATGGGTTGCTGCGAAAACAGGTGTTTGAACATCTGCCCGTAGCCCTGATATTGGTCAACCAACTCCGGACGCAGGATGTCGGTTTCCAGAATGCAGATGCGTAACGACATAAAAAATACCTGACACGTGATGGGAATAATGCACACCCCAGAGCCTGCCTTGAAACACCGTGACAAGGCAAGCCCCGCAGTGTGTCACCGATCCCTAAAACGCCTCGCCCTTGGCGGCTTTTTCCAGCAGCAGGGCCGGCGGTGCAAAGCGCTCGCCGTATTGCCCGGCCAGGTACTGGGCGCGGGCGACGAAGTCCTTGACCCCGTATTGATTGATGAACTGCAGTGCACCGCCGGTCCAGGCAGCGAAGCCGATGCCGAAGATCGAACCGACGTTGGCATCCGCCGTCGACGTCAGCACGCCCTCCTCCACACAGAGCACGGTTTCGATGGCTTGCACGAACAGCAGGCGATCGCGTACATCCTTTGGCGAAATCTGCCCGTCAGCCTTTTCCAAGCGGGTTTTCAGTTCCGGCCATAAGTGTTTTTGCCCACCCGCCGGGTATTCATAGAAACCACCCCCAGCGGCCTTTCCCGCACGCTTGTATTCGCTCAGCAGCAAGTCAATCACGGCGTACGCCGGGTGCTCGACCAGCGCCTTGCCTTCTGCCTGCAAGTCCTTGGCGGTTTGCTGGCGGATATGGCTCATGAGGCTCAGGGAAACTTCGTCGGAGATCGCCAGAGGCCCGACCGGCATGCCGGCCTTGCGCGCCTCGGTCTCGATCATCGCCGCGCAGACGCCTTCACCCAGCATGGCAATGCCTTCATTGGTGAACGTGCCGAACACCCGGGACGTGAAGAAACCCCGACTGTCGTTGACCACTATCGGGGTTTTGCGGATTTGCAGGACGAAATCGAACCCGCGGGCCAGGGTTTCGTCGCTGGTGCTGGCGCCCTTGATGATTTCCACCAACGGCATTTTTTCCACGGGGCTGAAGAAATGCAGTCCGATGAACTTGCCCGGGTCTGGCACCGCCGTGGCCAGGCCACTGATCGGCAGGGTCGAGGTGTTGGAGGCGATCACTGCATCGGCGCCCACCACTTTTTGCGCGGCCGAGGAGACCCTGGCCTTCAACTCGCGGTCCTCGAATACCGCTTCGATGATCAGATCGCAGCCCGCCAGATCGGCATCGTTGTCCGTGGTATGGATGCGCGCCAGCACGGCTTCACGTTGCTCGATGCTGATCTGCCGGCGCGCCACTTTCTTGTCCAGCAACGCCGCCGAGTGCGCCTTGCCCTTCTCGGCCGCCGCCAGGTTGACGTCTTTGAGCACCACATCGATACCGGCAGAGGCGCTGACAAAAGCGATGCCCGCCCCCATCATCCCGGCGCCAAGTACGCCGACTTTTTTCGTCACGTAAGGTGCGAAGCCTTCGGGACGCGAACCTCCGGCATTGATCTGATTGAGCTGAAACCAGAAGGTGCCGATCAGGTTTTTCGAGACCTGGCCGGTGACCAGCTCCGTGAAGTAACGGGTTTCGATCAGGTGCGCGGTGTCGAAATCCACCTGGGCGCCCTCCACCGCGGCACACAGGATTTTCTCCGGCGCGGGCAGTGTGCCCTGGGTTTTACTGCGCAGGATCGACGGCGCAATCGCCAGCATCTGCGCGACTTTCGGGTTCGACGGCGTGCCACCGGGAATCTGATAGCCCTTCACGTCCCAACGCTGAACCGCCGTCGGGTTGGCCAAAATCCAGGTGCGCGCCTTGCTCAGCAGCGCCTCGCGATCGGTCGCCAGGTCATCGATCAAACCCGCCTGCAAGGCCTGCTGCGGGCGGATTTTCTTGCCTTCGAGCAGGTACGGCAGGGCTTTTTCAATGCCCAGCATGCGTACCATGCGCACCACCCCGCCGCCACCCGGCAGCAAGCCGAGGCTCACTTCCGGCAGGCCGAGCTGCACGGAGGTATCGTCCAGCGCAATGCGGTATTGGCAGGCCAGGCAGATTTCCCAGCCACCGCCCAACGCCGCGCCATTGATCGCGGCGACCACGGGTTTGCCGAGGGTTTCCAGGGTGCGCAGTTGGCCCTTGAGGCTCAGCACCATGTCGTAGAAAGCCTTGGCCTGGGGCTTTTCAACTTTGATCAGCTCATTAAGGTCGCCGCCGGCAAAGAAGGTTTTCTTGGCCGAGGTGATGATCACGCCAGCGATGCTGTCCTTGTCGGCCTGCAGACGGGCGACACAGTCGGCCATGGCCTCGCGGTACAGCGCATTCATGGTGTTGGCGCTCTGGCCCGGCAGGTCGATGGTCAGGACGACGATCCGGTCCTGGCCTTTTTCGTAGCGAATGGCTTGGCTCATAAACAGGTTCCTTGAAGACGGGGCTCAGAGGCGTTCAATGATGGTGGCAATGCCCATGCCGCCGCCGACACACAAAGTCGCCAGGCCATAGCGCAGGCTCCGGCTCTCCAGTTCATCAAGCAGCGTGCCGAGAATGGCGCAGCCTGTGGCGCCCAACGGGTGGCCCATGGCAATGGAGCCGCCGTTGACATTGACCTTGCCAGGGTCGACGGCCATGTCCCTGACGAACTTCAACACCACCGAGGCAAACGCCTCGTTGACCTCGAACAGATCAATGTCTTCGACCCGCAGCCCGGCCCTGGCCAACGCCTTGCGGGTGGCCGGCGCGGGGCCGGTGAGCATCAGGGTCGGGTCGGTGCTGGTGACTGCCGTGGCGACGATCCGCGCCCGTGGCTGCAAGCCCAGCGCCCGGCCCTTGGCCTCGGAGCCGATCAACATCAACGCCGCGCCGTCGACGATCCCGGAACTGTTGCCGGGGGTGTGCACATGATTGATCCGCTCCACCTGGCTGAAGACCCGCAGCGCAGTGGCGTCAAAACCCATTTGCCCGATCATTTCGAAACTCGGCTTGAGCTTGCCAAGGCCTTCCAGAGTCGATTCGGCGCGGATGAACTCGTCATGATCGAGCAGGATGATGCCGTTCTGGTCCTGCACCGGCACCAATGAGCGTTTGAACGACCCGTCGGCCCGCGCCCGTGCGGCTTTTTGTTGCGAGTGCAAGGCGTAGGCATCGACATCGTGGCGGCTGAAACCTTCAAGCGTGGCGATCAGATCGGCGCTCACGCCCTGTGGAATGAAATGGCCGTGCAGGTTGGTTTGCGGGTCCAGCGCCCAGGCCCCGCCGTCGCTACCCATAGGGACGCGCGACATTGACTCGACGCCGCCGACCACCACCAGGTCCTCGAAACCGGAACGGACTTTCATCGCCCCCAGGTTCACCGCCTCCAGCCCCGAGGCGCAGAACCGATTGATCTGCACACCGGCCACGCTGACGTCCCACTCCGCCACCTGGACCGCGGTCTTGGCAATGTCGGAGCCTTGATCGCCGATGGGCGTCACGCAACCGAGCACCACGTCATCGACCTGGCTGGTATCAAGGTCGGTTCGCTGTTGCAGCGCCGTGAGCAAGCCGGCCACCAGGCTCACCGGCTTGACGCTGTGCAAGGCACCGTTGGCCTTGCCTTTGCCCCGGGGCGTGCGTAACGCGTCGAAAATCAAAGCTTGGGTCATGACGTCCTCGAACCTGACTGTAGGAGCTGCCGAAGGCTGCGATCTTTTGATCGTGCAAAGAGCCTCCACCTTATTCCGAGCGGCCGGGGATTCAATGACCGCAGCGCTCAAGGGCATTGACGCTCACGCTCAGACGGACGGTCATCCAGCAGTCGGTGAACCGGTTCAGGACACGCAGGTGTCTAGCAAAAGGCCGCCCAAGAAGCTGGCAATAGGCCTCATGCCTTTTTAATAGGATTTGGTGAGAACACCATACTAAATGGATCTAAACCAAGCGTGACGCGGGCTCTAAGGTGAAGGTGTACGAAGTTGTCGTCGGGTTTTGCCGAGGCGCTCATCCTACAGGAAGTGCAACGTTTGCCGTCACGGAGATGTCCAGGCAGGCATCAGGAAATAACAAAAAAAAGGCGGTCAGCCATGTTCAAACAATCGAAAGTTCGTCAAGCCGGGCTCATTCTTTTCGCCACCACCCTGTTGTTGATTTTGCCGAACCTGACCAAGGTGATCGGTTAGTCGATCCTTAAAAAGACGACGGCAGATTTTCATCGCCATGTAAAAATCTGGCTGGCTCGCTTCCCGGGCCAGCGTGGCTGTGCCAACCTTTGCGGCACTTGCACGACATGGATGGCGATCATTTGAAAACGCTCATTGTGTTTGGGGCCCTGCTGCTCAGCACGCCTCTTCATGCCGCACAGCTGAACCTGGAGCTGGGCGCGAACAGTCGCACGTGGCAAACCGAGGAGCTGCTCAAGCACCCTCAGGTCCAGACCATCAACATCAGCAATGACGTGTCCTACAAGCGCGACATGACCTACCGCGCGGTGCCGCTCGCCGCGCTATTGACCGACATCAAGCCCGACGACCACCTGCAAGCCGTGGCGCTGGACGGCTTTGCCGCCGAGTTGTCGGCGGCGCCGCTGCTCAACACCCAGGGTGCGCGTGCCTGGCTGGCGATCGAAGATCCGGCCCAACCGTGGCCGCCGCTGGCTGAAGGCAAACATAGCGCCGGGCCGTTCTACCTGGTCTGGACCGATCCGCGTGCAGGCAACATCAGCCCTGAACAATGGCCGTTCGAGGTTGCCAGCATCAAGCGCATGGCCCCGGTGGCGGCGCGCTTCCCTGCCCTGCTGCCAGATCCTGCGTTGAAGGCAGACGACCCGGTGAACCAGGGCTTTGCGTTGTTTCAGAAGAACTGCCTGGCGTGCCATCGACTCAACGGCGCCGGGGATTCGCAGTTCGGCCCGGATCTGAATATTCCGTACAACCCGACCGAGTACTTTGGCGCGGATTTCCTCCAGCGTTATATCCGCGATCCGCAGAGTTTGCGCCAGTGGCCGCAGGCGAAAATGCCGGGGTTCTCGGCCGAGGTGCTGCCGGATGGGGATCTGCGGATGTTGGTGGGGTATTTGCAGCATATGGTCGGGCGCAAGATTAAGCCCTAAAGGTACCCAGTTCTGTAGGAGCAAAGCTTGCTCGCGATGACGGTGGGTCAGTTACAAAAATATTGACTGACAAACCGCCATCGCGAGCAAGCTTTGCTCCTACAGGGATTAGCGCCTTACTGTTGTTGCACCGAGATCACCGGCACAGGCGTTGGCGATACGAACACCTTCGCATGCATCTGCTCACACCCACCCCCGCGACGCATGCCGCGCACCGGGCAGGCGTCCAGGTAATCCAGGCCCACCGCCAGTTTCAGATGGCGCTCGGGACGCGCCAGTTCATTGGTCACATCGAAGCTGTACCAGGCGTCATCGAGCCAGGCTTCGGCCCAGGCATGGCTGGCCAGATGCTCGCTGTTTTCACTGTACAAATATCCCGACACATAACGCGCCGGCACGCCCAGGCTGCGGGCACAGGCGAGGAACGCGTGGGTGTGGTCCTGGCACACGCCCGAACGCCCGGCGAAAGCCTGGGCGGCGCTGGTGTCCACTTCGGTGGCGCCCGGCGTGTAGGTCATGTGCTGGTTCAGGCCATGCATCAAGTCGATCAGCGCCGTACGGTCGCGGCGCTGCTTGCAGGCCTTGTCGGCGAACGCGCGCAGCGCCGGGTCGGCTTCGGTCAGCCGGGTGAAGCGCAGGAACGGCAATGCCGACTGGCTCTCGTGCTCGGCTTCGCGCAACTTGTCGATGTCGACCTGGCCGCGGGCCCCGATGATGATCGCCTCGTGGGGTTCGTCCAGGGTCAGCACATGCAGGATGTTGCCGAACGGATCCAGTTGCGCGCGCACCGGCCGCGGCAGATCAAGCTGCCAGCTGAGCACGTGCTGGCGCTCGCTGTCGTGGGGGGTCAGCCGCAGGTACTGGATGCTCGCCCGCACCTGATCCTCGTAGTGATAGGTGGTCTCGTGGCTTATGGAAAGTCTCATGCAGCCTCCAGATAGGAACTGTGAATGGCGTTACCCAACTGGCGCACCAGCGGGATGAACTCGGTCAACCAGGCATGCAGGCCTTCGTCGAGGATTTCGGAGATGCCGGTGTAGCGCAAGCGCGCGTCCATCTCTGCCGCCAGGCGCTGTGCGGGGCGGCCATTGGCCCCCGGCAGTTGCGCGAGGATCTGGTCGATTTCTTCGGTGCAGGCCCGCAAGGAGCGCGGTACATCGGCCCGCAGCAACAGCAACTCGGCCACATGCCGGGCACCGGGGGCGTCACGGTAGATCTCGGTGTACGCCTCGAACGACGACAAGGCGCGCAGCAATGCACTCCACTGGTAGTAGGCGTGGGCCGTGCCGTCGCTGACCGCTTCGGCCTGATCGCCGGCCATTTCGTAGCGGGCATCGAGCAGACGCAACGTGTTGTCGGCCCTTTCGATGAACGTCCCCAGGCGTATGAAGCGGAACGCGTCATTGCGCATGATGGTGCCGTAGGACGCGCCACGGAACAGGTGGGAACGCTCCTTGATCCATTCGCAGAAACGGCTCATGCCATAGCGGCTCAGGCCCTGTTCGGCGATGCCGCGAATCTCAAGCCAGGTGGCGTTGATGTTTTCCCACATGTCGGCGGTGATGCGGCCACGCACTGCATGAGCACTGGCCCGTGCGGCACCGAGGCAGCTGTAGATGCTGGCCGGGTTGGCCGCGTCCAGGGCGAAGAAATGCAACAGCCGTTCGGCATGCAGCTCGCCGTGGCGTTCGAGGTAATCGTCCAGGGTGCCGGTAATCAATAACGGCATGGCCAATTCGTGCAGGCCGTTACCACGGCCATCCTGGGGCATCAGCGACAGCGAATAACTGATGTCGAGCATCCGTGCGAGGTTTTCCGCCCGCTCCAGGTAACGTGACATCCAATACAGATCCGAGGCAGTTCTACTTAACATGTCAGGCTTCCTTCAATCCTCGACCACCCAGGTGTCCTTGGTTCCGCCACCCTGGGAGGAGTTCACCACCAGGGAGCCTTCGCGCAGGGCGACACGGGTCAAACCGCCGGGCACGACCCGGGTTTCACGACCAGACAATACAAACGGACGCAGGTCGATGTGGCGTGGCGCGATGCCGCTTTCGACAAAGGTCGGACAGGTCGACAGCGACAGCGTCGGCTGTGCGATGTAGGCATGGGGCTTGGCGATGATGCGCGCGCGGAAGGCTTCGATTTCCGCCGCGGTCGCTGCTGGCCCCACCAGCATTCCGTAACCGCCGGAGCCCTGGGTTTCCTTGACCACCAGCTCTGGAAGATTGGCCAGCACGTGGGACAGTTCAGAAGGGTTGCGACACTGCCACGTGGGTACGTTTTTCAGGATCGGTTCTTCGTCCAGATAGAAACGGATCATGTCGGTGACGAACGGATACACCGACTTGTCGTCCGCCACCCCGGTACCGATGGCGTTGGCCAACACGACATTGCCGGAACGATAGGACGACAGCAGCCCCGGAACCCCAAGCATCGAGTCGGGATTGAACGCCAGCGGGTCGAGGTAGGCATCGTCGAGACGGCGGTAGATCACGTCGACGGCTTTCGGCCCGTCGGTCGTGCGCATGAATACCTTGTCGTCCCGCACGAACAGATCCGCACCCTCCACCAGCTCCACGCCCATTTCCCGCGCGAGGAACGCATGCTCGAAGAACGCGCTGTTGAAGCGCCCCGGCGTCAGCACCACGACACTCGGGTTATCGATGGGGCTTGAGCTTTTCAGGGTGTCGAGCAACAGGTTCGGGTAGTGGTCGATCGGGGCAATGCGCTGGGCCGCAAACAGTTCGGGGAACAGGCGCATCATCATCTTGCGGTCTTCGAGCATGTAGCTGACGCCGCTCGGTGTTCGAAGGTTGTCCTCGAGCACGTAGTAGGTGCCGTCGCCGTCGCGCACCAGGTCGACACCGGAAATGTGCGAATAGATATCGCGGTGCAGGTCCAGCCCCTGCATTGCCAACTGGTATTGCTCATTGGCCAGCACCTGCTCGGCCGGAATGATTCCGGCCTTGATGATGCGCTGCTCGTGGTACAGGTCGGCGAGGAACATGTTCAACGCCTTGACCCGCTGGATACAGCCGCGCTCGACCACGCGCCATTCACTGGCGGGGATGCTGCGCGGGATGGTGTCGAAGGGAATCAGGCGCTCTGTCCCCTGCTCATCACCGTAGAGCGTGAAGGTAATCCCGGCGCGATGAAATAACAGATCGGCCTCGCGTCGCCGTTGTGCCAGAAGCTCGTCAGGCGTCTCGGCCAGCCAACGGGCAAACTCCCGATAATGCGGGCGGACCTGGCCGCCGGCATCGTACATCTCATCAAAATAGGTGCGGATCATGCCGTACTCCTTGTCACCCGGACATCCAGGCCTTCGCAAGGCCCGTGCCATCGGCAGAAACGCTTATTTTTCAATCGGTTGGATAATCACCACGCGAGCACCGCACCAATCCTGTGCGGCAAATGCCCCAACCTGACTGCCCCCGCTTCATTGCAAGGCGTTGTTGTCGCCCATCACCAGCATAGACGCTGGGCGCCGGCTTGCCGGTGAAGGGGCGCCCGTGTTCGATTGCCATCGGCAAAAACGAAAACGGCCAACCCGAAGGTCAGCCGTCATTGCTGGTTGTCACTGTTCATAGGTTTATGCGAGTCGCCCTCGTACCTCCTGTTTCACACCCCAGCCTTCAATGATGCCGCCCAGTGGCTCGACCACGGCCTCGAAACCCTGTTCGAAATCGCCAATGTCGTCGTAAGTGGCATACATGACCTTGCACAACTCCAGCGCCCAGGCGCCATCGTCGCGCACACTGACTTGCGCATCCAGGGATTCACCACGGTGGAAATGACCTGCCGCTCTGCGTGCCCGCTCCTCGTCCGGAAAAATGGCGTAGAACTCGATGGGATGGAACCGGGAAAAGTCGAAACCGCCTTCTTTCATGCGGCGCAGCACACTGCTGCTGATGTCTTCTTGATAGGCTGTGCTCATGAAACGTCCTCCTCAAACTGATGGATAGACTTTCCGTACTCCCAGTGTGCGAACCCAAGGGTGCGCACCAATCGACAACCCGATGTCGACGGGAAACAAGCATGGAGCTGACAAGACCAGACCTTAGCGATCCATTCGCTGATCTCGATTGCAGAGTAGCCCCAAGATAGAGCCGCTGCCAAGGCCTGGTTCTGTTGTAGTCGATAACGAGAAGAGGTTCAGACGGGGGTGATGCTGCGAATTTCAATACTGTTCTGGGCTTTCAGGCTTTTGACGCCTGCATCGGAAGTGCGCCCCTCCAGATCGTTCAGATCCAGTTCGGCGGCCACGGGAAGGAACCGTTCCTTGATGAGTTTGGCGGCCTTTTCGTGACTCGGGCACTCCTCGCACTCGAAGACTTCGTCGATCAATTCACCATGATCATCCACGAAAGTGACTTTCCACTTTTGCATCGGTGCCTCCTCGATAAAACCCATGGATGGGCTTACACCTATCTCGACCCTGGACGCGGGGTAAATGTTCCGGCGAATCAACAATAGCAGGCGTCAGCAAAGGCTGCCTGACGCCCGGTACAGACGGTGTTCCCGGTCAGACGCGCACGTTCCCCCGGGGACCGGCAATCGCCCAGATGATCAGGCCCAGAACCGGCAGCAACAGGATCAACAGCACCCAGAAGATTTTCATCCCGGTTTCGGCACCGCTTTTCAACACGTTGATGATTGCCCAGATGTCCAAGGCAAGAATGATCAAGCCAACCAGGCTGTTGAACGTGGAACCCATGATGACGCTCCCGAAGAGTGATATGCCCTCTTAGGATAGCCGGCCCTGACCAGGGTTCCGTTTTTTTGACAGCTTTACCGGTTCAGACGTGGATCGCCACTTTCAAGGCTTCCAGCGAGGGCGCGGCGGCGATGCCGACTTCGGCGCACAGCTCGAGTACCCGTGGCACGGCATTGCCGTAGACCAGTACCACTTGCAGTTCATCGTCCAGCAACTGGCTGAAGTTCATCAGCGTGTAACCGCCGTTTTCCTTGTTCAGGCTGCTCATCTGCACCTGGATGCGATTCAGCGCGGTCAGGGCTTCGGTCTTGGCCAGCTGCTTGGGTTTGAGATTGAACTCCACTCCCGGGCCGAACGAGGCGACGATCTGGGCGAACAGGTCCACATAGGTGTCGGCCTGGAACAGCACGGTCTCGGGCAGGCTGCCAACCACTACCCACTCACCCAGCGGGATCGGGAAGCTGTCGTCGTAGTTGATGTCCGGGTTGGCGCCGAGGAAAGCCGCAGGATCTGCGTAAGCCTGGGCCGCTTCGTCAGCGACTTTCTCGATTTCGTCATCGGCCATGCACCCGGAGCTGATGTTGCTGATGAGTTCGATGAGGGCGGCTTTCATGGGGGCGGATCCTGTAGCAGGTAAATTTTCAGGGCGCGCAGGATAACGCATTACGCCCGGCGATGGCGGCTTGCAAGCAGGGCTCGCAATCTTGACCTGCATCAAGCGTTCTGCCCAACAATAGCGGCACAATAATGGCACCTTGCCAAAACTGTTTCCGCTATCAGAGAAGACCTCCATGGGTGCCTGGCTTAGCAACATCTCGCTGAAGTACAAATTCTGGGCGGTGAATGCCGTCGCCTTCGTCACCACGCTGCTGCTGGTGTTTTATGCCGTGCAACTCGAACAACAGGCCCGTAGCCATGCCGCCCGTGCATCGGCCGAGGCCCAGGCACGATTGCTTGCGGCCTGGCCGGCCGGGCAGCCGCTGCCCAGGGTCGAGAACCTGCTGACGTTCGATCGCGGCCAGGTACCACAGCTGAACGGACAGCCATTGCAGGCGCTGGCCGACGCCAACGGCTGGGTCGAGATCGACGCGCTGCCGTATTTCGGCGACAAGCTGCCGATCGGCGCCGAAGTCTTCACCCGCGCGGATGGCCAGCGGGTTGCGCTGGTTGCCCATGGCCCAAGCCTGGGCCAGGTGCTCGGCGAGCGTGCTGCCAACTATGCCCTGGCGGTGTTCATCCTGATGCTGGCGATGCTCGGTGCCTCACAGTTGTTGATCCGCTTTTTGCTCAGTCAGCTCAATACCCTCAAAGACGTGATGCTCCATGTTGAAAAAACCGGCGACCTGTCGGCCCGCGTCCCGCTGACCTGCAGCGACGAAGTCGGGCAGATGGCCAATGCGTTCAACGCCATGCAGGCCGGTTACCAGGGCGTGGTCAACACCGTTGCCAGCACGGTCCGACAACTGGACGAAGGCGCCGCACGCCTGGCCTCGAGCATGAATGAGGTGCGTCACGGCATGCTCGGCCAGCAGAGCGAAACCGATCAGGCGGCAACGGCGATCAATGAAATGACCGCCACCGTCTATCACATCGCCCAGCACGCCGGTGCCACCCGCGACCTGTCGCAATCTGCCGACACCCTGGCCGGCAGCGGACAGGAAGTGGTCATGCGGGTGCAGCGATCGATTGCCGGGCTGTCTACCGGGGTACAACAGACCGCCGAGATGATCCAGCGCCTGGCCGAGGACAGCCAGAAGATCAACGGCGTGGTCAATGTGATCCACAGCATTGCCGAGCAGACCAATCTGCTGGCGCTGAACGCCGCGATCGAAGCGGCCCGGGCCGGTGAAATGGGCCGTGGTTTTGCGGTGGTCGCCGATGAAGTGCGTAACCTGGCCAAGCGTGTACAAACCTCCACCGATGAAATCACCGTGATGGTGTCCGCCTTGCAATCAGGTACTCGCGACGCGGTGGACTTCATGCAGGAGAGTTCATTCAAGGCCGACGAATGCGTACAGCAGGCCCAGGAAGCTGGAGCCGCCTTGGCGCAGATCACCGGGGCCGTGGCGCAGATGCGCGAAAGCAACACCCAGATCGCCGTGGCGGCCGAGCAACAAAGCCAGGTGGCCGAAGAGATGAACCGGGCGGTGGTGAGCATCCGCGACGTGACCGAGAACACGGTGCGCCAGACCGTCAGTTCGGCAACCACCAGTGATGAGCTGGCGGTGTTGGCCGGGGAGTTGAGCACGGCGATCGGGCAGCTCAAGCTGTAACATCGATATTGAACATGACCGCTATCGCTTCGATAGCCAGGCTTGATTCGCCGCCTGCACTTACCGGGCCTATCCTTGATTCATGAGTTCAACATGGATCGAGGATCGGCATCATGGGTAAACGTCACCACAACCTTCCCGCCTGGCAATGGCGTGCGTACCCGAACAATCACCAGCACCCGGCCAATCTGGTGTTGCACCTGATTGCCGTGCCGTTGTTCATCGTCGCCTTCCTGCTGATCGCCTGCGGGGTGTTCAGCCTGAACCTGGCCAATTTCGCCATCGGCGTCATCGGTGTGATTGCCGCCCTGGGCTTGCAACGCCATGGCCATACTCTGGAGGCGCAAGCTTCAGAGCCGTTCAGCGATCGCAAGGATGCGGTGTCACGCTTGCTGGTCGAGCAATTTTTGACCTTCCCGCGATATTTCCTCAGTGGCGGCTGGTGGCGCGCCTGGAAGGAGCGCCACCGTCGTCATTGATCAGCCGAACACCGTCACCGTCTGCCGGCTCATGGCGATCAACCGCCCTTCCACGTCCCACAGCTTCGCGGCGGCATGGCCGTAGCCGTCGGCAGCATGCTCGGTTTCGACCAGGTATTTGCACCAGTCCAGGGTGCTCAGCTCCAGCAACGGCTGGACGAATTCGATGGTCCAGGTCAACGTGCTGCCCATCGCCGGCTTCTTCAGGAACGGCATCAGGGCCGGCGGCCAGGCATCCACCAGCGCCAGGATGTGCGCCTCGGTCACTGGCTCCTCCTTCACATCACCGCGCAAGCGCACCCAGCCGCCCATTTGACGGGAGGTATTGCCGGTGAACGGCAACCCGCCAACACTCCAGCGCATCGCCAGGTGCTGCATGAATTGCGGGAGCACGCCCTCGATGTAGGGCAGCTCCTGGCAGTCGTCCCAATGCTTCATCGCTGGCGCCGGCACAGCTTGCACCGCTACTTCCGATGGACGCGAGGCGCCAAAGCTGCCCTGGACCAGAGTGACCACCTGGCCGCCTTGCATCGCCCGGCCCAGCACCTGGCTTACAGCCTTGCCCTCGCGCAACACCTCGACCTCAAAACTGACCGGCACGTCGGGTTCGACCGGGCCGACGAAGGTGATCGCCAGCGAGCGCGCCGGCCGGTCCGCCGGCACCTTGGCGCGCATGGCTTCGTATTGCAGGGCAACCACCAGGCCGCCGAAACTGGCGCGGCCTTGCGCCCATCCAGCCGGGATCGACAGTTCCAGTGGCTGACGGCGGACAGCGTCGAGCAGATCGCAAAAGCGCATGAAGACCTCAAGGCAGGAAAAGGATGAAGGAATCTTAACCAGCTCACCGGGGCTGTACAGTGCCTATTCCGGTCAAATTGACTGACAGATGAGCCGCCTGCGCCTGTGTAGGAGCTGCCGCAGGCTGCGATCTTTTGATTTTAAAAACAAAGATCATAAGATCGCAGCCTGCGGCAGCTCCTACGGGGGCCGTGGTGGTGTCAGGATTTGAAACAGGCCTTGCTGAGCTTGTCCAGCACCCGGTCGGCGCGTTGTTCGGCCTCGGCCATGGTGGCTTGCCAAGCGGCGACACAAGGCTGCAAATCGGCTTCCTGTTCGGCCATGGCCAGCCACTGCACACAGTCGTGCCAGTCCCCCAGGGCGCCCTGGGCCGCTTTCAACCTGGGCATGGCGGCCTTGGGCAGGCGATCCAGTTCGGGGTAGGCATCGATACCATACCGCACGCGCTTGATCAGCAGGCGCAAACGATGACGGTCATGGGCCGGATCGTGCAGGGCGGTGTCGAGTTTCTTCCACTGTTTGCCCAGGCGCTTTTCGATGCGCTTGCCGATCCCCTTGAGCAACCCCTGGCGCTGGGCAGCGCGCAGGAATCGCGGGAAGGCATCGAGGATCATCAGCAGCTGCGCAAGCTCGCTACTGGTCGCCACCGCGGGATACGCCTTGGCCATTTGCACCATGCGCCGCTGCGCGGCTGGTGCTTGATCGTGCTCGAGCAAGTAAGCCGCCAACACCTCGCGATCGCGCAATGGCGTGGTCAGGTCGCCCACCCCGGATGCCGCCACTTCCAGCTGCTCGACCCCGGGCAAGCCCCGCAACGGCCGCAACAGGCTGCGCAACCGGCGCACCGTGGTGCGCAAGTCGTGCAGGGCCTCAGGGTCGGTGTGGGCACTCAAGCGTGCCTGACAGGCCAGCAGACGAACTTCCAGGCCCAGGACCCGGGCCACCAACCTGTCGATCATGGAATTTACTCCGTAAATAGCGGCAAGCTTCAAGCTTCAAGCGAACTGACTTGTAGCTTGCAGCTTATAACTTATAGCTGCTTCTCTTCTATCGCCCTGCGCGCGATTCACGAATGTAGAAACGCGCCTTCTCGGCCTTCTTCGAGCAGCCCTCGAAGCCTTCGAATTGCTGCTGGGTCTTGGCCGCGGTCAGCAGCGACAACGCCTTGGAGTAGCTGACGGTCCCGGCGAAACCTTCGGCCTTGGCCAGGTCCAGCTCACGCCATGCGGCATCGAGCTGGCTGCCGCAGCTGTCGCGGTAAGCGGTTTTGCCGGCACAACCGGCCAGTGCCAGGGCAATCAGTGGCACGCAGATCCAGGCTTTCATTTCTTACACCTCAAGATAGGTAAACAGTCATGCAGGTAGGACGGTCTGGCGGGCAAAAAGTGCCGTTCATCGCCAACGCAAATCCCGCGAGGCGAGAATACCCATCTGCCGCCAGGGAGTGTCGAAAAAACGACCCATTCGCGCGGCCGAACGACCTGACGATTGAAGCGCGCCCCTCGTTGGGTGCATTGTTGAACCATTCAGACGAGGGCGATCAATGAAAAAGCGTGTCGCACTGGTGTTGGGCTCGGGTGGAGCCCGGGGTTATGCCCATATCGGCGTCATCCAGGAAATCGAGCGGCGTGGCTACGATATCGCCTGTATCGCCGGTTGTTCCATGGGGGCGGTGGTCGGCGGGATCTACGCCGCCGGCAAACTCGATGATTATCGCGACTGGATCGAAAGCCTGGATTACCTCGATGTGTTGCGCCTGGTGGACGTCAGTTTTCGCCTGGGGGCCATCCGCGGGGAAAAGGTTTTCGGGCAGATCCGCAAGATCGTTGGCGAAATCAACATCGAAGACCTGCGCATCCCCTATACGGCGGTGGCCACCGACCTGACCAACCAGCAGGAAATCTGGTTCCAGGAAGGCTGCCTGCACCAGGCCATGCGTGCCTCGGCGGCGATTCCCAGCCTGTTTACGCCGGTGATGCAGGGCAATCGCATGCTGGTCGATGGCGGCATCCTCAACCCCTTGCCGATCGTGCCGGTGGTGTCCAGCCATTGCGACCTGATCATCGCCGTAAACCTCAACTCCACCAACCAGCGTCACTACCAGTTGCCAGTGATCCAGCGCCCGGCCGCGTTCAAGACCCGCTTCGACAGCCTGATCAGTTCCCTGGGCTCGAAGATGCCGTTCCGGCGCAAGCAGGCCGAACAATTGCTGCTACTGGAGAAGGAAGCGTTGATGGCCGAGGCGGCGGAGATCAACCCCTGGGTCGAGTCTGCCAAGCCGGAAGCCCAACAACCGGCGGCCGCACCTGAACGCGACGGTGCGCCGAAGTCCGCGACCGGGTCGTTCATCATCGACAACGTGGGGCCGGCGTCCCTGCTGGATTTGATCAACCAGAGTTTCGAGGTGATGCAGACCTCATTGGCGCAATACAAGATCGCCGGGTATCCGCCGGACATCCTGATCAACGTGCCGAAGCGGGTATGCCGGTTTTTCGAGTTCTACAAGGCGCCGGAGTTGATCGCGCTGGGACGCGAGATTGCGCGCGATACGCTGGATCGCTATGAGAATGAGCGGGATTCCTGAGGTTCTCGAGTGAATGTGAGGGCCCCATCGCGAGCAGGCTCGCTCCCACAAGGGTCTTGTGTGAGCGCCGAGATCCCTGTGGGAGCGAGCCTGCTCGCGATGGGGCCGGATCGGGCAACACAAAACTAGAGGCCACCCTCACTCAACAACCGATACCCCACCCCCGCCTCGGTCACGATGAACCGCGGCTGCGTCGGGTCATCCGCCAGTTTTTGGCGCAGGTGCCCAACCACGATCCGCAAGTAATGCGTGTCTTCGGTATGGGTCGGCCCCCAGATGTCCTTGAGCAGTTGCTGCTGGGTGATGACCCGTCCGGGGTGCCGTGCCAATTGCGCCAGCACCGCGTACTCCTTGCGGGTCAGCGCGACTTCGCTGCCATCGAGCAATACCCGGCGATAGGCCAGGTCCACCGTCAGCGGGCCGAAAGTCAGCGCCGCTTGCTGGGCCTCGCCCACCGGCGCCTGACGCAATAGCGCGCGAATCCGCGCGAGGAATTCCTGGATACCAAAGGGCTTGGTCACGTAGTCATTGGCGCCACCGTCCAGCGCCTCGACTTTCTGCCCTTCTGCGGCACGCACCGAGAGCACCAGCACCGGCACCGTCGACCATTCGCGAAACTCGCGCAGCACCTGTTGGCCGTCCATGTCCGGCAGGCCGAGGTCGAGCACCAGCAAGTCCGGTTTGTTCAATGCCGCTTGCGCCAGGCCTTCGGTGCCGGTACCGGCTTCCAGCACTTTATAGCCCTGGGAAGCGAGGCTGATGCGCAGGAATTTGCGGATTTGAGGTTCGTCGTCGATGACCAGGATGGTCGCGGTCTGGCTCATGGATTCACATCAACACAAAGAAGTGGCAAGAGAGTAACGCAAGCACGATCAGGCTTCACTTTCATAGCCTGGCTGAGCCTGCAACGGCAGGTGCAAGGTGATGCAGGTGCCGCGTCCCTCGATACCCTCGGCAACGCTGATCCGCCCGCCATGGGCACCGACCATGCCCTGACAGATCGCCAATCCCAACCCGGTACCCTGTCCGCCACGGTCGCCGCGGGCGGCGGTGTAGAACATGTCGAAAATCTTCGCCCGCTCCGCTTCCGGAATCCCCGGCCCTTCGTCGCTGACCGAGAAAAACAGCTCCGTGTCATCAGCCCCCGCGCGCACTTGCAGGCGCCCGTGGGACGGCGAGAAGCGCGCAGCGTTTTCCATCACGTTGACCAAGGCCTGCTCGATCAGCGCGGCGTGGACGAACAGCAGCGGCAGTTGCGCCGGCACTTCGGTAGTGACCTGCAACGGCGCCAATACCGCGCGCAGGCGATTGAGCGCACTGCCGACGATGTCCGCCGGCGATACCCAGTCCCGCGCCAGCTTCAACGCGCCGTGACCGAGGCGGGTCATGTCCAGCAGGTTTTGAATGTAGCGGTCGAGGCGTTCGGCCTCATCGCGGGTGCCTTCGAGCAACTCGCGGCGATCCTCCAGGGGAATGGCTTCGCCGAGGGCCAGCAGGCTGTCGATACTGCCGCGCATGGAGGTCAGTGGCGTGCGCAAATCATGGGACACCGACGCCAGCAAGGCACTGCGCAGTTGTTCGGTTTCGCCGTGCAACCGCGCGGCTTCCAGGTCATCGGCCAGCTGTGCACGGGCCAGCGCCTGGGCCAGCGGCTGGCTCAACGCGGTCAACAAACGCCGACGCTGGCCGCTCAAGGTCTGGCCTTCTTTCGCACACACACCGAGCAGCGCCAGCGGCCCCTCCTCCACCGACAATGGCCACCACCACCAACGACCGAACGGCAAGGTCCCGGTGCCCGCGCCCGCCGGTTGATCGTGCTGCCAGGCCCAATCCGCCGCGGCGCGTTCGGCTTCGGTGAATTCCAGCGGGCCACCGGTTTCGACTTTCCAGCCGCTCTGGCCGTCGCGGTCGAGCAGGCACAGTTGCACATCGCTCCAGCCGTTGAGGTGCTGGGCCGCCGCGCTGACCACCGCCTGACGATCGGTGGCGGCGGTGAGTTTGCGCGACAGGTCGAGCAGTTCGCTGGTCTCTTCCTGGGTATCACGAAGAGCCTGCAATTGCCGGCGCTGGCGTGCCGCGAGGTTGCCGGTGAGGGCCGCCATCAGCAGGAAGAACAGCAAGGTCAGCACGTCTTCTTCGCGCTGGATGCTGAAGGAAAAATTCGGCGGGATGAACAGAAAATCGTAGGTCAGGAACGACAGCGCCGCACAGGCCAGTGCCGGGCCAAGACTGCTGCGCACCGCCACCAGCAACACGGCGGCGAGGAACACCAGTGAGATGTTCGGCAACGGCAACACACTCGCCACCGCCCAGGCCAGGGCGCTGGCCAACAACGTCGCCACCACGGCCAGGGCGTAGTCGAACCCTACCTGCGACTGCATCGAACGCTGGCGTGGCTGATGCTGTTCATGCTCGGTGTCGAGCACGTTGATTTCCAGCCCGCGGGCATTGCGCAGCAGGCGCGCCGCCAGACCGCCACCGAACAATCGACGACGCAGGCGCGGCCGCGACTGGCCGACCAGCACCAGGCTGGCGCGGCGTTCGGCGGCGTGCTGGATCAGGGTTTTGGCCACCTCGCCGGCCCGCAGCAGCACCACTTCACCGCCGAGGCGTTCGGCCAGTTGCTGGGCACTCTGCAGGCGCAGCCGCGACTGCTCGTCACGCACGCTGCCGTTATCCACATGCACCAGGCTCCACGGCAGATGCCGACGTTGGGCGACGCGGCTGGCATGACGCACCAGGCGTTCGGCCTGGGTATCGCCATCGACGCCGACCAACAAGCGACCGCGCACCGTGGGCGCCGCTTGCCCCATCTGCCGGTAACCCTGGGTCAGGTCGTTATCGACCTGGGCGGCGGCCGTTTGCATCGCCAGTTCGCGCAGGGCGGTCAGGTTGGTCTGGGAGAAAAACGCATCGATCGCCGCCCGTGCCTGCTCCGGCACGTAGACCTTGCCGTCGCGCAGACGCTCGAGCAACTCCCGTGGCGGCAAGTCGATCAGCAGCAGTTCGTACGCTTCCTGCAACACCCAGTCCGGGAGAGTTTCGCGCACCTGTACGCCCGTGATGCCGCGCACCTGGTCATTCAGGCTTTCCAGGTGCTGGACGTTGACCGTGGTGTACACGTCAATGCCCGCAGCGAGCAGTTCCTGAATGTCCTGCCAGCGTTTTTCGTGACGGCTGCCGGGGGCGTTGGTGTGGGCCAGTTCGTCCACCAGCACCAGCCTGGGTTTGGCTGCGAGCAGACCATCGAGGTCCATTTCCTCGAGCTCCACGCCACGGTACAACGAGCGCACCAAGGGCAGTTGCGGCAAGCCGCCGAGCAACGCTTCGGTCTCGAAGCGACCATGGGTCTCGACCACGCCGGCGATGACTTTCACGCCTTGGCGCAGCTGGGTGTGGGCTGCCTGCAGCATGGCGTAGGTCTTGCCGACGCCGGGCGCGGCACCGAGGAAGACCTTGAGCCGGCCACGGCCATTGCGGGGCAGGTCTGCTAACAGCGCGTCGGCGCGGCCGGAGTCGCTCATTTGTCTTTGCCTTGTTCGACTATAAATGGGTGGCGCCTCAAAAGATCGCAGGCTTCGCCAGCTCCTTACATTGATCGTGGTGTCGCCCAGATCTCTGTAGGAGCTGCCGCAGGCTGCGATCTTTTGATCTACAGCTTTTCCAGCGCCAGATTCAACTCAAGCACATTCACAACCGGCGGACCTAATAATGGCTGCTCGATGTGGGCGTCCAGCAGTTGCTGCAGGGTCGCAACCGGCACGTTGCGCGCCGCCGCAACACGCGCCAGTTGATAGGCAATCGCCGCCGGTGGCAAGTGCGGATCAAGGCCGCTGCCGGAGGTGGTGACCATTGCCAGCGGTACCGCTCCCTGTCCTGGCACCAGCAGCTTATTGGCGTCGTCGATCACCCGAGTGGCCAGGGCCGGGTTGCTCGGCGACAGGTTGCTGGCGCTGCTCGAAACGGTGGCGAAGGCACCGGCCGATGGTCGCGGGTGGAACCAGGCGTCGCCGACGAATTCCTGGGCAATCAGCGATGAGCCGCGAACCTTGCCGTCGGCATCGTGCACCAGGCTGCCATTGGCTTGATCCGGGAAGGCGACCTGGGCCACGCCGGTGACCACCAGGGGATAGGCGACGCCGGTGATCAGGGTCATCAGGACCAGCAGGCTCAGGGCCGGGCGTATCATTGTGGACATTTCAAAATCCTCGAATTCGGTAAAGCGGTGTGCCTGGCACACCGCCCCAGGGTCAAACCAGATGCAACGCCGTCAACAGCATGTCGATGGCCTTGATGCCCACGAACGGCACCGCAATCCCGCCCAGGCCATAGATCAGCAAGTTGCGCCGCAACAACGCTGCCGCACTCGCCGCCTGCACGCGCACACCGCGCAACGCCAGGGGAATCAGCACCACGATGATCAGGGCGTTGAACACGATCGCCGAGAGAATCGCACTCTGCGGGCTGTGCAGCTGCATGACGTTCAACACGCCCAGTTGCGGGTAGATGGCGGCAAACAGGGCCGGCAGGATGGCGAAATACTTGGCCACGTCGTTGGCGATGGAAAAGGTCGTCAGCGCGCCACGGGTCACCAACAGTTCCTTGCCGATCTGCACCACGTCCAGCAGCTTGGTCGGGTCGCTGTCGAGGTCGACCATGTTCGCCGCCTCGCGCGCCGCCTGGGTGCCGTCGTTCATCGCCATGCCCACGTCCGCCTGGGCCAGGGCCGGGGCGTCGTTGGCGCCGTCGCCGCACATGGCCACCAGGCGACCGTCGTTTTGCTCGTGGCGGATGCGCGCCAGTTTTTTCTCCGGCGTGGCCTCGGCCAGCACGTCGTCCACGCCCGCTTCAGCCGCAATCGCCGCAGCGGTCAGCGGGTTGTCGCCGGTCACCATGACGGTGCGGATCCCGAGCTTGCGCAGCTCGGCGAAACGCTCGCGGATGCCGGGCTTGACCACGTCCTTGAGGTGGATCGCGCCCAGCAGTTTGCCGTCGACGCAGACCAGCAATGGTGTGCCGCCACTCTGGGCAATCTTGTCGATTTCCCGGGACAGGGCCGCAGGCAGGTCAGCACGCTGTTTGCCAACGAACGCCAGCAACGAATCCACGGCGCCCTTGCGGTACACGCGCCCCTGACAGTCAACACCGGACAAGCGGGTTTCGGCACTGAATGGCACCGCTGTCAGCGCCTCGGCAGCCGGCTCCGGTTGCGGGTGAGTGCCGCGCAGGTATTCGACGATCGACTTGCCTTCGGCGGTGTCGTCGGCCAGCGAAGCCAGCAAGGCGCCTTCAGCCAGTTCCCTGGCGGTGACGCCGGGCGCCGCATGCACCGCCGAGCAACGACGATTGCCGAAGGTGATGGTGCCGGTCTTGTCCAGCAGCAGGACGTGCACGTCCCCCGCCGCTTCCACCGCGCGACCGGACTTGGCGATCACGTTCAGGCGCACCAGGCGGTCCATGCCGGCGATACCGATGGCCGACAGCAAGCCGCCAATGGTGGTCGGGATCAGCGTGACCAATAACGCCACCAGGAACACCAGCGGCAGGCTGCCATTGGCGAAGTGGGCGAACGGCTGCAGCGTGACCACCACCAGCAGGAAGATCAGGGTCAGGCCGATCAACAGGATGTCGAGCGCCACTTCGTTCGGGGTTTTCTGGCGTTTGGCGCCTTCGACCAGGGCGATCATGCGGTCCAGGGTCGACTCGCCAGGGTTGGCGGTGATCTTCACCAACAGCCAGTCCGACACCAGCCGGGTGTTGCCGGTGACCGCCGAGCGGTCGCCGCCGGATTCACGGATCACCGGTGCCGATTCACCGGTGATCGCCGCTTCGTTGACCGCCGCGATGCCTTCGATCACTTCGCCGTCCCCGGGGATCATCTCCCCCGCTTCGACGCGCACCACATCGCCTTTGCGCAAGCTGGCGGCCGGCACCACTTGAAACCTGCCGCTGCTGGTTTGGCGCCGGGCGCTCAAGCCTTCGCTGCCGGCCTTGAGACTGTCGGCGCGGGCCTTGCCGCGACCTTCGGCCAGGGCTTCGGCGAAGTTGGCGAACAGCACGGTGAACCACAGCCACAGGGCAATTTGCGCGGCGACGAAGGTCGGTACCGCGGTGTCCGGCACGAAGCAGAGGACGGTGGTGAGGATCGCGGTCAGCTCGACCACCAGCATCACCGGCGCGCGCTGCAATTGCCGCGGGTCGAGCTTGACGAAGGCTTGTACCAGCGCCGGGCGCCACAGGGCCGAGATTGCGGTTTTCAGTTGTTCCGGCGCCTTGGCAGCGACCGGTTTGATTGCGGGCATATTCATCATCAGCTCCTTAGAAGCCCAAACTCAAGTGTTCAGCGATTGGGCCCAATGCCAGGGTCGGCAGGAAGGTCAGGCCGCCCACAAGCAAAATGGTCACGGTCAACAGGGTCACGAACAGCGGACCATGGGTCGGGAAGCTGTTCTGCCCGATCGGCGCGGTTTTCTTCGCCGCCAGGCTGCCGGCCAGGGCCAGTACCGGGAGGATGTAGCCGAAGCGACCGATCAACATGCCCAGGCCCAGCATCAGGTTGTGGAACGGAGTGTTGGCGCCGAAACCACCGAACGCGGAACCGTTGTTGGCACTGGCCGAGGTGTAGGCGTAGAGCAATTGGCTGAAACCATGGGGGCCGGGGTTGCTCACCGAGGCCACAGGCCCTGGCAGGCTGGCGGCGATCGCACCGAGGACCAGCACGCCGATCGGCATGACCAGCAAGGTCACCACCAACAGCTGCACCTCCCGGGCCTGCAGTTTCTTGCCCAGGTACTCCGGCGTGCGGCCGATCATCAGGCCGGCGAGGAACACCGCGATCAGCACGTTGAGCAACATGCCATAGAGCCCCGCGCCGACGCCGCCGAAGATCACTTCGCCGACCATCATGTTGACCAGCGCGACCATGCCGCTGAGCGGGTTGAGACTGTCATGCATGCCATTGACCGAACCGTTCGACGCTGCCGTGGTGGTCACCGACCACAGCACCGTGGCGGTGGTACCGAAACGCGCCTCCTTGCCTTCCAGCGGTGCAGTCTGCTCGACGGCGACGTTGGCCAGGGTCGGATTGGGTTGGTACTCAGCCCACAACGACGTCGCGCCGCCGATCAGGAATAGCGCCAGCATGCAGGCGATGATCGCGCGGCTCTGCCGCAGGTCCTTCACGTAATGGCCGAAGGTGAACACCAGCGCCACCGGGATCAGGATGATCGAGACGACTTCGAACAGGTTGCTCCAGGCCGTCGGGTTCTCGAACGGATGCGCCGAGTTGACGCCGAAGAAGCCACCTCCGTTGGTGCCCAATTGCTTGATCGCAATCTGGCTGGCGGCCGGGCCCAGCGGGATCACCTGATCGACACCCTGCACAGTCACGGCATTTACGTATTGCGCGAAGGTTTGCGGCACGCCCTGCCACACCAGGTACAGCGCCAGCAACAGGCACAGCGGCAACAAGCCGTAGAGCGTGGCGCGCGTCATGTCGACCCAGAAGTTGCCGAGCGATGCCGTGGATTTGCGACCGATGCCGCGACACAGCGCAACCAGAACGGCAAGACCGGTGGCAGCGCTGACGAAATTCTGCACGGTGAGGCCGACCATCTGGCTCAGGTAGCTCAGGGTCGCTTCGCCGCTATAGGACTGCCAGTTGGTATTGGTCATGAAGCTGACGGCGGTATTGAACGCTTGCGTCCACTCCTGGCCCGGCAGGTTTTGCGGGTTCAGCGGCAAGTGGTCCTGGAACAACAGGATCGCGAACAACAACACAAAACCCGCCAGGTTGAAGGCGAGCAAGGCCAGGGTGTACTTCTGCCAGCTCTGTTCGGCCTGCGGATCGACGCCGGCCAGGCGATAACAACCGCGTTCGACGGGTCCCAGGATCGGGGTCAGCCAGGTGCGCTGGCCTTCCATGACCTTGTAGTAGAAACGCCCGAGAAACGGCGCCGGCACCAGTACCAGGGCGAAAAACCCCAGGATCAGCCAATAGTCATAACTGTGCATAGCCGCTCCTAGTTCCGGTCCGCGCGCAACAGCGCAACCAACAGATAAATGAACAGCCCCACTGCCAACAGCAGTGACACTCCGTCCAGAACGCTCATGGAAGTTCTCCGTGTTACGGCGTATTGCCGCGTGTGGAGGTATTGTCGGCAGGGAGGCTGTAAAGGAACGAGACCGAGGGGTGTGGCGGGGCATAAAGAAAGCGTAAAGAGTGGATTTATACCGGCGTTACAGCGGTGTTCGGACTGGCCCCATCGCGGGCAAGCCCGCTCCCACAGTTTTTTGCAGTGTCTGGGCGAACGCATTCCCACTGTGGGAGCGAGCCTGCTCGCGAAGGCGGCATGACAGGCAACAATGCAGGGTGAACGACGCCGAACAGGCATAGAATGGAACCACTGCGAAACCCAATCGCTCAAAGTGGTATGCACGTTCGACAGGCGAAACCCTCGCCCGCCGACCGGCTTTCAAGGAGGTCCCATGCCCTGGTATGCCTGGTTGATTCTGGTGATTGCCATTGGCTCTATCGTTGGCGGTCTGATGTTGCTGCGCGACACCGCCCACAAGGTTGAGCTGACCGATGAACAGCGAAAACGCGTCGCCGAACGCAATGCGGAAATGGACGCCAAGGAAGCGAAGGACCGCTAGCTGAAAAATCGTCCGAAACCTGGCACGGCAATCGGACGATTTTCCTGCCGCTTCTGGGGTCAGGCCAACGAACAGCGATCAAAGAATCGTTCGCGCCCCAGCGCCATCAACGCTGCGCGCTTGTGTGGAAAGTCGAATTCCTTCTCGCAGTGAAACCCCTGCCCCTGCATGTGCCCGATCATCTTCGCGTTGTCGGCACGAGGTTCGGCGACCACCCGCCGGGTCCGTGAATCATCGAGAAACAGGTAGTGCACCAGCGCCGCCAGCCAGCTCGCCACCTTGTGCGGCCCCCGGTGATTTTCTTCCCCCACCAGCATATGGATGCCACGGTCGTAATCATCCGCATCATAGAAGGGTGCGATGCGATCTTCCTTGGCCCAGTAGGCTTCGAAATAGGCAAAGGGTTGATCGTCGAAACAACCGATCAACGTCAGGGTATGCGGATCGTCCTGGAGTTTGCCCAGGTAATCCCGATGCTGTTCGAGACTGCCCTGCTCCTGCCAGAAACTCGCCACCCGAGGGCTGTTCTGCCAGCGATTGAAGCGCGCAAGATCCTCGTCGATATCCACCGTGCGCAAGGAAATCCAGGCCCCCAGCCGGGCATCGAAACGCCTGTACACCTCACCACGCGGTTTCGGCGGACGCAGTGGGTGGCGCTTGCCGCCGCTGATGACCATCTGCTGTGGGTAACAGCCCGTCAGCGAGTGGCCCACCCACGGCTGTGGCAACTGCCAGAACAGGGTGCGTTCGCTACGGTATTGACCAACCGTTTCGGTAGGCACCAGCAATGCGCTGAGCAAGGCGGCAGGCGGAACTTCATCCAGTTGCCAGAACACTCGCTGGCAAGCAGGGTCACGGGCGAACAACCAATAACAAGCGGCCCAGACGCCTCGATTGTCGAGGATTGCTGCGCCCTCGTGCAGCTGCAGCAACAACTCGGGCTCACGCGTCAGCTGCAACTGGATCAGCGGCAGGCCTTCAAGACTGAGGCTCAGCCCGGTTGCGGTTTCATCGGCTACAAGATTGCTGCCGGTGGGTAAAGGCAGCGCAGTCAGCACATTCGGATTGGACATGGGTCGGGCTCACGATATTCGTCGACAGGTCAACGGTTGACGTGAGTGGAGCCTGGAAATTTAAGCGATACGCGACCTGCGGTGTCCGCTCAGTTACCCGGCACCGGCAATACCGCGATTTTATAGGGGTCGAAAATCTTCAGCATCTGGCCATTGTCGCGCAACCCTTGCAGCAACTTGCTGAAGGCCTCGCCGCTGATCGGTGCGGTCGGGCGCAGAATGGCGTAGTGGTGATAAATCTGGTCAACGCGCTCGGACACCAGCAACTCATTGGCGACTTTCGCGTTGCGCAGGAAGTAGTCGCTCAAGTAGGACCGCGTGACCAGGGCGATATCGGCGCGGCCACGCAGCACCATCAGCAGGTTGCTGTCATGGGAATAGGTCGAGGTGGCGTTGTAGTGAGTGGCGAGGTACTTGGGATCGGCATTGAAGTGGGCGAATTCGTAGTGGTACCCGCTGAACAATGCCAGGCGCTTGCCGGAGAGCTCGCTGAAGTAGCCTTGCTGGCGCTGGGGCAGGCGTTGCGCGACGAAGATCTCGGCATCTTCCAGGCCCATGTCGACGCTGGTATGGGGTATGTCCCTCCAGCCCCAGTCGGGATTCTCGAAAATCGCCATGTCCACCCGGCCTTGCTTGAAGTCACCAAAGCGGCGGGGAATGGAAGTGGGTACCAAGACGAACCGGTAGTCGCTTTGCAGGGAGTTGAGCGCCTCGACCAATTGCGGCAACAGGCCGGTGTCGGCACCGGACTCCGGGCGTACCGTATAGGGCGGAAAGTGTGCGGCACCGATGCGCACCAGTTGCGCGGCCTGGGTCGGCATGACTGATAACGCCGCGAGTACTGCCATTAAAAATCGCGAAGCCGTCCGTATTGGCGAAGACATCAAAACAACCCACTCCCTGAAATACTGCATCAATGCATTGAAGCCAGGCGGTTTCGCCCAGTTAGCCAGTTTCCTTACGACCCGCACACACGTCTTATTTGCCCGTCAGCACCAGAATCAAGGCCTCCTCGGCCAGTTGATCCAGGCTCATGCTGCCATCGGCACGGAACCAGGTGGTGGTCCAGGACAGCGCCCCGGTCAGGAAGCGCCGGGTGATAAACACATCGCCGCGGATAAAACCGGCGTTCTTGGCCTCACCCAGCACCTGCAGCCAGATGTCTTCATAGATATCGCGCAACGCCAGGACCCTGGCCTGCCCCTCATCGGACAGTGAACGCCATTCGTAGACCAGCACCGCCATCGCCTCGCCACTGCCGCCCATGATGGACTGCAATTCACAGCGAATCAGCGCCAGGACCCGCTCGCGCACGTTTTCGGCCTCGGCGATGGCCGCACGCATCAACGCGGTGTTGTAGAGAATGGTCTCCTCCATCACCGCCCGCAAGATCTCGTCCTTGCTTTTGAAGTGATGAAAAATACTCCCCGACTGGATGCCCACGGCACCGGCCAGGTCGCGCACGGTAGTACGCTCATAACCCTTGTTGCGAAACAGGTGGGCCGCCACTTGCAGCAACTTGCCCCGGGCGCAGTCCGGGTCGGTCAATTGCCCGCTGTCGACCAACTCGCGCATGACGCTCAAGGCTTTTTGCTCATCCACCCGTTCTCTCCTACAGTCGATCAGTCCAATGCCACGCTCCCCGCGAAAACATTGGGGCTGCGCTGGCAATTTAAGCAACTGGCGAGGACCAAGCAAGCGCTCGGGCAGAAGATAGTTGAGCCGTTTACAAACCAAGCGCTTGCTTGGTAGTCTCCCAACATTGTTGCCGGAGGTGGTTATGGAGTTGACTGCGCCAAGAACAATTCGCATCGGTTGCGCCAGTGCCTTCTGGGGCGACACCTCGACCGCCGCCGCGCAACTGGTGGAAGGCGGGCGCCTGGACTACCTGGTCTTCGATTACCTGGCCGAAATCACCCTGTCGATCATGGCTGGCGCACGGATGAAAGATCCCCAGGCCGGCTACGCCAACGACTTCATCGAAGTCCTCGCTCCTCTGCTCTCTCAACTAACCGAACAAAAGATCCGCGTCATCAGCAATGCCGGCGGGGTCAATCCACAAGCCTGTGCCGCTGCCCTGCAGGCAGCCTGCGACAAGGCTGGCGTCGCGCTGAAGATCGCCGTGCTGCTGGGCGATGACCTGCAACCGCAGTTCAAACAGCTGGCCCACCTCGGCATTCATGAAATGTTCAGCGCCGCCCCCCTGCCACCGATGTGTGTCTCGACCAACGCTTACCTGGGTGCGCCGGGCATCGTCGAAGCCCTGCGCCTGGGGGCGGACATCGTGATCACCGGGCGCGTGGTCGACAGCGCCGTGGTCAGTGGCGCGCTGGTGCATGAGTTCGGTTGGTCGTGGCACGACTACGACAAACTGGCCCAGGCGGCGCTGGCCGGGCACATCATCGAATGTGGCGCCCAATGCACCGGCGGCAACTTCACCGACTGGCGCGATGTACCCGATTACGAGCACATCGGTTTCCCCATCGTCGAAGTCAGCGCCGACAGCCAGTTCATCGTCAGCAAGCCCGAAGGCACGGGCGGCCTGGTCACATCCTTGACCGTGGGCGAACAGATGCTCTACGAGATCGGTGACCCGCGGGCCTATCTGCTGCCCGACGTGGTCTGCGATTTCACCCAGGTCAAACTCGTGCAGCAAGGCAGGAACGCGGTGCGGGTGCATGGCGCAAAAGGCTTGCCGCCCACCGCCCAGTACAAGGTCAGCGCCACGTACCCGGACGGTTTCCGCTGCACCGCCAGTTGCCTGATTGCCGGGATCGATGCGGTCGACAAGGCCCGCAGGGTCAGCGCTGCGATCATCGACAAGACTTCGCAGATGTTCAGCCAACGCGGCTGGGCACCCTACAGCGAGGTGAACATTGAACTGCTCGGCAGTGAAGCCACGTACGGCCCCCACGGCCAGCGCCAGGACAGCCGCGAAGTGGTGATCAAGCTCGCGGTGCGCCATGCGCACAAGCCGGCATTGATCCTGTTCTCCCGGGAAATCGCCCAGGCCGCCACCGGCATGGCGCCAGGGCTGACCGGGATCGTCGGCGGCCGGCCGACGGTGTATCCGCTGATCCGCTTGTTTTCGTTCCTGATCGACAAAACCGCCTGCACGCTGGAAATTGATCTCATGGGCCAGCGCCACCCGTGCGCCCTGCCCGCCCTCGATGTGCTCGACAGCGCCGACCTGCCCGTGCCATTTGAGCCACCCCGACCCACGGGACCGGCTGACGCCAGCGTCGCCTTGGTCAAGCTTGCGGTCGCCCGTTCCGGTGACAAGGGCAACCACAGCAACATCGGCGTCATGGCCCGCGAGCCGCAGTACCTGCCGTGGATTGCCGAAGCCCTGACCCCGGCAGTGATCGTCGACTGGATGAGCCATGTCCTCGACCCGATCCACGGGCGTGTCGAGCGCTGGTACCTGCCCGCCACCCACAGCCTGAATTTCCTCCTGGAAAACGCTTTGGGTGGCGGCGGCGTGGCCAGCCTGCGGATCGATCCGCAGGGCAAGGCCTTCGCCCAGCAACTGCTGGAGATCCAGATACCGGTGCCGCAGCGCATCGCCGACCAGGTCAACTAGAGGATTGCCGCCATGGCCTACGATTCGATTTTCAAAGCCGATCTGTTTGCCGGCCAGACCATCATCGTCACCGGTGGCGGCAGTGGCATTGGCCGCTGCACTGCCCACGAGCTGGCGGCCCTCGGTGCGCATGTGCTGCTGGTGGGGCGCAAGGCCGACAAGTTGAAAACCGTCGCGGCCGAGATCGCCGAAGACGGCGGCAAGGCCGACTGGGGTACCTGCGATATCCGTGAAGAAGAAGCGGTCACGCACCTTGTCAGCGAATTTATCCGCAAGCACGGCCCGATTCACGGCCTGGTCAACAACGCTGGCGGCCAGTACCCGTCGCCACTGGCCTCGATCAATCTGAAGGGTTTTGAAACGGTGATGCGCACCAATCTGTTGGGCGGATTCCTGATGGCCCGGGAAGTGTTCAACCAGTCCATGAGCAAGCACGGCGGCGCCATCGTCAACATGCTCGCCGACATGTGGGGCGGTATGCCCGGCATGGGCCACTCGGGCGCGGCGCGCTCCGGCATGGACAACCTGACCAAGACCGCCGCCTTCGAATGGGGGCACGCCGGGGTCCGGGTCAACGCCGTGGCGCCGGGCTGGATCGCGTCCAGCGGCATGGACACCTACGAAGGTGCGTTCAAGGCGGTGATTCCGACCTTGCGGGAACACGTGCCGCTCAAGCGCATCGGCACCGAATCGGAAGTCAGCGCGGCGATCGTTTTCCTGCTCAGCCCGGCCGCGGCGTTCATCAGCGGGAGCACCCTGCGCATCGACGGCGCGGCCAGCCTCGGCGGCCGGGCATGGCCGATTCACAAGGCGACCCACAGCGAGTCGTACAACGGCTTTCACCGTGCGTACTTGCCTGACGTCCTCAAGGACAAGGAATAACCCATGCCGGTGATCGAGTCGCAACTGGACCCCCACAGCGAACAGTTCGCCCGCCATCACATGGCGATGCTGGACGCCCTCGAGCAGGTTCGCAGACTTGAACAGAACCTGCTGGACAAGGCTGCCGAGGCCAGGCCCAGGTTCGAAAAACGCGGCCAGTTGCTGCCCCGCGAACGCCTCAACCTGTTGCTCGATCCTGGTGCGCCGTTTCTCGAACTGGCCAGCCTGGCCGGCTACAAGTTGCACGACGACAAGGACGGCAGTTCGGCCGGCGGCGGCCTGATCGCCGGGATCGGTTACGTGTCGGGGGTGCGGGTGCTGGTGGTGGCCAACAACAGTGCGATCAAGGGCGGCACCATTTCCCCCTCGGGCCTGAAAAAGTCCCTGCGCCTGCAACAGATCGCCATGGAAAACAAACTGCCGGTGATTACCCTCGCCGAGAGTGGCGGCGCCAACCTCAATTATGCGGCGGAGATTTTCGTCGAAGGCGCGCGCTGCTTTGCCAACCAGGCACGGATGTCGGCCATGGGCCTGCCGCAGATTACCGTGGTCCATGGCTCGGCGACGGCGGGCGGTGCCTATCAGCCGGGGCTGTCGGACTATGTGGTGGTGGTACGCGGCAAGGCCAAGCTGTTCCTGGCCGGCCCGCCTCTTTTGAAAGCGGCAACCGGAGAAGTCGCCACCGACGAGGAACTGGGCGGCGCCCAGATGCACGCGCAAACCGCCGGCACCGCCGAATACCTGGCCGAGAACGACGCCGACGGCGTGCGCCAGGTGCGCGAGATCGTCAGCCTGCTGCCCTGGAATGCGCGCTTGCCGGTGTTGCCTGCCAGGCAATGGCAGGAGCCGCTCTACCCCATCGACCAATTGCTGGGCCTGATCCCGGATGACCCGAAAAAACCCTACGACGTGCGCGAGATCATCGCCCGCATCGCCGATGGCTCGAACTTCCTCGAATTCAAGGCCGAGTTCGATCAGCAGACCGTTTGCGGCCAACTGCAAATCCAGGGCCGCGCCTGCGGATTCATCGGCAACAACGGTCCGATCACACCCAAGGGCGCGAGCAAGGCTGCGCAATTCATTCAGCTGTGCGACCAGAGCCAGACACCGCTGCTGTTTTTCCACAACACCACCGGCTTCATGGTCGGCACCGAATCGGAGCAGCAAGGGGTGATCAAGCACGGCGCAAAGATGATCCAGGCAGTGGCCAATGCCCGGGTGCCGAAACTGACCATCGTGGTGGGCGGCTCCTATGGCGCCGGCAACTACGCGATGTGCGGCCGTGGCCTGGACCCGCGTTTCATCTTCGCCTGGCCCAACAGCCGCACCGCCGTCATGGGCGGCGCCCAGGCCGGCAAGGTGCTGCGCATCGTCACCGAGGCCAAGCAGGCCAAGGACGGCCTGGTGCCCGACCCGAAAATGCTCGACATGCTCGAACAGGTTACCGCACAGAAACTCGACAGCCAGTCCACGGCGCTTTATGGCAGCGCCAATCTGTGGGACGACGGCCTGATCGATCCACGTGACACCCGTACCCTGCTCGGTTACTTGCTGGATATCTGTCACGAGGCCGAGGTGCGTTCGCTGCAAACCAACAGCTTCGGTGTCGCGCGTTTTTAGTTGATCGTTCCCACGCTCTGCGTGGGAATGCAGCCCGGGACGCTCCGCGTCCCAGAAGCGGACGCAGAGCGTCCATTGAGGCATTCCCACGCAGAGCGTGGGAACGAGCGGGTTCGTCAGGAGAACAACAAGAATGATCTTCACCCAGGAACACGAAGCACTGCGTCGCACCGTTCGCCAATTCGTGGATCACGAGATCAATCCTTACGTCGAGGAATGGGAAAAGGCCGGGCGCTTTCCGATCCACGAGATCTTTCGCAAGGCCGGCGACCTCGGCCTGCTGGGCATCAGCAAACCGGAAAAATTCGGCGGCATGGGCCTGGACTACAGCTACTCGATCGTCGCCGCCGAAGAGTTCGGCACCATTCATTGCGGTGGGATTCCCATGTCGATCGGCGTGCAGACCGACATGTGCACCCCGGCCCTGGCGCGTTTCGGTTCCGATGAGTTGCGCGAAGAGTTCCTGCGCCCGGCCATCAGCGGCGAGAAGGTCGGCTGCATCGGCGTCTCCGAAGTCGGCGCGGGCTCCGACGTGGCCGGCTTGAAAACCACCGCGCGCAAGGACGGCGACGATTACGTGATCAACGGCAGCAAGATGTGGATCACCAACTCGCCGAGCGCCGATTTCATCTGCCTGCTGGCCAACACCTCGGACGACAAACCGCACATCAACAAGTCGCTGATCATGGTGCCGATGACCACCCCGGGCATCAGCCTCAGTTCGCACCTGGACAAACTCGGCATGCGCAGCTCGGAAACCGCCCAGGTGTTTTTCGACAACGTGCGGGTGCCACAGCGCAATCGCATTGGTCATGAAGGCGCGGGGTTCATGATGCAGATGTTGCAGTTCCAGGAGGAACGCCTGTTCGGTGCGGCCAACATGATCAAGGGCCTGGAATATTGCGTCGACAGCACCATCGAGTATTGCAAGGAGCGCAAAACCTTCGGCAGTGCGCTGATCGACAACCAGGTCATTCACTTTCGCCTGGCCGAGTTGCAAACCGAGATCGAATGCCTGCGGGCGCTGGTCTATCAAGCCACCGAGCAATACATCAAGGGCCAGGACGTCACGCGCCTGGCGTCCATGGCCAAGCTCAAGGCCGGTCGCCTGGGCCGCGAGGTCAGCGACAGCTGCCTGCAATACTGGGGCGGCATGGGCTTCATGTGGGACAACCCGGTGGCGCGCGCCTACCGCGACGTGCGCCTGGTGTCGATCGGCGGCGGTGCCGACGAAATCATGCTGGGGATCATCTGCAAGCTCATGGGCATCCTGCCGGGGAAACACAAATGAGTACCCTGCCGGTTTGCCAGACCCTGCTGCTCGAACTGCACAACGGTGTGCTGCACATCACCCTCAATCGACCGGACTGTCGTAACGCTATGAGCCTGCAAATGGTCAGCGAACTGCGTGCGATGCTGGCGGCGGTGCACGATGACCGGGGGATCAGGGCCTTGGTGATCGGCGGTGCCGGCGGGCATTTCTGTGCCGGGGGCGACATCAAGGACATGGCCAACGCACGCACTCAAGGTCCGGGCGCGCACCGCGATTTGAATCGGTTGTTCGGTGCGTTGCTGCAAGAGGTGCAGCACGCGCCGCAAGTGGTGATCACTGTCCTGCAGGGCGCGGTGCTCGGTGGTGGTTTCGGCCTGGCCTGTGTCAGCGATATTGCCTTGGCCGATCACCAGGCGCAGTTCGGCCTGCCGGAAACCAGCCTCGGCCTGTTGCCAGCGCAGATTGCGCCGTTCGTGGTGCAGCGCATCGGCCTGACCCAGGCCCGCCGCCTGGCCCTGACCGCGGCACGTTTCGACGGCACCCAGGCACGGCGGATGGGGCTGGTGCATTTTGTCGAGCACGATGCCCAGGCGTTGGCCGAGCGCCTCGATGAGGTGCTGGCCCATGTGCTGTGTTGTGCGCCGCAAGCGAATGCGATGACCAAGAAACTTCTGCTGGCGAGTGCCGGACAACCGTCGGATGCCCTGCTGGATCAGGCAGCCGAATGGTTCAGCGACGCGCTGACCGGGGCGGAAGGGGTCGAGGGGACCCTGGCTTTTGTGCAAAAGCGGAAACCGGGGTGGGCCTCCTAAAAGCATCGCTGGCAAGCCAGCTCCCACAGGGATCTGCGCCGCACACAAAACCTGTGGGAGCTGCGGTGCGACGATTCGACTTGCCAGCGATGAGGCCTTCATATTCACCGCACATCAAAGGGAATGAACCATGCCCGGATTCAGCAAAATCCTGATCGCCAACCGCGGTGAAATCGCCTGCCGCATCCAGCGCACCGCCCAGGCTCTGGGCTACCGCACCGTCGCCGTATTCAGCGATGCCGACGCCGATGCCCTGCATGTGCAAATGGCCGACGAAGCGGTAAACATCGGCCCGGCCCCGGTGCAACAGTCCTACCTGAACACCCAGGCGCTCATCGACGCCGCCCGACGTACCGGGGCTGACGCCATTCATCCGGGCTACGGTTTCCTTTCGGAAAATACCGCTTTCGCCCGCGCCTGCCAGGACGCCGGCATCACCTTCATCGGGCCCAGCCCCGAAGCCATCGAACTGATGGGCAGCAAACGTCGGTCGAAAATCGCCATGCTCGCTGCCGGCGTGCCCTGCATCGAGGGTTATCAAGGGGCCGAACAGGACGATGCCACCCTCATCCGCGAAGCCGCCCGCATCGGCTACCCGCTGATGATCAAGGCCAGTGCCGGCGGTGGTGGGCGTGGCATGCGCCTGGTGCACGGCGCCAGCGAGATGGAGCAACAGCTGCGCAGCGCTCGCTCCGAAGCCTTGCACGGCTTTGGCAGTGACGAGCTGATCCTCGAGCAGGCGTTGATCGAACCGCGTCATGTCGAGGTGCAACTGTTCGGCGACTCGCACGGTAACCTGATCTACCTTGGCGAGCGCGATTGCTCGATCCAGCGTCGCCACCAGAAAGTCATCGAAGAGGCCCCCTGCCCCGTGATGACGAGTCAGTTGCGCCAGGCCATGGGCGAAGCGGCGCTCAAGGCCGGGCGCGCGGTCAACTATGTCGGCGCGGGCACGGTGGAATTCCTGCTGGATGCGCGCGGACAGTTTTATTTCCTGGAAATGAACACCCGGCTGCAAGTGGAACATCCGGTGACCGAACTCATCACCGGACTGGACCTGGTGGCCTGGCAGTTGAACATCGCCCAGGGGCAAGCGCTGCCGCTGCGTCAGGAGGACGTGCAACTCAAGGGACATGCCATGGAGGTGCGCTTGTACGCGGAGGACCCAGCCCAAGGTTTCCTGCCACAGACCGGACGCATCGTGGCATGGGAACCGTGCTTGCAGGACGGCGTGCGGGTCGACCATGGACTGGTCGAAGGCCAGGACATCAGCCCCTTCTACGACCCGATGCTGGGCAAAATCATCGCCCACGGCCAGACCCGCGAAGAGGCCCGGCGCAAGTTGCTGCGGGCCGTACAGGACTGCGTGCTGCTGGGGGTACAGAGCAACCAGCGCTTGCTCGCCAGCCTGCTGCAACATCCACAATTCATCGGCGGCGAATTCAGTACCGGCTTCATCGAGCAGCATTTCGCCGAGCATCCCTGTTTGCAGCGCCAGGTGCCGAGCGCCGAACAACTGGCGATTGCCGCGGCGCTGTTCTATCAGGCATCCGCACAGGCGCATCCAGTGGCATTGGCGGGTTGGCGCAACAACGCCAGCGTGCCCCTGCACTATCGCCTCGCACTGGACGATCAGGTCTGGCCGGTGGCGTTGCATGCGGTTCCCGGCGAGCCGCTGCGGATTGAAGTCGCCAGCCGCCACCTCGAACTGAAGACCATCCAGAGCGACGGCCGTTGGGCCACCCTGCAAATCGACGGCATCCGCCAGCGCCATGCCTACCGCCTGGAGGCCGGGCACCTCTGGTTGTACGCAGATTCAGGCAGCCTGCGCCTGGTGGATCGCACTCATGCGCCGGCCTGCAGCCAGGCCAGTGCCAGCTGCGGCACCCTCAAGGCGCCAATGGACGGTGCGGTCATCGACGTGTTGGTCAGTGAAGGCAGCAAGGTCAGCAAAGGCCAACTGCTGGTGGTGCTGGAAGCCATGAAAATGGAGCACCCGCTCAAATCGGGCATCGACGGCGTGCTCAAACGCTTGCAGGTGCAGGTCGGCGACCAGGTGAAAAACCGGCAGATTCTGCTGGAGGTCGAATAAGCCGCTAGGCGTAACCGCTGGCTTTGGCTACGCTCAAGCCCTATCAGCATGCGGATACCGGGAACCCTGCGATGCCTCACTGGTTGGTCATTGATCTGGAAGCCACCACCGATGAGGGTGGTTGGCCCATTACGGAAATGGAAATCATCGAAATCGGTGCCACCCTGGTGGATCACAAAGGCCGAGAGCTGGATTTTTTCCAGCGATTCGTGCGCCCGTTGCGGCGCCCTTTGTTGACGCCGTTTTGCCGGGAATTGACGCACATCACCCAGGCCAACATCGATGCCGCACAGCCCATGGGCGAAGTCTGGGCGGCGTTCGAGCGCTGGTTGGGCCAACATCACCCGCGGCTTGAAGGTTGGGTCAGCTGGGGCGACTACGATCGCAAACAGTTGCTCCAGGATTGGCAACGCCTGGCACTCGACAGCGCTTTGAGCCAGGTGCCGCACATGAATCTCAAGCAGCGCTTTGCCAAGGCCCGGCGCCTGGAACGACCGTTGGGGCTCAACGGCGCCCTGCAACTGGCGGGACTGCAGTTCAGCGGCCAGCAACACCGGGCGCTGGAAGACGCACGCAATACCGCGCGCCTGTTGCCCCTTGTCCTTGCGCTTTAGAGAGGTGACTAGGTCTTGGGCCTTGTGCATACTGGCCAGCCCTTTTTAGCCCTTTTCGAGGAATCGCCCATGTTTAAAGTCAACGAGTACTTCGACGGCACCGTCAAGTCGATCGCCTTTGGCACTGCTGAAGGTCCAGCGACCATCGGCGTCATGGCTCCGGGCGAATACGAGTTTGGCACCAGCCAGCGTGAAATCATGCACGTGGTGTCCGGCGCCCTGACCGTCAAGCTCCCGGACAGCAGCGACTGGGAAACCTTCGCCGCCGGCAGCCAGTTCAACGTGCCAGCCAACAGCAAGTTCCAGCTCAAAGTGGCCGTCGACACCGCCTACCTGTGCGAATACCGCGGCTAAAAACCCCGGGTTCACCGCAAAAAAATGCCCGTGTCCAGCGACACGGGCATTTTTCGTTGAAGGGCGTTTATTCGAGCACGCTGACCGGCATGCCGACTTCGAGCCGGCCATTGCCGTCGTTGACCAGATTCTGTCCAAACATTGCACCCTCGGCCTGGGCACGATACTTCTGCAAGGTGGCGAAGGGTTCGCGGTCGGCGCTACGCTCGCCGGTTTGCGGGTCGATGGTGGTCAGGATGCAGCGCGAACAGGACTTGACCACGCGGAATTCGACGTCGCCAATGCGCAGGCGCTTCCAGCCATCCTCGGCAAACGCTTCGCTGCCCTCTATCACCAGGTTTGGCCGGAAACGCAGCATCTCCATTGGGCGCCCGACCCGTTGCGATAAATCCTCTAGCGATGCCTGGCCGATCAGCAACAACGGGAAGCCATCGGCGAAGGCAACCTGATCGTCGTCCTTGCCGTAGCCCGATGCGGTGCTGCGTGCACGGTCCAGCGGCACCTGCACCAGGCGCGTCGGCTTGCCGATGAACCGGCTGACCCAGGCAGCCGCCGCATCGCCGGCATCAGGCACGCGCAAGCTGTCACGCCAGATGGTCACGCCCCGCAATTGAGCATCACTGGCGGGCAAGGCGACATCGATCGGCGCATGGCCGGGGGCGCTGAGGGTCAAACCACCCTCGGCATTCCACAACGCCGACAGCTGGCTCATCTGCGCCACCGCGCGCTGGGTCAGAAAGCGTCCGCTGGCTTCATCCACCAACATCCAGCGTCGATCGCCGTCCAGTCCCAGCTTGTCGAGGCCGACCTGTTGCAGGGTCTCCCCTTTGCCGGATTTCAACGGATAACGATACAGCGCGCTCAGACGCAACATGGCCAGCTCCCTGATGGACAAAACGCCACCCTATACGAGCTTGATCACCGAATCAAAGGTCAAGCCAAGGCGGCCTGACAGCCGACCTGTTGTTTGATGACGGAGTACATATCCATTGCTGCGGTAACGGCCACCTAGGGTTTCGCCCTTACGGCGA
>NZ_AKJF01000126.1 GCF_000282475.1 Pseudomonas sp. GM78
CAGGCCGGCGGCCGCCAGTACCGGGCCATTGGGCTTGCCCACCTGGTTGAACAGGTCGTCGAGGTTGTCGGCCGTCTCGATCTTGAGTTCGACCCCCAGATCGTCGGCGAAGCGCTTCACCAGCTCGTACTCGAAGCCGGTTTCACCGTTGCGATCCTGAAAGTAGGTGGCGGGGCTGTTACGGGTAACCACCCGCAGCACACCATCCTCCTTTACGCGCTCCAGTGTGTTGGGTTTATCAACACAGCCACTGAGCATCAGGAAGAGTCCGGTTGCGATCAGCCATTTGGCGTACCGCGGACGCAAAGCCGTTGGGGAAAACATTTGCGCAGTATACGCAAAGGACCACGAGCGCCATATCTCGACAGTGATGGGGTAGTCTGCTAGTAATCAAAAAAAGGGCCGAAACACCGTAGGAATGGGCCTTTTGTGCATTTTGATACAGTAAAAATAAGCTGTGGTTACACGCCTGGTTAACCTGACTTTCGAATCAGAAACACAGATCGGCACTCGAGTGCAACCGTGCGTAGCGTTTCGGGTGCTGTCGCGGGCTGTTTAGGCTAGAATGCACGGCCTCAAAGCACACCCCTTCCCGAGGCTGTCCCGAAGATGTTGATCCTGCGCGGCGCTCCTGCCCTTTCTGCCTTTCGCCACAGCAAGCTCCTTGAGCAACTGAGCCAGAAGGTCCCGGCTGTCAGTGGCCTGTATGCTGAATTCGCTCACTTCGCCGAAGTTACCGGCGTCCTGACCGGCGACGAACAGCAGGTGCTTGCGCGCCTTCTGAAGTACGGTCCAAGCGTTCCTGTCCAGGAGCCTACCGGTCGTCTGTTCCTGGTGCTGCCGCGTTTCGGCACCATCTCGCCCTGGTCGAGCAAGGCGAGCGACATCGCTCGCAACTGCGGCCTGACCAAGATCCAGCGCCTGGAGCGCGGCATTGCATTCTATGTTGCCGGCCAGTTCAGCGACGCTGACGCCCAGCTGATCGCCGATGCACTGCACGACCGCATGACCCAGATCGTCCTGGGCAACCTCGAACAGGCCGCCGGCCTGTTCAGCCACGCCGAGCCAAAACCCCTGACCGCGATCGACGTGTTGGGTGGCGGCCGCGCCGCGCTGGAAAAAGCCAATACCGAGCTGGGCCTGGCCCTGGCCGAAGACGAGATCGACTACCTGGTCAACGCCTTCGTTGGCTTGAAGCGCAACCCGCACGACATCGAACTGATGATGTTCGCCCAGGCGAACTCCGAGCACTGCCGCCACAAGATCTTCAACGCCAGCTGGGACATCGACGGCGAGAGCCAGGAAAAAAGCCTGTTCGGCATGATCAAGAACACCTACGTGATGCACAGCGAAGGCGTTCTGTCTGCCTACAAGGACAACGCTTCGGTGATCGTCGGCTCCGTGGCCGGGCGTTTCTTCCCGGACCCTGAGACCCGCCAGTACGGCGCGGTGCAGGAGCCGGTGCACATCCTGATGAAGGTTGAGACCCACAACCACCCGACCGCGATTGCCCCGTTCCCGGGCGCATCCACCGGTTCCGGTGGCGAGATCCGCGACGAAGGCGCGACCGGTCGTGGTGCCAAGCCAAAAGCCGGCCTGACCGGTTTCACCGTGTCCAACCTGCAGATCCCGGGCTTCGAACAGCCGTGGGAAGTGCCGTACGGCAAGCCCGAGCGCATCGTTACCGCGCTGGACATCATGATCGAAGGCCCGCTGGGCGGTGCTGCGTTCAACAACGAATTCGGTCGTCCGGCCCTGACCGGCTACTTCCGTACCTTCGAGCAATCGATCACCACCCCGCACGGTGACGAAGTTCGCGGTTACCACAAGCCGATCATGCTGGCTGGCGGCATGGGCAACATCCGTGAAGAACACGTCAAGAAAGGCGAGATCCTGGTCGGCTCCAAGCTGATCGTGCTCGGCGGCCCGGCGATGCTGATCGGCCTGGGCGGCGGCGCCGCTTCCTCCATGGCCACCGGCACCAGCTCGGCAGACCTGGATTTCGCCTCCGTTCAGCGGGAAAACCCTGAAATGGAGCGTCGCTGCCAGGAAGTCATCGACCGTTGCTGGCAGCTGGGCGACAAGAACCCGATCAGCTTCATCCACGACGTGGGTGCCGGTGGCCTGTCCAACGCCTTCCCGGAACTGGTCAACGACGGCGACCGCGGTGGCCGTTTCGAACTGCGCAACATTCCAAACGACGAGCCGGGCATGGCCCCGCACGAAATCTGGAGTAACGAATCCCAGGAACGCTACGTGCTGGCAGTCGGCCCGGCCGACTTCGAACGCTTCAAGGCGATCTGCGAACGCGAGCGTTGCCCGTTTGCCGTCGTCGGCGAAGCCACCGCCGAGCCGCAGCTGACCGTCACCGACAGCCACTTCGGCAACAGCCCGGTGGACATGCCGCTCGAAGTGCTGCTGGGCAAAGCCCCGCGCATGCACCGTTCGGTAGTACGTGAAAACGAGCTGGGCGACGATTTCGATCCGTCGACCCTGGACATCGCCAACTGCGTCGAGCGCGTCCTGCATCACCCGGCCGTGGCCAGCAAGAGCTTCCTGATCACCATCGGCGACCGCACCATCACCGGCCTCGTGGCCCGTGACCAGATGGTCGGTCCGTGGCAAGTTCCGGTGGCCGACGTTGCCGTCACCGCCACCAGCTTCGACGTCTACACCGGTGAAGCCATGGCCATGGGCGAGCGTACTCCGCTGGCGCTGCTGGACGCTCCGGCGTCGGGCCGCATGGCCATCGGTGAAACCCTGACCAACATCGCCGCTTCGCGCATCGGCAAGATCTCCGACATCAAGCTGTCGGCGAACTGGATGTCCGCCGCCGGTCACCCGGGTGAAGACGCGCGTCTGTACGACACCGTGAAAGCGGTCGGCATGGAACTGTGCCCTGAGCTGGGCATTACCATTCCGGTGGGCAAGGACTCGATGTCCATGGCCACGCGCTGGAACGATGAAGGCGTGGACAAGGCCGTAACCTCGCCAATGTCCCTGATCGTGACCGGTTTCGCGCCAGTGACTGACATCCGTCAGACCCTGACCCCGCAACTGCGTATGGACAAGGGCACCACCGACCTGATCCTGATCGACTTGGGCCGTGGCCAGAACCGCATGGGCGCCTCGATCCTGGCACAGGTTCACGGCAAGCTCGGCAAGCAGGCTCCGGACGTCGACGACGCCGAAGACCTGAAAGCTTTCTTCGCGGTGATCCAGGGCCTCAACGCCGACGGCCACCTGCTGGCCTACCACGACCGTTCCGACGGTGGTCTGTTGACCAGCGTGGTGGAAATGGCCTTCGCCGGTCATTGCGGCCTGAGCCTGAACCTCGACGGTCTGGCGGAAACGTCCGCTGACATCGCCGCGATCCTGTTCAACGAAGAACTGGGCGCGGTGATCCAGGTTCGTCAGGATGCTACCCCGGACATACTCGCGCAGTTCAGCGCTGCCGGCCTGGGCGAGTGCGTGTCGGTGATCGGTCAGCCGATCAACAACGGCCAGATCGACATCACCTTCAACGGTGACACCGTGTTCGAAGGCCAGCGTCGTCTGCTGCAGCGCCAGTGGGCCGAGACCAGCTACCAGATCCAGCGTCTGCGTGACAACGCCGACTGCGCCGATCAGGAATTCGACGTGCTGCTGGAAGAAGACAACCCGGGCCTGAGCGTCAAACTCAGCTACGACGTCAACCAGGACATCGCCGCGCCTTACATCAAGAAAGGCATCCGCCCACAGGTTGCCGTGCTGCGTGAGCAGGGCGTCAACGGTCAGGTGGAAATGGCGGCCGCGTTCGACCGCGCCGGCTTCAACGCGATCGACGTACACATGAGCGACATCCTGGCCGGTCGCGTCGACCTGAACGAGTTCAAGGGCCTGGTCGCTTGCGGCGGCTTCTCCTACGGTGACGTGCTGGGTGCCGGTGAAGGCTGGGCCAAGTCGGCGCTGTTCAACAGCCGGGCCCGCGATGCGTTCCAGGGTTTCTTCGAACGTAACGACAGCTTCACCCTCGGCGTGTGCAACGGTTGCCAGATGATGTCCAACCTGCACGAGCTGATCCCGGGCAGCGAGTTCTGGCCGCACTTCGTGCGTAACCGTTCCGAGCAGTTCGAGGCCCGTGTGGCCATGGTGCAGATCCAGGAGTCGAACTCGATCTTCCTGCAAGGCATGGCCGGTTCGCGCATGCCGATCGCCATCGCCCACGGTGAAGGCCATGCCGAGTTCGCCAGCGAAGAGGCACTGCTGGAAGCCGATCTGTCCGGTTGTGTGGCGATGCGTTTTGTCGACAACCACGGCAAGGTCACCGAAAGCTACCCGGCCAACCCGAACGGCTCGCCGCGCGGGATCACCGGTTTGACCAGCCGCGACGGTCGCGTGACCATCATGATGCCGCACCCGGAGCGTGTGTTCCGCGCTGTGCAGAACTCGTGGCGCTCGGAAGACTGGAACGAAGACGCACCTTGGATGCGTATGTTCCGTAACGCTCGCGTTTGGGTGAACTAAGAGCCGTGTACAAGCTCAGCTTTTTTGTTCCCGACAGTCATGTCGATGGGGTCAAGAGTGCCGTTTTCGCTGCTGGTGGCGGACGGATCGGCGCTTACGACCACTGTTCATGGCAAGTGCTGGGACTTGGTCAGTTTCGCCCACTGGACGGCAGTCAGCCGTTCATTGGCGAGGCCGGGCAGGTCGAGCAGGTCGAAGAATGGAAGGTTGAGCTGGTGGTGGCCGATGAGTTGATCCGCTCGGTGGTGGCGGCTCTGAAACAGAGTCACCCCTATGAGACACCGGCTTATGAGGTGTGGCGACTGGAGGATTTCTGATCCTTTGATTGCCGCCCTGAAAAACCCGCTGATTCGTCAGCGGGTTTTTTTATGGTCTTCATTTCTCGAACCGAAAAAAAACCCGGCATGAAAGCCGGGTTTTTTTCAGGAGCGTCGAGCTTAAGCGGTGAAGGTTTTGCCTTCGAACTGCTCAGCCACGAATTTCCAGTTAACCAGGTTCCAGAACGCTTCAACGTACTTCGGACGCAGGTTGCGGTAGTCGATGTAGTAAGCGTGTTCCCAGACGTCGCAGGTCAGCAGCGGGGTGTCGCCGTTGGTCAGCGGGTTGCCGGCGCCGATGGTGCTGGCCAGGGCCAGGGAACCGTCAGCCTTTTTCACCAGCCAGCCCCAACCGGAACCGAAAGTGCCGATGGAAGTCTTGCTGAACTCTTCCTTGAACTTGTCGAACGAACCAAAGGCTGCGTTGATGGCTTCAGCCAGCGCGCCGGTTGGTTGACCGCCAGCGTTTGGCGCCAGGCAGTTCCAGTAGAAAGTGTGGTTCCACACTTGAGCGGCGTTGTTGAAGATGCCGCCCGAGGAAGTCTTGACGATTTCTTCCAGGGTCTTGCCTTCGAACTCGGTGCCAGGCACCAGGTTGTTCAGGTTCACGACATAGGTGTTGTGGTGCTTGTCGTGGTGAAATTCCAGGGTTTCCTTGGAAATGTGCGGCTGCAGGGCATCGTGTGCGTACGGCAGCGGCGGCAATTCGAAAGCCATTATGATTCTCCTAATCAGGTCAGTTGCGGTGAGCGCAAGGCCGATCACGGGCGGCCAGACAAGCGCCGGGGAGTTTGTACTCTTTGCGGCGCATCGGATCGGATCATAGCACCGGGGGTGCGGCATAACCACGCAACATCTGTGTGGAATAGAGGTTCCAGAGCCTTTTGGAATAAATCAGCCAGCGCTGATCAGCTGTAATGCTACGGCGAACATCATCACCGCCACCAACAGGTCAAGAATCCGCCAGGTGCTCGGCCGGGCCAGCCACGGCGCCAACCATGCCGCGCCGAGCGCCAGGGTGAAAAACCACAACAATGATGCACTCGCTGCGCCCACCACATAAGCGCCGGGCTCTGTCTGTTGGGCGCCGAGGGAGCCGATCAGCAAAACAGTGTCCAGATAGACATGCGGATTAAGCAGCGTCACCGCCAGCGCACTGAGCATCACCGCGCGCAGCGAACGAACGGTCTGGCTTTCACCCTGTTGCAGGCTCTGTCTGGAGCAGGCCCGACGCAACGCCTGGCTGCCATACCACACCAGAAACGCCGCGCCGCCCCAACGGGCGATGGCCAACAGGGTCGGGTTCTGTGCCAGCACTGTCGCCAGGCCAAATACGCCGGCGGCCACCAGCAAGGCATCGCAGGCCACGCAGAGCGCCGCCACCGGCAGGTGATGTTCACGGCGCAGGCTTTGCGCCAGCACAAACGCATTCTGCGTGCCGATCGCCATGATCAGTCCGAACGCCACCAGCAGGCCGTTAATATAGCTTTGCCACATTATTCTTTACTCCGCGTTGGCAGCCAGGTCGCGCAGCACTTGCATTGCGCGTTCGGCGTCGGCTTGGCCGACAAACAAATGGTCGTGGTAGTAACCGGCGATCACATTGCAGCTGATGCCGGCCTGGCCCAGGGCCGTGGCGAACGCGGCGGTCAGGCCGACGGCTTCGAGGGCCGAATGCACATTCAGGGTGATCCACGCGGCGACATAGTCGAAGCTCAAGCCCGCCTGCTCGGCGCGGGAGCGTTCGACAATCACGGTCAGGCCTTCCTGCTCGCGAAAGCTGCCGACGATTTCCAGGCCCGCGGGCAATTGGCCGTCGGCCAGGGTGCAGAACACGTATTCGCCGGCATTGAGTTGCGGGCTCATGCTGCGCAGCAGCGTTGCCAATGAAGTTTCGCCAGCCATGGGGGGATCCTTGTGCAAGAGTTCGTGCTGGCCATTCTCCGGTAGGAACCTGTATAAGAAAAACCAATATTGCTGATCGCTCATTAGGAAAACTGATGTTCGACTATAAATTGCTTTCTGCCCTGGCCGCGGTGGTCGAGCAGGCCGGTTTCGAACGGGCAGCCCAGGTCTTGGGTTTGTCACAATCGGCCATTTCCCAGCGCATCAAATTGCTCGAGGCGCGGGTTGGCCAACCGGTGTTGGTGCGCGGTACGCGGCCGTCTCCGACCGAGCTCGGCCGGCGTCTGCTCAACCACGTGCAGCAGGTGCGCCTGCTTGAACGGGATTTGCAGACGCTGGTACCGGCGCTGGACGAAGAGGGCCTGCCGGAGCGCCTGCGGATCGCCCTGAATGCCGACAGCCTGGCGACCTGGTGGGCCCAGGCCGTGGGGGAATTTTGCGCGCAACACCACCTGTTGATGGATCTGGTGGTCGAGGACCAGACCGTCGGCCTCAAGCGCATGCGCGCGGGCGAAGTCGCGGCGTGCCTGTGTGCCAGCGAGCGCCCGGTAGCCGGTGCGCGCAGCGTATTGCTCGGGGCGATGCGCTACCGTGCGCTGGCCAGCCCGGCCTTCATCGCCCGGCACTTTCCTCAAGGCGTGCGCGCCGATCAGTTGGCCCGGACCCCGGCGCTGGTGTTCGGCCCGGACGACTTCCTGCAGCATCGCTACCTGGCGTCCCTTGGCGTCGATGGCGGTTTCGAGCACCACCTGTGCCCATCGTCCGAAGGCTTTATCCGCCTCACCGAAGCCGGACTTGGCTGGGGCCTGGTGCCGGAACTGCAGGTGCGCGAACAGCTGGAACGCGGCATTTTGCGGGAGCTTTTGCCAGATAAACCGATCGACGTGCCGCTGTACTGGCATCATTGGCGCAATGGCGGTCAGTTGCTGGGGTTGCTGACCGAGCAATTGGTGCAGGCGTCCAGGCAATGGTTGGTGCCGTTGGACTGACAGGCAGCGTCAAGACCTCACGCAATACGCAAAAAACGAAATATTCGGAGCACTACATGAAGATTCTGGTCACCGGCGCAAGCGGCTTCATTGGCGGGCGCTTTGCGCGTTTCGCCCTGGAGCAGGGCCTGGACGTACGGGTCAACGGTCGCCGGGCCGAAAGTGTCGAGCATCTGGTGCGCCGTGGCGCCGAGTTCATCCAGGGCGACTTGATCGACCCGCTGCTGGCACGCGACCTGTGTTCCGGGGTCGAGGCCGTGGTGCATTGCGCCGGTGCCGTTGGCCTGTGGGGGCGTTATCAGGACTTTCACCAAGGCAACGTCCAGGTAACCGAGAATGTGGTTGAAGCCTGCCTGAAACAGCGGGTGCGACGCCTGGTGCATCTGTCGTCGCCATCGATCTATTTCGATGGCCGCGATCACTTGGGGCTGACCGAAGAACAGGTGCCCAAACGCTTCAAGCACCCGTACGCCGCGACCAAGTACCTGGCCGAGCAAAAAGTCTTCGGCGCCCAGGAATTTGGCCTCGAAACCCTGGCGCTGCGCCCGCGTTTCGTGACCGGGGCGGGTGACATGAGCATCTTCCCGCGCTTGCTCAACATGCAGCGCAAGGGGCGCCTGGCGATCATCGGCAACGGTTTGAACAAGGTCGACTTCACCAGTGTGCACAACCTCAATGAAGCGTTGCTCAGCAGTTTGCTGGCCAGCGGTTCAGCCTTGGGCAAGGTGTACAACATCAGCAACGGAGCGCCGATCCCGCTGTGGGACGTGGTCAATTACGTCATGCGCAAAATGGAAGTCCCGCAAGTGACGCGCTACCGTTCCTATGGCCTGGGCTATACCGTCGCGGCGCTCAATGAGGGGTTTTGCAAGGTGTGGCCGGGACGTCCCGAGCCCACCCTGTCGCGACTGGGTATGCAGGTCATGAAGAAAAATTTCACCCTGGATATCAGTCGCGCCCGGCATTATCTGGACTACGACCCCAAGGTCAGTGTCTGGACGGCGCTCGATGAGTTCTGCGCCTGGTGGAAGGCGCAGGACATTCGCTGAAACCGGCTTCACTGAACCGCGGTTCGGGTTCAGAGTCAATGATTGCGGCCATGGGGGGTTATACTGCGCCGCATCAAGCCATCACCGCGTTTCACAAAGGTTGACTCAATGTCCATGCGTAACGATGCCAACGATGACTTCGACGATGTACCGAGCCTGCGTGCAGACATCCTCGATGACGATGATTTCCCGAAGAGCACTCGCACCACCGTGCATTCGCGCACGCCGCCCGTGGTCAAGGTCAAGGCAGCGAGCACCGGCCCGTTGTGGGCACTGGTCGGCGCCTTGTTCTTTGCCTTCGCGGGCCTTGCCTGGTGGAGCTTTCAGCAGATTTCGCTGATGGAGCAACAGCTGGTGGCAACCCAGGAAAGCTTTGCGCGAATCAGTGAAGAAGCGGCGGGGCGCCTGCAGGATATTTCCGGCAAGGTGGTCGCCAGCCAGACCAACGTCAGCACCGACAGCGAAGCGCTGAAGCTGCAAATCCGCCAGCTGCAAAGCCAGTTGCAGGACCAGGGCAAGCAACAGCAGGGCGTTGCCGGCCAGGCCTCGGACCTGGACAAGCGTCTGGCGCAGATGACCGCGCAAACCAGTGAGCTGGACAAGCGCCTGGCCCAGATAGCCGCCCAGGACACCGAGCAGCAGAAGGCCAATGCGCAGGTACAGGAGCAGGTCAAAGCCTTGGGCACTGAACTGACCACACTGAAAAATACCCCGGCGGACACCGAAAAATTCGACGCGCAGCTTAAAAGCCTGGGCGCTGACATCACGGCGCTGAAGAAACAGGGCAATCCGAACGCCGCCATCGACCGCCTGGAACAGGACATCGTGGTCCTCAAGAGCCAGCAGGACAACCGTCCCGGCGCCCCTCAAGGCGCAAGCACCGCTGAGTTCGATGCCTTCCGCAGCCAGGTCACCCGGACCATCAACAGCCTGCAAGCGCAGATCCAGAACCTGCAACAGCAGCTGCGCACTCGCCAATAGGCCCTGCCTCATTCCCGGTTCGCCGGGAATGATCCCCTGGTGCAGCTCGATTCGCTGAATGTCCCTGTATGCGTCATTGCCGTCTACGCTCCTTCAAACATCTAAAGGAACGAGGGATGCGCCATGGGAGTTGTGCACAAGTTGGCCTGGCTGTGCGGCATGTTGCTGATGTGCCTGGGCCAGGTTCAGGCTGCCGGAACCGAAAAGGCTGACAGCCAGGCCGCCATCGCCTTGCTGGAAAAAGCCCTCGCCTACTACCACGACAATGGCGACAAGGCCTTCGCCGCCTTCAGCCGCCAGGGCGAGTTTGTCGACCAGGACCGCTATGTCTTCGTGGTCGATACCAAGGGCGTGATGCTCGCCAGCGGCGGGCCCTCGGCGGCGCTGATTGGCCGGGATGTGTCGGATGTGCTCGGGCCTGATCTGCAGAAGGCCTTCAAGGATGCGCTGAAAGTGCCCGAGGGTAATGGCATCCAGCAGGCGGAGTACCGTTGGCAAAACTGGTCCGATGGCAAGGTCGAGCGCAAGCATGTCTACTATCAGCGTGTCGGTCAGCGCATCCTCGCGGTCGGCTACTACCTGCCACGGGCTTCGGCGGAACAGGCCATGGCCTTGCTGAACAAGGCGGCGACCGACCTGGCCAAGGACGAGAAGGGCACCCTGAAAGCGATCAACTCTCTCAAGGGCGGCTACCTGCAGGATGACCTGTATGTATTCGTCGTCGACCTCGATACCCGGCGCTACGTCGCCCATGGCACCAACCTGCGCTTGATCAACACCGATTTCAGCAAGGTCAATGATCCGGATGGCAAGCCGGTAGGGGAGCCGATGCTGGCGCTGATCGCGCAACAGGTGTACGGCGAGTATGAATACCGCTGGAAAAACCCGGTGACCGGGAAGGTCGAGAACAAGCATGCCTACCTGAAAAAGGTCGGGCATTTCCTGGTGGCTGTGGGGTATTACAGCCCTTGATGGCGGTAGGGACCGTGATGGTCTGTCTGTAGGAGCTAGGCTTGCCCGCGAACCAGACGCCGCGGTGTGTCTGTAAGACCGCGTTATCGTTCTTCGCGGGCAAGTCGGATCGCCGCCCGCTCGCTCCTACAGAACCTTGTCTTCCCGTCCGCGCAACAGCATATTCGGCATGGCAATCGCCGCTGCCAGCCCCAGCAGCGACACCGCCGCACTCACCATCAGCAAATGCCTGAACGTCAGCAACAGTTCCGCGCGCAAGGCATCCTGCGCGTCCCCCGGCGCGGCGTTCAGGCCGTCCAGCAAGACGTTACCCGAGTGACCTTCGGCCATCAGCGAAGAGCCGGCCAGATGGGCGAAGCTCGAATCCTGCAACAACGCCAGCAACAGCGCCGACATCAACGCCACGCCCACCGCACCGCCCAACGAGCGGAACAGGTTGGTGGTGCTGGTGGCAACGCCGATGTCGCGCTGTTGCACCGAGTTCTGCGTGCCGACCAGGGAGGTCGGAAACTGCATGCCCGAGGCGATCCCGCAGAGCAACATGAACAGGCTGCTGAGCAAAAAGGCCTGGGGCGGGCTGAACGCCATGCCGAGAATCGACAGCGGCATGAGCAGCGCGCCACCCAGAATCATCGGCTTGTAGCGCCCGGTCACCGAGGTACGGCGCCCGGCGAAATACGCACCGATCGGCAAGCCCATGGCCAGGGGCAGCAGGTGCAGGGCGGCGCTGTCCGCACCGGCACCGGTGACACTCTGGAAGCGCAGGGGCATCAGCACGATCAACGAAATGGCCTGGAAGCTGGTGAAGAAAATCGTGCACCAGCACAGGATTGCATTGCGGTTGGCGAACAGGTGCATCGGTAGCAAGGGCTCCGACGTGCGTCGTTCATGCAGCACGAACAGGCCCAGCACTGCTGCCGCACAAGCCAGCAACCCCAGTACCTCGGCACTGCGCCAGGAATGGCCCTGACCGAACTGGGTGATGCCCAGCAACAAGGCCGTCAGCCCGATGATCATCAACAGGGTACCGAGGTAATCGATCACCGGCTTGCGTTGCGGAACCGGCAAGCCCACCAGCGTGCGATGGGCCACCAGCCACGCCCCCAGGCCCAGCGGCAGGTTGATCAGGAAGACCCAGCGCCAGGACAGGTATTCGGTCATGTACCCGCCCAGCACCGGGCCGGCGACGCTGGCCACCGCATACATGCTGCTGAAGTAGCCCTGGTAACGGCCGCGCTCGCGGGGCGGCACGATGTCGCCGATGATCGCCTGACTGACCGAGATCATGCCACCGGCACCGATCCCCTGGAGAATTCGCGCCAGCACCAGCTGCTCCATGCTCTGGGCCATGCCGCAGAACAGCGACGCCAGGGTGAACAGGCCCATGCCGAACAGCATCAATTTGCGCCGGCCATACAAGTCGCCCAATTTGCCGTAGATCGGCACCGCCACCGTCATTGCCACCATGTAGCCGGAAATCACCCAGGCCAGCAGGCTGACGTCCTTGAACTGCGCGGAAATGGCCGGCATCGACACGGCAACAATGGTCTGGTCCAGGGCACCGAGGAAAATCGCCAGCATCAGCGCGATCAGCACGCTGCGGATGGCCGGTTTGGGCAATTCAGGCTGGTGGAGATTGGTCACGGGGTAAACCTGCGGCAGTGGTGGACCCGCCAGAGGCAAGGCGAGCGGATGTTTGCCAGTTTAAGTCGGTAGGAAGCTATTCGATAGCCTCATATGGAAGGTCTGGCAAATCGTTTGCAAACCTTCGACCTGACGAGCGGCCATCAGGTCGCGGGTGACTTCCATCCGACCTTAAATCATCACCGTTTTGCCATCCGTCAGCGCGTGCAGATCGCACGCGGCCGGGGGCGGTGAATGACTTTTATGGATCGAATGCTTGCATTTTTCCCTTGCGGGTCGGTCAATTGAGGGTGAAAACTGAGCGGATAGCTGTACATTCTGCCAATCGGTGCGATTATCGCCCGTCGTCCATTCCGAAACCTGGATTGAAGTGATGAACAAGCCTGACCTGCCTTCGATTCCGGTGTTCAAGCTCTACGGTGAAAGCCTGGATTGGCCGACCCCGGACTTGCTGCACTGTGAAACCATTTCCAACCGCAGTCGCGAACATCAATGGGAAATCAAACCCCACCGCCACGCCGATTTATGTCAGTTGCTCTTCGTTTTCAAAGGTCAGGCAGAGCTTGAAATCGAAGGCAAACGTACGCAACTGACCGAGCCGGCGATCCAGATCCTGCCGCCGCTGTCAGTGCATGGCTTCCGGTTCAGCGAAGATGTCGAGGGGTTCGTGGTCACGCTCGCGGCACCGCTGATCGCTCATCTTCAGGCGCAACTGGGGCATTCGGTGAATGCCCTGGCCCAGGCCGAGAGCTACCCGGCGGGCCTGGACGCCGAGTACCTCAATAGTCTGTTCAGCGCGTTGCAGAACGAATACACCGGCCATCAACCGGCGCGGGAAATGCTCATGCATTCGCTGGTCAGCGTGATCATGGTGTGGGTCAGCCGCCAGGTGATCCAGCGCCGCTCAGTCGGTCAACGACCGCAGCGGGCGCGGGAATACCTCAATGGCTACATCCAGTTGGTGGAAGAAACCTATCGCCAGCACGTCAAGGTTGAAGACCTGGCCCATCGGCTGGGGATTTCGGTCTCCCATCTCAATGGCACCTGCCGTGAGCTGGCGGGGCAACCGGCGTTGCAGATCATGCACGAACGGCAGTTGCTGGAAGCCAAGCGCCTGCTGACCTATACCAGCATGACCATCTATGAAATGTCCGATGTGTTGGGGTTCTCTGATCCGACCAACTTCACGCGCCTGTTTCGGCGCCGCGTGGGCATCTCGCCAAAGGCGTTCCGCGACCGCTTGAAGGCCGATCAGGACAACGAGGCCTGACCCGTTCGTTACCGCAGGGCGTTAAGGGTCGCGTTGTGCGGAATGCAGCGCTCGAAATTGCAGCTGGCTGATTCCCGGGGCAGGTTGCGCAGCTGCTCGACGCGCCAGGCGGCAGCGCCATACAGCCCGAGCGTGACCGCGCAGGTGATGAAGATGGCGAGGTACCTTCTTGTTTTGATGTTCATGGCGTAGACCTCTGAACGAATACCCTTCGGTACTACCTTGAGCATAGAACAAGATCAGATCTTCAAAGGCCAAGATCCCACGCCGGTTCTTCGGGAAACCTCACCACCAGAAAATCCAGCAGGCAACGCAGCGCCGATGGCATGTGTTTGCGTGAGGCGTACACCGCGTACACGTTCATCTGCCGTGGCTCGGCCTGGGGCAGCAGGCGCACCAGCTCACCGCTGTGGATATGCACACCCGCCTGATAAGTCGGCAACATTGCTACGCCGGCGCCGGCCAGGGTGGCGCGCAGCAGTGTGCTGGCTTCGTTGGCGCTGATGTTGCCTTGCACGGGCACCGCAACCTGTTCGCCATCCTGCTCAAAATGCCACAGGCTTTTGCCGAAGTAGGAGTGAGTCAGGCAATTGTGCTGGCTCAGGTCCTCGATTCGTTGGAGCATCGGGTGCTCGCGCAGGTAAGCGGGGGAGGCGCAGATCACTGAACGGCAGACGGTCAGTCGCCGGGCGATCAGGTTCGGGTCCAGGTCATTGCTGGTGCGAATGGCCAGGTCGATGCGCTCATCCACCAGGTTCACCGTGCGATCAAGCATCTGCATGTCGACGCTAACGGCCGGGTAGCGCTTGACGAATGCCGCCATGGCATCGGCCAGTTGCGCCTGGCCGAACGAGGTGCTGACGCTGATTCGCAGCAGGCCGCGGGGTGCATCGTCCGGCACGCTGACGGCCGCTTGCATGTCCGTGGACAGGTCGAGCATCTGCCGACAGCGGGGCAGCATTTCGCTGCCGGTGGTGGTCAGGCTCAATTTGCGCGTGGTGCGGTGCATCAGGCGTGCGCCGACCCAGTTTTCCAGCTCCGCCAGATAGCGCGAAACCACCGGCCGTGACAGCTCCAGGTGATCGGCGGCGGCCGACTGGCTGCCGAGATCGACCACTGTGACGAACACCCGCATAGCGTGTAGACGATCCATGATTTGCCCGATTTCAGAAACAAACTATGTTCGATCATCGCATTTTTTGTACTGAAGCAGGCAACTAAGCTCTGTTCCCATATCGGCCAAGCCTGGCCCGCGAACAACGGAGCAACTGATGATCGGTTTCACCACACTCAAACGCATTTTGCTTGCGACCACCGCCCTCGGTTTCGCCGCCCACGCCGCCGCGTCGACATTGACGCTGGATGTCTACAACCCCGGCGATAAAGCGATATTCCCGGTGACTTCGGTACTGGTCAGCGGCGAAAAAGAGGCGATCCTGGTGGACGCCCAATTCGGTAAGTCCCAGGCCGCGCAAGTGGTGGAAAAAATCCGCGCCAGCGGCAAGCAACTGACCACCATCTACATCAGCCATGGCGACCCGGATTACTACTTCGGCCTCGATACCCTGACGGCGGCATTCCCCAAGGCCAAAGTGCTCGCTTCACAGCCGACCGTCGATCACATCAAGCACACCGTCGACGGCAAGCTGGCGTTCTGGGGACCGAAGCTTGGGGCTGACGCACCCGCCAAAACCATCGTGCCGGATGTGCTCAAGGGCGACAGCCTGATGCTCGAAGGGCAGAAGTTGCAGGTGGTCGGTTTGCAGGGCAAACAACCGGATCGCAGCTTCGTGTGGATTCCATCGATCAAGGCTGTGGTCGGTGGCGTGGTCGTGGCAGAAAACATCCACGTGTGGATGGCCGACACCCAGACCCCGCAGTCCCATGCCGATTGGTTGGCTACGCTGCATTCGATCGAAACCCTGAAGCCGAACACCGTCGTGCCGGGTCATTACTTGGGCGAGAGCGCCCGTTCCCTGGCCGCCGTGCAGTTCACCGCCGATTACATCAAGGCCTTCGACGAAGAAACCGCCAAGGCCAAGGATTCGGCGGCACTGATCGCGGCCATGAAAAAACGCTTCCCGGCACTGGGTGAGGAAAGCTCGTTGGAGCTGAGCGCCAAGGTCGCCAAGGGCGAGATGAAGTGGTAACCCGCAGTTCCTGATTGATCGTTCCCACGCAGAGCGTGGGAACGATCATGACTGACCCAATACAACTGGAGAACGCTATGAGCAAAATCGCAATCATCGGTGCCACCGGTCGTGCCGGTAGCCAACTGCTGGAAGAAGCCCTGCGTCGCGGTCACAGCGTTACCGCCATTGCCCGTGACACCTCACGGATCGGCGTGCGTGAGGGTGTGGAGAGCAAGGCTGTCGATGCACTGGATGCCGCCGCGTTGCAGGCGGCAATCGCCGGGCATGACGTGGTGATCAGCGCGGCGCATTTCGCGACGCTGTCTGCCAGTGCCGTCATCGGGCCGGTGAAGCAGGCCGGGGTCAAACGCCTGCTGGTGGTGGGCGGTGCCGGTTCCCTGTTGTTGCCGGACGGTACCCGGGTGATCGATAGCGCAGGCTTCCCGGCGGAGTACAAGGCAGAGGCGGGCGCGGGTGCCGAGTTCCTGGAAAACCTGCGTCAGGAAAAGGATCTGGACTGGACCTTCTTGTCGCCGTCCGCGGAGTTTGTCGAAGGTGAGCGTACCGGGACTTTCCGGGTCGGCAAGGATGATTTGTTGGTGAGCAGCGAGGGGCGTAGCTGGATCACGTTCGCCGATTATGCGATTGCGATGCTCGATGAGGTGGAGGCGCCAAAGCACTCGCGGCAGCGATTTACCGTCGGGTATTGAGTACATAGATCACTTGTGGGAGCGAGCCTGCTCGCGAAGACGGACTTACATTCAATGGCGATGTCGACTGTCAGGCCGCTTTCGCGAGCAGGCTCGCTCCCACAGGGTTAAGCATCAAGCCAGCGGAGTCAGCGCGCCTGCGCCTGCTCCACCAACCACCCCATCAACTCGCGCAACTTCGCCGAAGGCGCGGGCTTCTCCGGGAAAACCAGGTAATACGCCAATCCGGTTTTTACCTTCAATTCAAAGGGCATGACCAGCCTCCCGGCACTCAAGTCATCGCCGATCAACGACCAGTCACCGATCGCCACGCCCGTACCCTGGGACGCCATCGACATGGCCAGGTCCAGCGTTTCGAAATGCTGGCCCTTGCTCACATTGCTCAGGCGAATATCCGCAGTGGCCAGCCAGGCCTTCCAGTCTCGTTCATCCCGGGTCGGGTGCAGGAGCATGTGCTGCTCCAGATCTTCTGGCGACTGGAGCGGCACCGAACCTTCGAGCAACGGCTTGGAACACACCGGCGTCAGTTGTTCATCGAAGAGTTTTTGCGACACCAGCAAGCCGTCCGGCGGTGCGCCATACATCACTGCCGCATCGAACTGCTCGCGATGAAAATCCACGCCGTGCTTGACCGTGGTGGTCAGCTCCACCGGCACGTCCGGGCGCTCCCTTTGCCATTGCAACAGGCGTGGCAGCAACCAGCGCATCACGCAGGTCGGCGCCTTGAGTTGCAAGGTTTCGCGCTTCTCGCCGATCTGCTCCACCGCCTCGTCGATCAGGCCGAAAATCTGCTGGACCCGTGGCAGCCATTCCCGCCCTTCGGCTGTCAGGTCCAGGCCTCGGGCCTGACGGATGAACAATTCATAACCCAGGAAATCTTCCAGCCCGGCGATCTGCCGACTCACCGCGCCCTGGGTGATAAACAGCTGTTCGGCAGCACGGGTGAAATTGCAGCACTGCGCGGTAATCAGGAATGTGTGGAGCGCCGGCAGGGGAGGCAGTCGTTTCATTGGGATCCAAGGTATGACGTGAGGACATGGCTAGTATGACTTTTTATCCATTGTTGCGGCTATGTGTCGCCCGTTCCAATGAGGCCATCCCTGGACCTGCGAATCCATCATAAACACTGCGCAGGCCCGGCGTCTCAAACGAACAAGAAGGGCAATGACATGGCGACGTGCGGCGAAGTATTGGTCAAGTTACTCGAAGGTTACGGAGTCGAGCAGGTATTCGGCATTCCCGGGGTTCACACCGTGGAGCTGTATCGCGGGCTGGCCCGTTCGAGCATCAACCACGTCACCCCGCGTCACGAGCAGGGCGCCGGCTTCATGGCTGACGGCTATGCCCGCACCAGCGGCAAGCCGGGTGTGTGCTTCATCATCACCGGCCCTGGCATGACCAACATCACCACCGCGATGGGCCAGGCGTATGCCGATTCGATCCCGATGCTGGTGATCTCCAGCGTACAGACCCGGAACCAGCTGGGCGGCGGTCGCGGCAAGCTCCACGAACTGCCGAACCAGAGTGCACTGGTCGGTGGCGTGGCGGCGTTCTCCCATACCCTGATGTCGGCGTCTGAATTGCCGGGCGTTTTGGCCCGCGCCTTCGCGCTGTTCCAGGCCGGTCGTCCGCGTCCGGTGCACATCGAAATTCCATTGGACGTACTGGTTGAAGAAGCCGACGACCTGCTCGCCAGTGTCCCGGTAAACATCGACCGCGCCGGTGCCGCACCGTCCGCCGTGAGCCGCATGACCGAGCTGCTGGCCGGGGCCAAGCGTCCGTTGATCCTCGCCGGTGGTGGCGCCATCGATGCCGCCGCCGAGCTGACCGAGTTGGCCGAACTGCTGGACGCGCCCGTCGCGCTGACCATCAATGCCAAGGGCATACTGCACTCCGCTCATCCGCTGCTGATCGGTTCGACCCAGAGCCTGGTCGCCACGCGCGCATTGGTCGCCGAGGCCGACGTGGTGCTGGCCATCGGTACCGAGCTGGCCGAGACCGACTACGACGTCACCTTCGCCGGTGGTTTCGAGATTCCTGGCAAGCTGCTGCGCGTCGACATCGATCCGGACCAGACCGTACGCAACTACCCGCCACACGTAGCCCTGGTAGCCGACTCGCGCAATGCCGCCCAGGCCTTGCTCAGCGCGCTGTCGCACAAGCCGCTGGCCGAGCGCCGTAACGATTGGGGCCAGGTGCGCGCCGCCCGTTTGCGCGAAGAACTGGCCGCTACCTGGGATGCGCCGACCCTGGCCCAGACCCGTTTCCTGGAAACCGTTCTGCACGAACTGCCGAACGCGGTATTCGTCGGCGATTCGACCCAACCGGTGTATACCGGCAACCTGACCTTCAACCCGGAACGCCCGCGTCGCTGGTTCAACTCCTCCACAGGCTACGGCACCCTCGGCTACGCCTTGCCGGCGGCGATCGGCGCCTGGTTGGGCGGCACCGTCGAAGGCGGCGCCCGCCCGCCAGTGGTGTGCCTGATCGGCGACGGTGGCCTGCAGTTCACCCTGCCGGAACTGGCCAGCGCCGTTGAAGCGCGCACCCCGGTGATCGTGCTGCTGTGGAATAACCAGGGTTACGAAGAGATCAAGAAGTACATGGTCAACCGTGCCATCGAGCCGGTGGGCGTGGACATCTACACCCCGGACTTCATCGGTGTGGCCAAGGCTTTGGGTTGCGCTGCCGAGGCGGTCAACGGTGTTGAACAACTGCGTACGGCATTGCGTGTGGCCACCGATCGCCAGGGTCCGACCCTGATTGAAATCGATCAGACCGAGTGGACGAAGGCGGTGTCGAAATGAGCTTTTCTGCGATTTTTCCGACGACTCTGGACGGCCTTTTCATCGAGGGTAAATGGTCGGCGGGCGACGAACATCTGCGCGTGATCAACCCGGCCACCGAAGCGCTGTTGACCACGGTCAACGGCGGTGACGAACGCGCCGTCGACCTGGCCGTGGGCGCGGCAACCAAGGCTTTCGGCGCCTGGTCGCAAACCAGCGGCGCCGAGCGCGGTGCGATCCTGCGCAAGATTGCCCAGGGCGTGCAGGCCGGTCGCGAGCGCCTGATGCACTTGCAGTCGAGCAACAACGGCAAACCATTGTTCGAAGCGGCCATCGACGTCGATGACGTGATCGCCACGTTCGAGTACTACGCCAGTCTGGCCGAAGGCCTGGACGCGAAACAGGACAGCCCGGTTGAACTGCCGACCGACGATTTCAGTGCGCGCCTGCGTCGTGAGCCTTGCGGTGTGGTCGGCCTGATCGTGCCGTGGAACTTCCCGATGGTCACCACCGCGTGGAAGCTCGCCCCGGCCCTGGCCGCCGGTTGCTGCGTGGTGCTCAAGCCCTCGGAAGTGACGCCGCTGCCGGAACTGGAACTGGCGACGATCATTGCCCAGGCCGGCTTGCCGGCCGGTGTGTTCAACCTGGTGTGCGGCACCGGCCTGGCCGTTGGTGCACCGCTGTCGGCGGACCCGCGTATCGCCAAGGTGTCGTTCACCGGCAGCAACGCGGTGGGCGTGCAGGTCATGCAACGGGCTGCGGAAACCGTCAAGGGCGTGAGCCTGGAACTGGGCGGCAAATCCTCCTTGCTGGTGCTGGCCGATGCCGACCTCGACCTGGCGGTGGAAGTGGCCTGCGGTGGCGGTTTCTTCAACGCCGGCCAGATGTGCTCCGCCACCAGCCGCGTGCTGGTCGCCGATGAGCTGGCCGATGAATTCCTCAGCCGGGTGAAGGCCCGCGCCGAAGCCATTCGCGTGGCCGACCCGTTCGACCCGAACGTGGAGATGGGCGCGCTGGTCAATCAGGCGCAATACCAACGCGTGCTCGGCCACATCGATCGCGGCTTGAGCGCTGGCGCCAAACTGGTTTGCGGCGGCAATCGCCCGGCAGACCTGCCGCGCGGATATTTTTTGCAGCCGACCGTCTTCACCGACGTGCCCCTCGACAGTGCGCTGTGGTGCGAAGAGATTTTCGGCCCGGTGATTTGCGTACGCCGTTTTGCCACCGAAGCCGAAGCGATTGCCTTGGCCAACGACAGCCAGTTCGGCCTGGTCGCCAGCGTCGTTACGCGTAACGCCGAAACGGCGGACCGCGTCGCCAACGCTTTGCAGGCGGGGCTTGTATGGATCAATGCGCCGCAAGTGATCTTCCCGCAGACCGCTTGGGGTGGCTACAAGCAGAGCAGCATCGGCCGCGAATTGGGGCCGTGGGGCTTGCAGGCTTTCCAGGAAATCAAGCACGTGATTCGCGCCGTCTGAAGGCCCGAAAAAGGTCCGCGCATGCCTCCTGGTGAGGCATGCGTTGGCGTCATGGCTTCAATGAATTTTTATCGATAGTCAGGTGTTTTACACGACCTCAGGATGAACCCGCTGGCTCAGTAAAGCCCCCGAAAATACGAGGGGTAACGCGGGTCCAGCCGCGCGGATGCAACAGTTTCGACCTGCCTTATACCTACAAAAACAAAGGGAGTCCGTAATGGGCGAGCATGATCTGAACAGACGTCAATTCATCAAGACCGTGGGCGTAGCCTCGGTTGCCGCGGCGGCCATGAGCCTGCCGTTCGTCAAGGCCAATGCCAGCGACACGCGCTTTCAAGGCAAGACCCTGCGCCTGCTGACCTGGTCCGACGACACCGGCCTGGCTGCACTGCGCAACATCGCCGCGACCTTCGAAGACAAGTACGGCTGCAAGGTCATCGCCGACCGCACCGGCAGTACTTCGGAAATGGTCGCCAAACTCAAGGCCGGCGGTGATCGTCCGCAATACGACATCATCACCCTGGCCGGCGTCGGCGCCGAAGGCCTGGCCGCCGCCAACCTGCTGGAAAAACCCGACCTCAACCGCATTCCCAACCTGGTCGACGTACCGGAAAAATACCGCACCGGCGCCAATGGCCACGGCATCGGTTACCTGCTCTGGTGCAACAGCCTGGTCTACAGCACGCGCACCATCAAGGAAGCGCCGAACAGCTACGCCGCCCTGTGGGACGCCGACCTGTCGCCGAACATCTTCCTGCCGCCGCCGAACTGGACCGAGGCCATGGACCTGATCATCATCGCCGCCAAACTGGCCGGTGGTGATGAGCACAACATTGAGCCTGGCTTCAAGAAACTCGCCGAGCTCAAGGATCGTGTGGTGACCCTGGGCGAGAACCCTAACCAGATTGCCGAGCTGTTCCGCACCGGCTCCCTGGACATGGGCGGCCTGTACGCCCCGGCGTTTTTCCCGAAACAGATTCGCGATCCGAACTACGGCCTGGGTGCCACCTTCGGCATGAAGGAAGGTTTCTACACCGACCTGATGCTCTCGGTGATGCCGAAGAATCGCCCCGGCGATACCGACCTGACCTACGCCTTCATCAACCACTCCCTGGACCCGCTGGTGCAGGGCAAGATGGCTGAAGATATCTACAACGGCCCGGTCAACGCCAAGGCGATTATCTCCGCCGAAGCGCGCAAGAGCCCGTTCATCCTCACGCCTGAGCAGATTGCCGAGAAGGCGATCATGCACGACAACGCCTTCCTGGCCACCGTGCATGACCAATGGATTCGTCGTTACACGGAAATCTTTTCTTCCTGATCGTGTGACGAACACAAGTTTTTAGAACACCGCAAAACCCTGTGGGAGCGGGCTTGCCCGCGATGACGGCCGTCCTGTCAACAATGATGGGACTGACAGACCGCTATCGCTGGCAAGCCAGCTCCCACAGGGACCGAATGCGGTTTCAGGATTTGTGTTCGCCAGCAGCTTTCCATTGACGAGACCCTTTGCTATGGAACACCAACCTTTGACCCATTCGGTCAGCGTCGCTGAGCCGCGCCCGAATCGGGGTGTTTCGCCGACGGCCCGTGCCTGGTTTTTCCTCACGCCGTCGATGCTGTTTCTGGGCGTGCTGATTGCCGCCAGTCTGCTGGTGCTGCGCATGAGCGTGGGCACCAAGGGCGCGGAATGGTCCGGGTTCAGCCTGGCCAGCTACGCCCAATTGCTCGAGCCCTACTACCTCAAATCGCTGATGCTGACCCTGCGCCTGGCGCTGATCAGCGCGGTGATCGCGGTGATACTGGCGATCCCGGTGGCCTACACCATGTCACGCCTGACTTCGCCGTTCGTGCGGCGGATCTTCCTCGCCGCGGTGCTGTTGCCGTTGCTGGTCAACCTGCTGCTGCAAAGCTACGGCTGGCTGGTGATTCTCGGTCCTGGCGGCATGCTCAACCAGGCACTGATGGGCCTGGGCCTGATCAAGCGCCCGATCATGCTGCTGTACAACCAGAACGGCGTACTGATGGGGCTGGTGCAAACCGCCTTCCCACTGGCCGTGTTGCCAATTGCCAGCGCCATGCGCGGCGTCGCCCGCAGCTACGAAGAAGCCGCCGCCACCCTGGGCGCCAGTCGCCTGCAGGTGTTCCGCCAGGTGGTGCTGCCGATGAGCCTACCGGGGATCATCACCGGTGCGACGCTGGTCTTTGCCTACAACGCCAGCAGCTTCGTGGTGCCGCTGCTGCTCGGTGGTCGTCGCGTACCGATGCTGGCGGTGATGGTGCACGACCAGATCGCCCCGCTGATGAACTGGCCCGCCGCATCCGCGGCCGGTGTGGTGCTGATCGTCACGACCCTCGCGATCATGACCCTGTCCGAATACATCACTGGCCGTCGTCGGCGCATGCTGGAGGCTTCGCAATGAGTACCCTGATCAAGAAGCGCCAGTCGTTGTTGCCAGGTGATACCGGCAAGTTCGCCGGCATCCTCTCGGGCTTCATCCTGCTGCTGGCGGTGTTGCCGATCCTGACCATGATCGTCATGTCCTTCAGCGGCGCGTCGAACCTCGACTTCCCGCCGAGCAGCTATAGCCTGCAATGGTACAAGGCCGCCTGGCACACCTTCGTGTCGCCGGATGCCAGCGATGTGCTGAGCCTGGGCAAGGCCATGTCCACCAGCCTGATGGTGGCGTGCCTGACCATGGTCTTCGCCACGCTTATCGCGGTGCCGGCGGCCTATGCGCTGACCCGTTGCGAGTTCCGTGGCAAGGCCGTGGCACTGCAACTGATGTCGTTGCCCCTGGTGTTCCCGATGGTGGTGCTGGGCCTGGCGTTGCTGCTGGTGTTCGACAGCCTGCCGTTCCAGATGACCACCTCGCGGCTGGTGATAGCCCACGTGATCCTGGCGTTGCCGTTCGTGGTGAAGAACTGCACGGCGGCCATGCTCTCGATCGGCAGCGAAGTCGAGGAGGCCGCGCAAATGCTCGGTGCTTCGCCGCTGCGGGCGATTGTCGACGTGGTGGTGCCGTTGATGAAGTCGGGGATCCTGGCGGGCATGCTGCTGGCGTTCATCGTATCGTTCAACGAATTCACCGTGACCTATTTCCTCTACACCATCGATGTGATGACCGTGCCGATCTGGATGTACAGCCGCACCGTGTCTTCGCTCGACCCAACCGTATTTTCGTTTGCCGTGCTGATCGTGCTGATCGACTTCGTCCTGATCTGGGCGCTGGAGAAGCTGGTTGGTGAAGGTGGCGTTTCGTTCTGATTTCTTGAGGTGCTTTATGTCTGGTCTGATTCTGGAAAACGTCGAGAAACACTACGGCTCGGCCTGCGCGGTAAAAGATGTGAACCTGCATTTGCCCGAGGGCAAGCTGGTGTGTTTCCTCGGGCCCTCGGGCTGCGGTAAAACCACCTTGCTGCGGATGATCGCCGGGCTGGAAACCCTGACCGGTGGCGAGATTCGCCTGGACGGCGAGGACATCGGCCAAACGCCTGCGCACCTGCGCAATTTCGGCATGGTGTTCCAGTCCCTGGCGCTGTTCCCGCACATGACCGTGGGCGAGAACATCGCTTATCCACTGAAACTGCGCGGGGTCAGCAAGGCGGATCAGCAGGCGCGGGTGGTGGAGTTGCTGGAATTGATCCAGCTGCAACCGATGATCGATCGGCCGGTGGCGAAACTCTCCGGCGGCCAGCGTCAGCGCGTGGCGATTGCCCGGGCGATTGCCAATCACCCGAAAATCCTGTTGCTCGACGAACCGCTGTCGGCGCTGGACGCCAAACTGCGTGAGTCGATGCAGGTGGAAATCCGTCAGCTGCAACAGCGCCTGAACATCACCACCATCATGGTGACTCACGACCAACGCGAGGCCATGACCATGGCCGATATCGTCGTGGTGCTGGGCGAGCACCGGGTGCAGCAGGTGGGTACGCCCATCGAGATCTACCGTCACCCGGCCAACGAATTTGTTGCGGACTTCATCGGCTCGGGCAACATCTTCCCGGCCACGGCGCTGGGCAACGGCAAGGTCAGCTTGCCGGGCGGCGATGCGCTGCAAGTACCGATCTGCAGCAGCATTGTGGTCGGTGAAAAAGTGAAGATGCTGATTCGCCCGGAAGACCTGCAACTGTCGGCACCGCAAGCCACGGCGGGTAACCGTTTGCTGGGCAAGGTGACGTTCGTGCGCGATATCGGCGCGACCATCGAGACCACGGTCGAGTGTTCCGGGGTGTCGTTTACGGCATTGAGCACGCCGTGTCAGGGGATTGGCTTGAGCGTTGGGCATCCGGTGTCGGTGACGTTACCGGTGGAGGCTTGCCGCGTACTTGGCGCCTGATCCGGATTTGATGTTGGCTTTGCTGGCCTCATCGCTGGCAAGCCAGCTCCCACAGTGATGTTTGGCGTTCACAAACCCTGTGGGAGCTGGCTTGCCAGCGATGAGGCCATCAGCCACACACTAAAACTTGGATCAAACCGACAACCGCAACCGCGCCAGATCCCGCAATGGCGGCGCCCCGAACAACCGGCTGTACTCCCGGCTGAATTGCGAAGGGCTTTCATAACCCACCCGATACCCCGCCGCCGAAGCCTCCAGCCCTTCGGCCAACATCAGGCGCCGCGCCTCCTGCAGGCGCAGCTGCTTCTGATACTGCAACGGACTCATCGCCGTCATCGCCTTGAAGCGGTGATGCAGGGTCGACACACTCAGGTTCACTTCCTTTGCCAGATCGTCGATGCGCAGCGGTTGCTCGAAATTACCATTGAGCCACTTGATCGCCTGGCTGATGCGATGACTCTGGCTGTTGGCAATGGCGATTTCATACAGCCGGTGCCCCTGCTTGCTGCGTAGCAACCGGTAGAGAATTTCCCGGCGCACCAGCGGTGCGAGCATGGCGATGTCTTTCGGTGTGTCGAGCAACCTTGCAAGGCGCAGCACGGCGTCGAGCATTGCGCTGTCGAGTTGTTCGACATACAAGCCGCGCCCGGTCGGCCGGGTGGGCAAGCCGAGGGGGCCGGCGTCGGCGATCAGCGCAGTGATTTCCGCCGGGTCGATGTCCAGCCGCACCGCGAGGATCGGTTCTTCGACCGAAACATTCACCACCCGCCCACTGAGCGGCATCGAAACCGAGACCACCAGGTAATTCAGCGGGTCGTAATTGAAGTACTCGTCGGCCAGGCGAACTTCCTTGCGACCCTGGGCCATGATGCACAACGCCGGTTGTGCAAGCACCGGGGCGAAATCGTGGTTCTGGCTGTGGCGCGACATGAACAGCGAGCCCACAGCGGTGGCATAAGTGCCATCTTCGGCGGTGTTGCGACGGATGATCGCCGCCAGTTCCGCGCGCTGCTTTTCCATGTCGGCGTCCAGCGGGGCTTGCGGCGGCTGTGAAAAGTGATCGAGAGACGACATGCAAGGCATCCTCGGCAAGGCATGGGTGATGGGGCAGAGCATATGTTTGTGCAAGCAACAGCGGTAGACACATCCTGCCTGATGCTTGCCTGATTCTGCACGAGTAGCTCCAATGCCAGCGTTTGGTCAGCGTGCAGAAAGCCAGTGCGAGACGCAGACAAACCCGTGTAGGAGCTGCCGAAGGCTGCGATCTTTTGATTTTGTTTTAAAGATCAAAAGATCGCAGCCTTCGGCAGCTCCTACACAAAACTCGTATCCCGGCACCCAGGCAGTGTTTTACACATTGTTACAGGCAGCCCCCTCACGCTCGCAGGATTGTGCAACACGCCAGCAGGAATCGACTAACGACAGGCGCTTGCCGGCCTTTAATCTTGGATCCTGTCGCAGCCCGTCCCCTGGCTGCCACGCGACTCCCCGGGAGGGTTGAACATGTCAAAGCAGATCCCCGTCAGTCATATGGCCTTTGTCCGGGCACGCCCCGGGCGCTCTCAAGAGCTGGGTGTGCGCCTGAGCGCGCTGATCGAGCCGTCCCGCGCAGCGCCAGGCTGCCTGAGCTTTGCCTTGCAACACTCGCAGTGCGATCCGCAGTTGTGGCTGGTGTCCGGTTTCTGGGCCAGCCAGCAGGCCATGACCGCGTACTTCAGTACGCCGGCCATGGAGGTTTTTGCCGAACTGGTGCAGGAGCTGGTGGTTGACAGCCTGGATTTTCACACCTTCAAGGAGGTGTCGGCGGCACAGGCGTTGCGTCAGTCCGGGTCGGCGGTACACAAACTGGCCGGTTGAGGGTTTAATGGCAGCATTCTCAACCAGCCAGGATGCGCGACATGGCACGCAAAGCCTTTGAACACTTCGAAGCCGTTTCAGCCGTAGTACCGGGCGAGGGTGGTTACCATGCCGCAATCGCCGTCAAAGCGTTGGGTGGTTCCGGCGCCCCGCGTTTTCACAAAGTACTGGAAGGCCAGACCTTCAAGACCGCTCACGACGCCGATCTGGCGGCCGCCAAAGAACTGACCCGTCTCAAGGACGTCAAAGAAGACGCCGACCTGCTCTGGTAATTACTTCACCGTCCCCGGGCGATACATCTTGAACAACGCCTCAGGCCCCAGCTGGAAATAATCCGCTGGCCCGCCGCCGCGCAGGATCGGTTCTGCCGCGGCGGTGTCGTACACTCCATCCTTCAACAGCCACTTGGCGATATGCACGGCGACCACTTCGCCGAGAATCAGCCAGCTCGGCACCACATGTCCGTCCGCCCGCTGCAGCTGAATGATCTGGGTGACCTTGCATTCGAAGGACACCGGGCTTTCGGCGACCCGTGGCACCGCGATGACTTTCGAGGCGACGGTTGTCAGTCCGGCCAATTCGAACTCATTGACCTGCGGACCGACAGCGGCGCAGCTCTGGTTCATCTGCTCGGCCAATGGCCGGGTGGCCAGGTTCCAGGCGAATTCGCCGGTCTGTTCGATGTTGTTCAGGCTGTCTTTGCGCCCGACGCTGGAAAAACCAATGATCGGCGGAATGTAGTTGAAGGCGTTGAAAAAGCTGTAGGGCGCCAGGTTCAAGTGGCCTTCGGCATCCTGTGAAGAAATCCAGCCAATGGGACGCGGACCGACGATCGCGTTGAACGGATCGTGGGGCAGGCCGTGGCCGTTGGCGGGTTCGTAGTAGTGGATGTCGTCGGGCATGGCCAGTCTTCCTGAAGGCTTGAATCGGAGGAGCGCCATAGTGCAAGGGCAGGCCGCTGATTTCCAGTCGGATGAACTACCTGTAGGAGCGAGCCTGCTCGCGATTGCAATCTGTCAGTCAGCATCAATGGTGAATGTCAATCCGCTATCGCGAGCAGGCTCGCTCCCACAGGTTCTGTGGTTAAACCCGACATTTGTGTGCCCCAGAAATGACTAAGCCCGGCCGAAAGCCGGGCTTTGGTGCCGCTGTTGCGGGTTAGCTGACGGAAGCACCGCCAGTACGATCGTAGCCATCTTCTGCGACGGTGGCGCCACCGGTGCGGTCATAACCATCTGCGGCGACGGTGGCGGAACCGGTACGGTCATAACCGTCTGCTGCAACAGCGGAGCCGGTACGGTCGTAACCGTCGGCGGCGAAGGTGTTGGCGGCCAGTACGGACAGGGCGATGGCGAGGAACAGTTTGGTTTTCATCTTCATTTCTCCAGGTTCTTTGGCATTTGTCTCTTGGGCATGGGTTTCATGCTACGCCAATTAAACTGATTAAAAAGCGCAAAATAATGCTAAAAACAATCCATTAAGTAGATATTAACGCTGTCACATGTTTTCGCTTTCAAGGTTTGAACAAGCGCGTCATAGCTAGTCGATTGGGCAGGTTCAGAATGGGGGGCGAGCATTAACGCGTGATTAATCCCGTCCAACGCAAACAAAAAAGGGGCAGATCCCGACGATCTGCCCCTTTTGCTGTAACGCGCCTGGACTTAGTCCGTGACGATCCGCGAATGCTTGCGGGTGTCCTTCATGGTGACATACACCAGCAACGACACGGCGATGCACGCGGTGACATACCAGTAGTAACCGGTTTCCATACCGATGCTCTTGAACCACAGCGCGATGTATTCAGCGGTGCCGCCGAAGATCGACACGGTCAGGGCATACGGCAGGCCCACGCCCAGGGCGCGGATTTCGGTCGGGAACAGTTCGGCTTTGACTACCGCGTTGATCGAGGTGTAGCCGCTGACGATGATCAGTGCCGCCATGATCAGGAAGAACGCGCCCCACCAGGTCGTGATGGTGTGCAGGGTGGTGAGGATCGGTACGGTGAAAATCGTGCCCAGCACGCCAAAGGCGATCAGGATCGGGCGTCGACCGATCTTGTCCGACAGGCCACCGATGATCGGTTGCAGGCACATGAACAGGAACAGGGTGGCGGCAGAGATGGTGGTGGAGTCGGAAATGCTCATGCCGACGGTGTTCACCAGGTATTTCTGCATGTAGGTGGTGTAGGTGTAGAACGCCAGGGTACCGCCCATGGTCAGGCCGACCACGGTCATCAGTTCCTTCGGATGGCGCATCAAGGTGCGCATCGCGCTTTCCTTGGCCTTTTCCTTCTTGGTGAACGACTCGGTTTCTTCCATGCCACGACGCAGGTATAGCGCGACCACGGCACACAGCGCGCCGATGGCGAACGGGATGCGCCAGCCCCAGGCGTACAGCTCTTCGGTGGTCAGTACGTTTTGCAGGATGATCAGTACGGCCAGGGCGATGAGTTGGCCGGAGATCAGGGTCACGTACTGGAAGCTGGAGTAGAAACCGCGACGTTCCTTGGTCGCCATCTCGCTGAGGTAAGTGGCGGAGGTGCCGTATTCGCCACCGACCGACAGGCCTTGCAGCAAGCGGGCGAACACCAGCAGGATCGGCGCACCGATACCGATGATTTCATAGCCCGGGCTCAGGGCGATCAGCAGCGAGCCGAAGCACATCAGGTAGACAGAGGCCATCAAGGCCTTCTTGCGTCCGACTTTGTCGGCGTACAGGCCCATCAGCCACCCGCCGATAGGGCGCATCAGGAAGCCCACGGCGAAGATCGCAGCGGTGTTCAGCAGTTGTGCGGTGGTGTCGCCTTTGGGGAAGAAGGTCTTGGCGAAATAGAGAGAGAAAGCGGCGTAGACATACCAGTCATACCACTCGACCATGTTGCCGACAGAACCGCTGAAGATCGATTTGATGCGGCTGGAGGTGGTTCGTTCTTTTGTCGGCGCGGCAACCGACCCACGGGGCAGGGTATTGGAGTTATCCATTGAAGGATCCTTCGTCTAATTATTTTTTGTGGAGCGCGAATAAACGCAGCCTGCGGGGGCTATAGCAGGAGCTGTGCCAAGAGGGAGAGGGCCGGTTTAGAGGGGGTGGAGCGATTTTATAGGCGGAAATCCGCTCACAATTGGATGAGTGCGGGCGGAAAATTGCTCATGGGCTCAATGGTGATGTTGCTTCGGCTGGCCCCTTCGCGGGCAAGCCCGCTCCCACAGGGACCGAGTTGAGCAAAGATTTTGTGTACGAAGCTGACCACTGTGGGAGCGGGCTTGCCCGCGAAGGGGCCCGCACAGACGCTACAAAAACATCTCTCGGTTCAACCCATGCCGCTGCATCTTTTCATTGAACGTGCGGCGCGGCAGTTGCAGTTCTTCGAGCACCGCTTTCACATCACCCTTGTGTCGGGTCAACGCAGCGCGCAGGCACTGCGCCTCAAAGGCTTCCTGCTGCGCTGCCAGTGACTGACCCGGCTCGATGCCCGCCGGTACAGGCTCGCCAAGGCCCAACACCTGGCGCTCGGCCACGTTGGCCAGTTCGCGCACATTGCCGGGCCAGTCGTGGCTCAACAGATGGCTCAACTGCGGCCCGCTCAACGGTGCAAAGGTGCGCCCCAGGCGCTCGGCGGCACTCTGGGCGAAGGCCTCGTACAACAACGGAATGTCTTCGCGACGGTCGCGCAACGGTGGCAGGCGCAATTCGGCGACGTTCAAACGGTAAGCCAGGTCTTCGCGAAAACGTCCGGCCCGTGCCTCGTCGAGCAGGTCCGGCTTGGTCGCGGCGATGATGCGCAGATCTACACGAATACTCTGGTTCGAGCCCAGGCGCTCAAGCTTCTGCTCCTGCAACACCCGCAGCAATTTCACCTGCTGCGCCAGGGGCATGCTTTCGATTTCATCGAGAAACAGCGTGCCGCCATCGGCATATTCGAGCTTGCCGATGCGCTTGCCCTGGGCGCCGGTGAACGCGCCGCTTTCGTGGCCGAACAGCTCGGCCTCGAACAGCTGTTCGGGGATGGCCGCGCAGTTCAAGGCGACGAAGGGTTTATCGGCGCGTGGGCCGAAGTCGTGCAGGCAGCGGGCAACCAATTCCTTGCCGCTACCCGTTTCACCGCGGATCAAAACGTTGACCGGCAACGCCGCCAGGTCCAGAACCTGTCGACGTAGCGTTTGCAAGCCCCGGGATACCCCCAGCAGCCTCGCGTCGAGTTTGGCGCGGTTGTCGGCCTGCTCGTGCAAGGCGCGGTTTTCCAGCACCAACCGGCGCTTGTCCAGCGCGCGGCGAAGGCTGCCAAGCAGGGTCTGCGGGCTGAAGGGTTTTTCAAGGAAGTCGTAGGCGCCATCGCGCATCGCATCGACGGCCATCGGCACGTCGCCATGGCCGGTCAGCAGGATCACCGGCAAGTCGGCATCGCGGCGCTGGACTTCGGCCAGCAGTTCCAGCCCGGACATGCCGGGCATGCGCACGTCGCTGAGGATCACGCCGGGGTAATGCGCGGGCAGTTGCGCCAGGCATTCATCGGCGCGGCTGAACAGTTGCACCTGGAAACCCGACAGGCTCAGCCATTGTTCGACGGCGCTGCGGATGCTGCTTTCGTCGTCGACCACCATCACTGAATTGAGCATGTGCCAGGGGCCTCCGTATCGATAGGCAAGGTGAGTGTGAACACCGCGCCGTTGTCGTGATTGTCGGCGCTCAGGCGTCCGCCCGATTCGTGAACGATGGCAAAGGATACGGCCAGACCGATGCCCAGGCCATCGCCCACCGGTTTGGTGGTGAAAAAGGGATCGAAGACCTTCGACAGGTTTTCTTCGGCGATGCCACCACCGTTGTCGATGACGCTCAATCGCCACAGCTGTTCGTCGGCTTCGAGGCGGATTTCCAGGCGTTTGCAGGGTTTATCCTGCATCGCATCCAGGGCGTTGCGCAGCAGATTGATCAGCACCTGTTCCAGACGAATCGCATCGCCGCGTACCCACGCCGGGCGCGTCAGGTGCAACACGGTGCTGACCTGTTCGTCGCGCAGGCGAGTGTCGAGCAGCTCAAGGGATTGGTCCACCACCGCCGCCAGGTCCAGGCGTTCACGCAGGCCGCTGGGGCTTTTGCGGGCGAAGGTTTTCAGGTGGCCGGTGAGGGCGGCCATGCGCGTCAGCATGTCATCCACCGGTTTGAGTGCCTTGTAGGCGTCGTCGACCCGGCCGTGTTCGAGCAGCAGGCGCAAGGTTGCCAGCTGCATGCGCTGGGCGGTCAGCGGTTGATTGATTTCATGGGCCAGCGCCGCCGACATCTGGCCCAGGGCCGCGAGTTTGGCCGATTGCACCAGGCCGTCCTGGGCGGTGCGCAGGTCGCGGGTGCGTTCTTCCACCAGCTGTTCGAGTTCTTCGCGACTGCGCTGGCGCATTTTCGCCAGGCGCCAGCGCTGGTTGAGGAACAGCAGCAGGAACACCAGCGTCAGCCATAGGCCGGCCGCGGCGAGGGCGGCGTTGCGACTGTCTTCGAACGCCACTTGTGGACGACGCAGCAGGTGCAGCGTCCAGCCCTCGGCGGTCAGCGGCAGGGACTCCCACAGGTAATCCGTTTTGCCGTCCGGCCCGTCGACCCGCGCCAGTTCACTGTTGTCGTCGAAGCGGCGCAGCGATTGATAGTCGAGCAGCGTCAGCGGCTGCTTGTCGTATTGGCGGGTGGCCTTGAGCTCGGCCTGATCGCTGTCGCTCAGCGGTTTCAATTGGCGATAGCGCCAGCCCGGCTGATTGGCGATGAAGATGATGCCACGGGCATCGCTGACCAGCAGCGTGTCGCTGCCCTGGCGCCATTCGCGTTCCAGCTCGGGAAACTCGAGCTTTACCACCATGGCGCCGAGAAACTGCCCGTCGTCGTTGGTCACAGCGCTGGACAGGAAGTAACCCGGTATCCCGCTGGTCACCCCCACGGCATAAAAACGCCCGGTGCCCTGGGTGCGGGTCTGGTTGAAGTAGGGGCGAAAACCATAGTTATGGCCGACGTAACTGCTGGGCAAACGCCAGTTGCTCGCCGCCACGGCCAGGCCAGTACGATCGAGCAGTTCCAGGGTCGAGGACTCGGCGGCGCCGTTGATCTTTTCCAGCTTGCGGTTAAGCACCTCCTGTTGTTCGGGGCTAACCGGGCCCTTGAGTGCATCACGCAATTGAGGGTCCAGAGCCAGCACCGAGGGCAGGGCGCGGTAGCGTTCGATCAGGGTATGCAGCGACGTGGCGTACAGCGCCAATTGCTGATTGGCACGGGCCGCGTCTTCAACCAGGGATTGGCGTACGGTGTGGCGCATGGCCAGGGTGGCAGCAATGGCGGCACCGGCGATGATCAGCACGGTGTACAGCGCCAGGCGCAGGGATCGGGAAGTCGGCAGCATGCAGTGGACAACAGGTGAAAATGAGGGGGAGCACCATACCATGTGGACGGCAGTCATCTCTCGCCCGAACCCATGCGCTGGCGCGGGTTTTACCGTGATGGTCGATTGCAGGCGTTTCAGCTTGTTACCAGCCAAAAAAAACCGGCCTGTCGTTGCCGACCGGCCGGTTTTTTCAGGAGGGTTCAGTGCAGTTTATTGCACTTCTACCGCCAGGCTTTCACTGATCTTTTGCTGCCAGATGGCAGGACCGGTGATGTGTACCGACTCGCCCTTGCTGTCGACTGCAACAGTCACAGGCATGTCTTTCACGTCGAACTCGTAGATGGCTTCCATCCCCAGTTCAGCGAACGCCACTACGCGGGACTTCTTGATCGCTTGCGCCACCAGGTAAGCCGCGCCGCCCACTGCCATCAGGTAAACGGCCTTGTGGTCCTTGATCGCGTCGATCGCGGTCGGGCCACGCTCGGATTTGCCGATCATGCCCAGCAGGCCGGTTTGCTCGAGGATCTGACGGGTGAACTTGTCCATCCGCGTTGCGGTAGTAGGACCGGCAGGGCCAACCACTTCTTCGCGCACCGGATCGACCGGGCCGACGTAATAGATGAAGCGACCTTTCAGGTCCACCGGCAGGGTTTCACCCTTGTTCAGCATCTCGACCATGCGCTTGTGCGCGGCGTCGCGACCGGTGAGCATCTTGCCGTTGAGCAGCACGGTTTCGCCCGGCTTCCAGCTCTGCACTTCTTCCGGGGTCAGGGTGTCGAGGTTGACGCGACGGGCCGACGGGCCGGCTTCCCAGACGATTTCCGGGTAGGCGTCCAGCGGTGGCGCCTCCAGGGAGGCCGGGCCGGAACCGTCAAGCACGAAGTGCGCGTGACGGGTGGCGGCGCAGTTCGGGATCATGCACACCGGCAGGGACGCGGCGTGGGTCGGGTAATCCATGATCTTCACGTCGAGCACGGTGGTCAGGCCACCGAGGCCCTGGGCGCCGATGCCCAGTTGGTTGACCTTCTCGAACAGCTCCAGGCGCATTTCTTCGATGCGGTTCTGCGGGCCGCGGGCTTTGAGCTCATGAATGTCGATGGATTCCATCAACACTTCCTTGGCCATCACCGCGGCTTTCTCGGCGGTGCCGCCGATGCCGATACCGAGCATGCCCGGTGGGCACCAGCCGGCGCCCATGGTCGGAACGGTCTTCAGAACCCAGTCGACGATCGAGTCGGACGGGTTGAGCATGGCCATTTTCGACTTGTTCTCGGAACCACCGCCCTTGGCCGCCACGTCCACTTCCACGGTGTTACCCGGAACGATGGAGTAGTGGATAACGGCCGGGGTGTTGTCCTTGGTGTTTTTACGAGCGCCCGCCGGGTCGGCGAGGATCGAGGCACGCAGGACGTTTTCCGGCAGGTTGTAAGCCCGGCGCACGCCTTCGTTGATCATGTCGTCCAGGCCCATGGTGGCGCCATCCCAACGTACGTCCATGCCTACACGCACGAACACGGTGACGATGCCGGTGTCCTGGCAGATCGGGCGGTGGCCGGTGGCGCACATCCGTGAGTTGATCAGGATTTGCGCCATCGAATCGCGGGCCGCTGGCGATTCTTCGCGCAGGTAGGCCTCGTGCATCGCCTGGATGAAATCCACGGGGTGGTAGTAGGAAATGAACTGCAGGGCGTCGGCAACGCTCTGAATCAGGTCGTCTTGCTTGATCACGGTCATGAGTCGCGCTCCTCTAAAAGACGGGAACATTCAATAAGGTGCTTGCAGCTTGGGTGCATCGGTCGGTTGCAAGCACCTTTCAAGGCACGCCGGGCATGCTGGCGCGACGCTAAAAAGGCGCGGCAGTATAGCGCGCCTCGCAAGCGGGCACACCCGCCGGCGGTCAAACCTTGGTCTGATTGTCGTACCTGGTCTGCGTAGGAGCTGCCGCAGGCTGCGATCTTTTGATTTTGTTTTTAAGATCAAAAGATC
>NZ_AKJF01000127.1 GCF_000282475.1 Pseudomonas sp. GM78
GGCTGCGATCTTTTGATCTTTACGGTGTTACGAAATCAAACGGCGCCAGGGCAAACCCGCTGTCGTCGACCTGCAACGCCCAACCCTGTTTATCCCAATCCCCCAGCACGATGCGCTTGGCCGCCAGGTCACCAATCTGCAACTTGTGAATGGCCGGACGATGGGTATGTCCGTGGATCAGCGTTTTCACGCCATATTGCTGCATGATCCGCGGAATCTCCTCGGGCGTGACATCGACAATGTCATTGGCCTTCATCCGCGTCTGCGCCCGGCTTTCACTGCGCAGCTTGCGTGCCAGTTTATGGCGGGTACGCAGCGGCAAATGCCGCAGGATGAACAGGGTGATCGGGTTGCGCAGGTAGCGACGCAGCTTCATGTAGCTTTCGTCGCGGGTGCAGAGGCTGTCGCCGTGCATCAACAGCACGGGTTCGCCGTTGAACTGCACGACACTCGGGTCTTTGAGCAGGCTGCAGCCGGCCTGTTTGCAGAACGCCTTGCCCAGCATGAAGTCGCGATTGCCGTGCATCAGGAAAATCGCCGTGCCGCTGTCGCTCAATTCGCGCAGGGCCTGGCAGATGGAGCGCTGGAACGGCGTCATGGCATCGTCGCCAATCCACGCCTCGAAAAAGTCGCCCAGGATGTACAGTGCACTCGCCGCACGGGCGCGCCCGGCGAGTAAATCCAGAAACGCCCGGGTAATGTCCGGGCGCTCCTCTTCCAGATGCAAGTCTGAAATCAGCAGTATCACTCAATGATCTCGGCTTTCTCGATGATCACGTCGTCTGCTGGTACGTCTTGGTGGCCGGCCTTGGAAGTGGTGGCCACGCCTTTGATCTTGTCGACAACGTCGGTGCCGGCGGTCACTTTACCGAATACCGCGTAGCCCCAGCCTTGAACGTTCTTGCCGCTGTGGTTCAGGAAGCTGTTGTCCGCCACGTTGATGAAGAACTGTGCGGAAGCCGAATGCGGCTCCATGGTGCGGGCCATGGCGACGGTGTACTTGTCGTTGGAAAGACCGTTGTCAGCTTCGTTCTGGATGCTTGGGCGCTTGTCTTTCTTTTCTTTCATGCCTGGCTCGAAACCGCCGCCCTGGATCATGAAGTTACCGATGACACGGTGGAAAACGGTGTTTTCGTAGTGACCGGCTTTAACGTATTCGACGAAGTTGGCCACGGTGATCGGGGCTTTATCGGCGTTCAGTTCGAGGACGATGTCGCCGAAGTTGGTAGTCAGTTTGACTTGGGTCATGATCGTTACTCACCTTATGAATTCGTGGTCTTGGGACATTCCATCCCGCAACCGGTTCAGCCTGTCTCGGCCAAGGTGCGCAGTTTAGCGTGACAGGCACGAATTTCGAGGCTGTTTTTTCAATTACGGCCTATTAAATGCGACGGTTTACAGAGTGCGCTCTGTCAGGTACTTGACGGCATCGGCTATGATAGCGGCTTTGTTTTGTCCGGCCTTCGTTACGGCCACGCACTTGTACGTTCAAGGATCCTATGAGCAAGCCCACTGTCGACCCTACCTCGAATGCCAAGACCGGCCCTGCCGTGCCGGTCAACTTCCTGCGGCCGATCATCCAGGCAGACCTGGACTCGGGCAAGCACACGCAGATCGTCACCCGTTTCCCGCCTGAACCCAACGGCTACCTGCACATCGGTCACGCCAAGTCGATCTGTGTGAACTTCGGCCTGGCCCAGGAGTTCGGCGGTGTCACGCACCTGCGTTTCGACGACACCAACCCGGCCAAGGAAGACCAGGAGTACATCGACGCGATCGAAAGCGACGTCAAATGGCTGGGCTTCGAGTGGTCCGGCGAAGTGCGCTACGCCTCGCAATATTTCGACCAGTTGCACGACTGGGCCGTCGAACTGATCAAGTCCGGCAAGGCCTATGTCGATGACCTGACCCCGGAACAAGCCAAGGAATACCGTGGCACCCTGACCGAGCCAGGCAAGAACAGCCCGTTCCGCGACCGCAGCGTCGAAGAGAACCTGGACCTGTTCGCCCGCATGAAGGCCGGCGAATTCAAGGACGGCGCACGCGTGCTGCGGGCCAAGATCGACATGGCTTCGCCGAACATGAACCTGCGCGATCCGATCATGTATCGCATTCGCCACGCTCATCACCACCAGACCGGCGACAAGTGGTGCATCTACCCGAACTACGACTTCACCCACGGTCAGTCGGACGCCATTGAAGGCATCACCCACTCGATCTGCACCCTGGAGTTCGAAAGCCACCGTCCGCTGTACGAGTGGTTCCTGGAGAACCTGCCAGTACCGGCCAACCCGCGCCAGTACGAGTTCAGCCGCCTGAACCTGAACTACACCATCACCAGCAAGCGCAAGCTCAAGCAACTGGTCGATGAAAAGCACGTCAACGGTTGGGACGATCCGCGCATGTCCACGCTGTCGGGCTTCCGCCGCCGTGGCTACACGCCGAAATCGATCCGCAACTTCTGCGAAATGATCGGCACCAACCGTTCCGACGGCGTGGTCGACTTCGGCATGCTCGAATTCAGCATCCGCGACGACCTCGACCACAGCGCCCCGCGTGCCATGTGCGTGCTGCGTCCGCTGAAAGTCGTGATCACCAACTACCCGGAAGGTCAGGTCGAAAACCTCGAACTGGCGTGCCACCCGAAAGAAGACATGGGGGTGCGCGTCCTGCCGTTCGCCCGTGAGCTCTACATCGACCGTGAAGACTTCATGGAAGAGCCGCCAAAAGGCTACAAGCGCCTGGAGCCGAACGGCGAAGTGCGCCTGCGTGGCAGCTACGTGATCCGTGCCGACGAAGCGATCAAGGACGCCGATGGCAACATCGTCGAACTGCGCTGCTCGTACGATCCGGACACCCTGGGCAAGAACCCTGAAGGCCGCAAGGTCAAGGGAGTGATCCACTGGGTGCCGGCCGCTGCCAGCGTCGAGTGCGAAGTGCGCCTGTACGATCGCCTGTTCCGTTCCCCGAACCCGGAGAAGGCCGAAGACAGCGCCAGTTTCCTGGACAACATCAACCCTGACTCGCTGCAGGTACTCACCGGTTGTCGTGCCGAGCCTTCGCTGGGCAACGCACAGCCGGAAGACCGTTTCCAGTTCGAGCGCGAAGGTTACTTCGTCGCGGATATCAAGGACTCGAAACCCGGTCAGCCGGTGTTCAACCGTACCGTGACCCTGCGTGACTCCTGGGGCCAGTGATTCAAGGAAATAACGTGCTTACGATCTACAACACGCTCACCAAGAGCAAAGAAGTCTTCAAGCCGCTCGATGGCAACAAGGTGCGCATGTACGTGTGCGGCATGACCGTGTACGACTACTGCCACCTGGGCCACGGGCGCAGCATGGTCGCCTTCGACCTGGTGACGCGCTGGCTGCGTTTTAGCGGCTACGACCTGACTTATGTGCGCAATATCACTGACATTGACGACAAGATCATCAATCGGGCCAATGAGAACGGCGAGTCGTTCGAAGCCTTGACCGAGCGCATGATCGCGGCGATGCACGAAGATGAAGCGCGCCTGAACATCAAGAAGCCGGACATGGAGCCGCGTGCCACGGATCACATCCCTGGCATGCACTCGATGATCCAGACCCTGATCGACAAGGGTTACGCCTACGCCCCGGGCAATGGCGACGTGTACTACCGCGTCGGCAAGTTCATGGGCTACGGCAAGCTGTCGCGCAAGAAAATCGAAGACCTGCGCATCGGCGCGCGCATCGAAGTCGACGAGTCCAAGCAGGACCCGCTGGACTTCGTGCTGTGGAAAGCCGCCAAGCCGGGTGAGCCGAGCTGGGAATCGCCGTGGGGCGCCGGGCGTCCGGGCTGGCACATCGAGTGCTCGGTGATGTCCACCTGCTGCCTGGGCGAGACCTTCGACATTCATGGCGGCGGCAGCGACCTGGAGTTCCCGCACCACGAAAACGAAATCGCCCAGAGCGAAGCGGCCACCGGCAAGACCTACGCCAACGCGTGGATGCATTGCGGCATGATCCGCATCAATGGCGAGAAGATGTCCAAGTCCTTGAACAACTTCTTCACCATTCGCGACGTGCTCGACAAGTACCACCCGGAAGTCGTGCGTTACCTGCTGGTGTCGAGCCACTACCGCAGCGCCATCAACTACTCGGAAGACAACCTCAAGGACGCCAAGGGCGCACTGGAGCGTTTCTATCACGCGTTGAAAGGCCTGCCGAACTTGGCGCCGGCTGGCGGCGAAGCCTTTGTCGAGCGTTTCACCCAGGTGATGAACGACGACTTCGGCACGCCGGAAGCCTGTGCGGTGCTGTTCGAAATGGTGCGCGAGATCAACCGTCTGCGCGAGAGCGATCTAAACGCAGCGGCCGGCCTGGCTGCCCGTTTGAAAGAACTGGCCAGCGTGCTGGGTGTGTTGCAACTGGAAGCCGATGACTTCCTGCAGGCCGGCGCCGAAGGGCGCGTGGATGCAGCGGAAGTCGAGGCGCTGATTGCTGCGCGCCTGGCAGCCCGTGCCGGCAAGGACTGGGCCGAATCCGACCGCATCCGCGACCAGCTCACCGCCATGGGTGTGGTGCTGGAAGATGGCAAGGGTGGGACGACCTGGCGTTTGGCTGACTGACAGCTGCACCGGCTATAAAACAAAACCCGCCTTGTGCGGGTTTTTGTTTTTCAAGGCGTAAGTGCAGCGGTGTCCCGGCTGGCCTCATCGCGGGCAAGCCCGCTCCCACAGTGATTGAGGTGGATTTCGATTTTGTGAACGGCGCAAAACCCTGTGGGAGCGGGCTTGCCCGCGATTGACTGCGCAGCAGTCAGCTGTCTGATTGGCGCAGCCGTTTGTAGAGGGTGTTGCGACTGACGCCAAGCCTGCGCGCCAGATGCGAAATATTCCCCCCGACCGCCTGCAACTGCCGATTCAAATCCTCGGCATCATCCAGATCCACCGACAGCGGCTCCGGCGTCTCCACCGGCTCCATCTCCAGATCGACAAAAAAATCATCCGGCAAATGCTCCGGTCGCACCGGTTGTTCCTCGGCCATGGCCAGCGCCACCTGCATCACGCTGCTGACCTGCCTTAAATTCCCCGGCCACGGATGACGGCTGAACAATTCCAGGACTTCGCGGCTCAACCCGGCCCACTGACTCGGTTCGCGGTGCTGTTCCCACAAGCGTTTGAACAGCGCCTCTTTATCACTGCGTTCCCTTAACGGCGGCAGTTCCAGGGTCAGGCCGCCGATGCGGTAGTACAAATCTTCCCGAAAACGCCCCAGTTGCACCTGCTCGCGCAACGAGCGGTTGGTCGCGGAAATGATGCGGATGTCCACCGGGAACAACTCACTGCTGCCCACCGGTTGCACACAACGCTCCTGCAACACCCGCAGCAACCGGGCCTGGGTCGGCAGCGGCATGTCGCCGATTTCATCGAGGAACAGCGTGCCTTTGTCGGCCTTGCGGATCAGGCCGATGCTGCCTTTCTGGTTGGCACCGGTGAACGCGCCTTTTTCATAGCCGAACAGCTCAGACTCCACCAGTTCGGCGGGAATAGCTGCACAGTTCACGGCGATGAACGCCTGTTTGTTGCGCGAGCTGGCCTGATGCAGGGCTTTGACGAACACCTCCTTGCCGACCCCGGTTTCGCCGTGAATCAACAACGGAATGTCTTTTTCCAACAGGCGCTCGGCCTGGCGCACGGCTTTTTCCACGCGGCTGTCGCCAAAATGCAGGGTGTTGAGGCTGATGACGTCGGGTGGCGCGACGCTGGGCTCAGTGAACACTCGCGCCTGAACAGGGGCCATCTTTGGCCGCTTCAGCAGGCACTGAAATCGATTGCGCCCGCAGGTCTGGAGCGAGAAGGGCAGGCCTTCGGGCTGATTCAGCAACTCCAGCAAGGAAACCTTGAACAGGCTCTCGACACTGACCCGCGACAGGCGCATGCCCAGCAGGTTGTCGGCGCGACGATTGGCGGACAGCACTTGGCCACTCTCATCGAAAATCAGCAATCCGGCCCACTGGCTGTCGAGGTTGTTGAGGCCGGTGTTGAACGTCAGTTGAAAGTGCTGGCCGTGGAACAGGTTGAGAATCAGCCGGTTTTCCACGGTCTGGCTCATCATCTTGACCATGCCCAGGGTATGGGACGGCGGCAGGTAGCTGTCGCTGGACACATCCAGCACGGCGATGACCTTGCGCTCGGCATCGAAAATCGGCGCGGCGGAGCCGGTCATGAAGCGGTTGGCCTTGAGAAAGTGTTCATCATGCTCGATGTGCACCGCCTGTTCGCAAGCGAGCGCGGTACCGATCGCATTGGTCCCGCTGCAGCGCTCCATCCAGCTGGCGCCGGCGCTGAAGCCACGGGTCAGGCCCGGTTCGATAAACCGTTGGGTGCCCCAGGACGTCAGCACCTGGCCCTGATTGTCGGCGAGCATGATCAGGCAGTTGGAGTTGCTGAGGATGTTTTCGTAGTACGGCAGGACTTCCTGGTGGGTGGTCTGCACCAGGGAATGCTGGCTCTCCAGCAATTGCTTGATGCCTTCAGCCGGTAGCTGATCGAAGGCCGGGGTGCTCTGGTGATTGAGGCCGAAGGCGCGGCAACGTTTCCAGGAGTCCTGGATGATGGCGTCGTGGGATAACGCGGGGGCAGGTGCGGCCATTCAAGTCAGCCTCTGATTAACGCTTTTATTGTTTTTATTTTAAATGCGCAGAACAACACCTGTAGGAGCTGCCGAAGGCTGCGATCTTTTGATTTTGATTTTTAGAAGCAAGATCAAAAGATCGCAGCCTTCGGCAGCTCCTACAAGGACCGCGAACAACCCATAGAGTGTTGTTCACTAATGTTCATTGTCAATCGCAGAAGTGTTCAGTTGTTCAGCCGCGATTGTTCATTTGTGTTCAGCAATGAACGTGACCAGTTAGTCACTTTCAAGGATTCAAAGCCAAATCAACGGCTTGCGTTTTCTGGCACAAATGTCGCTATACCGCTCGGGTCGCTTGTCTCCAAAAATAAAAAAGGCCGAGCCATGTCATTAACCCTGGAGCATGTCAGCCGCACCGTCGAGGGCCAGACCTGGATTGACGATGCGTGCCTGCGTTTCGAACCCGGATCCTTCAACGTCTTGCTCGGGCGCACGCTGTCCGGCAAGACCAGTCTCATGCGCCTGATGGCCGGGCTGGACAAGCCTGACAGCGGGCGCATCCTGATGAATGGCGTCGATGTCACCCAGCGCCCGGTGCGCCTGCGCAACGTGTCGATGGTGTATCAGCAGTTCATCAATTATCCGACCATGACCGTCTTCGAGAACATCGCCTCGCCGTTGCGCCAGGCCGGTGTGTCCAATGAGCTGATCCAGAGCAAGGTGCTGGAAACCGCGAAGATGCTGCGCATCGAGAAGTTCCTCAAGCGTTTCCCCCTGGAACTCTCCGGTGGCCAGCAACAGCGCACTGCCATGGCCCGGGCGCTGGTCAAGGATGCCGAACTGATCCTGTTCGATGAGCCGCTGGTCAACCTCGACTACAAATTGCGCGAAGAGCTGCGCCAGGAAATGCGCGAGCTGTTCAAGGCGCGCCATACCATCGCCATCTATGCCACCACCGAGCCCAACGAAGCCTTGGCCTTGGGCGGCACCACCACCATTCTTCATGAAGGCCGGGTGATCCAGAGCGGCAAGTCTGCCGAGGTCTACCACCAGCCGCAGACCGTACTGGCGGCGGAGTTGTTCTCCGAGCCGCCGATCAATCTGATGCCGGGTCGTATTGCCGGCAACGAAGTCAGCTTCGCCAACTTCGTGCACTTCCCGTTGAACGTCGACTTGCGCCCGGTGGGCGAGGGCGAGTTCCGCTTTGGTGTGCGCCCCAGCCATATCTCGCTGGTACCGAGCAACGACGATGACCTGGAACTGGCGGTGACCGTCGAAGTCGCGGAAATCAGCGGCTCGGAAACCTTCCTGCACGTTCGCAACGAGCATTTCCTGCTGGTGCTGCACTTGCCCGGTGTTCACGAGTACGACGTCGATGCGCCGATCCGCATCTACATCCCGACCCATAAACTGTTTGTGTTCGATGCGCAGGGGCGGCTGGTCCAGGCGCCCGGCCGGCGCGTCGCGAGGGTTGCCTGATGGCCGAAATCCGTTTGCAGAACCTCGCCCACAGCTATACCAGCACCCCGAGCGGACCCGAGGACTACGCGATCCGCCAGATGGACCACATCTGGGAGCAGGGCGGCGCCTACGCTTTGCTCGGTCCGTCGGGTTGCGGCAAGTCGACCTTGCTCAACATCATTTCCGGCTTGCTCAGCCCGTCCCAGGGCCATGTGCTGTTCGATGGCAAGGCGGTCAACAACCTGACTCCGGAAAAACGCAACATCGCCCAGGTGTTCCAGTTTCCGGTGGTCTACGACACCATGACGGTGTTCGACAACCTGGCCTTTCCGTTGCGTAACCAGGGCATGGCCGAGGCGAAAATTCACACCAAGGTGCGGGAAATTGCCGAGGTTCTCGACCTGCAGAGCCTGCTGAGCAAGAAAGCCAGCAACCTCACCGCCGACGAAAAACAGAAAGTCTCCATGGGCCGTGGGCTGGTGCGCGATGACGTCTCGGCCATCCTCTTCGACGAGCCGCTGACGGTGATCGACCCGCACCTGAAGTGGAAGCTGCGGCGCAAGCTCAAGCAGATCCACGAGCAGTTCAACATCACCATGGTCTACGTCACCCACGATCAACTGGAGGCCTCGACCTTCGCCGACAAGATCGCGGTGATGTACGGCGGGCAGATCGTGCAGTTCGGCACGCCGCGGGAATTGTTCGAGCGGCCGAGCCACACCTTTGTCGGTTATTTCATTGGCAGTCCGGGGATGAACCTGATCGAGGTCGGGGTGCAACCGGGGGGTGTCGGTTTCGCGTCGACCCATCTACCGTTGTCCGAGGCCATGCAGAAGCGCATCGCCGAATCCGAATGGCACACCCTGAAAGTCGGCATCCGCCCGGAGTTCATCCATGTCTGGGATGAACCCTTTGATGACGCATTGCGGGCACAAGTCGTACACGTCGAAGACCTCGGCACCTACAAGATCATGACCCTGAACCTCGACGGCGTGCCGCTGAAAGTGCGCCTGGCCGAAGACAAGCCGGTGCCCGAGGGCACGGCATATATCAGTTTTCCGGCGCAGTGGCTGATGGTCTATGCCGATGATTTCCTGCTGGAACCGCAATCGGTGGGTGAGGTGCAGCCATGAACAAGGTGCAGAACAACAAGGCCTGGTGGCTGGTGTTGCCGGTGTTCTTGCTGGTGGCGTTCAGTGCGGTGATCCCGATGATGACCGTGGTCAACTACTCGGTGCAGGACATCTTCGACCAGTCCAGCCGCTACTTTGTCGGTGCCGACTGGTACAAGCAGGTGCTGCTCGATCCGCGTCTGCACGATTCGCTGCTGCGCCAGTTCATCTACTCGGCGTGCGTGCTGCTGATCGAAATCCCCCTGGGCATCGCGATTGCCCTGACCATGCCGACCAAGGGTCGCTGGTCGTCGGTGGTGTTGATCATCCTGGCGATTCCATTGCTGATCCCGTGGAACGTGGTCGGCACCATCTGGCAGATCTTCGGCCGGGCCGACATCGGCCTGCTGGGGGCGAGCCTCAAGGCCATGGGCGTCAACTACAACTATGCGGCGAACACCATGGACGCCTGGGTCACCGTGCTGGTGATGGACGTCTGGCACTGGACCTCACTGGTGGCGCTGTTGTGTTTCTCGGGGTTGCGGGCGATTCCGGACGTGTACTACCAGGCGGCGCGGATCGACCGTGCCTCGGCGTGGGCGGTGTTCCGGCATATCCAGCTGCCCAAGCTCAAGAGTGTGCTGTTGATCGCCGTGATGCTGCGCTTCATGGACAGTTTCATGATCTACACCGAGCCGTTCGTACTGACCGGGGGCGGGCCAGGCAATGCCACGACCTTCCTCAGCCAGACCCTGACGCAGATGGCGATCGGGCAGTTCGACCTGGGGCCGGCCGCCGCGTTCTCGCTGGTGTACTTCCTGATCATCCTGTTGGTGTCCTGGCTGTTCTATACCGCCATGACTCACTCTGACGCCAACCGCTGAGGCCATCATGAGCATGAGAAAGCTTGTTCCACTGCTGATCTACATCCTGTTCCTGCTGGTGCCGATCTACTGGCTGCTGAACATGTCCTTCAAGAGCAACAGCGAAATCCTCGGCGGCCTGACGCTTTTCCCACAGGATTTCACCCTGGCCAACTACAAGGTGATCTTCACCGATCCGAGCTGGTACACCGGGTACATCAACTCGGCGTACTACGTGAGCCTGAACACGATCATCTCGCTGACCGTGGCATTGCCGGCCGCCTATGCGTTCTCGCGCTACCGCTTCCTCGGCGACAAGCACCTGTTCTTCTGGCTGCTGACCAACCGCATGGCGCCGCCGGCGGTGTTCCTGTTGCCGTTCTTCCAGCTGTATTCGTCGATCGGCCTGTTCGACACCCACATCGCGGTGGCCCTGGCGCACTGCCTGTTCAACGTGCCGCTGGCGGTGTGGATTCTCGAAGGTTTCATGTCTGGCGTGCCCAAGGAAATCGACGAAACCGCCTACATCGACGGCTACAGTTTTCCCAAGTTCTTCGTGAAGATCTTCATCCCGCTGATCGGCTCCGGCATCGGCGTCACGGCGTTTTTCTGCTTCATGTTTTCCTGGGTCGAGCTGTTGCTGGCGCGCACCCTGACCTCGGTGAACGCCAAGCCCATCGCGGCGGTGATGACCCGCACGGTCTCGGCGTCGGGTATTGACTGGGGCGTGCTGGCGGCGGCGGGGGTGTTGACCATCCTCCCGGGCATGCTGGTGATCTGGTTTGTTCGCAACCACGTGGCCAAGGGCTTTGCCCTGGGCCGGGTATGAGGAGTCGATGATGGAATGGATGAGTTGGACAGTCCCCACGGCGGCGTTCTTCAGTGTGATTGCCTTGATCCTGGTGGGCATGACGACCTGGGAGTTGCGCTCGCCGAGCATTCTTCGACGAGGCTTTTTGCCGATTGCCACCACCCGTGGCGATCGGTTGTTCATCGGTCTTCTCGGCAGCGCCTACCTGCATCTGCTGGTAATCGGCGTGACCGACTGGAGCATCTGGGTCGCCTTCGCGATGTCCCTGGTGTGGCTGTTGGCTGTGATGCGTTGGGGCTAGTCGAATCGCTCGGCAATCTTGCTCCCAAATTCAATAAGGAGGTCTCTATGTTCGACAAAAACAATAAGCTGCGACATAGCATTTCATTGGCAGCCATGCTGGCACTCAGCGGTTTGAGCGCTTCGGCCTGGGCCGATGCCTATGAAGACGCCGCGAAGAAATGGATCGGCAGTGAATTCAAGCCATCCACCCTGACGGCCGATCAGCAACTCGAAGAGCTGAAGTGGTTCATCAAGGCGGCGGAGCCGTTTCGCGGGATGAGCATTAAGGTGGTGTCGGAAACCATCGCCACCCACGAATACGAGTCCAAGGTGCTGGCCAAGGCCTTCACCGAGATCACCGGGATCAAGCTGACCCACGACCTGCTGCAGGAAGGCGACGTGGTGGAAAAACTGCAGACCCAGATGCAGTCGGACAAGAACATCTACGACGGCTGGGTCAACGACTCGGACCTGATCGGTACGCACTTCCGTTACGGCAAGACCGAGTCGATCACCGATCTGATGGCCAACGAAGGCAAGAACTTCACCTCGCCGACCCTGGACATCAAGGACTTCATCGGCATCTCCTTCACCACCGCGCCGGACGGCAAGATCTATCAGTTGCCCGACCAGCAGTTCGCCAACCTGTACTGGTTCCGCGCCGACTGGTTCGAACGTGCCGACCTCAAGGCCAAGTTCAAGGAAAAGTACGGCTACGAGCTCGGTGTACCGGTGAACTGGTCGGCCTATGAAGACATCGCCAAGTTCTTCAGCGAAGACGTCAAGGAAATCGACGGCAAGCGTGTCTACGGGCACATGGACTACGGCAAGAAAGACCCGTCCCTGGGCTGGCGCTTTACCGATGCCTGGTTCTCCATGGCCGGTGGCGGCGACAAGGGCATTCCCAACGGCTTGCCGGTAGACGAGTGGGGGATCCGCGTCGAGGACTGCCACCCGGTCGGCTCCAGCGTGACCCGTGGCGGCGACACCAACGGCCCGGCGGCGGTATTCGCCACTACCAAATACGTGGACTGGATGAAGAAATACGCACCACCGGAAGCGGCGGGCATGACCTTCTCCGAATCCGGGCCGGTGCCGTCCCAGGGCAACATTGCCCAACAGATCTTTTGGTACACCGCCTTCACCGCCGACATGACCAAGCCGGGACTGGCGGTGATGAACGCCGATGGCACGCCAAAATGGCGCATGGCACCGTCGCCACGCGGACCGTACTGGGAAGAGGGCATGAAGCTGGGGTATCAGGACGTGGGTTCCTGGACGTTCATGAAGTCCACGCCTGAGAAACAGAAACTGGCGGCCTGGCTCTATGCGCAGTTCGTGACCTCGAAAACCGTCTCGCTGAAGAAAACCATCGTCGGCCTGACCCCAATCCGCGAATCGGACATCAACTCGCAGGCCATGACCGACCTGGCACCGAAACTCGGTGGCCTGGTGGAGTTCTACCGCAGCCCGGCCCGCGTGCAATGGACCCCGACCGGGACCAACGTGCCGGACTATCCGCGACTGGCGCAACTGTGGTGGAGCCACATCGCCGAAGCCGCCAGCGGCGAGAAAACCCCGCAACAGGCACTCGACGGCCTGGCCAAGGATCAGGACGCGATCATGTCCCGTCTGGAGCGTTCGAAAGCCCAAGCCACCTGCGCGCCGAAAATGAACCCGGAGCGCGATGCTCAATACTGGTTCGATCAGCCGGGCGCACCGAAACCGAAACTGGCGAACGAGAAGCCGCAGGGTGAAACCGTGAGCTATGCCGAACTGCTGAAATCGTGGGAGGCGGCGCGCAAGTAAAGTGTTGGAGTGTGAAAGGCGAACGGCACCGCAAGGTGCCGTTTTTGTTTGTGGGTGTGTTGCTATCTTCGTCGGATCGCCACCCGGAACAGACTCGCACAGTTAGTCGCATGCGTTCACAAACTGTATGTTCAAAGGAGATTCATTGGGGGAGGCTCTATGTTGCCCGATAATTCTGAATTCTCCGGCTGACAGGTATTCGCTCCGATTTATATTAGAGTAAATTGCGCAGCTTAGGCGATAAGGGTCGTCCGTTTAGACCGAATTGGTATTAAGGCCTGTCAGATTTGACAGTTGTTAAACTTATTAACTTACCTAAAATTTAACCGTTGTCGTGAGGTTTTTGATTTTGTAAGTGGATTTCAATGAGGTGATGGAATGTCGAACGAATCTAAGGTTGCAAAAATTCCTGTTATTAGGGACGCTGATTATTTTGCCAAGGCTGTTAAAATCGGTGATATTTATCATGTGCCGGGGTACATCCATCGTGTGACCGGAAAAAATTATAGACAACTAGCGGATCATTCTGTCGTCGTCACAATCGAGCATAAATATCAATCGATGGTGAACGATGATGACGAGCAGGTATTTGAAGAGGAGTTATTCAATATTAGTGAAGCGGACGTTTATTTTACAATGACGGCGGGAGATCGTCTTTATATGTTGGCGGATGGAGGGTTTTCGTGGAGGTTTACACATAGCGAGTTTAAGAAGCTTTCTGATGGTAGTTATGAACTTACACATTGGGGAGTCCGTGGGGGATAACGAGTAAGTTTTTGTGGTTGTCCTGCTGTTCGATTATTAATTGACGGAAATTTGTCGTTGGCTTGGATGATATCCCCGCTTGGTGTACGGTTGCACAAGGTATTTGTCCCTATTCTCCAATGTACTACGGGACAGAGTTGAACGGGGGCTTTAACATCGAGGTCATTGCTTCGTGTGCTATATCGACGATGCGAATGTGTATGTTCGCAGTCGCAGAGCAGGGTAGTGGGTGATGGCTTTGATGATGCGTTGTATAAAAAGTTGCCCGGAAAGTGGCGGCCAACTCGTATAGCTTGTGGCGTAACAACCGACTTGAGCGGAATCGAATGTTGGATGTATCGTGGTTCGACAGACTGGGGAGTGGTGTGACTCTCATAACCGTAATATCTCGTACCGCCCGGTGCGGACCCGCATGTCGGTTGGTGGGCAGGGGGGGCGGGAGCGGTCTATCAAGGCCGCGGCGCCCCATTAAGATTGTGCTTGGGCCACCGCCTTCGTCGTATTGCCGCCCGGAGCAGGGCCACTCCCCAATTAATCGCAGGCGTTCACAAATTGTATGTTTACAGGTGATACATTGGGAGCGAGCCTGCTCGCGGAAAGGCCATCCCATACTCCCATTTTTATTTGGCCGAACGAACATCGCCTGCTGTGAATGGTTCGGATCAGACTAAAACAGCTAAATCGGTGTACTTGGCAACCAACGGGTCGGCGGTGAGAAGCTTCATGGGTTCAGTCATGGCGGTTGCAACAATGAGGCGGTCGAACGGGTCGCGATGGTGGTGCTCGAGGTCTTTCACGGCAATGGCATGCTCGGAAGTGACCGGCAATTCGATGAACCCGCTTTCGAGGCAGTACTGCCGGATTTCTTCCAGATCGACATTCAGCTTACCCAGTCCGACTTTGATCGCCATCTCCCAGAATGACGCTGCGCTGACATAAATGTCGGCAGCGTTCTCAATGAGCTTTCTGGCTTTGCCCGAGAGTCTCGGATCATCACTGAGTGTCCAGAGCAAAATGTGCGTGTCGAGCAGAAGCCTCATTCGCCAGTGCCTTCAAATACATCGAGCATGTCGTCTGGCAGGGGCGCGTCAAAGTCTTCCGGTAGCACCAGTTTGCCTTTCATTGTTCCGATTCGCTGTCCGCTGGGTTTTCCAATCGGAACCAGGCGCGCAAGGGCTCGACCATGTTTGGCAATCGTGATGATCTGTCCGGCTGCTGCATCATCGACGAGTTTGGACAGATTGTTTTTGGCTTCGGCCAACGGAACGACGATCATCATTTCTCTCCCATATTCTGGACAAATATAGCCAGAATTTTCGCGCACGGCAAAGAAGCTGGGTCTCTTGGTGATAGCCGGGGAATATTTGGAACGCTTCACTCTATGGCTTAGCAGCGTGACATGACCTTGGCGCTCGGCAGCCAGGGAATCCAAGCCTTCTATCAGTTCGGAAAAGACGTCACGTTTCATTGTCGGTTCTCGCATTGGTTTCTCGATCTGGAAGCTCTTCAAGATAGGGCCAAATGTTCAGTTCTGGATGTAGGACGAGGCGACTATTACCGCGTGAGCTTTCTGGGATTACTGGAGGAGGAGTGCGCGCCGGTAACAAATCCCACAAACGCAAAAACGGCACCCGAAGGTGCCGTTTCTGTTTACTACGGAGTAACGCTTAAGCGATCAACCCGCCAGACCCGATTGCTGTACCAGGTTCAACAGCGGCTGTGGATACAGGCCGAGGAAGAACGCCAGTACTGCGATGGCCAGCAGCATCACGCCGCCTGCGCGTTGTTCCCAATGCAGCTGGGCATCGTGGCGACGCAGGTTTGGTTCGATCAGGTACAGGGTGACCATGACGCGCAGGTAGTAGAACACGCCGATGGCGCTGCCCAGTACCAGGGAGCCGACCAGCCACCATTGTTGCGACTGTACACCGGTGGCGATGATGTAGAACTTGCCGATGAAGCCCGCGGTCAGCGGGATACCGGCCAGGGACAGCATCATCACGGTCAGTACGGCAGTCAGGTACGGACGGCGCCAGAACAGGCCGCGGTATTCGTACAGGGCATCGGCGTCACGGCCGTTGTACGGCGAGGACATCAGGGTGATCACGCCGAAGGCGCCGAGGCTGGTGATCACGTAGGTGACCAGGTACACGCCGATGGCTTCCACGGCCAGGCCCTTGCTTGCCACCAGGGCGATCAGCAGGTAGCCGAAGTGGGCGATGGACGAGTAACCCAGCAGACGCTTGAGGTTGCTCTGGGTCAGCGCCAGCAGGTTACCGAACAGGATCGACGCGATGGCGATGATGGTCAGCACGTCGCTCAGCACGCCGCTGCTCGCCGCTGGCGAGATCTGGAACAGACGCACCATCACCGCGAACACGGCGACTTTGGAAGCGGTCGCCAGGAACGCTGCCACCGGTGCCGGAGCACCTTCGTAGACGTCCGGGGTCCAGAGGTGGAAGGGTACCAGCGACAGCTTGAACGCCAGGCCGATCAACATCATGCCCAGGCCCAGTTGCGCCAGGGAGCTTGGCAGGCCGGTGGCCGCCAGGGCCTGGCCGATGCCGACGAAGCTCAGGGAGCCGGAGTCGGCATACAGCAGCGCCATGCCGAACAACAGGAACGCGGAACCTGCCGCCGACAGCACCATGTACTTGATGCCGGCTTCCAGCGAACGCTTGTTGAAGAAGGCATAGGCCACCAGGCCGTAGACCGGTACCGAGAGCAGCTCCAGGCCGATGAACAAGCCGGCCAGGTGCTGCGCGCTGACCAGTACCAGGCCGCCGGCGGCGGCCATCAGGATCAGCAGGTACAGTTCTTCGCGGTTGCCCGGGTAACCCGAACCGCCATCGCCGAGGTAGGCGTGGGCGAGGGTCACACAGGCCAGGGTGGCGACCAGGATCAGCGCCATGTACAGGCAGGCGAAGGTGTCGATCTGCAGCAGTGGAGTCACCGCCAGTGGCGCGACTTTCAGGGCCGGCAGGATCGACAGCAACGCCAGGTTCAGACCCGCCACCGACAGCAGGAAGGTCTGGGAGTGGTTACGCCGCCAGGCGATCGCCAGCATTACCACGATGATCGTGGCACTGGTGATCAACAGCGGCCCCAGCGCAATAAAGTGTTGAAGTGTAAATTCCATAGCGCTCTTACCGGGCCGAAGCGAGTTGAGTGAAGGCGGTGCCGAGCCATTGCTGCACGCCATGCATCGTAGCGGCAGAGGTATCGAGGAACGGTTGCGGGTAGACGCCGATGTAGATCAGCAGCGCTGCCAGGCCGACCACCATGATCATTTCGCGACCGTCCATGCCATGCAGGACCGCGTCCGACTTGGCCGGGCCGAAGTACGCACGGTGGATCATGATCAGCGAGTAGACCGAACCGAACACCAGGCCGGACGTGGCGATGATGGTGACCCATGGAGCGATCGGGAAGGTGCCGATCAGGATCAGGAACTCACCGACGAAGTTACCGGTACCCGGCAGGCCCAGGGATGCGGCTGCGAAGAACAGGCTGAGGGCCGGCAGGTAGGCGATCTTCGACCACAGGCCACCCATTTCACGCATGTCGCGGGTGTGGGTACGTTCGTACAGCTGGCCACTCAGGATAAAGAGTGCCGCGGCCGACAGACCGTGCGCCAGCATCTGCATCACTGCGCCCTGCAGCGCCAGTTGGCTGCCGGAGTAGATGCCGATGAGGACGAAGCCCATGTGGGAAACGGACGAGAAGGCGATCAGACGCTTGATGTCGGTTTGCGCGAACGCCAGGAACGCACCGTAGAAGATCCCGATCAGACCCAGGGTCATGGCGAACGGCGCGAACTCGGCCGAGGCATTCGGGAACAGCGGCAGGGCGAAACGCAGCAGGCCGTACGCAGCAGTTTTGAGCAAGATACCGGCCAGGTCCACGGAACCTGCGGTCGGTGCCTGGGCGTGAGCGTCAGGCAACCAGGAGTGGAACGGTACCACGGGCAGCTTCACCGCGAAGGCGATGAAGAAGCCGAGCATCAGGATGTACTCGGTGGTCGTCGACATCTTGGTCTTCAACAGGTCGGCGTAGTTGAAGGTAATCACGCCGGTGTCGTTGAAGTTGACCAGTACCAGGCCCAGGATCGCCACCAGCATGATCAGGCCGGAAGCCTGAGTGAAGATGAAGAACTTGGTCGCCGCGTAGATCCGGGTTTTCTTGCCGTCCGAAGAACTGTGACCCCAGAGCGCGATGAGGAAGTACATCGGCACCAGCATCATTTCCCAGAAGAAGAAGAACATGAACAGGTCGAGGGCCAGGAACACGCCGACGACACCGCCCAGGATCCACATCAGGTTCAGGTGGAAGAAGCCAACGTGACGCTGGATCTCTTTCCACGAGCAGAGGACCGAGAGCACACCCAGCAGGCCGGTCAGCATGATCATCAACAGCGACAGGCCGTCGAGGGCCAGGTGCACGCTGATGCCGAAACGCTGGATCCAGATGTGCTTGAACTCAAGCACCCAGGCCGGGTCGGCGCCAGGCGCCGGGGCAAACGAATAGTCGCCGTGGGCCCACAGCCAGAGGCCGAGGGCGAGCAACAGGGACATGGTGATCAGCGCAATCCAGCGGGGGAGGGTGGCGCCGAAGCGCTCACCCAGCCAGCACAGCAGGCCGCCGATGAAGGGGATCAGGATTAGCCAAGGCAGAATCATGACGGGCTCAATTCCTTTCGCAAGTTCGCAAGGTTCATATCAGACCGCTACCAGCACGACGGCGCCGATTACCAGCACGGCACCAGCAGCCATCGAGGCGGCATACCAACGCAGTTGACCGGTCTCGGTACGGCTCAGGGCGGTGTGACCGCCTTTGGCCATGCGCGGGATCAGACCGATGGTCTGGTCGAGCGGGTCTTTGCGCAGGATGTGGCTGATCGCCAGGTAAGGCTTGACGAACAGTTTGTCGTAGATCCAGTCGAAGCCCCAGGCAGCGAACCACCAGGCCGACAGGAAGCGGCCGATGCCGCTGTTGGCGATGGCGGTGACGAAGCGACGCTTGCCGAGGAACAGTAGCGCGGACAGCAGGATACCGGCCAGGGCGATGGCGCCCGAAGCGATTTCCAGACTGTGCTTGGCTTCGCCGCCGGCGTGGCCGACGCTTTGTGGCAGCACGCCGTGCAGCGGTGGAACGATCATTGCGCCGACGAAGGTCGACAGCACGATCAGCACCGACAGTGGCAGCCAGTGGGCGATGCCGTGACCGGCGTGGGCTTCGGTCTTCGCTTCACCGTGGAACGCGATGAAGATCAGGCGGAAGGTGTACAGCGACGTCATGAACGCACCGACCAGACCTGCATACAGCAGACCTTCATGGCCGCTGGCAAACGCTTCCCAGAGGATTTCGTCCTTGGAGTAGAAGCCTGCGGTCACCAGTGGCAGGGCCGCCAGGGCCGCGCCGCCGACGATGAAACTGGCGTAGGCCAGAGGCAGTTTCTTCCACAGGCCGCCCATCTTGAAGATGTCCTGCTCGTGGTGGCAGGCAACGATCACCGCACCGGAAGCAAGGAACAACAGGGCCTTGAAGAAGGCGTGGGTCATCAGGTGGAAGATCGCGCCGTCCCAGGCGCCAACGCCCAGGGCCAGGAACATGTAGCCGATCTGGCTCATGGTCGAGTAGGCGAGGATACGCTTGATGTCGGTCTGAACCAGGGCGGCAAAACCTGCCAGGACCAGGGTCACGCCACCAACGATGCCTACAAGGTGCAGGATTTCCGGCGCCAGGGTGAACAGGCCGTGGGTACGGGCGATCAGGTAGACACCCGCGGTCACCATGGTTGCGGCGTGGATCAGTGCCGAAACCGGGGTAGGACCGGCCATCGCATCCGCCAGCCAGGTTTGCAGTGGCAGTTGCGCGGATTTACCGACAGCGCCGCCCAGCAGCATCAGGGTGGCCATGACCATCCAGAAGTCGCCGGCCTGGAATTTCTGCGGTGCCAGCACCAGCAGTTCCTGGACGTTCAGCGTACCCAGTTGGGCGAACAGGATGAACAGGCCGATGGCCATGAACACGTCGCCGATACGGGTCACGATGAAGGCCTTGAGCGCGGCGTTACCGTTGTTGCGGTTGGTGTAGTAGAAACCGATCAACAGGTACGAGCACAGGCCCACGCCTTCCCAACCGAAGTACAGGAACAACAGGTTATCGCCCAGCACCAGGAACAGCATGCTGGCGATGAACAGGTTTGTGTAGGCGAAGAAGCGCGAGTAACCGGCTTCACCGCGCATGTACCAGGACGCGAACAGGTGGATCAGGAAACCCACGCCGACCACCACACCGAGCATGGTCAGGGACAGACCATCCAGGTACAGGGCGAAGTTCGGCGTGAAGCCTTCCACCGCCATCCACTGCCACAGCACCTGGGTGTAGTGGCCGCCTTCAGGTGGCGCGACGTTGAATTGCCAGATCACGTAAGCCGTGACGATGGCAGACAAGCCGACGGAACCGACGCCGATCAGCGCCGAGAGGTTTTCCGAGAGGCGTCCACGGGAGAACGACAGCAGCAGGAAACCAATGAGAGGGAATACGAAAGTCAGATAGAGAAAATTCATCCGCGCATCTCACTGGCAGCGTCGATATCGAGCGTGTGGAAGCGGCGATACAGTTGCAGCAGGATCGCCAGGCCAATACTGGCCTCGGCAGCTGCCAGGCTGATCACCAGGATGAACATGATCTGTCCATCCGGCTGCGCCCAGCGGCTACCGGCAACGATGAACGCCAACGCGGAGGCATTCATCATGACCTCCAGGCTCATCAGCACGAAAAGAATGTTGCGGCGGACCATCAGGCCGACCAGACCGAGGCAGAACAGGATGCCGGCGACCGCCAGACCATGCTCCATGGGGATAGCAGGCATCGTCATTGCTCCTTGGCTTCGTTGCGGCCCAAGTGGAACGCCGTGACGGCTGCGGCGAGCAGCAGCATCGAGGCGAGTTCGACCACCAGCAGGTACGGGCCGAACAGGCTGATGCCCACGGCCTTGGCGTCTACGGTGGTGTGGCCGACGGCTTCACCGGTCTGGTGGGAGAACAGCACATAAAGCAGTTCCACCAGCAGCAGTGCCGCCAGGGCGACCGGGCCGCCCCAGATACCGGGCTTGAGCCAGACGCGCTCCTGCTGAACCGAGGCAGGCCCCAGGTTCAGCATCATCACCACGAACACGAACAGCACCATGATGGCGCCAGCGTAGGCGATCACTTCCAGAACACCGGCGAACGGCGCGCCAAGGGCGAAAAACGTCATCGCCACGGCGATCAGCGAAATGATCAGGTAGAGCAGGGCGTGCACAGGGTTGGTGTTGGTGATCACGCGAAGCGTGGACACCACAGCGATACCCGATGCGAAATAGAAAGCGAATTCCATCTTTCTTCCTTAAGGCAGCAAGCTCTTCACGTTGATCGGTTCGGCTTCATTCTGCGCGGAGCCTTTTGGCTTACCGGCAATCGCCATACCTGCAACACGATAGAAGTTGTAATCAGGGTTTTTGCCGGGGCCGGAGATCAGCAGATCTTCTTTCTCGTAAACCAGGTCCTGACGTTTGAACTCGGCCATTTCGAAATCCGGCGTGAGCTGGATCGCGGTGGTCGGGCAGGCTTCCTCGCAGAGGCCGCAGAAGATGCAGCGCGAGAAGTTGATGCGGAAGAAGTCCGGGTACCAGCGACCGTCTTCGGTTTCAGCTTTCTGCAGCGAGATGCAACCGACCGGGCACGCCACGGCGCACAGGTTGCAGGCTACGCAGCGCTCTTCGCCGTCGGGGTCGCGGGTCAGGACGATACGGCCACGGTAGCGCGGCGGCAGGTAGACCGGTTCTTCCGGGTACTGCAGCGTGTCGCGCTTGCGGAAGGCGTGGCCGAAAATCATCACCAGGCTGCGAAGCTGGGTGTAGAAGCCATGCACGATGTCAAATATGTACTTCATGATTCTCTATCCTCACTGAGCCGCGACGGCGGGCGTGTTGAGCAACACGATCGCAGCGGTCACCAGCATGTTGACGAGGGTCAGCGGCAGGCAGAACTTCCAGCTGAAATCCATCACCTGGTCATACCGTGGGCGCGGAATCGAGGCGCGCAACAGGATGAACATCATGATGAAGAAACCGGTTTTCAGTGCGAACCAGATGAACGGGATCTGCGGCAGGATGTTGAACGGACCGTGCCAGCCACCGAAGAACAAGGTCACCAGCAGTGCCGAAATCAACACGATGCCGATGTACTCGCCGACGAAGAACATGCCCCATTTCATGCCGGCGTATTCAATGTGGTAACCGTCGGCCAGTTCCTGTTCCGCTTCCGGCTGGTCGAACGGGTGACGGTGAGTCACGGCCACGCCAGCGATGAAGAAGGTCAGGAAACCGAAGATCTGCGGAATGATGAACCACATGTTCTGCGCCTGGTATTCAACGATGTCGCGCATGTTGAACGAGCCCACCTGGATCACGATGCCCATCAGCGACAGGCCCATGAACACTTCGTACGACACGGTCTGTGCCGAAGCCCGCAAGCTGCCCAGCAGGGCGAACTTGTTGTTGCTCGACCAGCCGGCGAACAGCACCGCGTAGACCGACAGGCCGGCCATGGCGAAGAAGAACAGGATGCCGATGTTGATGTCCGCCACGCCCCAGGTCGGGGTGATCGGGATGATCGCGAAGGCAATCAGCAGGGCGCTCATGGCGACTACCGGTGCCAGGGTGAAGATCATCTTGTCGGCGAATGGAGGCGTCCAGTCTTCCTTGAAGAACATCTTGATCATGTCGGCAGCGATCTGGAACGCGCCGAACGGACCCACGCGGTTCGGACCGTAACGGTCCTGCCAGAGGGCGAGCAGACGACGCTCGACCCAGCTGAGCAGGGCGCCGCAGACCACCACGGCGAGCAGGATCACCACGGCCTTGAGGACCGCGATGATGATGTCGATCACTTCAGGAGTGAACAAGGTCATTGCGCTGCCTCCTGCAGACCGTCAACGGATTTGCCAAAGATCGCTGGCGGAATGCCGGCGATGCCCGCAGGCAAGGCCACCAGGCCAGCGCCCAGTTCTTCGTTGATGCGCAGCGGCAGACGCAGGGTCTGGCCAGCCACGTTCAAGCTCAGCATGGCACCGTCGTTGACACCCAGGCGGTCGGCTTCGGACTTGGCCAGGGCGACGTAGGCGGCCGGGATGCGTTCCTGGACCGGTGCGGCTTTCGAAGAGTTCTCTTCGCTGCCGAACAGGTGGAAGAACGGCACGACCTGCCAGGTGCCCGGGGCCGGGTTGAACGCACGCGGGACAGCGGCGAACCAGTTCAGCGAATCACCGGTGCTTTCGATCAGGCGGGTGCCCGGGTCGCCAGCGCGGATGTGACCACCGACTTCGTCCTGGAACTTGTTCCAGGCTTGCGGCGAGTTCCAGCCCGGAGACCAGGCGAATGGCACTTGCTGACGCGGTTCGGCCGAACCCGAGTAACCTTCCATGGAGAAGGCGAACGCGGTGTCCTTGTCCTGCGGGGTACGCGGTTCGTGCACGCTGATGTCGGCGCGCATGGCGGTACGACCGGAGTAGCGCAGCGGTTCACGGGCCAGCTTCATGCCCTTGATGCGGAACGCGGCGGACGGTGCGGCATCGACGATGCGGTTCAGTTGCGGCGTGCTTGCAGCCACGGCAGCGGTGACGTGGTCCAGTTGGGTCCAGTCGATCGGCTGGTTCAGCAGGGTCGCGCGCAGGGCATGCAGCCAGCGCCAGCCTTCGTGAACCAGGATGCTGGCATCCATGTACTTCGGATCGAACACCTGGAAGAAGCGCTGGGCGCGACCTTCCTGGCTGACCAGGGTACCGTCGCCTTCAGCGAAGCTGGCGGCTGGCAGGACCAGGTGCGCGCGATCGCTGGTGGCAGTCTTCTGGTGATCAGCCACGATCAACACTTTGGCGGCGGTCAGGGCAGCATCGACCTTCGCTTTGTCGGTACGGGTGTACAGGTCGTTTTCCAGCACGACGATGGCGTCGGCTTTACCGTCGATCACGGCTTGCAGCGCGGCGTCGACCGATTCGCCACCGAGCATGGCCAGGCCGAGGCTGTTGGCCTCTGGCACGATCAGGCTGATGGAACCGTTCTTCTCGCGCAGCTTCAGGGCTTTGGCGATGTTGGCGGCAGCCTCGATCAGCGCTTTGGAACCCAGGGAGGTACCGGCGATGATCAGCGGGCGCTTGGCCGCGAGCAGGGCGTCGGCGATGCGCTTGGCCAGCTCGAGGGCTTCGGCGTCCAGGCCTTCAACGGCAGGCGCGCTGGCGTCGAGGGCGTGAGCCACGGCGAAACCGATGCGGGCCAGGTCGTCAGGCGCTGCGTGCACGCACTCTTCAGCGATATCGTCGAGCTTGGTTTCAGCGATGCTTGCGATGAACAGCGGGTTCAGCGCGTGCTGGCCGATGTTCTTCACCGCGGCGTCGAGCCAAGGCTGGACGCGCATGGCGTCGGCCATGTCTTCGGCCTTGCCCTTGACCGATTGACGCAGGGACAGCGCCACACGGGCGGCGGTCTGGGTCAGGTCTTCTCCGAGGACGAAGATGGCGTCGTGGTCTTCGATGTCGCGCATGTTTGGAACAGGCAGCGGGCTGTCTTTGAGCACCTGCAGGACTAGACGGATGCGTTCCAGCTCGGCGGCTTCGATACCGGAGTAAAAGTGCTCGGCACCGACCAGTTCGCGCAACGCGTAGTTGCTTTCGAGGCTGGCGCGTGGCGAACCGATGCCGACGATGTTGCGACCGCGCAGCAGGTCGGCGGCTTTATCCAGGGCTTCGTCGAGGCTCAGCTTGGCGCCGTTGGCCAGCAGCGGCTGACGTGGACGGTCGGTGCGGTTGACGTAGCCATAGCCGAAACGGCCACGGTCGCACAGGAAGTACTGGTTGACCGAACCGTTGTAGCGGTTTTCGATACGACGCAGTTCACCGTAGCGCTCGCCCGGGGAGATGTTGCAACCGCTGGAGCAGCCATGGCAGATGCTCGGCGAGAACTGCATGTCCCATTTACGGTTGTAGCGCTCGGAGTGAGTCTTGTCGGTGAACACACCGGTCGGGCAGACCTCGGTGAGGTTGCCGGAGAACTCGCTTTCCAGCACGCCGTCTTCAACGCGACCGAAGTACACGTTGTCGTGGGCGCCGAATACACCGAGGTCGGTGCCGCCAGCGTAGTCTTTATAGAAGCGCACACAGCGGTAGCAGGCGATGCAGCGGTTCATTTCGTGGGAAATGAACGGGCCCAGTTGCTGGTTCTGGTGGGTACGCTTGGTGAAACGGTAACGGCGCTCGTTGTGGCCGGTCATTACCGTCATGTCTTGCAGGTGGCAGTGACCGCCTTCCTCACAGACCGGGCAGTCGTGAGGGTGGTTGGTCATCAGCCATTCAACAACGCTGGCGCGAAACGCCTTGGACTCTTCATCGTCGATGGAGATCCAGGTGCCATCGGTGGCAGGGGTCATGCAGGACATGACGATACGACCACGGGTGTCGTTCTCGTCGGTGTACTGCTTGACCGCGCACTGGCGGCAAGCGCCAACGCTGCCCAAGGCAGGGTGCCAGCAGAAATACGGAATATCGAGGCCCAGAGACAGACATGCCTGTAACAGGTTGTCTGCCCCATCGACTTCGAGCGCTTTGCCGTCTACGTGGATAGTGGCCATGGTTCAAAGTTCTTCGTTGGCCCGGTGTCAGCGGGCGTGGCTAATGGAATCTTGTTATCCGCGCGAATCAACACAGCCGGTAAAGGCGTCATCGCACGAAAAGCGAAGGGCACGGACCCTTCGCCTTTTTTAAGCGTTTACGCGCCGACTACGATCGGCCTGGCCAGAGGCGGGACGACGGCGCGGGTAGGCGCGATGCCGGCTTCGAACTCGTGGCGGAAGTATTTGATGGCGCTGCCCAACGGCTCCACGGCACCCGGTGCGTGAGCACAGAAGGTCTTGCCAGGGCCGAGGAAGCCGACCAGACCCAGCAGGGTCTCGATGTCGCCGGCTTGCCCTTCACCGTTCTCGATGGCCATCAGCAGCTTGACGCTCCATGGCAGGCCATCGCGGCACGGGGTGCAGAAGCCGCAGGATTCGCGGGCGAAGAACTGCTCCATGTTGCGCAGCAGGGACACCATGTTGACGCTGTCGTCCACCGCCATGGCCAGGCCAGTACCCATACGGGTGCCCACCTTGGCGATGCCGCCGGCGTACATTTGTGCGTCCAGGTGTTCCGGCAACAGGAAGCCGGTACCGGCGCCGCCAGGCTGCCAGGCCTTGAGTTTGTAGCCGTCGCGCATGCCGCCGGCGTAGTCTTCGAACAGCTCGCGAGCGGTGACGCCGAATGGCAGTTCCCACAGGCCAGGGTTCTTGACCTTGCCGGAGAAGCCCATGAGCTTGGTGCCCATGTCTTCGCTGCCTTCGCGGGCCAACGATTTGTACCAGTCCACGCCGTCGGCGATGATCGCCGGCACGTTGCACAGGGTTTCAACGTTGTTCACGCAGGTCGGCTTGCCCCACACGCCAACGGCGGCCGGGAAGGGCGGCTTGGAGCGCGGGTTGGCGCGGCGGCCTTCGAGGGAGTTGATCAGTGCGGTTTCTTCACCGCAGATGTAACGCCCGGCGCCGGTGTGGACGAACAGCTCGAAATCGAAGCCGCTGCCCAGGATGTTTTTACCCAGCAGGCCCGCTGCCTTGGCTTCTTCCACGGCACGGTTGAGGTGCTTGGCGGCGGTGGTGTACTCGCCACGCAGGAAGATGTAGCCACGGTAGGTTTTCAGTGCGCGGGCACTGATCAGCATACCTTCGATCAGCAGATGGGGCAGTTGCTCCATCAGCATGCGGTCTTTCCAGGTGTTGGGCTCCATTTCATCCGCGTTGCACAGCAGGTAGCGGATGTTGATGGATTCGTCTTTTGGCATCAGGCCCCACTTCACGCCAGTGGGGAAGCCTGCACCGCCGCGACCCTTGAGGCCGGAGTCTTTCACGGTCTGGACGATATCGTCCTGGGCCATGTCGGCGAAGGCCTTGCGCGCAGCCGCGTAACCGTTCTTGGCCTGGTACTCGTCGAGCCATACGGCTTCGCCGTCGTCACGCAGGCGCCAGGTGAGCGGGTGAGTCTCGGCCGAACGCTTGATGCGGTTGGCCGGGCCGAAGGAAGTCAGGGTCATACGTAGCCCTCGAGCAATTTGGCAACGCCTGCTGGCTGCACATCACCGAAAGTGTCGTCGTCGATCATCAACGCCGGCGCCTTGTCGCAGTTGCCGAGGCAGCAGACCGGCAGCAGGGTGAAACGACCGTCGGTGGTGGTCTGACCCAGGCCGATGCCGAGTTTGCTCTGGATTTCGCTGACCACTGACTCGTGGCCGCCGATGTAGCAGACCATGCTGTCGCAGACGCGAATGATGTGACGGCCCACTGGCTGACGGAAGATCTGGCTGTAGAACGTCGCCACGCCTTCAACGTCGCTGGCCGGGATGCCGAGGATCTCGCCGATGGCGTACAGGGCGCCATCCGGCACCCAGCCACGTTCCTTCTGGACGATCTTCAGGGCTTCGATCGACGCCGCGCGCGGGTCTTCGTAGTGATGCAGCTCGTGCTCGATGGCCGAGCGCTCGGTTTCACTCAAGGTGAAACGGTCTGTCTGGATAAGCGTGCTGTTCATGCTTAGCGGTCCACGTCGGCCATAACGAAATCGATACTACCCAGGTACGCGATCAAGTCCGCGACCATGCTGCCTTTGATCACCGAAGGGATCTGCTGCAGGTGCGGGAAGCTTGGGGTACGAATCCGGGTGCGGTAGCTCATGGTGCCGCCATCGCTCGTCAGGTAATAACTGTTGATGCCCTTGGTCGCTTCGATCATCTGGAAGGATTCGTTGGCCGGCATGACCGGGCCCCACGAAACTTGCAGGAAGTGCGTGATCAAGGTTTCGATGTGCTGCAGCGTGCGCTCTTTCGGTGGCGGCGTGGTCAGCGGGTGGTCCGCCTTGTACGGGCCTTCCGGCATGTTGCGCAGGCACTGGTCGATGATCTTGATGCTCTGGCGCATTTCTTCCACGCGCACGATGCAACGATCGTAGGCATCGCCATTGGCCGCCAGCGGTACTTCGAACTCGAAGTTCTCGTAGCCGGAGTACGGGCGCGCTTTACGCAGGTCGAAGTCGCAACCGGTGGAACGCAGGCCGGCACCGGTGACACCCCATTCCAGGGCTTGCTTGGTGTTGTAGTCGGCGACGCCGATGGTCCGGCCACGCAGGATGCTGTTGTCCAGGGCGGCTTTCTGGTATTCGTCCAGGCGCTTGGGCATCCACTCGACGAAGTCCTTGACCAGTTTTTCCCAGCCGCGCGGCAGGTCGTGGGCGACGCCACCGATGCGGTACCAGGCTGGGTGCAGGCGGAAGCCGGTAATGGCTTCGATCACCGTGTAGGCACGCTGGCGGTCGGTAAAGGTGAAGAACACCGGGGTCATGGCGCCGACGTCCTGGATGTAGGTACCCAGGAACAGCAGGTGGCTGGTGATCCGGAAGAACTCGGCCATCATGATGCGGATGACGTCGACCTTCTCCGGTACCTTGATGCCGGCCAGCTTCTCGACCGAGAGCACGTACGGCAGGTTGTTCATCACGCCGCCGAGGTAGTCGATACGGTCGGTGTACGGGATGAAGCTGTGCCAGGACTGACGCTCGGCCATCTTCTCGGCGCCACGGTGGTGGTAGCCGATGTCCGGAACGCAATCGACGATCTCTTCACCGTCCAGCTGCAGGATGATGCGGAACGCACCGTGCGCCGAAGGGTGGTTGGGGCCGAGGTTGAGGAACATGTAGTCCTCGTTCGGGCCGGAACGCTTCATGCCCCAGTCTTCAGGCTTGAAGCGCGCGGCTTCTTCCTCGAGCTGTTGCTTGGCCAGGGTCAGGCTGTACGGATCGAACTCGGTGGCGCGGGCAGGGAAGTCCTTGCGCAGCGGGTGACCTTCCCAGGTCGGCGGCATCATGATGCGCGACAGGTGCGGGTGGCCTTTGAAGTCGATGCCGTACATGTCCCAGACTTCACGCTCGTACCAGTTGGCGTTCGGCCAGATGCTGGTGACGGTCGGCAGGCTGAGGTCGCTCTCGGACAAGGCGACCTTGATCATTACGTCACTATTACGTTCGATCGACATCAGGTGATAGAACACGGAGAAGTCGACGCCGTTCGGCAGCCCTTGACGCTTGGTGCGCAGACGCTCGTCCACGCCATGCAGGTCATAGAGCATGACGTACGGCTTGGGCAGGTTGCGCAGGAAGGTCAGGACTTCGACGAGTTTGGCGCGGGCAACCCAAAGCACCGGCATGCCGGTGCGGGTAGGCTGGGCGGTGAACGCCTCCGGGCCAAAACGGTTGTTCAGTTCGACGACCACATCCTGGTCGTCTGCCTTGTAAGGCGGGATGTACAGAGCACTGCCTGTAGTCATGGTTATTTAATCGCTTTCGGTCAACGTAAAGAATGAAGCCAGTGTCTCGTTCTATTAAAGAAGCAGATCTGGATCAGACTTCGTCGGGGCTGCGCAGGTTGGTGACTGCGATTCGCTGTTCGCGGCGCTTGTCCTTTTCGGAAGGCATCTCGGCGCGATAAACGCCTTGATCGCCAACGACCCAGGAAAGCGGACGACGCTCCTGTCCAATCGACTCCTGCAACAGCATCAAGCCTTGCAGGAAAGCTTCAGGGCGGGGCGGGCAGCCAGGCACGTAGACGTCCACGGGCAGGAACTTGTCCACCCCTTGAACGACGGAGTAGATGTCGTACATGCCACCGGAGTTGGCGCACGAACCCATGGAGATGACCCATTTAGGCTCGAGCATTTGCTCATAGAGACGCTGGATGATCGGCGCCATCTTGATGAAGCAGGTACCGGCGATAACCATGAAATCCGCCTGGCGCGGCGATGCCCGGATAACCTCGGCGCCAAAGCGCGCGATGTCGTGGGGCGCCGTGAAGGCGGTGGTCATTTCCACGTAGCAGCACGAAAGACCGAAGTTATACGGCCACAGGGAGTTCTTGCGCCCCCAGTTGATCGTGCCGTTAAGCACGTCTTCGAGCTTGCCCATGAAAATGTTTTTGTGGACTTGATCTTCTAACGGATCGGAAACGGTTTCCCGCTGGCCAATCGGATACTGCTCGTTAGGAGCATCGGGGTCGATCCTGGTGAGATTGTATTGCATTGCCAAAGCCTCATTGTTTCAGCTTCGCTTGCCGCTTGCGCCGAGCTTCCGGAGCCCAGTCAAGGGCGCCCACTCGGAATAGGTAGACAAGGCCTGCCAACAGAATTGCTATGAAAACGAGAGCTTCGACGAATCCGGTCCAGCCGCTTTCGCGGACGGACACAGACCATGCAAAGAGAAAGAGGGCTTCGATATCGAAGATCACGAAGAGCATCGCGACCAGATAGAATTTGGCTGAGAGCCGCAAGCGGGCGCCACCTGTAGGTAGCATGCCGGACTCGAACGGTTCGTTTTTGCTGCGGCCCCAGGCTTTTGACCCAAGGAGGCTGGAGACGCCCAGCATGAAGGCACAGAGGCCGACGACGCCTAGAAGGAAAATGGCAAAGCCCCAGTTGTGGGCCATGAGTCCTGTCGCTTCGGGCATGCTGGAAATCCTTAACAGAGAGCAAAGGTCTCTGAGCTTGAAAAGGTAACAACGCAGTGACGATATGTCGCAGCAATCAATCCCGCTGATTTTATGGCTAAACACCCAGCAAGTAAAATTCCTATAGCGAAATTATTTATAGGAATAAGGACATAGCGAGCGGTAAAAGCGCCGTAGCCCTTGCGTTGCGGGCATTAGCCGGCTTTTCGGGAAATATGTTTTGTTGGGAATGTAACGAACATAGTTTTGGCTAAATGATAATCAATATTGTTTGGGTGGGTTTTTAAACTGTTTATCTGTCAGGGCGTTGGGAAGTTGTCTTATATGGCAGTTATTGCAAGTTTTGGTGGCGCCCGTTTTGGCGGATCTTTCTGACAGCGGCGGCGCTCTGGATCAATGTTTTTTGTCTGCCTCACCACGGTCCACTGTGGGAGCGAGCCTGCTCGCGATAGCGTCAGGCCAGTCGACATCTCCACTGGTTGATCCGCCGCCTTCGCGAGCAGGCTCGCTCCCACAGGGTTTTGTATTGGTCTCGCTATCGCAGGCAAAAAAAACGCCCCGAACCAGTCGGGGCGTCAGGTGTGCAGCGCTGCGGTTAGCTTTCTATAGGGCCCGCAGCGGCTGATGTCTCAAGCGAAGCGGATCAGTGGAACTGTTCTTCTTCGGTCGAACCGGTCAGTGCGGTTACCGACGACGAGCCGCCCTGGATCACGGTGGTCATGTCGTCGAAGTAGCCGGTGCCCACTTCCTGCTGGTGAGCCACGAAGGTGTAGCCTTTGGCAGCGTCAGCGAATTCCTGCTCCTGCAGCTTCACGTAGGCAGTCATGTCGTTGCGGGCGTAGTCGTGCGCCAGGTTGAACATGCTGTGCCACATGTTGTGAATGCCGGCCAGGGTGATGAACTGGTGCTTGTAGCCCATGGCGGACAATTCGCGCTGGAACTTGGCGATGGTCGCGTCGTCCAGGTTTTTCTTCCAGTTGAAGGAAGGCGAGCAGTTGTACGACAGCAGTTGGTCCGGGTATTCCTTCTTGATCGCTTCAGCGAAGCGACGAGCCTCGTCCAGGTCTGGCTTGGCGGTTTCGCACCAGATCAGGTCGGCGTATGGCGCGTAGGCCAGGCCGCGAGCGATGGCCTGGTCCAGGCCGGCGCGCACTTTGTAGAAACCTTCCTGGGTACGTTCGCCAGTCACGAATGGCTGGTCGTACGGGTCGCAGTCCGAAGTCAGCAGGTCAGCGGCGTTGGCGTCGGTACGGGCCAGGATGATGGTCGGGGTACCGGCAACGTCAGCCGCCAGGCGGGCAGCGGTCAGCTTCTGTACGGCTTCCTGGGTAGGAACCAGTACCTTGCCGCCCATGTGGCCGCATTTTTTCACGGAAGCCAGTTGGTCTTCGAAGTGAACGCCGGCGGCGCCTGCTTCGATCATGCTCTTCATCAGCTCGTAGGCGTTCAGTACGCCGCCGAAACCGGCTTCGGCGTCAGCCACGATTGGCGCGAAGTAGTCGATGTAGCCCGCGTCGCCCGGGTTCTTGCCGGCTTTCCACTGGATCTGGTCGGCACGACGGAACGAGTTGTTGATGCGCTTGACCACGGTTGGAACCGAGTCCACCGGGTACAGCGACTGGTCCGGGTACATCGATTCGGCGGAGTTGTTGTCCGCAGCCACTTGCCAGCCCGACAGGTAGATCGCCTGGATGCCGGCTTTGACTTGTTGTACAGCCTGGCCGCCGGTCAGGGCGCCCATGCAGTTGACGAAATCTTTCTCAGGACGGAAGGCTGGCTTGGCACCCTGGGTAACCAGGTTCCACAGCTTCTCGGCGCCCATTTTTGCAAAAGTGTGCTCAGGTTGAACCGAGCCACGCAGGCGGACGACGTCAGCAGCGGAGTAAGTGCGTGTCACGCCTTTCCAGCGCGGGTTTTCAGCCCAGTCTTTTTCGAGGGCTGCAATTTGCTGTTCGCGTGTCAGTGCCATGGGAGATAAACCTCGTCGCGTCTTATGAAAAGTTGTTCTGCGGTGGAAAATTCCTGCGCTCGCTGACCAGAAGCTTAGGCGGTCAAGTCGGATTCGGCGGGGATGGCGACGGGATGAGCGATGGGCTCGAGGGGAAGTGAGCAGGTAAAGGCGAACTGCGGGCGCATTCAGGCGTCGTGGGCCTTGGTACGAACATCAGTGTGGTGCCGGGTTACCTAATTACGCTTCCGTCCCTCGGGACAACTTCGTTCCAGTCGGCAACCTCGTCAAACACACCTTGTGGGCGGTACAGACACGAAGCGGTTCGCGGGGTAGGTGCGAACATCGCCTCGAAGGCCCTTGCCAGGGCCCCTGGTTAGCGGGAGCGAGGCCATCATGCCTTTGCTTTTTTGGCTCGTCAAACGTTTTGTAGTGCTTTTTTTCAAGCACTACATCTTTGGTCTAATACGACTTGTCAGTCAGTTTTTGATGTCTCAGTCCAAAGTATCGACTTTCACCCGCAAGGTCATGTCATCGCGCCCCTGGGTCCCGTAGCTACGGGTCACGCCCTGTTTGTCGGCCTGGGTCTGGCGATTCACCCCGGCCAGGAGGATCCATTCGCCCAAGCGGCCGGTGACGGTTGTGTCGGTGCTTTGTACGTTCACTACATCGGGACGTTCCTGGCTCATGCGGTCACGGTTGGTACTGATCGACAGGTGAACGATCTCGCCGGTGACGTTGGCGGTGACGTAGAAGCCCTGGGTCACATTGCGATATTCGGTCTGGCTGCGCAGATCGCCGTAGCTGTCGCTCTGGGTGCTGGTCAGCGGAACGCTCTGGCCGACCTGGATCAGCGCCGGCATGCCGTCAGTGGCCTGGATTTGCTGGATGCCACCTTCGCGGCTGACGGTGCTGTGGCTGATGATGCGGGTCTGGCTCGGCCTGGCGCCGTTCACCGAGTAACCCTGATCGCCCTGGACGTTGTTTTCGTTGGTGTCGACGGTGATCAGCAGGCGTTTGGGCGCGGTATCGAGTTGGCTCAACAAGGCTTTAAGTTCGTCGATCTTGCGCTGATCGGCGTTGACTATGAGTTGATTGCCATAGGCGCTGACCTGGCCCTCCTTGCCGATGAAATCCTGCGCCACCGGCAACATGTCGGCGCTGCTGTGGTAGTTCAGCGGCACGATTTCGGTGGCTGCCATGAGCGAAAAACTGCAGCTAACCAGCAGTGTGGTGAGCAGGGTGCGTAGGGACATATCCGTTATCTCCGCCAGCTTCAAATTGTTGATAGTGCCAGTTTGTCGGCCCGGGAGGGGGCAAGTTGAATCCTAGACAGCAAAACGCCCCGGCATCCGAAAATGGCGGGGCGTTTTGTGGTGTTCTTTCGGGCCTCTTCGCGGGCAAGCCCGCTCCCACAGGGATCACACTGAACCTGTGGGAGCGGGCTTGCCCGCGATGGGGTCTACTCGGTATCAAGCCGAGTGACGCACCATGTCCACATGCGGAATCCCTGCTTCCAGGAATTCCTCACTGACCATGTGAAAGCCCAGACGCTCATAGAACGCCGTGGCTTGCACCTGAGCGCTGAGCATCTGCTGCTTCAGCCCGCGCTCTTCGGCTTCACCGATCACCGCGTGCATCAGGGCATCGCCAACTTTCAGGCCGCGCCAGTCCTTGAGTACCGACACCCGGCCAACGTGGCCGTCAGGCAACAGGCGGGCGGTGCCCACCGGAAAGTCGCCTTCGAGGGCCAGGAAGTGCACGGCCGTCACATCGTCGGCATCCCATTCCAGTTCAGGTGGCACGGATTGCTCGGCGACGAACACTGCTTCACGAATGCGCCGGATCTCGGCGTTGTCTTTCTGCCAGTCTGCGACACGTACGTGAATCTTATTCATCGGCAAACCCCAGGCTTCCTTGCTTGACCAGTTCGCACAGCAGGCCGCGGCCGTCTTCGTCGGTCAACCAGTCGCCCAGGTTGTCGACGTGCAGCGCGTCGGCGGCGCAGATCATCTTCAGCAGTTCGCGCAGTTTGCCCGGCAGGTAACGGCTCTGGCCGCTGGCGAACAGTAGCAGGTCGTCATCGACTTCCGACCAGGCCAGGCGTGCGCTCGGGTTGCGGATCAGCACCGCGCCTTGCTCCAGTGCGCCCAGAACGTCGTCTTCCTCGAGGTCTTCAGGGCCGACCACCAGTTCCGGATAGCGCGGCTCGGTCATGAACTGGCCGAACCAGGTCAGCAGCAGGCGCTCGTCGCTCATGTGCTCGGCCAGCAGGCTTTTCAGGCGATCGAGGGCGTCGTGCTGGATCTGGTGCGGATCGGCCGCAGGCAGGGCGTCGGCGTCGGTGTAGCGCTCTTCGTCCGGCAGGAACTGGCTGAGGAAGTCGGTGAAGTGGGTCAGCACTTCAGCGGCGCTCGGTGCGCGGAAACCGACGGAGTAGGTCAGGCAGTCGTCGACGGCCACGCCGCAGTGGGCCAGGCGCGGTGGCAGGTAGAGCATGTCGCCCGGTTCAAGCACCCATTCATCGGTGGCTTCGAAGTCGGCGAGGATGCGCAGGTCCGCGTGTTGCAGCAGCGGGCTTTCGGAGTCGCACATCTGGCCGATTTTCCAGTTGCGCTTGCCGTGGCCTTGCAACAGGAATACGTCGTAGTTGTCGAAGTGCGGACCGACGCTGCCACCGGGGGCGGCGAAGCTGATCATCACGTCGTCGATGCGCCAGCTCGGCAGGAAGCGGAAGTGCTCCAGCAGCTCGCTGACTTCCGGCACGAACTGATCGACCGCTTGCACCAGCAGGGTCCACTCGCGCTCCGGCAATTTGCTGAACTCGTCTTCGGCGAACGGGCCGCGACGCAATTCCCATGGGCGCTCGCCGTTCTCGATGATCAGGCGCGATTCGACTTCTTCTTCCAGCGCCAGGCCGGCCAGTTCGTCGGCATCGATCGGGCTTTCGAAATCGGGAATCGCCTGACGGATCAACAGCGGTTTTTTCTGCCAGTAGTCGCGCAGGAACTCGCGTGCCGTGATGCCGCCCAGAAGTTGAAGAGGAATGTCAGGATTCATGTGTAACCTATTGAAAAAAAGCACTTTTCATACGGGAATAAAAACGCCCGGCGCGGCCGGGCGTCTTAAAAGGGTCTAGCGGTCGATCAGATGCGTTTGGCTTGCGCTACAGCGTTGCCGATGTAGTTCGCCGGGGTGAGCAGTTTCAGCTCGGCCTTGGCGGTGGCTGGCATGTCCAGGCCGTCGATGAAAGTTTGCAGCGCTTCAGGGCTGATGCCCTTGCCGCGGGTCAATTCTTTCAGCTTTTCGTACGGGTTTTCGATGTTGTAGCGACGCATGACGGTCTGGATTGGCTCGGCCAACACTTCCCAGCAGGCGTCCAGGTCAGCGGCAATCTTCTGCTCGTTGAGCTCCAGCTTGCTGATGCCCTTGAGGCTGGCTTCGTACGCGATCACGCTGTGGGCGAAGCCGACACCGAGGTTGCGCAGTACGGTGGAGTCGGTCAGGTCGCGCTGCCAGCGGGAGATCGGCAGCTTGCTCGCCAGGTGCTGGAACAGTGCGTTGGCGATACCCAGGTTGCCTTCGGAGTTTTCGAAGTCGATCGGGTTGACCTTGTGCGGCATGGTCGACGAACCGATTTCGCCAGCGATGGTGCGCTGTTTGAAATAACCCAGGGAGATGTAGCCCCAGATATCACGGTCGAAGTCGATCAGGATGGTGTTGAAGCGCGCGATCGCGTCGAACAGCTCGGCGATGTAGTCGTGCGGTTCGATCTGCGTGGTGTACGGGTTGAAGCCCAGGCCCAGCTCGTCTTCGATGAAGGCGCGGGCATTGGCTTCCCAGTCGATCTCAGGGTAGGCCGACAGGTGAGCGTTGTAGTTGCCGACAGCGCCGTTGATCTTGCCCAGCAGTGGAACGGCAGCGACCTGGGCGATCTGGCGCTCCAGGCGGTAAACCACGTTCGCCAGTTCCTTGCCCAGGGTGGTCGGCGAAGCCGGTTGACCGTGGGTGCGCGACAGCATCGGCACGTCAGCGAAACGGATGGCCAGTTCGCGGATGGCGTTGGCGGTTTGGCGCATCAGCGGCAGCATCACGTCATCACGGCCTTCGCGCAGCATCAGGGCGTGGGACAGGTTGTTGATGTCCTCGCTGGTGCAGGCGAAGTGGATGAATTCGCTGACCTTGGCCAGTTCCGGCAGCTTGGCCGCCTGCTCCTTGAGCAGGTATTCGATGGCTTTTACGTCGTGGTTGGTGGTGCGCTCGATCTCTTTGACACGCTCGGCGTGCTCCAGGGAGAAGTTTTCCGCCAGGGTGTTCAACACCGCGTTGGCTTCGGCGGAGAACGCCGGCACTTCGCTGATGGCAGGGTGAGCGGCCAGGCGCTGGAGCCAGCGCACTTCAACCAGGACGCGGGCACGGATCAGGCCGTACTCGCTGAAAATTGGGCGCAGGGCCTGGGTTTTGCCGGCGTAGCGGCCGTCAACAGGGGAAACCGCAGTGAGCGAAGAGAGCTGCATGGGGTGTTCTCGGACAGTCGGGCAACGAAATGGGGCGCGTATCATACATGAAAAAATCCGCCGGTCCGTCGCCAACTGACCGGCGTATTACGCGTATTGCTAAGTTCTGTGCTGTCGATGCGGGTTATTCGTTACGCATCAATGGGTAAAGCTCTTTGAGCAATTTGCGGCGGCTGATCACCAGCTGCCAGCGATGACCGCCCAATTGCCGCCACAGGCGTGCCGAACGAATGCCGGCCAGCAGCAGGGCACGAATTTTCGAGGCGTTGCTCGGTTGCTGCAGGTTGCGCATGTCGCCGTGCACCTGGATGCGTTGGCGCAGGGTGCTCAGGGTGTCCTGGTACAGCGCGCCACACGCGGCGATCACGTTTTCGTGGGCCGGGCCGAAGTGCTCGACCTGGGACTGGATCTGCGGCAGGCGCTTGCCGATGACCTCCAGCATGTCCTCGCGCTTGGCCAGCTGACGCTCCAGGCCCAGCATGGCCAGGGCGTAGCGCAGCGGTTCGCGCTGCAGGGCGCTCGGGTCGCGTTCCAGGGCGCCGATCAAGGCGCGATAGCCTTCGCGCAGGTTGATATCGTCGCCGCCATAGACTTCCAGGGTGTCCTTGGGGTCGCGAATCAGCAGGCTACCGAGCATGCAGGTCAGGCCGGCCTCGTTGGTCTGGCCGGTCTTGGCGATCTTGTCGACCAGTACGGCGGCGAGAAATACGCCACCCAGCGCCGTCAGTTGCTCCTGGGTCGGGCTCATTGGGCCTGGCCTTTGCTGGTCCAGGGTTCCGCCACTTCGATCACGCCGCCGCCGAGGCAAATCTCGCCGTCGTAGAACACCACGGATTGACCGGGAGTGACCGCGCGTTGCGGGTCATCGAAGGTCGCACGATAACCGGTAGCGGTTTTCTCCAGGGTGCAGGGCTGGTCGCCCTGGCGATAACGAACCTTGGCGGTCAGCCTGCGCGGCTGGCTCAGGTCGATCGGGTTGACCCAATAGATATCCGAAGCGAGCAGGGCGCGGGAGAACAGCCACGGGTGATCGTTACCCTGGCCAACGATCAGCTCGTTGTGTTCCAGGTCCTTGATCAGCACGTACCACGGTTCGTCGCTGGCGTCTTTCAGGCCGCCGATGCCCAGGCCCTGGCGTTGGCCGATGGTGTGGTACATCAGGCCATGATGGCGGCCGATGATTTCACCTTCGGTGGTCTTGATCTCGCCCGGTTGCGCCGGCAGGTATTGCTTGAGGAAGTCGCTGAAGCGGCGTTCGCCGATAAAGCAGATGCCGGTGGAATCCTTCTTTTTCGCAGTCGCCAGCTCGTATTTCTCGGCGATTGCGCGAACCTGGGGTTTTTCCAGTTCGCCGACCGGGAACAGCGTCTTGGCGATCTGTTCGCCGCCAACGGCGTGCAGGAAGTAGCTCTGGTCCTTGTTCGGGTCCAGGCCCTTGAGCAGTTCGGTACGGCCGTCGATGTCACGGCGGCGCACGTAGTGGCCGGTGGCGATCAGGTCGGCGCCGAGCATCATGGCGTAGTCTAGGAACGCCTTGAACTTGATCTCGCGGTTGCACAGGATGTCCGGGTTCGGCGTGCGCCCGGCCTTGTATTCGGCCAGGAAGTGCTCGAACACGTTGTCCCAATACTCGGCGGCGAAGTTGGCGGTGTGCAGCTTGATGCCAATCTTGTCGCACACGGCCTGGGCGTCCGCCAGGTCGTCCATGGCGGTGCAGTATTCGGTTCCGTCGTCTTCTTCCCAGTTCTTCATGAACAGGCCTTCCACCTCATAGCCCTGCTCGATCAGCAGGAGGGCGGAAACGGAAGAGTCCACGCCGCCGGACATGCCGACAATGACGCGCTTCTTTTGTGTGTCAGAAGGGGCTGGATCACGCATAGGGATTCAATGAGTGTCTTGAAAAAGGACGCGATTCTAACAGGCTCGGGCCTGCAAGGCTAAAGAGAAGGGCGGATCAATTCGAGGCCGAAGTGTTTTCCGTCGAGATAGTCGTCAATGCAACGGATGATCAGTTCGCTGCGCCAGTTGTCGCGCTGCTCGATTAATTCCTCGCGGGTCAACCACTTGGCGCCGACGATGCCGTCGTCCAGTTGATACTCGGGGTGATGTTTCAGCGGTTTGGCGATGAAGCAGACCCGTTGATAGGTTACGCCGTTGCTCGGGGCGGTATAGAGATAAATGCCCAGTACGCCGGTGGCTTCGACGTCCCAGCCGGTTTCCTCGAGGGTTTCGCGCACCGCGGCCTCGGTCAGGGTTTCGTTGGGGTCCAAGTGGCCGGCGGGCTGGTTGAGCACCACGCGTCCGTGCTTGAGTTCCTCGACCATCAGGAAGCGGCCGTTGTCTTCGACGATGGTGGCAACGGTGATGTGGGGTTTCCAGTCCATAAGTTGTCCTCAGTGTTGAATATTGAAACCCGGTCCCTGTGGGAGCTGGCTTGCCAGCGATAGCGGTGGGTCAGTCGATATCAATGTTGAATGATAAGCCGCCATCGCTGGCAAGCCAGCTCCCACAGGGTTTTGTGTCGATCCATAAATGTCAGAAACACAAACCCCGGCACTGGGCCGGGGTTTGTGATGTTCCCTTACAACCTTAAACCAGCGCAGCTACCGCCGCGTTGAAAGTTGCGCTAGGGCGCATGGCCTTGCTGATCAGCTCGGCATTGGCGTGGTAGTAACCGCCGATGTCCACTGGCTTGCCTTGAACGGCGTTGAGCTCGGCAACGATGGTTGCTTCGTTCTCGGTCAGGGTCTTGGCCAGGGTCGCGAACTGCGCTTGCAGTGCAGTGTCTTCAGTCTGGGCGGCCAGGGCTTGAGCCCAGTACAGCGCCAGGTAGAAGTGGCTGCCGCGGTTGTCGATGTTGCCGACTTTGCGCGATGGCGACTTGTTGTTGTCCAGGAACTGGCCGGTGGCCTGGTCCAGGGTTTTCGACAGCACCAGGGCTTTCGGGTTGTTGTAGTTCACACCCAAATGCTCAAGGGAAGCGGCCAGGGCCAGGAACTCGCCCAGGGAATCCCAGCGCAGGAAGTTTTCTTCCAGCAGTTGTTGCACGTGCTTCGGAGCCGAACCGCCAGCGCCGGTTTCGAACAGACCGCCGCCATTCATCAGCGGAACGATCGACAGCATCTTGGCGCTGGTGCCCAGTTCCATGATCGGGAACAGGTCAGTCAGGTAGTCGCGCAATACGTTGCCGGTTACCGAGATGGTGTCTTTGCCTTCGCGAGTGCGGCGCAGGGTGAACTTCATCGCGTCGACAGGTGCCATGATCTGGATGTCCAGGCCGGCAGTGTCGTGATCCTTCAGGTAAGCCTGGACTTTCTCGATCACAACGCCATCGTGGGCGCGCATCGGGTCCAGCCAGAAGATCGCCGGCGTGCTGCTTGCGCGAGCACGGTTGACGGCCAGCTTGACCCAGTCCTGGATCGGCGCGTCTTTGGTCTGGCACATGCGGAAGATGTCGCCGGCTTCAACCGACTGTTCCAACAGCAGGGTGCCGTTGGTGTCGGTCACGCGGACAACACCGTTGGTCTTGATCTGGAAAGTCTTGTCGTGGGAGCCGTACTCTTCGGCTTTTTTCGCCATCAGGCCAACGTTCGGCACGCTGCCCATGGTGGTTGGATCGAACGCGCCATTGGCCTTGCAGTCTTCAATCACTGCCTGGTAGATGGTGGCGTAGCAGCGATCCGGGATCACGGCCTTGGTGTCGTGCAGCTGGCCATCGGTGCCCCACATCTTGCCGGAGTCACGGATCATTGCCGGCATCGAGGCGTCGACGATGACGTCGCTCGGCACGTGCAGGTTGGTGATGCCTTTGTCGGAGTTGACCATGGCCAGCGACGGACGGACGGCGTAAACCGCCTGGATGTCCGCTTCGATGGCGGCTTGCTGCTCGGCAGGCAATGCCTTGATGCGCGAGTACAGGTCGCCGATGCCGTTGTTCAGGTTGAAGCCGATCTGCGCCAGCACGTCAGCGTGCTTGGCCAGGGCGTCTTTGTAGAACTCGGCAACGATCTGGCCGAACATGATCGGGTCGGAGACCTTCATCATGGTGGCCTTCAGGTGAACCGACAGCAGCACGCCTTGTGCCTTGGCGCTTTCGATTTCAGCGGCGATGAAAGCGCGCAGGGCGTTTTTGCTCATCACGGCGCAGTCGAGGATCTCGCCAGCCTGAACGCTGGTTTTTTCTTTCAGGACGGTGGTGGTGCCGTCTTGAGCGATCAGTTCGATCTTGACCGCGCCTGGGGCGTCGATCAGGGCGGCTTTTTCGCTGCCGTAGAAGTCACCGCTGCTCATGTGAGCGACGTGGGACTTGGAGTCTGCAGCCCAGGCGCCCATTTTGTGCGGGTGCTTGCGCGCATAGTTCTTGACCGACAGTGGGGCGCGACGGTCGGAGTTGCCTTCGCGCAGTACCGGGTTCACGGCGCTGCCCTTGACCTTGTCGTAGCGCGCCTTGGCTTCTTTGTCGGCGTCGCAGGTCACGGTTTCCGGGTAGTCCGGCAGAGCGTAGCCCTGGGCTTGCAGTTCCTTGATCGCGGCTTGCAGTTGCGGAACCGAGGCGCTGATGTTCGGCAGCTTGATGATGTTGGCTTCAGGCGTAACGGCCAGGGCGCCCAGTTCGGCGAGGTGGTCGGCTACGGCTTTGTCGCCCAATTGCTCGGGGAAGCTGGCCAGGATGCGCCCTGCAAGAGAGATATCGCGGGTTTCAACGGCGATATCAGCCGAGGCGGTGAACGCCTCTACGATAGGCAACAGTGAATAGGTGGCGAGGGCGGGAGCTTCGTCGGTGAAGGTATAGATGATCTTCGAGCGGGTGGGCATATTCGGATTAACTCTCTCTTCTTTGCTAAAGCGTGCGCAGAAACTCGAGGGGCGCCGGGTAAGCGCGTTCGTTCAAAGTCATCCATGAGCCGAATATCGAGATTTCGTTGCTGTGATGTTGGGTGCATCAGTAGGGCGTCAAGCAGAAGGGCTGCGGTAGCAGACCCTCTCATCGGGCGGAAACACTCGTCGTAGAGCTGTTCAGCCTGACGTGACCCTTTAGTCAGCGGCAGCATTATACATAGGTAGCTGGCAATCTGCCGATGCTTCATACACATCGATTGTCGTCCATTGGTCTAAAGGTCGCAGGGACGAGCAGCGCGTAATGTCATTCATCGTGCTTGAGTTTGGCGTTTTTCCCTTTGCTTTCAGGCTTGTAGCTCGCGGGTTGTATGGCTTTGCGGCATATGAATAGAACATAGGGTTTGCGCGCCGATTTAACTGGGTTACGCTCGAACCAAGCCAGATGTTCAATCCAATCAATGGAGTTCAGCATGGGTTACAAGAAGATTCAGGTTCCAGCCGTCGGCGACAAAATCACCGTCAATGCAGACCATTCTCTCAATGTTCCTGATAATCCGATCATCCCGTTCATTGAAGGCGACGGCATTGGCGTCGACGTCAGCCCCGTCATGATCAAGGTTGTCGATGCTGCCGTGGAAAAGGCCTATGGGGGCAAGCGCAAGATTTCCTGGATGGAGGTCTATGCCGGCGAGAAAGCCACCCAGGTATACGACCAGGACACCTGGCTGCCCCAGGAAACCCTGGATGCCGTTAAAGATTACGTAGTCTCCATCAAGGGCCCGCTGACCACGCCGGTCGGTGGCGGTATCCGCTCGCTCAACGTTGCCCTGCGCCAGCAACTGGACCTGTATGTGTGCCTGCGGCCGGTGGTGTGGTTCGAAGGTGTGCCAAGCCCGGTGAAAAAGCCCGGCGACGTGGACATGGTGATCTTCCGCGAGAACTCCGAAGACATCTATGCCGGTATCGAGTGGAAGGCCGGCTCGCCGGAAGCCACCAAAGTCATCAAGTTCCTGAAAGAAGAAATGGGCGTCACCAAGATCCGTTTCGACCAGGACTGCGGCATCGGCATCAAGCCGGTTTCGAAAGAAGGCACCAAGCGTCTGGTGCGCAAGGCCCTGCAATATGTGGTGGATAACGATCGCAAGTCGCTGACCATCGTGCACAAGGGCAACATCATGAAATTCACCGAAGGCGCCTTCAAGGACTGGGGCTATGAGGTGGCGAAAGAAGAATTCGGCGCCGAGTTGCTCGACGGCGGCCCGTGGATGAAATTCAAGAATCCGAAAACCGGCCGCGAAGTCGTGGTCAAGGACGCCATCGCCGACGCTATGCTCCAGCAGATCCTGCTGCGTCCGGCCGAATACGATGTGATCGCCACGCTGAACCTCAACGGTGACTACCTCTCCGACGCCCTGGCGGCGGAAGTGGGCGGCATCGGTATCGCGCCAGGTGCCAACCTGTCCGACACCGTGGCCATGTTCGAGGCTACCCACGGTACTGCGCCGAAGTATGCCGGCAAGGACCAGGTCAACCCGGGTTCGGTGATTCTTTCGGCGGAAATGATGCTGCGTCACCTGGGCTGGACCGAGGCGGCGGACCTGATCATCAAGGGCACCAATGGCGCGATCAAGGCCAAGACCGTGACCTATGACTTCGAGCGCCTGATGGAAGGCGCCACGCTGGTTTCGTCGTCCGGGTTCGGTGAAGCACTGATCAAACACATGTAAGCAAACGACAGGCGTACAAAAACCGCCCGATTCAGATGAATGAGTCGGGCGGTTTTTTTATGACTGGATGACGGTTTTTCGTTAAACCGTAACTGTCTGTTGCGTGGCAGGTGTTGTAGCTATCGAAGCATCTACAGGGTTGCCGATATTCACGGCATGCAGCCCTTTGGGTCCCTGGATGATTTCGAATACGACAGCCTGGCCGGCTTTCAGGGTTTTATAACCTTCCATTTGAATGGCCGAGTAGTGAGCAAACAGGTCTTCCGTTTTGCCGTCCTCGTTGATGAAACCGTAACCCTTGGCGTTGTTGAACCATTTCACCTTGCCGCTCACCTTGACACCTGACATACCAACTCCCTCTGCAACAGACTCCATCACTGGAGTATCATCCAGTACATCCGCAGTCACTTCTTAGGAAAAAAAGTTGACTCCGCGGACCTTTTTTACCCACTGTGGGCTCTATTGGTTGTAACACCGTTTTGCCGATAGTCAAGGTGACCAGGCAGTCGGAGTTGAAATCGCCCAAGACCGCCCCCACCACTGTATTTGCACAACTGACGAACCTTTCTTTCCATGCATGCAATCAGCCAGATTCGACTAACATTCAATCAGGATCGCCCGTTTCTCCAGAAAGACCGCCCGGAGGAACACGACGACGATTCCGCAGGCATTGCTGTTCAGGAGGCCAAGCCTGCTTTACAGGCACCGCCGATGTACAAGGTGGTTTTGTTCAATGATGACTACACACCGATGGATTTCGTCGTCGAAGTGCTCGAGGTGTTTTTTAACCTGAATCGCGAGCTGGCGACCAAGGTCATGCTGGCCGTCCATACAGAAGGACGGGCAGTATGTGGAGTGTTTACCCGCGACATCGCCGAGACAAAGGCCATGCAGGTCAACCAGTACGCCAGGGAAAGCCAGCATCCGCTACTCTGTGAAATCGAGAAGGACGGTTAATCGCCGACCACTTGGGTATGAGGTGAAGCTATGTTAAACCGCGAGCTCGAAGTCACCCTCAATCTTGCCTTCAAGGAGGCTCGTTCGAAGCGTCATGAATTCATGACCGTCGAACATCTTCTGCTGGCCCTATTGGACAATGAGGCTGCCGCCACCGTTTTGCGTGCGTGCGGCGCAAACCTCGACAAACTCAAGCATGACCTGCAGGAGTTCATCGACTCCACCACGCCATTGATCCCCGTGCATGACGAGGATCGCGAAACCCAGCCAACCCTGGGCTTCCAGCGTGTACTGCAACGTGCTGTGTTTCACGTACAGAGCTCGGGCAAACGCGAAGTGACTGGCGCCAACGTGCTGGTCGCGATCTTCAGTGAGCAAGAGAGTCAGGCAGTGTTCCTGCTGAAACAGCAGAGCGTTGCCCGTATCGATGTCGTCAACTACATCGCCCACGGCATTTCCAAGGTGCCAGGGCACGGCGATCACTCTGAGGGTGAGCAAGATATGCAGGACGACGAGGGCGGTGAGTCTTCATCTTCAGGCAATCCACTGGATGCTTATGCCAGCAACCTAAATGAACTCGCGCGCCAGGGTCGAATCGACCCATTGGTAGGCCGTGAGCTGGAAGTCGAGCGCGTCGCCCAGATCCTGGCGCGTCGTCGCAAGAACAATCCGTTGCTGGTGGGCGAGGCAGGCGTGGGTAAAACCGCGATTGCCGAAGGCCTGGCCAAGCGCATTGTCGACAACCAGGTGCCGGACCTGCTGGCCAACAGCGTGGTTTACTCCCTTGACCTGGGTGCCTTGCTGGCCGGGACCAAATACCGCGGCGATTTCGAGAAGCGCTTCAAGGCGTTGCTCAATGAGCTGAAAAAACGTCCGCAGGCGATCCTGTTCATCGACGAAATCCACACCATCATCGGTGCGGGTGCCGCGTCCGGTGGCGTCATGGATGCTTCGAACCTGCTCAAGCCGCTGCTGTCGTCCGGTGATATCCGCTGCATCGGTTCGACCACCTTCCAGGAATTCCGCGGGATCTTCGAGAAGGACCGAGCCCTGGCCCGGCGCTTCCAGAAGGTTGATGTGTCGGAGCCTTCGGTGGAAGACACCATCGGTATCCTGCGCGGCCTGAAAGGGCGTTTCGAGACCCATCACAATATCGAATACAGTGATGAGGCCCTGCGCGCCGCTGCCGAGCTGGCTTCGCGCTACATCAATGACCGGCACATGCCGGACAAAGCCATCGACGTCATCGACGAAGCGGGTGCCTTCCAGCGCCTGCAGCCCGTGGAAAAGCGGGTGAAACGCATCGAAGTGCCTCAAGTCGAGGATATCGTCGCGAAAATCGCACGGATTCCGCCAAAACACGTCACCAGTTCCGACAAAGAGCTGCTGCGTAACCTTGAGCGTGACCTGAAGCTGACGGTGTTTGGTCAGGATGCGGCGATCGATTCGCTGGCGACCGCGATCAAGCTGTCCCGTGCCGGCCTCAAGTCGCCTGACAAGCCAGTGGGTTCGTTCCTGTTCGCAGGTCCTACCGGTGTCGGTAAAACCGAAGCGGCGCGTCAGTTGGCCAAGGCGCTGGGTGTCGAATTGATTCGCTTCGACATGTCCGAGTACATGGAGCGCCACACCGTATCGCGTCTGATCGGTGCGCCTCCAGGCTATGTCGGGTTCGACCAGGGCGGTCTGCTGACCGAAGCCATCACCAAGCAGCCACACTGCGTGCTGTTGCTCGATGAAATCGAGAAGGCGCATCCGGAAGTCTTCAACCTGCTGCTGCAGGTCATGGACCACGGGACGCTGACCGATAACAACGGGCGCAAGGCCGACTTCCGTAACGTGATCGTCATCATGACGACCAACGCCGGTGCCGAAACCGCAGCCCGCGCTTCGATCGGTTTCACCCATCAGGACCACTCGTCCGATGCGATGGAAGTGATCAAGAAGAGCTTCACCCCAGAGTTCCGCAACCGTCTGGACACCATCATCCAGTTTGGTCGCCTCAGTCATGAGGTCATCAAGAGCGTGGTGGACAAGTTCCTTACCGAACTTCAGGCGCAGCTGGAAGACAAGCGCGTGCAGCTGGAAGTGACCGACGCTGCACGAGGCTGGCTGGCGGCAACTGGCTACGACACGGCTATGGGCGCTCGCCCAATGGCGCGTTTGATCCAGGACAAGATCAAGCGTCCGCTGGCGGAAGAGATCCTGTTTGGCGAACTGGCCGACCATGGTGGCGTGGTTCATATCGATCTGAAGGACGGCGAGCTGACCTTCGAGTTCGAGACCACGGCTGAAATGGCCTGACGTTAAACGCAGCAAAACAAAAAGGCGCCGATTGGCGCCTTTTTGTTGCCTGTCAAATCACCGCGATCCCCTGTAGGAGTGAGCCTGCTCGCGATGGCGGTATGTCAGTGACGTCAATGTTGGCTGAAATGACGCTATCGCGAGCAGGCTCACTCCTACAGGGGGGCAATGAAATCCTAGGCAAACAAAAACGCCCGGCATAAGCCGGGCGTCTTGTATTGACTTGATTAGCGAGCGCGGTAAGTGATGCGCCCTTTGCTCAAGTCATAGGGCGTCAGCTCGACGCGCACTTTGTCACCGGTAAGAATACGAATGTAGTTCTTGCGCATCTTGCCGGAAATATGCGCGGTTACGACGTGCCCATTTTCCAACTCCACACGAAACATGGTGTTGGGCAGGGTGTCGACGACAGTGCCTTCCATTTCGAAGCTGTCTTCTTTCGACATGCAGTAAAGCCCTCGGTGTCCAATGAATGGCCCGGTGCAACTGCGCCAGGCAAAAGCGGCGTGCATTGTGCCCGAAAAGTGGTGTTTAAGCCAAGGGGTTTAGGGCTTGCTCTAGTTCAGGACGACCCAGCGCTGGTTTATCAGCAGTTCGATGGGGCGATACTGGGTCTTGTAGCTCATTTTTTTGCAGTTCTTGATCCAGTAGCCCAGGTAAACCGCGTCCAGTCCCAGGCGCCGGGCTTCGGCGATTTGCCAGAGGATGGCGTAGCGCCCCAGGCTGCGGCGCTCTTCGGCGGGCTCGTAGAAGGTGTAGACCGCTGACAGACCGTTCGGCAGAAGATCGGTGACGGCAATGGCCAGTAGTCGACCCTCGAGGCGAAATTCGTAGAACCGTGAAAAAGGCAGGTCGCGGACCAGGAAGGTGGAAAACTGATCGCGGCTGGGCGGGTACATGTCGCCATCGGCATGGCGTTCTTCGATGTAGCGCTGGTAAAGATCGAAATACTCTTCGCTGAAACCTGGCTTGGCGGGGCGCACCTGCAAGTCGGCGTTGCGTTTGAAAATGCGTTTCTGCTGACGATTGGGGGTGAATTGCCCTACAGGAATGCGCGCCGGTACGCACGCATTGCAATTCTGGCAATGCGGACGGTACAGGTGGTCGCCGCTGCGCCGAAAACCCATTTCAGACAGATCTGCGTACACATGCACATCCATGGGCTGGCTAGGGTCGAGAAACAGGGTTGTGGCCTGCTCCTCGGGCAGATAGCTGCAGGAGTGGGGTTGAGTGGCATAAAACTTCAAGCGCGCCAACTCGGTCATGATCAACCCTCGGGATAAGCTTTTGAATAAGTGTAAGCCACACGGGCAAAAGTCGCTCAGCAAACCCAGGTTGCGCGATTGGGCTGGTCCAGATGCCGTGCCAGGTAATCGGCAAATACCCGGCGCGGAATCGCTCGCGCACCCAGGCTGTGCAAATGGTCGGTGGGCATCTGGCAATCGATGAGCACGAAACCCGAGTCTTTCAGATGTCGCACCAGTGTGGCAAAGCCAAATTTCGAGGCATTGTCAGCCAGGCTGAACATGGATTCGCCGAAAAACAGCTGGCCCATCGCCAGGCCATACAGCCCGCCCACCAGTTCATCCTGGTCCCAGACCTCCACCGAATGCGCATGGCCGCGTTTGTGCAGTTCGATGTAGGCGTCCTGCATGGCTTCGGTGATCCAGGTACCGTCCGCGTATTCCCGGGGAGCGGCGCAGGCGCGGATGACCGCGGCAAAATCCTGGTCGAAGGTCACCTGGTAGCGTTGTTGGCGCAGCAGTTTGTTCAGGCTGCGGGATACGTGCAGTTCATCGGGAAACAACACGGTGCGAGGGTCCGGCGACCACCAGAGAATCGGCTGGCCCTCGGAAAACCAGGGGAAACAGCCGTGGCGGTAGGCCTGGATCAGTCGGTCGGCGGACAGGTCTCCACCGGCCGCCAGCAATCCATTGGGATCGCGCATGGCCTTTTCCAGGGCCGGGAACGTCAGGGTGTTGCGTTGTAACCAGGTCAGCATGGCGTCAGGGCTTACAGAAGGGGAGGGCGATGGCGGGCGTCGGGCCCGCCGTGAAGTGTGCCGTCAAACAGCGGGAATGTCGTCGAGGTATTTTTCCGCGTCCAGGGCGGCCATGCAGCCGGCGCCGGCGGAGGTGACCGCTTGGCGATAGACGTGATCGGCGACGTCACCTGCGGCAAATACGCCTTCTATGGCGGTGGCCGTCGCATTGCCTTCGCTGCCACCGTTTACCAGCAGATAGCCGTCAAGCATCTCCAGTTGACCGGCGAACAGGTCGGTATTGGGCTTGTGGCCGATGGCGATGAACACGCCGGTCAGCGGCAGTTCGCTGATTGCGCCGGTATGACTGTCGCGCAGGCGCGCGCCGGTCACGCCGCTGGCGTCGCCCAGCACCTCGTCCAGATTCTGGTTCCAGTGCAGGCGAATATTGCCCTTGGCGGCTTTTTCAAAGAGTTTGTCCTGAAGAATCTTTTCCGAACGCAACTTGTCGCGACGGTGGATCAGATGGACTTCGCTGGCAATGTTCGACAGATACAGCGCCTCTTCAACGGCGGTATTGCCACCGCCCACCACCGCGACCACCTGGTTGCGGTAGAAGAAGCCGTCGCAGGTCGCGCAGGCTGAAACCCCTTTGCCGGCAAAGGTCTCTTCCGAGGGTAGGCCCAGGTACTGTGCCGAAGCGCCAGTGGCGATAATCAGTGCGTCGCAAGTGTAAGTGCCGCTGTCACCGATGAGTTCGAAGGGGCGCTGTTGCAACTTGGCGGTATGGATATGGTCGTAAACAATCTCGGTGGCAAAGCGCTCGGCGTGTTTTTGCATGCGCTCCATCAGGACCGGGCCGGTCAGGCCTTCGACATCGCCTGGCCAGTTATCGACTTCCACGGTGGTGGTGAGCTGGCCACCTGCCTGTATGCCGGTAATGACAACGGGCTTGAGGTTGGCGCGAGCGGCATACACGGCTGCGCTGTAACCCGCGGGGCCGGAACCGAGGATGATCAGGCGGGAATGCTTCGCTACACTCATAAAAACACCTCATAAGCCTTTGTCACAAAAGAGAATGCGTGCTCAAATTGAGTCGCACGTAATGTGCTGTTGACTATGCTACACCCAAGAGTTGCCAGCATGGCATCGCACGTACAAACCCGTACAATGCCTGGCTGTAACAGTGTTTGTAACAAAATCGGCATCGTGTCTCGTATTTATGAATACCGATGCGCAGTGTTAAAAGTAGTCCCGGTTACGCCTGTTAACTTTTTTACCTGCCTGGATTGGGCAGTTTTATAGTCATTCAACAGATGGACGCGCCATTGGCGCAGGAAAAACAGGTTTTGAAGAAATCCACCGCAGCACCCAAGACAGTTGTTCCACTCTGGCGCCAGCACTTGCACTACCGCCTCAAGGAAGGTGCATTGATCGCCATCGGTGCGCTGTGCCTGTTCCTGATGATGGCCTTGCTGACCTATGGCAAGGACGATCCGGGCTGGAGCCATAACAGCAAGATCGACGACGTACAGAACTTCGGCGGCCCGGCGGGCTCCTACAGCGCCGATATCCTGTTCATGGTGCTTGGTTACTTTGCCTACATCTTCCCGCTGTTGCTGGCGATCAAGGCCTATCAGATCTTCCGCCAGCGCCACGAGCCGTGGGAGTGGAGCGGCTGGCTGTTCTCCTGGCGCTTGATCGGCCTGGTGTTCCTGGTGCTGTCCGGTGCCGCGCTGGCGCACATCCATTTCCATGCCGCGACCGGTCTGCCGGCCGGCGCAGGCGGGGCGCTGGGCGAGAGCCTTGGCGACCTGGCGAAGAACGCGCTGAACATCCAGGGCAGCACGCTGCTGTTCATCGCCCTGTTCCTGTTCGGTCTCACGGTGTTCACCGACCTGTCATGGTTCAAGGTGATGGACGTCACCGGCAAGATCACCCTCGACCTGTTCGAATTGTTCCAGGGCGCCGCCAATCGCTGGTGGGCGGCCCGTAACGAGCGCAAGCAACTGGTGGCGCAGCTGCGTGAAGTCGATGAGCGCGTGCACGATGTGGTCGCGCCGTCCGTCACCGACAAGCGTGAACAGGCCAAGGTCAAGGAGCGCCTGATCGAACGCGAGCAAGCCCTGAGCAAGCACATGTCCGAGCGCGAGAAGCAGGTGCCGCCGGTGATCGCCCCGGCGCCACCCAAGCCGCCAGCGCCGAGCAAGCGCGTGGAAAAAGAAAAACAGGCGCCGTTGTTCGTCGACAGCGCCGTGGAAGGCACTTTGCCGCCGATCTCGATTCTCGACCCGGCGGAAAAGAAACAACTCAATTACTCGCCCGAATCCCTGGCGGCCGTCGGCCACCTGCTGGAAATCAAGCTCAAGGAATTCGGCGTCGAAGTCACCGTGGATTCGATTCACCCGGGGCCGGTGATTACCCGTTACGAGATCCAGCCGGCGGCCGGGGTCAAGGTCAGCCGTATCTCCAACCTGGCGAAAGACCTGGCGCGTTCCCTGGCCGTGACCAGCGTGCGGGTGGTGGAAGTGATTCCGGGCAAGACCACGGTCGGTATCGAGATTCCCAACGAAGACCGGCAGATCGTGCGCTTTTCAGAAGTGCTGTCGACCCCCGAGTACGACAACTTCAAGTCCCCGGTCACCCTGGCCCTGGGCCATGACATCGGCGGCAAGCCGGTGATCACTGACCTGGCGAAGATGCCGCACCTGCTGGTAGCCGGTACCACCGGTTCCGGTAAGTCGGTGGGTGTGAACGCGATGATCCTGTCGATCCTGTTCAAGTCCGGCCCGGATGACGCCAAGCTGATCATGATCGACCCGAAAATGCTCGAACTGTCGATCTACGAAGGCATTCCGCACCTGCTGTGCCCGGTGGTCACCGACATGAAGGACGCCGCCAACGCCTTGCGCTGGAGCGTCGCCGAGATGGAGCGGCGTTACAAGCTGATGGCGAAGATGGGTGTGCGTAACCTGTCCGGCTTCAACGCCAAGGTCAAGGAAGCCCAGGACGCCGGCGAGCCGTTGAGCGACCCGCTGTACAAGCGCGAAAGCATCCATGACGAAGCGCCATTGCTGCAGAAGCTGCCGACCATCGTGGTGGTTGTCGACGAATTCGCCGACATGATGATGATCGTCGGCAAGAAGGTTGAAGAACTGATCGCCCGTATCGCCCAGAAGGCGCGGGCGGCGGGCATCCACCTGATCCTCGCGACCCAGCGTCCGTCGGTGGACGTGATCACCGGCCTGATCAAGGCGAACATCCCGACCCGTATGGCGTTCCAGGTGTCGAGCAAGATCGACTCGCGGACCATTATCGACCAGGGCGGCGCCGAGCAACTGCTGGGTCACGGTGACATGTTGTACATGCCGCCGGGCACCAGCCTGCCGATCCGGGTTCACGGCGCGTTCGTGTCCGACGACGAGGTTCACCGCGTGGTCGAGGCCTGGAAACTGCGCGGTGCGCCGGAGTACAACGACGACATCCTCAACGGTGTCGAAGAGGCCGGCAGCGGCTTTGAAGGCAGCAGCGGTGGCGGCGATGGCGATGATCCCGAGGCCGACGCGCTGTATGACGAAGCAGTACAGTTCGTCCTGGAAAGCCGTCGCGCGTCCATCTCAGCGGTTCAGCGCAAGCTGAAGATCGGCTACAACCGCGCCGCACGCATGATCGAAGCCATGGAAATGGCCGGGGTTGTGACGTCCATGAACACCAACGGTTCGCGTGAAGTCCTGGCCCCCGGCCCGGTACGCGACTGACCCGATACTGAAAAGGGGCGGCGCCTCGAGGCGCTGCCCGCACTCCCACGAATGTTATGAGGACTCCCATGCGTCTGATCCGCATGCTGTTGCTGCCGGTACTGGCTTTGAGCACGCTCTCGGCCCACGCCGATGACAAGGACGTGGCACGCCTGACCCAATTGCTGGAAAAATCCCAGACCCTGACCGCGCGTTTCTCCCAGCTGACCCTGGACGGCACCGGTACCCAGCTGCAGGAAACCGCCGGTGAGATGTCGCTGCAGCGCCCGGGCCTGTTCTATTGGCACACCAATGCGCCAGCCGAGCAGACCATGGTCTCCGACGGTAAAAAGGTCACCCTGTGGGACCCGGACCTGGAGCAGGCCACCATCAAGAACCTCGATCAGCGCCTGACCCAGACGCCAGCACTGCTGCTGTCCGGTGACGTTTCGAAGATCAGCCAGAGCTTCGACATCAGCGCCAAGGAAGCCGGCGGCGTGATCGACTTCACCTTGAAGCCGAAAACCAAGGACACCCTGTTCGACAGCCTGCGCCTGTCGTTCCGCAATGGCCTGGTCAATGACATGCAGCTGATCGACAGTGTCGGCCAGCGCACCAATATCCTGTTCACCGGGGTGAAGGCCAACGAGCCGATCCCGGCCTCCAAGTTCAAGTTCGACATTCCCAAGGGTGCGGACGTGATCCAGGAGTAATCACCGAACCTGTGGGAGCGGGCTTGCCCGCGATGGCGGTTTGTCAGGCACATTGATGCTGGATGTGCCGACGCTATCGCGGGCAAGCCCGCTCCCACAGGGATCTGATAGGCATCAGGACCCAGTGAGGTTTCATAAGTTGTGATGGACCTGTTTCGCAGTGCCCCGATCGCCCAGCCCCTGGCCGCCCGCTTACGCGCGACCAACCTGGACGAGTATGTCGGTCAGGAACACGTGCTCGCTCGCGGCAAGCCCTTGCGCGAAGCGCTGGAGCAGGGTGCCCTGCATTCGATGATTTTCTGGGGGCCGCCCGGGGTGGGCAAGACCACCCTGGCGCGGCTGCTCGCGGAAGTCTCGGAGGCGCATTTCGAAACGGTGTCGGCGGTGCTCGCCGGGGTGAAGGAAATCCGTCAGGCGGTGGAAATCGCCAAGCAGCAGGCCGCCCAGTACGGCCGGCGAACGATTCTGTTCGTCGACGAAGTGCACCGCTTCAACAAGTCCCAGCAGGATGCGTTCCTGCCGTATGTCGAAGACGGCACGCTGATTTTCATCGGCGCGACCACGGAAAACCCCTCGTTCGAACTCAACAACGCCTTGCTGTCCCGCGCGCGGGTCTATGTGCTCAAAAGCCTCGACGAAACCGCGTTGCGCAAACTGGTGCATCGCGCGCTGACCGAAGAGCGCGGCCTGGGCAAGCGCAACCTGACCCTCAGCGACGAAGGCTTCCAGATGCTCTTGTCGGCCGCCGATGGCGATGGCCGGCGCTTGCTCAACCTACTGGAAAACGCCTCGGACCTGGCTGAAGACAACAGCGAGATCGGCACCGAGCTGCTGCAAAGCCTGCTCGGTGATACCCGTCGGCGTTTCGACAAGGGTGGCGAAGCGTTCTACGACCAGATCTCCGCGCTGCACAAATCCGTGCGTGGCTCCAACCCCGACGGTGCGTTGTACTGGTTCGCGCGCATGATCGATGGCGGTTGCGATCCGCTGTACCTGGCCCGACGCGTGGTGCGCATGGCCAGCGAAGACATCGGCAATGCCGACCCGCGTGCGCTGAGCCTGTGCCTGGCGGCGTGGGAAGTGCAGGAGCGCCTCGGCAGCCCCGAAGGCGAGCTGGCGGTGGCGCAGGCCATCACCTATCTGGCTTGCGCGCCGAAAAGCAACGCGGTGTACATGGGCTTCAAGACCGCACTGCGTGCCGCCGCCGAACACGGTTCGCTGGAAGTGCCGCTGCACCTGCGCAATGCGCCGACCAAGCTGATGAAACAGCTCGGCTACGGCGACGAATACCGTTATGCCCACGACGAGCCCGATGCCTACGCCGCCGGGGAAGACTACTTTCCGGAAGAACTCGACCCTATCCCGTTCTATCAGCCGGTGCCCCGTGGCCTGGAGCTGAAGATTGGCGAAAAGCTCAATCACCTGGCGAAACTTGACCGTTTGAGCCCCCGGCAGCGGAGAAAATAGTGCTTCCCCTGATCCTTGCGGTTTCCGCCGGCGGTGTGGCCGGCACCTTGCTACGCTTTGCCACGGGTAACTGGATCAACGCTAATTGGCCGCGGCACTTCTATACCGCGACGCTGGCCGTTAATATCGTCGGCTGTTTGCTGATCGGCGTTTTATACGGTCTGTTTTTGCTACGCCCGGAGGTGCCGATCGAGGTGCGCGCCGGGTTGATCGTCGGCTTCCTCGGAGGGCTGACGACTTTTTCATCCTTTTCACTGGATACGGTGCGCCTGCTGGAAAGCGGGCAGGTGCCGCTGGCCCTGGGCTATGCTGCCATCAGCGTATTCGGCGGGCTGCTCGCCACCTGGGCTGGCCTGTCCTTGACCAAACTTTGATAACGAGAGACCGACATGCTCGATTCCAAACTGTTACGTAGCAACCTTCAGGACGTAGCCGACCGCCTGGCATCCCGTGGTTTTACCCTGGATGTCGCGCGCATCGAAGCGCTGGAAGAACAGCGCAAGACCGTCCAGACCCGCACCGAAGCCCTGCAGGCTGAACGTAACGCGCGCTCCAAATCCATCGGTCAGGCCAAGCAGCGCGGCGAAGACATCGCGCCGTTGATGGCCGACGTCGAGCGCATGGCGGGCGAGTTGGGTGCCGGTAAAACCGAACTGGACGCGATCCAGACCGAGCTGGACTCGATCGTGCTGGGTATTCCCAACCTGCCGCACGAATCGGTGCCGATCGGCGACGACGAAGACGGCAACGTCGAAGTGCGCCGCTGGGGCACGCCGACCGCATTCGATTTCCCGGTGCAGGACCACGTTGCCCTGGGTGAAAAATTTGGCTGGCTGGACTTCGAGACCGCCGCCAAGCTGTCCGGCGCGCGCTTTGCGTTGCTGCGTGGCCCGATCGCCCGCCTGCACCGCGCCCTGGCGCAGTTCATGATCAACCTGCACGTCACCGAGCACGGCTACGAAGAGGCCTACACACCTTATCTGGTCCAGGCCCCGGCGCTGCAAGGCACCGGTCAACTGCCGAAGTTCGAAGAAGACCTGTTCAAGATCGCGCGCGAAGGCGAAGCCGACCTGTACCTGATCCCGACCGCCGAAGTGTCGCTGACCAACATCGTCGCCGGCGAAATCGTCGATTCGAAACTGCTGCCGATCAAGTTCGTTGCCCACACGCCGTGCTTCCGCAGTGAAGCCGGTGCATCGGGTCGCGACACCCGCGGCATGATCCGCCAGCACCAGTTCGACAAGGTCGAGATGGTGCAGATCGTCGAGCCGTCGACTTCGATGGAAGCGCTGGAAGGCCTGACCGCTAACGCCGAGAAAGTCCTGCAACTGCTGGAACTGCCTTACCGCACCATCGCGCTGTGCACCGGCGACATGGGCTTCAGCGCGGTCAAGACCTATGACCTGGAAGTGTGGATTCCAAGCCAGGACAAATACCGCGAAATCTCCTCGTGCTCCAACTGCGGCGATTTCCAGGCCCGTCGTATGCAGGCGCGTTTCCGCAATCCGGAAACCGGCAAACCGGAACTGGTGCACACCCTGAACGGTTCCGGCCTGGCAGTCGGTCGTACCCTGGTGGCGGTGCTGGAGAACTACCAGCAGGCCGACGGTTCGATCCGTATACCTGAGGTGCTCAAGCCGTACATGGGTGGCCTTGAGGTCATCGGCTAAATGAACTATCTGCCGCTGTTCCATAACCTTCGCGGCAGTCGTGTGTTGGTCGTCGGTGGGGGGGAAATTGCCTTGCGCAAATCCCGCCTGCTGGCCGATGCCGGTGCGCTGCTGCGGGTGGTCGCACCTGAAATCGAAACGCAGCTGCGCGAACTGGTCAGCGCCAGCGCTGGCGAGTGCCTGACGCGCGGTTACCTCGAGACGGATCTGGACGGTTGCGCGCTGATCATTGCCGCCACCGACGACGAAGCGCTCAATGCTCAAGTGTCCGCCGATGCCCATCGGCGTTGCGTGCCGGTCAATGTGGTGGACGCGCCGGCCTTGTGCAGCGTGATCTTCCCGGCCATCGTCGACCGTTCGCCGCTGATCATTGCCGTGTCCAGCGGTGGCGATGCGCCGGTGCTGGCGCGTTTGATCCGCGCCAAGATCGAAACCTGGATTCCTTCGACCTACGGTCAGCTGGCTGACCTGGCGGCGGGTTTCCGTCACCAGGTGAAAAAGCTGTTCCCGGACGTGCAGCAACGTCGCGCGTTCTGGGAAGACGTGTTCCAGGGCCCGATTGCCGACCGGCAACTGGCCGGGCAGGGCGGCGAAGCCGAGCGTTTGCTGCAGGCGAAAATCGCTGGAGAAGCGCCGGTGGCCACCGGTGAGGTGTATCTGGTGGGTGCCGGTCCCGGTGATCCGGACCTGCTGACCTTCCGTGCCCTGCGCCTGATGCAGCAAGCCGACGTGGTGCTGTACGACCGCTTGGTCGCACCGGCGATTCTCGAGTTGTGCCGGCGCGATGCCGAGCGTGTCTACGTCGGCAAGCGCCGCGCCGATCACGCCGTGCCGCAGGACCAGATCAACCAACAATTGGTCGATCTGGCGAAGCAAGGCAAGCGTGTGGTGCGGTTGAAGGGCGGCGATCCGTTCATCTTCGGCCGTGGCGGTGAAGAGATCGAAGAACTGGCGGCCCATGGCATCCCGTTCCAGGTCGTACCGGGCATCACGGCTGCCAGCGGTTGTGCGGCCTATGCCGGAATTCCGCTGACTCACCGTGATTACGCACAGTCGGTGCGGTTCATTACCGGCCACCTGAAGGACGGTTCCACCGATCTGCCGTGGGCCGATCTGGTCGCGCCGGCGCAGACTCTGGTGTTCTACATGGGGCTGGTGGGCTTGCCGAGCATCTGCGAACAGTTGATCAAGCATGGTCGCGGCGCGGATACCCCGGCGGCGTTGATCCAGCAGGGCACCACGGTCAATCAGCGGGTGTTTACCGGCACGTTGGCGGACCTGCCACGGCTGGTGGCGGAGCATGAAGTGCATGCGCCGACGTTGGTGATCGTTGGGGAAGTGGTGCAACTGCGCGAGAAACTGGCGTGGTTTGAAGGGGCTCAATCACAAGTCTGAACACCGCATTGGCCCCATCGCTGGCAAGCCAGCTCCCACAGGTTCTTTGGTGAAGCTGCAATCTCTGGCATCACACAAATCCCTGTGGGAGCTGGCTTGCCAGCGATGAGGCCCTCAAAAACAAATCTCAGGCCTTGCGCCAAACCCCTTTCCCGCTCAACCGCTCCCGATCATGGGCCGCGGTGAAATCCTGCTGCGGCCCTTTGGGCACGATCCCCGTCGGGTTGATGGTCTTGTGGCTGCCGTAGTAGTGGTTTTTGATGTGTTCGAAATCCACCGTCTCGGCAATCCCCGGCCACTGGTAAATCTCCCGCAGCCAGTTCGACAGGTTCGGATAATCGGCAATGCGCCGCAGGTTGCACTTGAAGTGACCGAAATACACCGCGTCGAAACGAATCAGCGTGGTGAACAGGCGAATGTCCGCTTCGGTCAGGTACTCGCCGGTCAGGTAACGGTTGGCACTTAACAACTGCTCCAGCCGATCCAGTTCTGCGAACAGTTCATCGAAGGCTTGTTCATAAGCGGATTGCGAGGTGGCAAACCCGGCGCGGTACACGCCGTTGTTCACTACCGGATAGATCCGCTCGTTCAGCGCGTCAATCTCGCCGCGCAACGGTGCCGGATAGAAATCAAGGCCATTGCCGGTCAGCTCATCGAAGGCGCCATTGAACATGCGGATGATTTCCGCCGACTCATTGTTGACGATGCGCTTTTGCTGTTTGTCCCAGAGCACCGGCACCGTGACGCGGCCCGTGTAGTCGGCGGTATCGGCGGTGTAGCGCTGGTGCATGAAGTCAAAGTGATCGAGTTTGTCGCCGGTGGAGCCGTGGGACTTGTCGAACGTCCAGCCGTTCTCCAGCATCAGGTAGCTGACCACCGACACATCGATCAGGCTTTCCAGGCCCTTGAGTTTGCGCAGGATCAGCGTGCGATGGGCCCACGGACAGGCGAGGGATACGTAGAGGTGATAGCGCCCAGGGTCGGCGGCAAAACCACCGATGCCACTGGGGCCGGGTTGGCCGTCAGCGGTGACCCAGTTTCGGCGCTGCGCCTGTTCGCGCTGGAACGTGCCGTCCTTGCTTTCGTACCATTTGTCCTGCCAGCGACCTTCAACTAACAAACCCATGTCCGAGACTCCTCAACCGATAAGCGTTGGAGAGGAGTCTATGCTGATAGGTTCGATAAAATAGCGCAAAGTTTGCCGGGTTATGATCGACTAAATCGATTTATCCCGCGCGTCCCAGAATTTCTGGGCGGTCTCGAACGCCTGCTCGCGACTCTGGCCAAGGCCCCGCAGCGCCAGGGCCATGGTCGAGATCAGGGCCATTTGCGGGTAGCTGTCTACCACATCGCCACGCCACACGGCCTTCAGGTGCGCCGGTTCCAGGCTGGCGGGCTTGACGTGGCGCTGGCTCGACAGTTGCGGCCACTCCTCATCCCAGCTCTCGCCGCCGCTGGTGCCGTACAGGTGACTGTCGGCGTCGGGGTTGATCTCGATCTCGCCGCCATCGCCCTTGACCACGATCGCGGTGTCGCCGAGCAGTCCGCTGGCATCGCGATGCACCGCCTGGTAACCGGGGTGGAAGATGCTTTGCAGGCCGCAACGGGCGCCCAGCGGGTTGAGAATCCGCGCCAGCGAGTGGATCGGCGAGCGCAGGCCGAGGGTGTTGCGCAGGTCGATCATGCGTTGCAGTTGCGGTGCCCAGTCCACCAACGGCATGAAGGCCAGGCCGCCGTTGTCCAGCGCCACGCCGACTTGCTGCCAGTCGCGGCACAACGGGATGTTCAGCTCATCGAGCAATTGTTCACTGTAGAGCCGACCGGCGGTGTGCGCGCCGCCGCCGTGCATGAACACCCGCACACCGTTCTGCGCCAGGCACTTGGCCGCCAGCATGTACCACGACAGATGCCGCTTCTTGCCGGCATAGGTCGGCCAGTCGAGGTCGACCGCCAGTGCCGGCGCTTTTAAGCGTTCGCGCAGGGCCTCGGTAAAACCTGCCATTTCCTGCGCGCTTTCTTCCTTGTGGCGCAACAGCATCAGGAACGCGCCGAGCTGGGTGTCCTCGACCTTGTCGTCGAGCACCATGCCCATGGCGGTGCGGGCTTCTTCACGCGTCAGGTCGCGGGCGCCACGCTTGCCTTTGCCGAGGATGCGCACGAATTGGGCGAACGGGTGCTCGGCAGGCGTTTCGAGGGTCAACGCTGGGTAGTCGGTCATAAGCAATTCGTCGGTTTGGGCAGGCCCGCCAGTTTCGCGGCGAGTTTGGCAGGGGTGCCTTTGAACAGTCGGTTCAGGTGCAGGCTGTTGCCTTTGTCCGGGCCGAGTTTCAATGCGGTGTACTTGATCAGCGGCCGGGTGGCCGGCGACAACTGGAATTCAGCGTAGAAGCTGCGCAGCAGTTCGAGGATTTCCCAGTGCTCGGGGCTCAACTCGATGTCTTCGGCGGCGGCCAGGGCACTGGCGACGTCCGCCGACCAGTCACTGAGCTCCAGCAGGAAACCGTCCTTGTCCAGCTCGATGGCGCGCGCGCCGACCGTCAATACATTCATAGCCAGCTGTTGACCTTGTCGTGGTGGATCGACAGTTCGACGAAGGCCGGATAATCGACAGCCGTTGCCCAGTCCGGAACCTCGATAGCCCGGGCCTGGGCATCTTCGGCCAGAACGTAGAGCGGCAGACCGCGGGCATTCAGCGCCGTGAAAGGTGCGGTGCCTGGCTGCAGGGCATAGGCCGCGTCGCCACACAGCAGCAGCGCGTCGTTGTTACCGATCACTCGCAGGCAACTGTTCAGGCGGTCGTCGCCGAACGGGGAATGAGACAACACATGCAAAGTCGACATCAGAGGGTGATCACCTGGTCGTAACGGTCAATGAGCGCAGTGATTTCGTGGGCGGCCAATACGCGGGCTTCCTCCAGCGACAAGGCGCCAGGGTCCAGGCCACGTTCGGCAGCGCTGTCGGCACAGACAAACAGTTCTTCGACGCCGAACATCGGCAGTGCCTGCAGGTTGGCACTCAGGTCTTTCTGTTGCAGGGCCTTGGCGCTCTGACGGGTGGCGAGCTGGAATACGCCGTCGTCGAGAAACAGCAGGCCGATCGGCAGATCGAAGGCGCCGCCCGCCAGGACGATGTCCAGCGCTTCCCGCGCGCCCGGCCCGGACCACGGCGACTGGCGGCTGATGATCAGCAAGGATTTGGCCATGTCACGCACCTCCGAAGCAGATCAGGCGGTCCGCGTCTTGCACCGCATCATGCAACTGGCCGAGCCCGGACAATTCCCACGGCGCACCGACGGCGACAGCCTCGCGTTGGTAGCGCTTGGCTTCTTCCTCGTTCAACACCCCACGGCGCAAGGCGGCGGCGATGCACACCACGCCATCGAGCTGGTTTTCGCCGACGAAGGTGCGCCATTGTTTGGGTACATCCAGCTCGTCCTGGGGCGTGACCACGCTGCTGGAGGCGTTGTACACGCCATCCTGGTAGAAAAACAGCCGGACAATCTCATGCCCGCCGGCGAGCAGCGCCTGGGCGAACAGCAAGGCGCGGCGCGAGGAGGGCGCATGGGCGGCGGAAAATACGGCGATGGCGAACTTCATGGCGGACTCGATCAGCGAAACTGCGGCCATGATAAAGCTTTATCGGCGTTGGGGCTAAATCGATGTCGCCTATACGGGCCCCATCGCTGGCAAGCCAGCTCCCACAGGGTTTGCGATGAACCTGCGATCTTAGGCATCCCACAAAGCCTTGTGGGAGCTGGCTTGCCAGCGATGGCGGCCT
>NZ_AKJF01000128.1 GCF_000282475.1 Pseudomonas sp. GM78
GTGGTGGGGCAAAGCCTTTTGGTTCCTTTTTGGCGTTTGAAAAAGGGACTCGCCGTAAGGGCGAAACCCTAGGTGGGCGTTACCGCAGCAACGGATATGTACCAGGTTGATCAGTGAGCAATACACACCGACTTGAGCTCGGTGTAAGCCTCAATCACCGCACGACCAAACTCACGCCCCATACCCGACTGCTTGACCCCACCGAATGGCATCGCCGGATCAAGCAATACGTGGGCATTGACCCAAACCGTACCCGCTTCGATGCGCGGCACCAGATTCATCGCCTTGCCCAGGTCGTTGGTCCAAAGGCTGGCAGCCAACCCGTAACGGTTGTCGTTGGCCAGCGCGATGACCGCGTCTTCATCGTCGAACGGCATCACGCCCAGCACCGGACCGAACACCTCTTCGCGCGCAATGGCCATGCTGTGGTCGATGTCGGCGAGGATGGTCGGCTGGACAAAGAAGCCCTCGCCTTCCAGCAACTCGCCGCCAGCCACCACCCGCGCACCTTCCTGGCGGGCCAGCTCGATGTGCTTGAGCACGCTCTGCTGCTGCTTGCGCGACACCAGCGGGTTGATCGCCGCCGCGCAGTTCATGCCCGCGCCAATCGGCATCGCCGAGACCGCCGCCGCCAGGGCCTCGACGAATTTGTCGTGGATCGAGCGATGCACGTAGAAGCGCGAAGCCGCCGCGCACACCTGGCCATTGTTCAGCAGGCCACCGAGGATCGCACCCTGCACGGCTTTTTCGATGTCGGCATCGGCGAGCACGATCATCGGGTTCTTGCCACCCAGCTCCAGGGAGAAGCGTGTCATGTTTTCCATGCACGCAACGCCGACGCTCTTGCCCACGGCGGTGGAGCCAGTGAACGACACTTTGCTCACCAGCGGGTGCGCGGTCAGCACGCCGCCGACCGAAGCGCCGCCGCCGGTCACCACATTGAACACACCGGCCGGAATGCCCGCTTCGAGAGCCAGCTCGGCCAGGCGCATGGCGGTCAATGGGGTTTCCATCGCCGGCTTGATGATCACCGTGCAACCGGTGGCCAGCGCCGGCATTAGTTTCCAGGCGGCGATCAGCAGCGGGAAGTTCCACGGCACGATGCCAACCACGACGCCCACCGGCTCACGCTTGGTGAACGCCGTGAACTTGGCGCCCGGCGGCAACGGGATCGACACGTCGAAGGTCTGCCCTTCGATCTTGGTCGCCCAGCCAGACATGTAGCGCATGAACTCCACCGTGGCGTTCAGGTCCAGGGCGCGAGCCATGTTGATCGACTTGCCCTGGCTCAGGGTTTCCAGCTGTGCCAGCTCTTCGGCATGCTCTTCCACCAGGCGGGTGAAGTTCAGCAGGATGCGCTCACGGTCCGCTGGACGCAGGCCCGACCACACGCCGGACTTGAAAGCCTGGTGCGACGATTGCACGGCGCGCTCGACGATTTCCAGAGGCGCGTCAAGGGTTTGACACAGGGTTTGCCCGGTGGCCGGGTTGACCACGGCAATGTTCTGACCTTCGGCAAACACCCACTGGCCATCGATAAAGCAGCCGTGTTGGCGATCGAGGAATGCAGCAACCTGCGGCAGGATTTCAACGTTGCTCATAAATCACCTTTCATTCAGATGGACGAGCCGGCGGGCCGGCGAAAGCGTCAATTAGTGTTGTTCTTTGAGGAAGCACACCACCGCCTGGCGATCATCTGCCGAGGCCATGCCCATGTAGGGCATGTAGGTGCCAGGCACATAGGCCTGGGGTTGCGTGATCAGTTGCGCGATGTTCTCGGCTTGCCAGTCGATGTTCTTGTTGCGCATGGCTTGCGAGTAGTTGAAGCCTTCCAGCGAGCCGGACTTGCGCCCCACCACACCTGCCAGGTTCGGCCCCATCATGCCGGCCGTGCCTTTGCTCACCGCATGGCAGACCCCGCACTCATTGGCGAACAGTTCGGCGCCACGCTGCTGCTGCGGTGCGCAATCGGCAGCGACGGCGGCCTGCGCCAGAGTGACGGACAACACAGCAACGAGGGACAAACGCAGGGTGGTGAACATGAGAAACGACCTTGAAAATCCGCGCGTTCGCAATCAAGGCGAACGCCAACACTGAAAGTGCCGAGGCTTTGGTGCTTCGGCAGGTTGAGAGGATTGTCGGTGGTCGGTGACCCGCAGGTTTTGCCCTGCCTGCCAGTTGTGTTGGCGGTTCTGCCAAACTGCTGCACGGGCGCGATCAGCGATAGCCAGGCTTGATCCAAAGTTCTGCCTATACTGCAATCCAGCCGCCCTGATCACCTGCGCTGAGGAACTGCTGGATGAATGTGACCGACTATTTTGATCGAACAAGAATCGTCAATATTGTGTCAAGAAAGGATCGCCGCGTAGAAACGGTACAAGAATTCGCGCGCAACGGTTTTCCCTTTGATCATGAAAAAGTCAGCTTTTTCCCGGCTGTAACGCCCAGTGAGGACAATGGCTTCCCGAGCCTCGGGGCCAGGGGCTGCTTCATGAGCCACCTGGGGATACTGGAAGAAGCGATACACCTGAATGTGAAAAACATACTGATCCTGGAGGATGACATACAGTTTTCCAGGCGCATTTCCCACTATGGAAAACAGGCCATCGAGTCCCTGGAAGGCATGGAGTGGGACATCGCCTACTTTGGCCATCCGTTTGAAGGCGACTCAAGCTCGCCCACCTGGAAAGCCGTCGACCAGCCTATACACCTGTCGCATTTCTATGCGGTAAACGGCAAATGCATTACCCGGTTGCGCGATTTCCTGCTGCAGATCCTGGAGCGCCCGCCAGGGCATCCTGACGGCGGGCCGATGCACTATGACGCCGCCCTCAATACGCTGATTCATTCGAACAAAGACGTTCAGGCCTACTATTTCACTTGGAACCTGGGCTACCAACGACCCTCGCGCACGGACTTGCATGCGCTGTCCCTGTTCGACAGGACGCCTGTCCTGCGCGATGTCATGGGCATGCTCAGGAAGTTGAAGGCCATGAACCTGAGAAGAATTCGATAGTGTTCTGACCCCGCTCTCTTTAACCAGAAACACTCCACCTTCCCTTCTCGATCAGTGCACCCATGTGTGCACTGTCACCCCGCCATGCAATCTGGCAAGCACAACCAACTCTTTGGCACCGAGGCAACAAGGCGCAAAAAATCCCGGCATTAGTATCTGGAGCGACCGCAACCCTGCGCTCAAGAACAAGAACGGATGCCACACCATGCTCAAGTCCCCCTTGCTTCGCCTCTCTACACTGGCGTTGATGATCAGTGCCGGCCAGGCGAGCGCCTACGAACTCTACGCCAGTGACGACAGTCATCTGAACGCCACCCTGGAAGCGGTTTTCGGCGTGTTCCACAGCCAGGAAAACTACGCCCTGTCGGGTCGTCTCGACGAAGGTTCGTCGTCGTGGCGCGAGGGCTACATCAAGTACGGCCTGAGCTTCGACCAGGGCCTGGCGGGTGTCGGCACCGCCTACGGCGCGGCGAACATGCTCAGCTCCGGTACTTGGGGCGACGGTGACGCCGCCGGCTTCACCGACGGTTCGGAACGCACCACCAAGTTCGAAGACGCCTACCTCGGCTGGCGCTCGAGCGATCTGTTTCCGGTGCTGGGTACCGACGGCATCGACCTGTCTTTCGGTCGCCAGAACATCATGGTCGGCGACGGCTTCCTGATCAACGGCGATGCACTGAACCTGGGCAAAGGCCTGGCCGACGGCGAGTTCAATCGCGGTGGCGCCTACTGGCTGGCGGCGCGCAAGGCCTTCGACGAAACCGCGGTGTTGCGTATCGGCGGCAAGGAAGGCTGGCGCAGTGACCTGATGTGGTTGAAATCCAACAACCGCGCCCAGGCCAAGACCGAAATGTACGTCGGTACCCTGGAGCACGTGGCCGAGGCCGGGACCGTCGGCTTGACCTACATCGACACCAAGGATGTCGACGAGGAGTTCGCCTCCCCCGCGCAACTCGAGCGCGATGGCATGAAGACCTACAGCCTGCGCGCGACCGGCAACGCCGGGGTCAAGGACCTGTTCCTCTCCGGCGAATACGCCAAGCAGGACAAACCCCACACGGCCACCGAAGACGCCTGGTACCTGGAAGCTGGCTGGACCTTTTCCGAGGCGCCATGGACGCCGTATGCCGGCTACCGCTACAGCCGTTTCTCGGAAGGCTACGACACGCTGTTCTACGGTTTCAGCCGCGGCTTCGGCACCTGGTTCCAGGGTGAAGTGGCGGGCAACTACGCCGGCCCGTTCAACACCAACTCGCGCATCCAGCAACTCAAGTTCACCGTCTCGCCACTGGAGAACCTGACCGTCGGCGCGATGTACTTCAACTTCGACACCATCGACCGCGACCTGGGCAACACCGATGGCCACGAAGTCGACCTGTACGCCGAATGGCACCTCAACGACCACATCACGGTGATGCCGCTGGTCGGTCTGTTCCAGCCGGACAAGAGCGCCGACCAGGGCGGTACGCAGTTGGGCAACAACGACAAGAACCTCTACAGCCAGCTGATTTTCGCCAGCTCTTTCTAAGTCATGCCGGGGCAGTGGCGCATCCGCTGCCCCCGTGGAAAAAGGCCTTTCCCATGCACAGAAGATTCCTCACGATCCAGAGCAAGATCACCCTGCTCGCCGGCCTCTGTCTGGTGTTGGTGGTGGGCTTGCTGATGGGCCTGTCGCTATACCAGACGCACAAGAGCAGCCAGCAAGTGGCCCGGGCCAGCAGCGACATGCTCGCCGACGCGGCCAGGGAACACATGCAGGCCCTGGGTAAAGTGCAGGCCATGCAAGTGCAACGCACGTTCATGCAGACCCACGAATTCGGCCAGGGATTGTCGCGGTATTTGCTGTACCTCAGGCAACTCCAGCACCAGGGCCATCTGACCCGCCAACAACTGCGCCAGGAGCTGAGCACCCAGCTTCAACAGGCCCTGATCGACAAGCCCGACCTGCTCGGGCTTTACGTCGTTTTTGAACCCGACGCCCTGGACGGTGCCGATGCCGGCTTCGCCAACAAGCCGGAGCTGGGCAGCAACGAGACCGGACGCTTCTCCCTGTATTGGGTGCAAAGCAAACCCGGTGAACTGCAAGCGGTGATCGGCGATGAAGGCCTGCTGGCCAACACCGAGCCAGGGCCCAGCGGCACACCCTACAACGCGTTCTACACCTGCGCCCGCGACACCCGCCAGGCCTGCGTGCTGGAGCCCTACTTCGACGAGGCATCGGGCAGTCGCAAACTGGTGACCAGCGTCGCCTTCCCGCTGCTGGAGAACGGCAAGGTCATCGCCGTGGTCGGTCTCGACATCAACCTCGCCGCCTTGCAAAAGAACAGCGAGTCCAGTGCGCTGCAGCTGTTCGACGGCCATGGCCAGATCAGCATCGTCAGCCCCCGTGGCGTGATTTCCGCCAACAGCCAGGACATCAGCCGCCTCGGGCAACCGATGGACAATGCCCAGGTGATGGACGCCTTGCGCCTGGGTCAGCCGAAGGTGTTTGTCGACCCACAGCAAATCAAGGTCCTCGAACCGCTGCCACCGATTACCGGCGCCGCGCCCTGGGGTGTGCTGGTCGGCGTGCCGCAGGAAGTATTGCTGGCACCGGTCGCCACCCTGCAAAAACAACTCGATGCCCAGGGCGTGCAAAGCACTGCGCTGGAGCTGCTGCTCGGTGGCGGCTCGGCCCTGCTTGGCCTGCTGCTGATCGGGTACACCGCACGGCGCATCACCCGGCCGCTGCAAATGCTGACTCGGGTCATGGAGGGTATCTCCCTTGGCGAGGGAGATTTGACCCGGCGCCTGCAGGTGCAGTCACGGGATGAAATCGGCCAGTTGGCTACGGCGTTCAACCGTTTTGTCGAGCGCATCCATCACTCGATCCGCGAAGTCTCGTCGGCGGCCCATGGCGTCAACGAAGGCGCCCGCCGAGTGCTGGACGCCTCCAATTCGTCGCTGGGCAATTTCGACGATCAAGCCACCCGCACCACCAGCGTGGCCGCCGCGATCAACCAGTTGGGCGCTGCCGCCCAGGAAATCGCCAACAACGCCTCCGATGCCTCGCATCAGGCCTCCAGTGCCCGGCAACAGGCCGAAGACGGTCGCCAGGTGGTGCAACGCACCATAGATGTGATGCACGAGCTGTCGGCAAAAATAAGCGCGTCGTGCGTAAACATCGAAGTGCTCAACGACAAGACCGTGAACATCGGGCAGATCCTCGAAGTGATCAAGGGCATCTCCCAGCAGACCAACCTGCTGGCGCTCAATGCCGCCATCGAAGCGGCACGTGCCGGTGAAGCCGGCCGCGGCTTTGCCGTGGTGGCCGACGAGGTGCGCAGCCTGGCCGGCCGCACCCAGTCCTCGGCGCAGGAGATCCAGCAGATGATCGAGGAGCTGCAAGTGGGCGCCCGCGACTCGGTCACCACCATGACCGAAAGCCAGCAGCACAGCGAAGAGAGCGTCACCATCGCCAACCTCGCCGGCAGCCGCTTGAGCAGCGTGACCCAACGCATCGGCGAGATCGACAACGTCAACCAGTCTGTCGCCGCCGCCACCGAAGAACAGACGGCCGTGGTCGAGGCCTTGAACGTCGATATCACGCAGATCAATGCGCTGAACCAGCAGGGCGTGGAGAATTTGCAGGCGACGTTGCGGGCTTGTACTGAGCTGGAGCAGCAGGCGGCGCGGTTGAATCAGTTGGTGGGGAGTTTTCGTATCTGACATGGATGCTGCCTGATCAACCGCCATCGCGAGCAGGCTCGCTCCCACAATTGGATCTTTGTCATACACAAATATTGTGTTCACTGAAGATCCCCTGTGGGAGTGAGCCTGCTCGCGATGAGGCCAGCACATCCAACATCTCCCGCGCCTGACACTCCGTCATCGCGAGCAGGCTCGCTCCTACAGGGTTTGTGTCCAATCTGGCACCCACAACCAACCACATGGCATGCACGCAAACATGCCGCGCCGCACCCCGCGCGTAGTATCGAAGCGCAAAGCAACGCTGAACCCCCTCCATTTCTCACTAAAAACAATAAATCGACCTTCGGGTCGCGGGAGATTTCTGTGCTCAAGAAAAGTGCGTTGGGCTGGCCTAAGATCGCCGGCCTTGGAATTGCGTTGGTGGTGGCCGGGCAGTTTTCCGGCTGGAACTTTGGCCTGGCCGCCGGTGGCTGGCTGAACATGCTGATCGCCACCTTGTTGATGGCGCTGCTGTGCGGTGGGCTGGCGTTATGCGTGGCGGAGCTGTCCACCGCGTTGCCCAGCGCGGGCGGTGTGTTCGTGTATGCGCAAAGTGCGTTCGGGCCGTTCGTGGGTTACCTCGTCGGGGTGGCTTGTGCGTTGGCCCTGACCATCGGCACCGGGGCGGCGGCGACGTTCATTTGTGCCTACACCGAGTCGATTTTCGGTCTTGGCGGCTGGCCGGTGAAAATCGCCCTGTTCGCGGTGATCATTGGCATTCACCTGCGCGGCGTGGGCGAGGCCATGGGCCTGACGTTCATTGCCGGCGTGATTGCCGTCGTCGCCCTGCTGACGTTCGGCGTGGCCATGGCACCGCATGTCGAACTGGCCAACCTGCTGGCGTTGCCGGCGAATGTCGCCACCCCCGTCAGCCTGGGCGGCATCTTCGCCTGCGTGCCGTTCGCGATCTGGCTGTTCATCACCGTCGAACAAACCGGCTCGGCGGCGGAAGAAGCTGAAAACCCGGGTCGCACCATGCCCCGCGGCATTCTGGCGGCCATTGGTACCTTGTTGATCACCGCGTTGGTGGTGCTGGTATGCGCACCGGGCGCCGGCGGTGTCGAACTGGTGGGCTCGGCGGGCGACCCGTTGTACGCCGCGATGTCCAGCAACAGCGCGTTCGGTGAAGGCTCGTGGCTGGCCAAGGTGATTGGCTGCGGTGGCGTATTCGGTTTGATCGCCACCTTCTTCTCCCTGGTGTACGCAGCTTCCCGGCAACTCTTCGCGATGGCTCGCGACGGCCTGTTCCCGCAGTGGCTGGGCAAGACCGGCAAACGCGGCACGCCGTATCCGGCATTGCTGCTGATCGGCGCCATCGGCTTGCCCTTGTCCGAAGTCGATCCGGCCACGGTGATGCTCGCGGTCGTGCTGCTGCTCAACGTTTGCTACCTGTGCATTTTCGGCGCGTACCTGCGCATCAAGGGCAGCCAGCCCGGCCTGCCACGCCCCTTCCGCCTGATCGGCGGCAAGCTGGTTGCCTGGTTGGGCCTGGCCCTGACGCTGGTGGTGGTCGCCGCCTGCTTCCAGCTTGACCTGAGCATGCTGATCGCCCTCGGCGTGACCTTCGCCCTGTGTATTTTCAACTTCCTGCTGCGCACTCGCCGCACCGCCCCAATCGAGGTTCCAGACCATGCCTGACACTCTCCTGCAACGCCGTCACCGCGTACTCGGCAGCGCCTCGCCGCTGTTCTACGACAAGCCCCTGCACCTGGTGCGCGGCGAAGGCGTGTGGCTGTTCGACGTCGACGGTCGCCGTTACCTGGACGTCTACAACAACGTGCCCTGCGTCGGTCACTGCAACCCCCACGTGACCGAGGCCATGCACCGCCAGGCCACCACGCTGAACATCCACACCCGCTACCTCGATGAGCAGGTGGTGCGCTATGCCGAACGCCTGACCGCGACCTTCGGCCAGCCGCTGGACACCGCGATGTTCACCTGCACCGGCACCGAGGCCAACGAACTGGCGCTGCGCCTGGCGCGCTACGCCAGCGGCGGCACCGGCATCATCGTCAGCGATTACAACTACCATGGAAATTCCGCGTCGCTGGCGCAGGTCACCACTGCCCTGCCCTCGCCGGAACCCTTCGCCGCCCATGCCCGCGCCGTGCCGATTCCGTGCCTGTACCGGGCACCGGCAGGCACCAGCGAGGCGCAGCTGGCGGAGCGATACGCGGCCAATATCGCGGCCGCCATTGCCTCGATGCAGGCCCAGGGCATTCGTCCCGCCGCGCTGCTGATCGACACCTTGTTCGCCAACGAAGGCTTGCCCCGGGTGCCGGCCAGTTTCGTCGCCAAGGCTGCCGAGTTGATCCGCGCCGCCGGTGGCCTGTTCATCGCCGATGAAGTGCAATCGGGTTTCGGCCGTACCGGCGACCACCTCTGGGGGCATCAGGCCCACGGCGTCGTGCCGGACATCGTCACCCTCGGCAAACCCATGGGTAACGGCTACCCGCTGGCCGGGCTGATCACCCACAAGGCGCTGGTCGAGTCATTCGGACGCAACGCCATGTACTTCAACACCTTCGGCGGCTCGCCTGTAGCGGCGGCGGTCGGCATGGCGGTACTGGACGAGATTGAACAAAAGCAGCTACTGCAAAACGCGCAAAGCGTCGGTGCTTATGTGCAGCAGCGTTTGCAGGTTCTGGCAGACAAGCACTCGATCATTGGCGACGTGCGCGGCAAGGGCCTGTTCTTCGCCATGGAGCTGGTGCGTGACCGCGCCAGCAAGGAACCGGCCGGGCTGGAAGCGCGCAAGGTGGTCAACGACATGCGCGAGAACGGCGTGCTGATCAGCAAGATCGGCGCCGGCGACAACATTCTCAAGCTGCGCCCGCCGCTGGTGTTCAGCCGCGAGCACGCCGACCTGTTCGTCGACACCCTGGACCATGCCCTGAGCGCGATTTGAGGATCTGCCATGACTGAATTCCACACCCTGAGCCACGATCAGCAAGTCGCCCGGTTGCACGACCTGGCGCGCCACGCCCTGCAACACTGGGACGGCGATTTCGGCGACATCGAACTGGTGAAGTTCCGCGAAAACGCGGTGTTCTCTGCCCGCCGCCACGACGGCCAGCGGGTCGCCCTGCGCATTCATCGCAACGGCTATCACTGCGAAGCGGCACTACGATCCGAATTGCAATGGATGGAAGCCCTGGAAAGCGCCGGTATTACCGTGCCACAGATCATTCGCGCCCGGGACCGGCGCCACCTGATCGAAGTGCGCCATGCCGATATCGGCGAACGCCATGTCGACATGCTCGCCTGGTTGCCGGGCACCACGGCCGGCACCTCGGAGACCGGGGTGCAGGCCGATACCGAAATCGATTTCCTGTTTGCCGAGGCCGGCGCGATCGCCGCGCGCATTCATGTGCATTCGACGGATTGGCAGCAGCCGGACGAGTTTGTCCGGCATGCCTGGGACGAGGAAGGCTTGATCGGGGCCAATCCGTTCTGGGGGCGTTTCTGGGAGCTCGAACAGCTGAGCGATGAGCAACGGGACCTGCTGCAACAGGCCCGGCGTACGGCGCGCAAGGACCTGCGCCAATACGGCCGCCATCTGGGCAACTTCGGCATGATCCACGCCGACCTCGTCCCGGAAAACCTGCTGATCGAAGGCCCGCGCCTGCGCTTGATCGACTTCGACGACGCCGGGTTTGGCTGGCACATGTTCGAGCTGGCGACCGCGTTGTATTTCTGCCTGGATGATCCGCGCTATGAGCAGATCAAGGCGGCGCTGCTCGAGGGTTACCACAGGGTCAAGCCGTTGACCGAGGCGGATCGCAGGACGCTGGCGTTGTTCCTGATGCTGCGCGGCACCACGTACCTGGGCTGGATTCATACCCGCCAGGGCACGCCGACGGCGATTGAAATGGCGCCGATGTTGATTGAGCGGGCTTGCCGGTTGGCCCGGGAATATTTGCACGCCTGATAGACCGACTTCGCGAGCAGGCTCACTCCCATACTGGATTTTTTTCGTACACAGATCCTGTGTTTACGGAGATCCCTGTGGGAGTGAGCCTGCTCGCGATGGCGGTGTCTCAGTCACCTTAGTTGCAGGATGTGCTGACCTCATCGCGAGCAGGCTCGCTCCCACAGGGGATCAGCTGTGTGTCGCAGACTCGGATGAATCCAGGTTATCCAGCGCCCGGTTCACCGCCAACTCTCCCAACATGATCACTTGGGCGATACCCAGCAGCGTGTTGCGGTGCGAGCCTTGCAGAAACCCCGCCAGGTCATTGCTCATCACACTGGCCGAGGCCAACGACTCGCAGGCGTGAGCCAGCAGGGTTTGGGTGTCGATATCGGGGTTGATGGTGAACAGTGTGGAGGGTTTGTGCGGGGTGGCCATGATATGGGCGGCCGGGTCTGGGCATGAATCGGTGCTCGGTGGATCAGGCGTTACCTTGAACATGATTTTCTTTTCCGTTGTGATGCAGCCACTCCATCGCTACTAAACGTGGGGTGGCGGCTGTACGCAGGTTAGTAGACCGGGGAAAAGAAGAAAGCCGGCGCGCCCAGGGACGCCCTACGCACAGCCACCATCAAATTCAGGTATGGAATTACCTGTATGACCGTCACTCGTGCACCTTCTAATACCACGGGCTACTAAACCCGATCACTGGAGATCAGTGACGCGAATCAAGTTACCGATGGCTGCCAAGGTGCACAAGCCGGCGGATTCTGGCGTACCTGTAGGCAATGACGCAAGGCACTGTAGTTTGCAGGAAGTTGATCTGACAGCCATTAAACACGTGCTTCGACCTGAGACCGCCTTCGCGGGCAAGCCTCGCTCCTACGGGTTTGTGTCGTTCACAAACGTTGTGATCGACTCGCCCTTGTAGGAGCGAGGCTTGCCCGCGAAGAACGATAACGCGGTCTATCAGCAATGCGCCCCAGCGTGTTCCAGGCGATGGAACAACCGGTTGAAATACACCAGGCTATCGCGCGGTTCGCGCACCCCAACCTTGTCCAGCTCCACGAACATCACCGAGTGCGAGCCCACTTCCTTGCATTCGCTGATGCGCCCCTCCAGTTGCACCAGGGCGTCGCGCAGCACCGGTACATCGGCGGCGCCGTCGTCCCACAGGTCCCAGGCAAAACGTTCGGCCATCGGCACCTGGGTCATGCCGGCGAAGTGCCGGGCCAGTTCTTCCTGTTCGCCACACAGCACGTTGACGCACAGGCGGCCGTTGTTGCGGAAGACGTCGTGGGTGGCGCTGTTGCGGTTGACGCACACCAGTACCGTGGGCGGCGAGTCGGTTACCGAGCACACGGCGCTGGCGGTGATGCCGCAGCGCCCACCCGGGCCGTTGGTGGTGATGATGTTCACCGCAGCAGGCAGCTGCGCCATGGCGTTGCGAAAGTCGATTTGCTGCTGGCTCAGGTCGGCCATGTCGATGCCCCTTCCTTCAGGAGGACCGCTTTGAAACGGCCCGTAGGTGATGGAACAAGACTAAGGCTGTGGGCACGGCGCAACCATTCTGACGATCCCCATGGCGAGGTTAGGTTTCCGCTAGTCGACTAGGTGGTTTCTTTATCGCAAGGGCCGGCGACAGTGGGTATCCTGCTTACAGGCTGGAAAAAACACAGCCGATGCGTGCCGCGCGTTCGCGTGCGAAAACAATAATTAGAATTTTCGTGGCAGCCCCTGATGGAAACCCGCAAACCGATTGTTTACATCGTTGACGACGACAAAGACCTGCGCACCTCGCTGGCCTGGCTGCTGGAGTCGGTCAGCGTGCAGGCGCAGTGCTTCGCCGGCGCCGAAGAATTCCTCAGCCAGTACGACCCCAGGCAGCCCGCGTGCCTGGTGCTGGATGTGCGCATGCCGGAAACCAGCGGTTTCCAGTTGCAGGAGATTCTCAACCAGCGCGGCAGCACCTTGCCGACCATTTTCGTCTCGGCCCATGGCGACATACCGATGTCGGTCACGGCAATGAAGAACGGCGCGCTGGACTTCGTCGAGAAGCCCTACAATCCGCAGCAGATGATCGACCGCATCCAGGCGGCGCTCAAGACCGCCGTGCACGCCCAGGCCGATCAGCAGCAGCGTCAGAACCTGCAGGGCAAGCTGGCGCTGCTGACCAGCCGCGAGCGTGAAGTGTTGATGCTGGTGATCGATGGCAAGGCCAGCAAGGTGATCGCCCGGGAGCTGAACATCAGCGTGAAGACCGTTGACGTGCACCGCACCAAGATCAAGGAAAAGATGGGCGTGAGCAGCATTGCCATGCTGGTGCGCGAGGTGCTGCATCTGCCGGTGGATGAGCCTGCGCGGCATTGAGTGATGGGTGGCGGTCATGACGCCGCCATCGCCAGCAGGCTGGCTCCCACAGGTTGATCCCGGTTGTACACCGCAGATCCACTGTGGGAGCCAGCCTGCTGGCGATGAACGATGACGCGGTGTCAGTGCTGGCTATAGCGCTTGCGATAAGCACCCGGCGACACGCCAAAGCGCGATTTGAACGCCGACGAGAAGTAGCTGGAATCGGAAAAACCCCAGGCGTAACACAGCGCCGACAGCTTCTGCTCGACATCGGCACGGCGCAGGTTTTCCGCGCAGAAGTCCAGGCGCCGGTGCTTGATGTATTGCGCCACCACCAGGCCACGCTTGGAGAACATCCGGTACAGGCCACGCACGGAAATACCCACTTCACGGGCAATCAGTTCGGGGCACAGTTCTTCGTCGCTGAGGTGCGCGTCGATGAAGGCGATGATTTTGCGGAACTGCCGCTCATGGGGATCGGCAGCGCCGTCACGGGCGCTGATCCCCGGCAGCAGCAGGCTGGCCAGGGCGTCGAGCACCGCCTCGCTTTCCTGCATGTCCAGCCCTTCCTGCTGACGCGTCTCCAGCACGAGCTTGTTGGCCATCGCCGCCAGGGGGCTGTTGGCGCCGATGCGCGTGGCGCAGTTGACGGCAGTGAAGTGTGACCCCCGCTCCACCACCTGACGCGGCAGGATCAGCGACAACTGGCGCGAGTCATCTTTGTAGGTCATGTCGCTCGGGCGGCTGGCGTCGATCAGGGCGATGTCGCCACAGCCCAGTTGCGTGCGGTTGTCGCCCTGTTCCAGGTGCGAGCTGCCGCGCAGCTGGAACACCGCGTAATAGTGGCCGTCGCTGCTGGTGCTGACGTCCTTGCTGGTGCGATACAGATGCACGTGCGCCATGTCGACCACACTGAGGTTGATCGCGCCGCTGCGAAATTCTGTCAGTTGGCCGTAGAAGTCGGTGTCCAGCGCCCGGGCGTCAAAACGCCCGCAGGCCTGGTTTACCTGGCTCAGCCAACTTTCGAACGCCTCGTTGCGCACCGTCGATGCTGTAATCATGTCCGCAAAGCCTCACGTTTTTGTTGTTATTTTTCGACCGCTTCGCCGAGCGGTTCGGTAAAAATGTCTGGTGTTCCAGCCTTCTCCTCCCTGGGTGGCCGCCGGGCGCCCATTCAACAGGCACCGGCGCACGCTTTCCAGCGTCCTTTACGTCAAATGTCCAATACCAGACGAGCGGAAAGTGCCCGTGAAACGCAGGCGCAAATTTGCTGGTTGGAGGCCTTTTCCTTGTTGGAAAGGCAGTTGTCGCGGTGCTCCGGCACGCCTTCCAGCACCTCGACGATGCAAGTGCCGCAGATGCCTTCGCGGCACTCGGTGTCGATGTCGCAACCATGAGCCTGCAACACATCCACCAAGCTGGTGTTGGCCGGCACTTGCAGCACCACGCCGGAACTGGCCAGCTGCACTTCGAAACCGCCGGCCGGGGCACTGTTGGCCGCCGGGTCCGCAGCGAAGTGCTCAAGGTGAATGGCCTCATCGGCGCGACTGCGCGCCGCCACTTCCACCACTTTGTTCATGAACGGCGCCGGGCCGCAGGTGTAGACGTGGGCCGCCGGGTTGGCGCGGTCCAGGCAGGTGCTCAATGCAGTGTCCAGGTCACCCGGTTCGACGCCGTAGTGGAACTCCACGTGGTCGCCGAAATTCGTCGCCAGCAGTTCGGTAAACGCGGCGTACTGCGCCGAGCGGGCGAAGTAATGCAGGCGGTACGGCTGGCCACTTTCCGCCAGTCGATAGGCCATGCTCAACAGCGGCGTCACACCGATGCCGGCGGCGAACAGCACATGCTCGCGGGCATTGGGGTCGAGGCGGAACAGGTTGCGCGGCGCGCCCATTTCCAGCTCCATGCCCTCTTCCACTTGCTCATGCAAGGCTTGGGAGCCACCGCGCGACTGTGGCTCCTTCTTGACCGCCACCAGGTAGGCGCGGCGATCCTGCGGCGGGCTGCACAGCGAGTACTGGCGGGTCACCCCGGTCGGCCCGGTCAGGTCGACGTGGGCACCCGGTTCATAGGTGTCGAGCGGCTGGCCGTCACTGCGCACGAGGCGAAAGGAACGGATATCCTGTGCTTCGTCGACGATCCTTTCGATTTTCACCTTCATCATGGCATCACCTGAAATTCATTTTTTTTGTTTAACGGTACAGACTGGTTCGCCCCCTGTAGGAGCGAGCATGCTCGCGATGAACCTGAGGCCGCCACGGGGTGTCAGGTTTCCAGCGTCATCGTTGACGACCATCGCGAGCAGGCTCGCTCCTACAGGGGGGCACTTTTCTGCTGCTTAGCGCATGAACAGGCCGCCGTTGACGTCCAGGCACGCACCGGTTACGGAGGTGGCGTTGTCGGCGATCAACAACAGCACGCTGTCGGCGATGAACGCCGGGTCGCCGAGGGTGCCGGCCGGGATCATTTTCAGGATCTGTTCCAGACGCTCCGGGGCCACGGTTTCGCGCACCACCGGCAAGTCCAGCGGACCTGGCGAAATGCTGTTGACCGTCACGCCTTGCGGCGCCAGTTCACGGGCGAAAACTTTGGTCAGCGTCGCCACGCCGCCCTTGGCCGCGGCGTAATGCGCGCCGGTGGCGGTGCCGCCGTTCTGCCCGGCCAGGGAGGCGATGTTGACGATGCGGCCAAAACCACGCTCGGCGAAGTGCGCGCCGAACACCTGGCAGGCGACGAAGGTGCCGCGCAGGTTGATCGCCATCGACTCGTCGAACTCTTCGGGCGTGATGTCCATCAGCGCCGCGACTTTCGACACCCCGGCGTTGTTCACCAGGATGTCGCAGCCGCCCCAATGCTCGACCAGCACGTCGCGGGCATGCTGGAAGTCGGCCTTGCTGCGCACATCCAGCTCAATGGCGACAGCGCTGGCACCGCTGGCATCCAGCTCGGCAGCCAGGCGCCGCACGCCATCGAGGCGCACGTCCGCCAGGGCGACGCGATAACCCGCCCCGTGCAGACGGCGGGCGATGCACTCGCCCAGTCCGCGCGAGGCACCCGTTACAAGGGCTACTCGACTCATGATGTTGCCCTCACAGAAGGAAGCCGAGCGCGCTCAGGCTGTCGGTGGAGTTGATCAGCCGCACCACTTTGCGCTCCAGGGTCGGCACGCCATCGGTGAAACGGATGCGGTGGTTCAGGTCGGCCACGAACGGCGTGTGCACGCCGCGCTTGTAGGCGTACAGCAACTGCGCCGAGTTGACTTCGACGATGTCGCCGGCCGCTTCGACCAGGCGGAAACGCGAGATCGTGCGGATGGTTTTCGCCGCGTCCACCGCCGACGGCGAGTAACCGGCAGTCAGGCGTTCGATGCGCAGGTCACGCATGCGTGCGTCGTCGTAGGCGTAGTTCAGCGTCGCCTCGAAGTCTTCGGTGTCCGGGTCGATCGGCACGATGTACTTGCCGCTTTCGCTCCACAAGCTCGCCCACTCGGCGTAGTTCTTGTGGTCGAGCAGTTCGGCCTCGCGCCAGATGAACTCGATGGCCTGCGCCAACGGGCCGGAAAAACCGTTCAGGGTGTCTTGATTGCTCATTGGCTCATCATCCTTTTCCACATGTCGTAGGCTCCGCGCATGCCGCCCTCGTCGGTGGCGTGGCTGACCTTGTCGCCGTTTTCAGCGGTGATTTCGCGGTTCAGGCCGCGGTTGACCAGGATCGGCGCGTCGACGCCGGCATACGAGCCGCGCTGCACGCGGTCCCAGGCTTCGGCATCGTCGGGGCTGCCGAAACCGAACGGGCCCTGGAAGTGTTCGTGGATACGCATGCGTTCGCGGTTGGCGATTTCCGGGCCGCCGTCCATGCCGAGGGCAACGTGGCGGATCTCGGTCTCGGTGACCGACACCGGACGCAGCACCCGGAAGAACGACATCGACATCGCCACGTTGGGGAACAGGTTCAGGTTGAAACCGGCGCCGTGCAGCGAGCGCACGATGCGGCGCACCTGATCGGCCGGCATGGTTTTCGACAGTTCCTCGGTGACGTGGGCAAAGCGTTCCTGCAACTGTTCGGTGCCGTCATCGTGATCGAGATCGACGTGCTCCGGCACCATCACCATCACGCTGTGGCCGTTGCCCAGCGAGTGCGTGACGGCCTGCTCGTCGGTCATGAACGAAAGCATTTCCGAGGTTTCTTCATCCACCGACGACATGAACGACTTGTGCACGATCGGGAAGTGGTAACCGTCGGTGGTGTTTTCCAGCTGGATCTTCCAGTTGCCCTTGAAGCTGAACTTGTGTTCGCCCTGGGTCTTGATCGGGTAACCGGCGCCCTGCTTCATGAACAGGTCCATCCAGTGCTTGGCGCCGCCGAGGAAGTCCTCCAGCGGTTCGATCTCGTCGTTGTAGCTGGCGAAGACCATGCCGGCATAGCTTTCCACGCGCAGGCTGGTCAGCGGCAATTCCGACTTTTCCAGGATGCCTTCATAGCCGTCCGGATACGGCAGCGCGCGCAGCTTGCCGTCCAGGCCATAGGACCAGCTGTGGTACGGGCAGGTGAAACCGGTGGCGTTGCCCTTGTGCTTCTCGCACACAGTGGCACCGCGGTGGCGGCAGCGGTTTTCCAGCACGTTGATGTTGTTCTTCTTGTCGCGAACGACGATCACCGGGCGACGGCCAATGGTGGCAGTCTTGAAGTCGCCACTGTTGCGCACTTCGCTCTCGTGGGCGACCCACACCCAGGTGCGGTAGAAAATCTTCTCGAGCTCGGCTTCGAACAGCGCCGGGTCGTTGTACAGCGAGACGTCGACACGGTCGTGCTGGACCAGCTCTTCGGGGCTTTTCGACGTTGCGATCAGCCGGTATTCATGAGTGCTCATGCGGTTCTCCTCATGGCTTCTTGTTAGATTTAAAGGGTTGAGGCTTGCAGCTGCGCACCGAAGGCGCAGACGAGTTCGTCCTGACCTTTGCGACCGACGATCTGCAGGCCGACTTTCAGCCCGCCGCAATCGAGTTCCACCGGCACCGTCAGCGCCGGATGGCCGCTGAGGTTGAAGGGACGCACCAGCGGGGTCATGCCGGCCACGGCCTTGCTGCCGCTGCGCGCTTCGCTCAGGGTCGGCGGCAGGCTCGGCATGGTCGGCAACAGCAACACAGCGAAGTCTTCCAGCGCGGCATCCACCTGCTGGGTGAAACGGGTGCGCACGGCTTCTGCCTCTGCGAGCTCTTCACGAGTAGTGCGGCTGGCCGCCAGCAGGCGGGTTTCCACATCGGCACCGATCAGGCCTTTGCCGGTCAGGTGACCGAACGCGGCCCAGTTTTCGAAATTGATCACGGTGAGGCCGGCGGCGAACGCGGCTTCGAATTCGCTCAATTGCAGGTGGCTGCGGCGCCAGCCCGCGCGGTCGGCGGCAGCACCGAGGCTGGCTTGCAGATGGGCATCACAGGCCACGTCGAGGAAGCCGACCTTGGCGCCGTCACCTGGCAAACCTTGCATGTTGAAACCCGGGCAAATCACCTGCATGGCGGCGATCAGGTCTTCCATGGTCCTGGCGAACGGCCCGACGCAATCGAGGCTGGACTCCAGCGGATGCGCGCCGATACGACTGACACGGCCGTAGGTCGGCTTCAATCCTGCGATGCCGCAGCAGGCCGCCGGTACCCGCACCGAACCACCGGTGTCGGTGCCTAGGGCGATGTCCGCCAAACCGGCGGCGACGGCCGATGCCGAACCGCTGGAAGAACCGCCCGGCACCCGATCAGGGGCTTGAGGATTCACCGGCGTGCCGGTCCAGTCGTTGATGCCGGTGACGCCAAAGGCCAGTTCATGCAGGTTGGTCTTGCCGACGATCTGCCAGCCAGCGTTGAGAATCGCGTCCACCACTTCGGCGTTTTTCGTCGCCGCCGGCGCATCGGCAAAGGCACGGCTGCCGGAGCGGGTCGGATAGCCGGCGATGTCGATGGAGTCCTTGATGGCCACGCGCTTGCCGTTGCCACCGAGGAGAAATTCGCTGATGAACGTACTCATGCGCACAACTCCTTATTGAACAGCCGTTGCGTGCGGAAATGCGCGATCAGCCACACTCCGTCGACACAACGGAAATCGATGTTCAGCCGAGTGCCGAACAGTTCGCTGCGCTGATCGGCGTAGGTGGAGATCTGCTGCATGATCCACTGCCCCTGCGCCGAATTACCGTCGACCACGATCGACTCGCTGGTGAGGTAATGCAGGTTCAGCTGGAAGTGGTCCGACGGCGGCAGGTAACCGCCGACAAACGCCGCCACGGCCTCGCGTCCACGATGCTGGCCGAAGGTCTGCGCGGTCTCGCGGCCAACGCCTTCCCAGATCGCATCGAGGCAGAACAGCTCGGCCAGCTCGCTGACCTGAGTCGGCGCCCGCGGCACGTCGCAGAGATCCATGTAGCGCGCCATCAAGCGACGCACCGCGCTTTCCCCTTCGAGCGTTGTCAGACGCTGCAGCAAGGCCTCGTTCATGGCTTACACCTTGGCCGCGTCAGGGATGGTCAGCGGGCGACCGATGCGCGCTTCGACCTTGGCGTAGCGCCACAGGCTGTATTCGTTCACCGGCGTGGTGCGGAACAGGTTGCAGGCGTCGATCACCGTCTGGTGGCAGTCGACGTCGGCCATGATGTACACGGTCCAGGGCGAGGTAGTGGACGGGCCGACCATCAGGCGGTCGTCATCCATGGCGCCGAGCACGGTGATGCCGGGCATCGCGCCCAAGTCGCCCATCATCTTGCTGAAGCCTTTCCACACGCTCAGGCCTTCGCCGGTGGGCAGGTCGAAAAAGTTCTGGGTGATGCCGATGCAGAAGACGACGCGCAATGGTTCTTGAGTGGTTTGGGTCATGAGTATTGATCCTTGAATTAGAGGTTTCAGATGTAGCCCGGGAACGGCGGTACGCCGAGGAACACCGAGCCGGCGCCGTCATACAGCCCTTCGCTGAGGAAGGCGTGCTGGGTCACCACCATCGAGTCGCGCAGGTAGCGTTGCAGTGGATGGCGCAGGTAAATGGCGGTGGTACCGGCCAGGCTGTAGGCGCTCTGCACCACCTCGGCGCCGGCCTGGGACACGTGAATGGCAGACAAACGCAACAGGCTGGTCTGCTCCGGGGTGACCGGATTACCCGCAAGGATCGAGTTCCAGACCTGTTCGGTGGCGTTGTAGAAGAAACCGCGGGCGGCAGTCAGCTTGGCTTCGGCCTTGGCGATTTCGATGCGCACGTAGGCGCGGTCGGACAGTTTCGGCGCGCCGGTGATGCCACTGCCGCCAGCCATGCGGCTGATTTCATCGAGGGCAGCGCGGGCCAGGCCGAGGTTGACCACCGCCAGCACTTGCGCGGCATAGGCAATCGAGGGGTAACGGAACAGCGGTTCGTCGATGGTCGAGGCACCGCCGCGGATGAAGGTCCAGCGCTCGTCGACGCGCTTGTCGGACACGCGCAGGTCGTGGCTGCCGGTGCCTTTGAGTCCGACCACGTCCCAGTTCTCGACGATCTCTACCTGCTCCGGGCGGAACACCGCGGTGCGCGGCTTGCCGCCCGCAGCGCCGATGCCCACACCCAGCAAGTCAGCGCCCTTGCAGCCGCTGGCGAATTTCCAGGTGCCATTGACCTGATAACCGCCCTCTACCGCTTCGGCCGGTTGCAATGGAAACAGGCCGCCAGCGAATACCAGGTCAGGGCTTTTTGCATAGAGCTCAGCCAGGGTTTCGCGTGGCAAAGCCGCCAGGTAGACGCCGGCACTGCCGAAGCTGGCAACCCAGCCCGCCGAGCCGTCGGCTTCGGAGATGCGCTCGATCATTTGCAGGAACAGGGCCGGCGCCAGGGCGTCACCGCCGAAGCATTTTGGCGTGGCGGCACGGTAGATGCCCACTTGCTTGAAACGCTCGATCATGTCCCGCGGCACATGGGAGCCGGCGTCGAACTCGTCGCGGCGCTGGCGCACTTCATCCAGTACCTGCGCAAAGGCCTGGCTGTCGACGACATTCTCGTCAACGCCGATCGATGCGTCTTGTTGCGCAACCGCTGAACGCAGCATGGGCATTCTCCGTTTTGATTATTGTTAGTGGGGGGACACCGCACCGCTCTACCTGTAGGAGCAAGGCTTGCCCGCGATGGCGCCCTTGAGTACGCCATCGCGGCGGTGCGGCGATCCGACAAGCCTTGCTCCTACAAGGGATCGGCGTGGTCACCCTTGCATTGCGGTCCAGTGTAAAAACCGCTGCGCAGCGCAACTATTGGTGCGTGCAGCCCCCCGGCTAAAGAAATCCCCTAGTTGCACACCGGTTACCTCTGAGCGCGTCCCCCTGTGCGAGCAGGTATAAAGCGCCATACTGGAACCCTCTGCCGTAAAGGGCTTTGCGATGTACTTGCCAAAACCAAACGATTTCCATGCGCTGATCGAAGCCATGCCGCTGTGCATCATTCTTCACGATGCGCACACCAAGGAAATTCTCTGGGCCAACGCTGCCGCCCTGGCGGCGCTGGGTTTTACCCTGGAAGAACTGACGCCGCTCAAAGCCCCGGACATGACCCGCGACGCACCGAAGTACCGGCGTTCGGTGGGCCTGCGCTGGCTGGAAGGTGCCGCGCGCACCGGTCAGCGCGCCATCGAATGGTGCTATCGCTCCAAGCAAGGGGTGGAGATTCTTTCCGAGGCCGTGGCGACCCTGGTGCACCTGGACGGTCGCGATGTGCTGATGGTGCAGTTCCGCGACATCTCCAAGGAGGACAAGGTCAAGCGCGACCTCAAGCGCTTCGAAAGCCGGCTCAAGGCGTTCATGCAGGATCTGGCCGAGGGCGTGGCGGTGCTCGGCCCCGAGGGCGATATCGGTTTTATCAGCGACTCCGGCGCGCACTTGCTCGGCAGTGAAGTCCATCAATTGATGGGCGAGAACTTCCTGGCCTGGTGCGATGAGGATTCGCGCCAGCGTCTGCTGCAACAGTTCGCCCACGAGACACCGGAACACACGCCGTTCAACGTGCATTACCAAGTACAGCGGCGCGACGGCGAATGGCGCTGGCATGACGCAACGTGCCGCTATATAGAGATTGAGGATGACCTGGTCGGGCATCTGCTGCTGTTTCGCGACGTCACCGAGCAGGTGCAGGCCGAAGAAGCGCGCCGGCTCAGCGAGCAGAAACTCGAATACCTGGCGCGCTACAACGCCATGGGTGAAATGGCCGTGGCCATCGCCCATGAACTGAGCCAGCCGCTGGCTGCCACCCGCAATTTCATCGAGGGTGCGGTGATTCGCCTGGGCAACGCGGCCGACGCCGATCAAGGCGTCACCTGGGGCTTGCAGAGCGCCGTGCGGCAAATCGAGCACGCCTCGGTGATCATCAAGAGCGTGCGCGATTACGTGGTGAAACTGGAGCAAAGCGAAGAGCTGATCGACCTCAACGAGCTGCTGCGCGAAACCCGCTATTTCATCAGCCTGCGGGCCGATCCAAGCCTGGTGCGCGTGGACGTCGTGACCTCACCCGAGCCGCTGCGGGTCAGTTGCGAGAAGGTGTTGATTGGCCAGGTCATCCTCAACCTGGCGTTCAATGCGATTGAAGAGATGGCCGATCTGCCGCTCGAACGCCGGGTGTTGCGCATTCATGCCAGCGCCGCCGACGGCGTGGCGCTGGTGCGCATCGAAGACAGCGGCCGCGGCATCCAGGCCCAGGCGCAAGAGAAGCTGTTCGATGGCTTCTTCTCGTCCAAGGTCAGCGGCAACGGCATCGGCCTGGCGCTGTGCAAGAACATCATCGGCCGTCATCGGGGCGATATCTGGGCGCAAAACCTGGAGCCATGCGGCGCCGTATTCACCTTCTCCCTTCCTCTCCTCGCCACCTCCGCCTGATCCCCCCGCGATCTGATCATTCCCACGCTCTGCGTGGGAATGCCTCAACGGACGCTCTGCGTTCGGCTCTGGAAGGGACGCGGAGCGTCCCGGGCTGCATTCCTTTGCTTCGCGTGGGAACGATCGATCAACGCACCGCTGACTCCTCTGGCACAGATACACAAACACTTGGCAGGCAGGGCAATTCCCGCGATTGCCGGGCGAGGCACTATTCGATGGTCAGAATCTGCCCACTCACCCGCGATCCGCGTTACCAATAATTCAGGAAGTTCCCCTTATGCGAACAAACAGGATCTCCGTACAGTCAGCGCTAGGCCTGAGCCTGCTTGTACTCGGCTTGAACAGTGCCCGCGCGGACCTGCCCGCCGACACCGGCATCGGCCAGACCACCTTGGCCTTCCCCGCTGAACCGCACCGGGCATTCGTCGTCGATGTCGAGTTCGAAAGCTTCGTCGCCGGGCGTGTCACCGTGGTCGACCCCGACCAGAAGCGCGTGCTCGGCATGGTCCCGACCGGCTTTGCCGCGCCTTCGGCCCTGAGCCATGACGGCAAGCTGATCTACAGCGCCGACATCTGGTATTCGCGCGGCACCCGTGGCACCCGCACCGACGTGCTGACCGCGTGGGACAGCTCGACCCTGTCGCCGGCCTGGGAAGTATTGATCCCGAACAAGCGCGCCGAGTCGCTGACCCAACGCTACGGCCTGAAGACCAGCGGCGATGACCGTTTCGTCTACGTCTACAACTTCACCCCGTCGACTTCGGTGACTGTGGTCGATACCCAGGCCAAAGCAGTGGCCACGGAAATCGCGATTCCCGGTTGCGTGCTCAACTACCCGATCGGCAAGCGTAAGTTCGCCTCGCTGTGCGGCGACGGCAGCCTGCAGGTCGTGACGATCAACGACGAGGGCAAGGAAACCGCGCGCAGCCGCACGCCGTTCTTCGACCCGAACGCGGAAAAACTGGTGGAGCGTGCGGTCAACGTCGGCGACACCTACTACTTCACCACCACCACCGGCACCCTGCGCGGTGTGGATTTCAGCGGCGACGCGCCGAAGATCCTGCCGAGCTGGTCGCTGGTCACCGATGAAGAGAAGAAAGCCGGTTGGGCACCGGGCGGCTGGCAGCTGATGGCAGTCGCGCCGAAGCTGAATCGCTTGTACGTGCTGATGCACGACGCCCATGAACCGATGAAGTGGGAAGACCCAAGCCCCCTGATCTGGGCCTTCGACCTGAAGACGGGCAAGAAAATCGGCACCCTGGAAGCACCGGTACCGGTGTGGAGCATGCAGGCGACGGGTGATGACAAACCGTTGCTGTTGGGCACCGACGTTGAAGGCGGCTTGCAGATCTTCGACCTCAAGACCAACAAGCACACCGGCAGCATGGCCAAGGTCGCGAAAACCGCGACTCAGGTCATGAGCTACTAACCGAGGTTCGGCCATGCAATCAGATCCGATCTTCATCCTTGCCAGCGCCATCGCCATTGCGGTGCTGCTGGCCAGTGCCGCGACCCACAAGGTGCGGGCGCCAGCGCGCTTTCGCAAACAGCTTGCCGATTATCAACTGCTGCCTGACGCGCTGGTGCACCCGAGCGCGCGGTTGATTCCGCTACTGGAACTGGCCATTGCCTTCGCGTTGCTGGTGCCGGTCAGCCGTCCCTGGGCGGCGTTGAGCGCGGCGGGCCTGTTGGCACTGTACGCCGCTGCCATCGGCATAAACCTGTGGCGCGGTCGTCGCGACATCGACTGCGGCTGTGCAGGTCCCGACCAGGCGCAACCGTTGCGCCCGGTCCTGCTGCTGCGCAACAGCGTGCTGGTGGCGCTGGCGCTGCTGGCCAGCGTGGCACCGATTGCCCGCGACATGACTGTGTTCGATGGCTTCGTGACCCTGGCGTCTGCCGCCGTCGCGCTGCTCATCTACGCCGCGGCCGATGGTCTGGCGGCGAACTCCCCTCTTCTGCTCAAATTGATTGGTAGGTAATCAAAATGGAAGGCTTGATAGTTTCCAACGTTCTGCTCTGGGTATTGCTGGTGGCCGTGGCGTTCGTCGTCATGGGCCTGGTCCGTCAGATTGGCGTGCTGCACGGCCGTCTGGCCCCGGCCGGCGCGCTGATGATGGACAAAGGCGTGGCCGTCAACGAAGCCGCACCGCAAGTGACCGCTGCCGACCGTAATGGTCGCCCGGTGAACTTCGGTTATGCCGGTGAGAAATCGCAACTGCTGTTCTTCCTCTCGCCGACCTGCCCGATCTGCAAATCGCTGTTGCCGGCGATCAAGTCCATCGCCAAGGAACAGGCCAGCACGCTGGACGTGGTGTTCGTCAGCGACGGCGACATGGACGCCCAGCAAGCGCTGATCCGCGAACACAAACTGGAAGACGCCACTTATGTGGTCGGTCCGGAAGTGGGCATGACCTACCAGATCGGCAAGCTGCCGTACGCCGCACTGATCGACAAGTCCGGCACCCTGCGCGCCAAAGGCCTGGTCAACTCCCGCGAGCACCTGGACAGCCTGTTCGAAGTCGAGCACCTCAAGCACGCCACGCTGCAGCAGTACCTCAATGCTCAGCCCCACGACCACGCTCACGATCATAGCCACGGCCATAGCCACTGATAAGGCAGGGAGACCTTCATGAAACTGCTGGATCTGTTGTTCGAGCGCTCCTCGCGCCGTGTTGCCGACACGACTTCGCGCCGCAAACTGCTGGCCCGCATGGGCTCGCTGATCGTTGCCGGTGCCGCCCTGCCCGTGCTGCTGCCGCTGGACCGTACCAGCAAGGCGCTGGCCGCCACCGACCCGAAAGCCGGCGACCCTGGCGATCCGAACAGCTGCGACTACTGGCGCTACTGCTCCATCGACGGCTTTCTGTGCAGTTGCTGCGGCGGTTCGGTGACTTCCTGCCCACCGGGCACCGAGGCCTCGCAAGTGACCTGGATCGGCACCTGCCGCAACCCGGCCGACGGCAAGGACTACATCATTTCGTACAACGACTGCTGCGGTAAGCAAAGCTGCGCCCAGTGCGCCTGTACCCGTAACGACAGTGAAGAACCGGCCTACCGTCCGTTCAACAACAACGATGTGAACTGGTGCCTGGCCGCCAAATCGCACATCTATCACTGCACCGTTTCGATCATCCGTGGCGTGGCGGTCTGACACGCACCACCGCCGGTTGCCCTGGCAATCGGCGTTCTTTTTAAAAAATCGCAGCCTGCGGCAGCTCCTACATTGACCGCGTGCTCCTGTAGGAGCTGCCGCAGGCTGCGATCTTTTCAAGGCACAACAAATTAGGGGTTCGAAATGCGTCGTTTGCTAATCCTCGGCCTGGCCTGCGCCCTGACCACCCCACTCGCCCATGCCCGGGCCATCCCGGACCCGACGCAGCATCACGCGCCGGGCAACGAGGAACTGCAAAAGCCCATCGCCGAGGCCGGCTACAGCGTGGGTGTGAACTATCAGTTGCAATGCGCCGGTTGCCACCTGGGCAACGGCATGGGCTCGGCGGCCAATGACACGCCGCGAATGACCGGGTTTGTCGGTAACTTCCTGAAAGTCCCCGGCGGTCGCGAATTCCTGGTGCGCGTGCCGGGCATGTCGCAATCGGCGTTGAATAACGCGCAACTGGCTGACCTGCTCAACTGGCTGATGCGCGAGGACGGTATGGCCGGAAAAAGCCGACCCGCCGATTACCAGCCCTACAGCGCAGACGAAGTGGCGGCACTGCGCGCCAAAACCATGCTCAACCTGCCTGGCACCCGCGCCGAACTGATCAGCAAGATGCGCGCCCAAGGCATCGCCATCGAAGACGGGATGAGTAACTGACGGCGCTGCTCATCCGCTCTTCCCGCCCAGGCAATTCAAGTGCTACCGATGGTCGTCCAATCCCCCCAAAAGCAGGCCGGCCGGCGCCTGCGTCAATGCTGCAGACTAAACTTCGTCCATTGCGTGAATGAATCCACACTGCTGCTAAAGTGATAGCACGGGATGCCGCTTTTTCCCCTGCCTGCAAATTTCGGTGGACGGTGGATTTCTCGACTATAAGTAGCTTGCCGCTGAGGCTAAAGCTCTGAAACGAAGGTGGTTTTGACCTGGATCGCGTTCGGGTTGGGCGCGAGGGGGGCAGCAAAAATGGGATCTGATCATGATTTTTGAGCCGAGCAGTAGCCGTTCCGTACTCCAGCGAAGAAGTAGTACCAGTATCTTTATCCAGGCAGGCCTCGATAGCCTCGCTGTCACCGGTGTCGCGTGGTACCTGATTGTTTATCACGTCGGCTTCATCACGCAGGCTTATGTGATCATGGTCCTGCTGTTGCTGGGGGCATTGGCCGTCGTCTACGACCACTACGCCATTTATCGAAGCAATGTCGGCTTTGCCATCAAGGCCTTCAAACTGTTCAAGGCGTGGACCGCCGCTTTTTGTTTTCTCGTCGCCATGGCCTTTCTTACGAAACAGAGCGAACAGTACTCACGCTTGCTGGTGGGTGAGTTGTTCGTCATCGGTTATTTCGCCCAGCTGCTTTTGCACCTCGCGACCCGTGAACTGCAAAAGAAATTCCTGGCTCACCCCACCCAACGGGACAACGCACTGATCATCGGCTCGGGCGAGCTGGCGGATTTCCTGCATCAGAAAATCAGCAACAATCCCTGGCTGGGTGAACGAGTGGTCGGCTCCGTGTTGATCGGGGCGGCCGATGACCAGGGCAAGGACGGCTCGGAAAACCCCAACCGCCTGGCGATACTGGGTCATATTTCCGATCTGGACGACCTGGTCGTGCAGCATTCCATCCGCACCGTCTACTTCGTCACGCCACTGGACGGCTCGCAGGTGATCAAGGATGTGTACTTGAAGTTGTTCGACAAGCACATCTCGGTCAACTGGGTGCCGGACATCTTTTCCCTGCGCCTGATCAATCACAGCGTTCGAGAGATTGCCGGCATTCCCGTGCTGACCTTGTCCGAAACGCCACTGATGGGCATGCGCCTGCTGCTCAAGAACCTTGAAGACCGCGTGCTGGCGTTTCTGCTTTTGCTATTTGCAGCGCCAGTGCTGGCCATCGTCGCCATTGCCATCAAGCTCGACAGCCCGGGGCCGGTGTTCTTTCGCCAGCAACGGATGGGCTGGAGTGGCGGACCTTTTCGCATCTGGAAGTTCAGGAGCATGGTCGTCCATCAGCCCGAAGACGGTGTGGTCAAGCAAGCACAAAAGAATGATCCGCGCATGACCCGGGTCGGCGCCTTCATTCGACGCACCAGCCTGGATGAGCTGCCGCAGCTGTTCAACGTGCTGATGGGCGAAATGTCCCTGGTCGGGCCGCGTCCGCATGCCATCCAGCACGATGCGCAGTATTCGCCCGACATCGCCGACTACTTTGCGCGCCACAACATCAAGCCTGGCATCACTGGCCTGGCCCAAGTGCGTGGATATCGTGGCGAAACCAAGGATATCGAGCAAATGATTCGCCGGGTGGATTCGGACATCGAATACATCAACAACTGGTCGCTGTGGCTCGACTTCGTCATCCTTGCCCGAACAGTGACGGCCTTCTCTGGCAAGCATGCCTACTAGTCGTGTCTTGAGCGATATCTAACGCCGGGTAGCGCTGACCATCAGCGCTACCGGGTTACCAACAGGAAAGGAAAAGCCTGGAAAGATGTCAGGCCGGGAACAGGTCGAGCGTGCGCTCAACCTCATCGGGGTCGATCCTGAAACCTTCGCCGTCCGGAGTGCCCACCACAAAACCGAAGTTCTGCCGGTCGCGATCCGTCAGGTACTTGAAGAAGCAGACGAAACGATCCGGAGGTTGCAGGATCAGCAGCGAACCGCCGGGTGCAAGGACATTGACGCCGTGTATGAGTTGGCTGCCTTCGATGCCGATCACTGTCCTGGCCCCGGCACAGGCGGCGACGATGCTCGCCACATCCATTTTCGATGGGTCGATGATGCGAAATCCCCGGCGCTCGCGCAGACGCTCGGCCAGTTCCAGTTCATTGCGCAACAACCGCAACTCGCCCTTGTTGCCCCGCAGCACGAATACCCCCGGATGCGAAACGACATTGACATGCGACAGCAACTTTTCAGACATTGCGCGAAAGCGCAGGTGCTTGTGCCGGTTCTGACTGATGTCGTCAAAGATCACCAATTCACGAAAAAAACCGTTGCGCAAACGAAGCGGGTTCATGCCCAGCCACTTTTCATAGCCGGGGGCGTGAAGTATCCCGTGCCTGGTTGCGCTAACCTCGGTTTCGGCGAGCGCCGTGGTCACCGGCACGCCCTCCTCGCAAGCCATTGGATAGGTGATGCAATCATCCACCATCCACGAGCCAAACCAGGTGTTGCCACCCACAGTGCAATACATCGCCCCGCGATCGATTTCGTTTTCGATGCGAATCTTCGGCAACCAATGGGCCCTGGGCGATAACCAGGTTTTGGCATCATCCTTGTAAAGCGCGCCGTCGATCAACCACGCGTCCTTGAGCAGAAAGGCCCGAGTCGGACCGTGCTGGACGGGACCGTTACCCTCCATGGTGCGACGGGGATGTTCGAAGGGATAAAACTGCCACCCCGTCACGCGTTCAAGCTGGTTGGGCAGGTAAAAAGCAGGCGGAGCAATCGATACATCCGCCGGAGCCACTTCCCAGGTTTTGACCGCGACACTTTGCAGGTTCTGCGGCGGTTTCCTGACAAGTTTCTCCTTGAAAATGTGTTTATACGCAGCAAAACTCCATTTCGCCCCAGCGCCGCTCACCAACATATTCGATTGCGACATAAGGATTACCACTCTACGTTCAAATACAAATAGCGTTTGCCGTCCCTGTGCGCAAAATCAAGACTCCAATCAGTTGCAAATAATGGTTTCCAGAACAGGGGGCGATTTCAGATGACTGTATCGCCCCCGTAAAGTCTCGAGCAGTTGTTCTTGTGGCGCCTTTGCGCAATGCAGATAAACCTTGCCGAGCCCACCAAATCCCATTTCGCGATAACGCTCGGCGACGTCTTCATCACTTTCCCCGTCCGGCAAACCCAGATGCAGAGTCAGTTTTCTACCCTCTACGGCAAACAAGGGGGTTTCCCAGAGAAATTGCGCGACGCCCACCTTGGGCAGGCGAACAAATAGATAGCCGTGGTTATTCAGCGTATCGACATCGCCACCGCGCCGTCTTTTCCACTCCAGCAAGCCATCGTCCGGGCGCGCCAGGCAGGTGCCGATATCGTAATAGTCGAAGCCGTTTTCCAACGCCCATTCCAGCGCCATGAAGGTGGTGATCGAGTTGATTTCCCGTAGCTTTTTCGCGTCCGAATAGACTGTTTCGGGGTAGCCGAAACGGATCGTGCTCCAGTAGCGTTTGCCTGCGCGGGTAATCACGCAGCCAAGGTGACAGGCGACCACTTCGTCTTCCAGCAGCACCAGGTCCAGGCGGCCAGCGGTTTTCGCCACCCTGCGCACCTCCTGCTGCTCGATTTGCGAAGCAGACGTGCCATGCCTTGCGCTGGCATAAGGTTGCAGCATGCCTTGGTCGGCGCTTTCGATTTCATCATCGTTCAACGCCTGTTTAAGGCGGTAGCGCAAGCGGTTCTTGCGAAGATTGCGGCGCAATTCGGAGTTGTACCTTGCGGTGATGTCCTCGATCGACCGGCCCAGGGGTACTACAGCGCTAAGATACTGGGGCACACAGAGTGCACCCGGCGTCGGTATTTCACTGACAAACACCGTCCGACCTGACTTATCCGTCTTAACTTGCTGATTGGCTACCTGAGGTTCAGCACCCATGAGAACTTTCACAAATTCGCGCTGTGCCTTGCGGCCCATATAGAGAATGTCGTAAGCGCTATCTTCGCGCAGCTTGAACCTGACAAATTCCCAGCGCCAGAAACAGGCCCGAGCGGCAATATCGCGCAGCCAGGCGTGAACTTTCCTCAGTTCAAAGCGTACCGACGGCGTGATCAACTGACGCAACTGTGCCTTTACATATTCTTTCATTTTGTATTAACACTAATTAATTAAAGAAAGATTATTCGGAAGTTCGAATCAAGGAATAACAGACGGAAAACCAGGCTTCGATTCGAAGGCGCTTGACGTCAAACTTTCGTCGCCCTTCGCATAAAAGGCGAAACAAATCTCTACCGCGCCAGCAAGTCGTCGCTTACATGAGCAGTAAAGATGCTATGCCAGAGTTTTGCAAGATATTACAGAGCCAATCCTGCTCATACGCCCCGACCTCACCCGCCAGTCGGCGCTGTGCAGGCAAGCGTTCTCAATATGAACATCGGGTTACCGACCACGTAGCGACTGAACAGGCGCTTGGGCTCACTGACCAGCCTGAACACCCATTCGCAACCCAGGCCCCGCATCCATTGCGGAGCGCGGTTCACCTTGCCACCGAGGAAGTCCAGGATCGCCCCCCCACACACGATCAGGCAAGGCACGCCGCTGGCCGCCAGCCGCGCAGCAACGACCTCCTGCCGGGGCATGCCCATGCCCAACACTATCAGTTCCGGCTGATGTTGCCGGGCGAGCGTCAGGTAGGTCTCGACGTCGGCGAAACCATGGTGGGCAGACACGAGATTGACTGCCAATGCCGTCTCGCAATGCTTTGCCGCATTGCCCAGGAAAGGCTCTTGCGTGCCCCACAACGCCACGCGCCGTCCTTTGTAGGCCGACAGTAATTTGGGAATCAAATCCGTGCCGTTCATGTTCAGCCCAGGCTCCCTGCCCATTCGGCGAAACAGGATCGACATGCCGGAGCCATCGCGCAGCAACACGTCGGCGGCCGACAGTGCCTGATAGTAGGCGTTGTCCTTGGCAACCAGGTTCATGGCATGGGCATTGACGAATCCAAGCACCGTCGCCCGTTGCGGCCTGGACAACGTCTCGATCAGGCGCTGCTCTTGATCGGCATCTTTGATGACCCTGAGTGTCTGGATGATCGTTTGCCAATTGTGCTGCCAGGCCAATGTGCGCATCAGGAGTCATCTCGCTTGGAACGCACCCATTCCACCTGGCGTTTGACCAGGAAGCCCAGGTACAGGGGGATTTTCTTCAATGCGTAGAACGGTGCATACAGCAAGGCGGAAAAGGCGATGATGGCGCGACCGAACTGGCTCCACGCCAGCAAGATGGTCACCATCAACAGGCCCACCCCGACCGATGCGATCAAGGCCGGCAGCCATGCGCCGAACAACCAGAACACCAGCCAGGACAGGATAAACGCCGCGCCCAACAACAACGTCAGCAAGGCCAGCGGCGGTACCAATAGATCCAGGGTCATGGCCAGCAGGTTGAAGTTGCGTCGGGCAAGCGACTCCACGAGCAATTTTGGCGCGTCCCCCAGGATCACGCCCAGGTGACCATGCTCCCAGCGCGTACGCTGGGTCGTGAGGCCTTCGTCACTGCGCGGGAAATAGCTGGTCACCAGGGCATCGGGGCAAAACAACGGCGGCTTGCCGCTGCGACAGAAATCCAGGCCCATTTTCAGGTCTTCAACGATGTGGCCACTGGCAAGGGTGATCAAGGGCAGGTCGCGCCAGACGAACGCCATGCCCGTGCCCATCAACTGACAGGGCAACCCCAACCGGGCCCAGCCTTGTGGCCGCACCCGATTCTTCACGCACCAGGCAAACTCGGCGATCTGCACCTTCAGCCCGGAACCCGTTGGGGCACGCATCAGGTCAAGCGCCTGGGTCGGCCGCCCCGAGTCGATGCACTGTATGGCCAGGCGTTCGATGAAGCCTTCGTTCACCTGGCAATCGGCATCGACGATGATCAGCACGTCCGGCGCATCGCTGGCCAGGTGACGCGCGCCAAAATCCAGGGCATAGCCCTTGCCACGCTGCTGGGCATTGCTGCGCTCCACCACCTCGGCGCCGGCCGCACGGGCCATCGCGGCGGTATCGTCAGAACAGTTGTCGGCGACCACCAACAGGCGGTCGCCCTCCTGCAGTTGCGGGCGCAGGGAATTCAAGGTGGCCTGGATAATCGAGGACTCATTGTGGGCCGGCACCAGCACTGCGACCCGAGGTCGCGGGCGTTGCGCGAGCGCTTGTGTTCGCACCGGCAAACCCGCCAGCAGTACCTGCACGAACAGCACCAACACCGGCAGGAGGATGATTGCCAGCGGTACACCGAGTAGCCAATTGAGGAATGTGATCATGCTTGCGCCTTGAACAGATGAGCCAACTTGGTCGCTTCGGTATCGATATCGTGGCGCTCCAGCACTCGCTGATAAGCCGCCTCGCCCATGCGTTGCAACTGCTCGACAGGCTGTGCCAGGCAGTCCGCCAGCGCCGCCGCCAACTCTTCCACCGCGCCGGCGGGAAACAGCCAGCCGTTCTCGCCCTGGCGCACCAGTTCGGGAATGCCCGCCACATAAGTCGTCAGCACCGGCCGGCGCAACGCCATGGCTTCCATGATGACCACCGGCAAACCTTCGGCGAAGCTCGGCAAGACCAGGGCCCGGGCGGCGAGAATTTCCGTGCGCACCTGCTCGCTGCTGATCCAGCCGGTGATGCGCACACGCGATTGCAGGCCATGCCGGGCAATCAGTTCTTCGATCTGCGGGCGCATTTCGCCGTCGCCGGCCAGGACGATCTCGAACGCCACACCCTGTTCGGCCAAGCGCCGCGCGGCCTCGAGCAACAGCAATTGGCCCTTCTGCTCACACAACCGCCCCACGCAGACCAACCGCGGCGCAGACGGCATCGCCACCGCCGGCACATCGTGGAAGGCCCGCTCCAGGCCACAATGCACGACCTTGACCCGCGCCCAGTGCGCATGTTCGACCCAGCGATACAGCTGGCTGCGCCCATAGGCGCTGATGGCCGCGACAAACGCCGAACGCCGGACTTTCTCGCCCAGGTGGATGAACTGCGCCTTGTCGAACTCTTCCGGGCCATGCACGGTAAAACTGTACGTCGGCCCGCCGAGTGCGTTGACCAGCATCACCACTTCGGTCGAGTTGGTGCCGAAATGGGCATGCACGTGCCGGGCGCCGAACGCCTGTACCCAGGACAGCACGCTGCATGCCTCGAGCAAATAGACCAGATGGTACGGCCAGGACCGATCGGCGTGCCGGCCCATGCGCAACGCCAGCCACAGCGTCGAAAAGAACCGCCGCGGCTGGGCACGCAGCACCTGCAGCGCAGGTCGCAACAGCGCTTTGACGCCACCCTCCAGCACATAGCGGGTCTTGCCGCGTTCGGACTCGTCCTCGGCGTCCACCAACTCGCCGTCCCAACCTCGCAGCGCGATGCGTTGAACCTCAAAGCCCTGGCGCTCCAACGCCAGGATCTCGCGACGAATGAAGCTATGGCTGACCTTCGGGTATTGATTGATGAAATAAGCGATACGCATGGGCACCCGGCTTGAATGTCGTCGAAGTTGTCACTGCAGGTACCCCCACAGTAGTCCAGTAACCGGTCACGTCAATTCACTGCGTAGCTGCCGATCAACACCTGGTCGATCCTGGCAAAGGTATCGTCCAGCAACTCATAGCGCCGGCGATACATGGCGCGTTTTTTTGAAGCAATGGTGTCCAGTGGCTTTCTGGACGATGCCATGGGAATTTCAAAAAAATCTTCGCGCGCAGAAGGTGTCGCCCCGTGCTCAAGCCAGATCGAATCATAATTGGCGGCCAGCTCCTGGGCTTTATGCGCGCCAAAGTACGGGTGGCGATGATGACGATAGACATCCCCGACCGCGTAGATTTTTTCGACACCGATATTGCCGGCGATGTACTTGATCACTTCAATCAGAAAACTCCTGGGCCGCAGGCCTTCGAAGTCCTTGGTGACATCCCTGTAGATGGCAAGCGACCGGTCGCTCTCGATACCTTTGTGTATGCCCTGCACGGCACCAATGAAGATGCAAAGCTCACCGTCCGTGCAACACAAGGTGAAGGCGATCGAGGCAATGCGCAAATCGCCCTGGAACAGGTTCAGCACCAGCTCGCCTTCACGCATGAACCAGAACGGGCGGTCCAGCACCAGGGTACAGCCGGCGGACCACGCCGTCAGGTCGCTCAGGACCAGGCTGTCGTCGCGCCCGAACAGCAGCAGCTGCGGGCAGCTTTTGGTGACCACCTCGTAGTGCGAGGCCATGACGCCCAATTTGTCCTGGGAGTTCCAGCTCTTGCTGATGTAGGGCCAGTGGATGACGCCCAGGCAATCGCCGCCGAGCTTCTCGATACCGCTATCGCCCAAGGCGTTGGACATACGCCCGAAAAACAGATTCAGCTCGGTCCAGTTCTTGCCCACCAACAGCGCAAACTTGAGTTTGTTCTTCAGGGCCCTCAGGGAATAGCCAGCGTGCAGGGAGAAGACGCTTTTGACGATTATCCAATAGTCCATCGAAGTCTCACTTGTATTCGATCAATGCGGATTTGCCGGCACCGAACCTGTTCAAAAGAAACTTGACCTGCCCGAACATCTCGGGAAATTTGCCCAGCACGAGGAAGAACGCCAGTAACCAGTTTTGCCGTGCAGGGCCAGCGCCCCGCCTCGCCAGGCGCGCGACCTGCAGCGGATAGACCAACAGCACCAGCAGCCCGGGCCAGCCCAGCATCAGCGTGGCAATCACTGTTGCCAGCGGCACGCCCAAGCCCCAGAACCAGGCCCGACGCGACTCGCGGCGCCAATGGCGCTCCGGTGCGCCCCCGTGTAAAAACGCGCCCTCGGCAAAGGCATAACCGCCGCGCAGGGTACGCCGCCACCATTGAGCAAAGCGGGTCATGCTCGCATCGTGCAAGGTCATTTCCGCAGGCAAGCGCCAGACCTTCCAGCCCTTGGCTCGCAGGCGCACGCAAAGCTCCGGCTCTTCCCCGGCAATCAGGTCCGGCCGGTACCCGCCCGCGGTGACGAAGGCGTCGGCGCGCATCAGTGCATCGCCACCACAGGCGCTGGTCGCACCGGTTGGCGTATCCCATTCGAGATCGCACATCAGGTTATAAATGGAACGCTGCGGAAAACGTTCGCGGCGCCGCCCGCACACCACCGCCACCTCAGGGTGGGCCTCAAGAAAGGCCTGTGCATGGGGCAGCCAGCTGGCGACCACCTCGCAATCGCCGTCGACGAACTGCACATGACGCATCGACGGCAACAGGCGTTGCAGTCGGGCAAAACCTTCATTGCGCGCACGTGCGGCCGTGAACGCAATGCTCATGTCCAGTTCGACCACCTCGACGCCAAGCCGTCCGGCCATCTGTACCGAACCATCGGTGGAGCCAGAGTCGACATAGACGATCTGCTGCACCGCCCCGACCAGCGAAGCCAGGCAGCGCTCGAGGCGCTGGCCTTCATTGCGACCGATGACCACGACGCCAACCCCCGTCGACACCGTGCTCATGAGTATTGCTCGGCATCAGCGAGCTTGCGCTGCTTGATGGTCGCCGGCACGCCGACGGCCACCGAGTTGTCAGGTACATCGGTCAATACCACGGCATTGGCGCCGATCACCACATTGTTGCCGATGCGAATATTGCCCAGCACCTTGGCGCCGGTGCCGATATCGACGTTGTTGCCCATCACCGGGGCGATCGGCTCCTTCACGTTCTTGAGCCCCACGACCACGCCATTGCGGATTCGGCAGTCATCGCCGAACTGCGCATAGCCACTGATAACGATGCCGCCGAAATGATCGATGACGAAGTTGCGCCCGACCACCACCTCGCACGGCAGCTCGATGCCTGTCACGATCTGCACCAGCTTGAACAGCACTTTGTAGATAAAGGAGAGCAATTTGCGTAACAGCGCCGGGCGCACGCCATAGCGCCAACGCCCGAAGCGATACACCAGCATCACCCAGAAACCCTGGGCGCCCCAATCACCCTCGTATGCTCGCAAGTCCGCACGTATGTTTTCGAACATGGCCTGACCTACCGTGTGGGTTGACTACCGAGTTTGGTTTTACGCAGCAGTGCCCAGGTCACACGGGTGTGTTGCCAACACGCCTTGATGGCGGCCCGACCGCGACCTTTCAACAAAGCCTTGAGCCCCAGGATCAGGTCACACAGGCCGACCAGCAGCATGTGCAAGGCCAACCCCGGCAAACCGTGATGCTTGCGGAAATACAACAGCTCGCTTTCGATTTGCAGCGTCTGCAACTGTCGGCCGTCCATGTTCAGTTTGTCGACCGACTTGGCACTCTCGCCACCGATATGCACCACCGACGTGTGGGGGTAGTAGACCACCTTCCACCCCGCCTGCTTGACGCGCCGGCAGTGATCGACTTCCTCGTAGTAGAGGAAATAACGCGGATCGAACAAGCCGACCTTGTCGATCACTTCACGGCGGATCAGGTAATAGCAACCCGGCACCCAGTCGCACTCGCGCACCGAGGCATGATCCCAGGCCAGGTCGTCGACCAGTTTCACCCAAGGGAAAAAGCGCTCAAGCCCGGCAGTCACGAGGAACACATTCAGCGGCGTCGGAAAGTAGCGGCAGGAGGGTTGCAGCTCGCCGTCCCGACCAACCAGGCGTACACCGAGGATCCCGCAATCGGGATGAGCCTCCATGTACTCCAGGGTCTTGGCCAGGGTGTCGTCGGACACAAAAGCGTCGGTGTTGAGCAGCAACGCGTACTTGCCCTCCAGGTGCTCAACCAATTGATTATTGGCCCGGCCAAAGCCGACATTGTCTTTATTGGCCAGCAACACGGCCTCTGGACAAATACTGCCCAGGCAATCCAGCGAATTGTCCGCCGAGGCATTGTCCACTACCAGGTAGCGCGCCGGGTCGGCACTCTTGGACTGGCGCAGCGCATTGAACATGGGCTGCAACAGTCCCGCCGTGTTGTAGTTGACCACGAGCACATCCAGTGGCGCGCTACTCATTGGCTTTCTCGCCAAAGAAGTACTGCGTTCTCATGGCCCTGAGCTTGGGCTCGTAATCCGGATCAAAGTGAGTGCCGCGGTGGCGGATGAGATCTATCCACGGATAGGCTTCACAACGCTCTTCGATTTTCTTGAGCAGATCTTCAACGGTGCAGAGCACCTTCGCCGGGTTACCCCCCACCACGACTCCGGGCGGAACATCCTTGGTGATCACGGCACCGGCGGCGACGATTGAATTCGGACCGATGGTGACGCGCGGCATGACGATAGCGCCATAACCGACGAAACTGTTGTCAAGGATATCGACCGCACCGACGGAGTCGAGCGTTTTGCCCGCGCTGACCTCGAACAGGCCAATGATGCCGTCGTGCCCGAACACTGTGCAATCGGACAAGCCGACGTTGTTGCCCAGGCGCAGCAGCGAAGGGTCGGGGATGTTGCAACCGGGATTGATCCACACGCCCTTGCCGACCGAGTGTATACCTCCCCAGCGCGCCAGGAACTCTGCCCATTCGAAGCCTGTGGGGTGACAAAACCTCTTGTATAAACCCTTCCCCCGACCTGTTTTCCATGCGTAGTAACTTATTGCACGCCTTGCTAGCCCAATCATCCTGTCAGCCTCACAAAAGTCAGCGTTTCACATCGGTTCCAAGACCAGATGCACCATGGTTTTGTTGTTTTTGTGGCACCCCGATTTGGTTGCTCTCCCTAAGACTTTTCAATTCAAGAATACCTGCCTGTCGCAGGGCCCATTTGATGGTTGAGGTAATCCGCCAACCGCAGCGTCAGCTGCAGCAGCGGCATGGTTGGATTGCTCGCGCCAGCGGTTGAAAACACACTGCTGCCAGCGACGTACAGATTATTGGTGCCGAACACTTTGCAGTTCTCATCGACCACCCCGAATTCAGGGGAGGTCGCCATCCGGGTCGTCCCCATGTGATGGGCATGCGGCACGACCTTCAGTGGCAAGGAAACGTCATACACCGCTTCCTCCAACTTGACATAGCCAAGCCCCTCTTCGGCAAAACACTTTGCCACTTCCAGGCCTATGCTTTTTACCGTCTCCCTGTCTTCAGGGGCGAGCTCCCAGTGGATGTTGGCCTTTCTCATCCCCAGCTCATCGTGCTCTTCGGTCAACGCGACGCGACTCTTGCGGTTGGGAAACTGCTCGATCATCGTGGAGAGCTCGCCGTCACCGGGACAGTTGAACTTGGTAATGAACTCGATCTTGTGCGCCATGCCAGCCTCGCAAGCCAGGTTTTCGAAAAAGCCCTTGATTGCCGCCATGCGCCCATAGGTTTCCACGGCCGACAACAGTGAAGCCGTGACATTGCCTTTACCGGAGTGATGCTCGATCACAAACGCATCCTTGGTGTAGAACTGCCTGGCCTCCCGGCTTTCGCCGTTGTTGAGGATGAAGGTACCGAGGGCGATGTTCAGGTGTTCCATGAAGCATCGACCGACCAGGCCATCCTCGGTGACAACGCCAGCGGCGGCCAAGGATTTGCTGTTGAGCAACTGCCTGGCATTCTCAATCGCGCCAGTGGCCAGGATGAATTGCCTGGCCGAGATGTGCGCTTGATTGCGTTCGTAATCGGACACTACGACGGCGGTGATGCGACCGGTCTTGCTGTCGAAATCCAGGTCGACGCAATTGCAATTGATGAAGACGTCCAGGCCCTCGGCCTCCTCGAGCTCCTTGGCATATTTTTGTGCAAATCGAGTCGGCGGACTGAGCAGGAAACGGTCGGCTTCGAATTCGTCGCTGTGAAAGGCCGCGTTGACGGTCTTGAATCCCGAGTCCAGCGGCAGGTCCAGAATGGCCATGGCCGCTGGCAGATTGCGCTCCATCTCGGAAAACGCGATGGGCCAGCCGGGCAAATTCACCGGAGGGGACAGGGTAAAATCCGAAGGTTCGAAGGGACGGCAACGACCCGCCCAGTGGTTGGAGGTACCCCCCAGGTAGCGCAGGCGGGTTTCTTCAGCGAAGACATCCAACCCCGTGGAAGGACAATTGTAGAGGTTTTGCGAATACGGCGCATATTCGCGCCCCCCGCCCTCGAGAAGCACTACGCGCCAGCCATTGCCGGCCAAACGCAAGGCTAGCGTAATGCCGGCCGGGCCTGCACCAACGATGCAGAAATCATAGTGATCGCGCAGGTCTTTCTGCGTTTGGTAGTCTTTGATCATATTTGCAGTTACCGGAAATGCGCGGCAGGTAACACCCACCCGTTGATAACGACAAACTCCGATTTTCCTGCAGGAGGCCGGGCCCCAACCCCGGTGAATTTCATCGCCAGCCCCCCCAGGCTTAACAGGGCAAATGCCCGAATGAGACCTCTGCGACTAATGACAGAGGCATTCAACTCGCGTTCACTCATCGTTCACGGCTCCACGGCATCGAGATTGCATCTGAGATTCAAAGGGTGCTTCAACGTCAAGAAACCCTGGCCAACCGCTTCAACCGAAAAGCCACCTGGAAACGACCAGCACCAGCTCACCACACAAGGCCCCCACCACCAGCATAGGCAACACGATCAGTTCACGCTTGATATCGAGGATACCCACGCGACGATTGACATACACAACCAGCACCAGGGTCGGCAACGTATGCAGGGCGACACCCCAGATCGCGTAATCGACCCCGCCGATAGCCAATAACAGTGGCACCAGCACCCACAACGAAACAACCCGAATGATGTTGTCGATGGCCTGGTACTTGGTGAGTCCCAAGGCGATCCAGACTTGATTGGCCACGATGTAGCGCATCACGAAAAACGACGTCGAAAGCACGGCCATCATGTGGCCTGCCTGGGCGTAACGGTCGTCGTACAACACCTTGATGATGAGTGGACTGGTGACCCAGAGGAATCCGCAAAGAAACAGCAGCGCAACGTCCACCATCATCTTGAAGCGGTAATACAACCTGCGCAGCCGCTCGAGGTCGTTGGTTCTCGAGGCCTCACCGAAGGCCGGCAGGGCCACGGCCCCGACCACTTTCAATACACCGGTCTGAAGCGCGCCCAGGATCAGTCCGGCAATGGAATACACGCCCATTTCGGTGACGGTCATGCTGCCGCCGAAAATGATCCGGTCCCCCTGCATGGACAGTACGCCCACGGCCGAAGACAACAGTATCCAGCGACCGAAGACCACCAGTTCGTCGAGCGCGGCACGTTCCCACTTCAGACGGTTGGACGGTCCCTCGAACCAGAAATGCCCAAGCAGTGTGCTGGCCAGGGCCGCGGCCAGGCCGGCAGCCACCAGCGACCAGATGGAGCGGGTAAAGTAACCGATGGCCAACATCACCAGCAGGCCGACCACCTGGGAAAGAAATTCGGCGATAACCACTTTCTTTTGCTGGAAAGCGCGAACCGCCAGGTCGACTTTCGTCGACTGGAACCCGTAGATGATCGCGGTAAGACCGGTCCAGGCCAATACCATCGGCAACTCCGGCGCGGCGTAGGTGGAGCTGTGCGACCAGAAATCGATGGATTGCGCATACCAGGCAGCGACGGCGAGAAACAGGGTCAAGGCAAACAACACAAAGCCGCGCACGATCTGCACGGTCCAGAGGGTATTGAGAAAAACCGGATCGTCGCCGCGCGGGCTCTGCAGGATGTTCTGGCGCAACCCTACATCGGACAGCAGGTGCAGAATGAATAAAACGGTGGCGGCGATGCTGATGATGCCGAACATTTCCGGCATCAGGAGGCGGGTCATCACCAGGTTGCCGGCCAGGCGCATCACTTGAGAGGTGACCAACGCCACCAGGTTCCATGCCCCAGCAGATATTGCTCGCCCGCGAAGGCTAAACGTTGGCGAGATGTTTACTGAAGGCATAACATCAATCCCGTATTGGACGACACGAAAGGTACTATAGTCGCTATTAGGCAAACCACTAGCCATTAGCCATCGCTCACTCATCAAATATATCGGTAGCCCATGCCTGAGCACTTTCGCGCGTTAGTCGTCATCCTGGTCCTTGCCGGTATCGTCTTCGCTTTTGCACGGCGACCGGCGGCAGATCTGATCCCTCTCAGTGATTTCACCCGTCGGCGCAATCTATGGTTCGCATTGACGCTGGTGGCCTTTGTCTCCCACAGCTTCTGGGTGTATGCGGGCGTTACCGCTATCATCCTGACGGTCACGCGACAGCGTGAGCGCAACCCCGTGACGTTGTTTTTCTTCCTGTTGTTTCTCATTCCTCCGGCCTCGGCGCAGGTCCCCGGCTTCGGCCTGGTCAACTATTTTGTTGACCTGAACCATGTACGTATATTGTCCCTGTGCGTGCTGCTCCCGGCGTTTCTCGCCTTGCGCAGGAAGCCCGATACTCTGCCCTTCGGACGCATCTGGCCGGACAAACTGCTGCTCGCCTTTCTCCTCCTGACTGCCGCGCTTTCCCTGCGCCAGACCACGCCCACAGACACGTTGCGTCACTCGCTCACTCTGTTCTTCGATGTTTTTCTGCCTTACTACGTTGCCAGCCGGGCGCTGAAGAATGTCAGCGATTTCAAGGACGCACTGTTGGGCTTTTTACTCGCGGCCATGGTGCTGTCGCTGATCGGCCTCTTCGAATTTTCCCGCCGATGGCTGCTGTACAACGCACTGACCGACGCCATGGGCGTGCAATGGGAAATCGCCACCTATCTGAGCCGTGGCGGCTCGCTGCGCGCCAGCGTCACCACCGGCCAGGCCATTGCGCTGGGCTATGTCATCGCCGTGGCCACCGGCTTTTACCTGTTCCTGCAGGAGGGCGTGCGCAGCAAAATGCAGCGACGACTCGGCGCCCTCCTGCTCGCCGGAGGCCTGTTTGCGCCCCTGTCGCGCGGCCCATGGATCGGTGTCGCCGTCATGATCGTCATGTTCATCGGCACCGGCCGTTATCCAGTCAGGCGCCTGATGCTGCTCGGGTTCGCCGCAGTGCTCTCCCTGCCCTTGCTGGCCGTCTTGCCCGGCGGGCAGAAAATCATTGATCTGCTGCCCTTCATCGGCTCGGTGGAAGCCGAGAACATCACCTACCGCCAGCGCTTGATCGATAACTCGCTGATCGTCATCCAGCGCAATCTGTGGCTGGGCTCCTTCGATTACCGCAGCACCCCTGAAATGCAGTCAATGATCCAGGGCCAGGGCATCATCGACATCGTCAACACCTATATCGCCATTGCCCTGCAAATGGGCGTTATCGGGCTGTCGCTGTTCGTGTCTTTTTTCGGCACGATCGTGTTCGGCATTCGCAAGGCGATGCGTTCGTTCCCCAACCGGGACGATGAGTCGTACCGCCTCGGGCGCGCCTTGCTGGCGACTCTGGCCGGGATATTGGTGACCATCATCACCGTCAGCAGCATTACCGTAATCCCCGTGGTGTATTGGTCGGTAGCCGGGCTGGGCGTGTCCTATGCTCAGATGGCGCGCAGGCTCAAGCGCGCACAGACGGAAAGCAGCAAGAGTACCCTCCAACGGACCTGGTAACGCTCATGACGAGTTTTTTTTACCGCATGCCCTTGCTGTCAGTCTTTCTCCTGTTTCTTGTCATTTGGCCATTGAACGTCCGGGCGGCGGAATGGGTTGCCAGCGTGGATGAACACAGTGGCCTGCCCCAGGTTACGCGTGGCGGCAGCCCAGCCGTCGCCTCGCAATTCGTCTTTTGGGGCGGCAATTGGGACTGGGCGGATTTTACCCCCTCGCTCAAGGTGATCTCGCCCTTTGTCTACGCCATGCAGGGCAAGAGCCAGATCCTGGACTTCGACGCGACCGGGCAGATTCGCAAGGAAAACGAGCAGACGCTGAGCATCAACCTGGTGCTGGATGCCCGCACCCTCAAGTCGAACGTGATGGGCGGGGGCATCGTCTTCAACTTCGACCCGGCCCTGGCCGAAGAAATGGGCGAACCGGTGTTGCTGCCTGGCAACCGTGGCTGGACCTGGGGCAAACCCCAAGGGCGGCGCATCGAAATGCGCTTCGAGCCCGCGCTGGAGAGGGTGTATTTCGAACCCGGTGATCGCTCCCAGGTGCGGGCGTTCCTCTACAAGGACCGGATCAAGCCCGGTCGCGAAAACTTCACAGCCACGTTCAGCGTGTCTGGCGATGTGGTGCTGGGGCCGACCGACGCCGAGCGCTTTGGAATTGCGGATCCGAAAAGCTGGCCGAGTGACAGGCTGGACTGGAAGACTGCGCCGGTCGACCTGTCCTTTCTCAATGCCCAGGAAAAACCTGCGGGCAAGCGCGGTTTCGTCAAGGCTGTCGGCGAGCAACTGCTGTTTGCCGACAACACCCCGGCACGCTTCTGGGGCACCAATCTGTCGGCCTATACGTTATTTCAAACACCCGACGATGCGATCAAGCTGCAGGCCAAGCGCCTCTCGGCCCTGGGTTTCAATCTGGTGCGACTGCATCACCATGACTCGCTGTGGGTCTTTCCCAACATCTTCGGTGACGGCCGGGAGGTGCATGATACCCAGCGCCTGAGCCAGGAATCACTGAAGAAGCTCGATTGGTGGATCAAGTGCCTGAAGGACGAGGGCATCTATGTCTGGCTCGACATGCACGTCGGACGAGGCCTCTGGGCGAACGACAACATCTTTGCCTTCGATGAATTGCCGAAGAACCAGTATGGCATCGCCGACCTCAAGGGCTACGCCTACGTAAACGTCACGATCCAGCAGGCCATGAAACGCTTTGCCAAAGATTACCTGAGCCACGTAAACAGCTATACGGGCCTGGCCTACAAGGACGATCCGGCGATCGCCGCCGTGCTGATCACCAACGAAAACGACATCACCCAACACTATGGCAACGCCCTGTTGCCCGACAAGTCTGTGCCCAGGCACAACGAGCTGTACATGAAGGCTGCCAAGGCCTTTGCCAAACAGCACGACCTGTCAGAAAACCAGACCTGGCGGTCCTGGGAGCCTGGCCCCGCCAAACTGTTCCTCAACGACCTGGAACGGCGTTTCAACGCCGACATGATCGATTCCTTGCGCGAGACAGGCGTAAAAGTGCCGATTGCCACGACCAGCAGTTGGGGCGGCAACGGCCTGAGTGCCCTGCCCGCCCTGACCGCCGGGGACGTGATCGACGTCCACAGCTACGGTGGCCCGGGACAGCTTGAGAAAAACCCGCTGACCAGCGCCAATCTGCTGGACTGGATCGCCGCCGGCCAGGTCGTCGGCAAACCCCTGACCGTCACGGAATGGAACAACGAACCCTTCCCCATCGCCGACCGCCATTCGCTGCCACTTTATTTGGCCGGCACGGCCAGTCATCAGGGCTGGGATGCGCTGATGCAATATGCCTACAGTCAGGAGGACCTCAACGGGCAATCGATATCGGCCGACAACTGGCACGCCTACAGCGACCCGGCCATGCTGGCGACCTTGCCCGCCGCCGCCTTGCTTTATCGGCGCGCCGACGTTCACGAAGCGAAGACGGCCTATGTCTTCGCACCGACGCCGCAGACCCTGTTCAACCAAAGCATCACACCGGCCAATTCGGCCCTGCTGCGCACCGCCATGGAGAAAGGCAAGCTGCAGATCGCCATGCCAAAGACGCCGCAACTGCCCTGGTTGCAACCGGGCATCATCGCCAGCAACGCACAGGTGTTCCATGACCCGGCCCAGTCGCTGCTGGACGCCACGGCCAGCGAGTCCACCACCGACACCGGTGAACTCAAGCGCAACTGGAAACAAGGCCTCTACACCATCGATACGCCTCGCACCCAGGCGGCCACCGGCTGGATCGGCGGTGAGTCGATCAAGCTGGGCAATATCCAGGTGAACATCAATACCGCCTACGCCAGCGTGGTGGTGCAAAGCCTGGACGACGCGCCCGTCGGCAAGTCCGCGAACCTGTTGATTTCCCTGGGCACCCGGGCCATCCCCAAAGACAACAACAAGACGCCCTTCTACGTGGAACCCCTCGAGGGCACGCTAACCCTGCTGGCCCCCCCGGGCTTGACCCTGTTCACCCAGGGCGGGCCTCCTGGACAACCTGGAAAACTGCCTGCCACCTACCAGGATGGCCGCTACACGATCAAGTTCGACGGCCTGCAGGCGCACAATTGGCTGTTCCTGAAAAAAAATCCATCGCAAGCGAGTGATAGTCTCAAGTGACCTCGCAGGTCACTGGTCTCTTTTGAAGGACGGGTCATGCGCCTCGCGCTGACACCGCAACGATGTCAAGGAGAGCTGCATGAAATTTCTGGTGATTGGCGGCGCGGGCTACATCGGTTCACACATGGTCAAGCAGCTGCTTGGCGCGGGGCATGAACTGGTGGTAGCGGACAATTTTTCCACGGGCTATCGCAGCGCCGTGCTGGGCGGGACACTGGTCGAACTCGACATCGCCGACGCCCAGGCGCTGGACGCCTTGTTCAGAACCCACGACTTCGATGCCGTGTTCCACTTCGCCTCTTTCATCCAGGTGGGCGAGTCCGTCACCGAACCGGCCAAGTATTACCAGAACAACCTGGCGGCCACCCTGACGCTGCTCAAGGCCATGGTTCGTGCCGGGGTCAAACGCTTCATCTTCTCCTCGACCGCCGCCGTTTATGGCGACCCGGAGTATGTGCCCATCGATGAAGCGCACCCCAAGGCCGCGATCAACCCCTATGGTCGCAGCAAGTGGATGGTGGAGCAGGTGCTGGAAGATTTCGACCGTGCCTATGGGCTCAAGTCGGTGTGCCTGCGCTACTTCAACGCCGCCGGCGCGGACCCCGATGGGCAGTTGGGTGAACGCCATGAACCGGAGACCCACCTGCTGCCGCTGATCCTGCAGGCCGCCTCGGGCCGGCGCAAGACCATCACCGTCTACGGCTTTGACTACGACACGCCGGACGGCACCTGTATTCGCGACTACGTCCACGTCGTCGACCTGGTGGCCGCCCACGCTCTGGCCGTGGACTATTTATTGGCGGGAGGTAGCAGCACGGCCTTCAACCTCGGCAATGGCCAGGGCTTCTCGGTGCAGCAAGTGATCGACACGGCGCGCCGCGTGACCGGCCGGGACATCTTCATCAGTGAAGCGCCACGCCGCGCTGGCGACCCGCCGCGACTGGTGGCGGATGCTCGCAGGGCTAACACCCTGCTGGGCTGGCGACCGCAATATGCCACGCTGGAACAGATCGTGGCGCATGCCTGGGCGTGGGAGAAGAAGTATCCGTGGCAGTGAAGGCGGCGTATTTAGTCGACATAATCCAGGCAGGCTTGAAGGCCGCCTTCGCTGGCAGGCCAGCTCCCACAGTTGATCGGGTACATCCGCGAGCGACGGGTCGGCTGTCAGGCCGCCTTCGCTGGCA